>NZ_JBFAHS010000018.1:19789-197576 GCF_040654315.1 Nocardia sp. NPDC050713 | reverse complement strand
CGCCCCCCCCGCCCGGCCGCGCCGCCCCCCGCCCGCCGCCCCCCCGCCCCCCCACCCCGCAACACACCAGCCCCCCCACCGGGCCCCCCAACACCCCAAAAACCGCCGCACCCGCGCCGGGGCCCCGTCCCCCCCCGGCCCCCGCGCTGGTATCAGACCAGCTCGGGTAC
Organism: Nocardia sp. NPDC050713; assembly: GCF_040654315.1. Lineage (NCBI taxonomy): Bacteria > Bacillati > Actinomycetota > Actinomycetes > Mycobacteriales > Nocardiaceae > Nocardia > Nocardia sp. NPDC050713. The sequence goes on along the minus strand of NZ_JBFAHS010000018.1, from coordinate 197,406 downwards.
GCGCAGATGCGCGAGTGCCAGCTCGAATTCGGCGACGTCGGTCACCCGGAGGCCCATGTGCTGGGTGTTGGTCTCACGAATCCGGGCGGCTTGCTCGCGGTTGCGGTCCATCGCCAAGGCGCTGTCGAACGTGGTGGAGGAGACGCCGCGTCCGGAGGACCGGTGGACCATCAGGCTCGCGCTGCAGAAACCCTCGAGCTCTTCCATCCCCGGGAGCGCGCGGGTCTTGTAGGTCTCGATCGCCGTGTCGGCTCGGTTCGGGTCGCCCTCGACCCAGACCACGCGTGCGCAGGCGCCCTCTTGCGTGCGATGGTCGCGGTGCAGCACCGCGATCTCCCATTCCTCGACTTCGGCGTTGCCGCGGAACGTCTCCGCGGCGCGCTCCCGGATCGGCCGGACCCGGACCGCGCTGTCGCGCATCGCCTGCTCGGTTTCCCACGCCGTCGTGATGATGCAACGCCCGGATCCTCGGTCGACCAGCAACGACAACCCGATACAGCCCTGCATGCCTTCGACAGCGGGCATTACTTCGTCGCGCACGTGCGCAATCCCGGCGTCTATGGCGGAGGGCTGCGCGTGAACAGTGGTAGAACGTGCGAACACGATCCACCCCCTTTCTGCACGAGGCAGCGCCCGGTGGCGCCACCGGTACATTCCACACTTCTCCGCCAGCGACTTTCAGGCAATAGGCCTCGCAAAGGGTTCACATGCTTCGCAAGGTGGCCTGGGCTGAGGCGTTGGCGCGGTCTGCGGGGACGGGCCTGCCACCGGTTGTGAGTCGGCGGCGGCCGGTGTTCGTGGGGAGCGGTTCGGCGGGTGCGGTGAGTCGGGACCGGCCCGGCGAAAGTTGGGGTCCGCCGGGCCGGTTCGAGTATCAGAGGAAGAGGTCGGTGGTGAGCTCGGCGTCGCCCGGGACGACGCGGTATTTGTCGAGGTCGGTGATGCCGTGGGCGGCGAGCACTTCGTCATCGATGAAGAAGTTGCCGGTGGTCTTCGCGGCGGGCGAGGTGAGTACCAGGTAGGCGGAGTCGGCGTAGATGTCGGGGGTGCGCGAGGTGGCGATCATCTGGTCGCCGCCGAGCAGGTTGCGGACGGCGGCGGTGGCGATGGTGGTGCGCGGCCACAGCGAGTTCACGCCGATGCCGTCGGTCTTCAGCTCTTCGGCCAGGCCGAGCGTGGTGAGCGACATGCCGTACTTGGCGATGGTGTAGCCGAGCGAGGCGCCCGCCCACTTCGGGTCCAGGTTCAGCGGCGGGGAAAGGGTCAGGATGTGCGGGTTGCGCCCGGCCTTGGCCGACTCGCGCAGGTACGGCAGGCTCAGCTTGGACAGCAGGAAGCTGCCGCGGCAGTTGATGTCCTGCATCAGGTCGTACTTCTTCATCGACAGGGCGTCGGTGTTGGACAGGTCGATCGCCGAGGCGTTGTTCACCACGATGTCGATGCCGCCGAAGCGTTCGACGGTCTGGCGCACCGCTTCGGCCACCGACTCGTCGAGGCGCACGTCGCCGACGAAGGGCAGCACCTGCCCGCCCGCCTCCTCGAGTTCCGCCGCCGCGGTGTGGATCGTGCCGGGGAGCTTGGGGTGCGGCTGATCGGTCTTGGCGATCAGCGTGATGTTGGCGCCGTCGGCCGCGGCGCGCTTGGCGATCTCCAGACCGATGCCGCGGCTGCCGCCCGACATGATCAACGTCTTGCCCGCCAGCGGCTTCGAACCCGGTTCCGTCATGACCTGCTCCTGTCGTTCGTGCCGCGGACGAGACGCGCCCGCGACGCCACGTCTCGCAGGCTAAGCGTAGCGCAGTCCCCTATGCAACTAGTTGCATAGGGGACTGCTTACCTCAGGGAATCAGCGCCGTGACCCTCGCTCCCGATACATCTGACGTTGCTGTTTCCTGATGCCGCGCCAGGCGCGGTCGCGTTCGGCCTGCAAGCGCTTGTCGGCCCTGGCCTCCATCCACGCGTTCTCCTTGCCGAGCTTGCGATAGCTGTCGAACCGGCGCTGGGTGAGGGCCCCGGTCTCGATGGCCTCGCGCACCGCGCAGCCGGGTTCGCCCTCGTGCGAGCAGTCGCCGAATCGGCAATGCGCGGCGAAGGTCTCGATGTCGCTGAAGGTCTTCTCGATGCCATCGGCGGCGTCCCACAGGCCGATGCCACGCAGACCAGGAGTGTCGATGAGCGTTCCGCCGTTGGGCAGCGGGCGCAGCTCCCGGTGCACGGTGGTGTGCCTGCCCTTCTTGTCCACCGCGCGAACGGCGTTGGTGGCGAACACTTCCGCGCCGAGCAGCGCGTTGGCCAGCGTCGACTTGCCCGCGCCGGACGGGCCGATCAGCGCGACCGTCCCGTCGAGAACGGCGGTGAGCACATCGATCCCGTGCCCGCTGCTCGCGCTGACCGCGAGCACCGTCGCGCCGGGTGCGACGGCCTGCACCGTCTCGATCGGAATGTCCTCGGCCGCATCGGCTTTGGTGAGCACGACGACCGGTCGCGCGTTGCTCTCCCAGGCCAGGGCGAGCATCCGTTCGATCCGGCCGAGGTCGACGTCGCCGTCGGCGGGTGTGCAGACCAGCACGGTGTCGACGTTGGCGGCGAGCACTTGGCCCTCGGACCGCCGCGAGGCCGTGGAGCGCACGATCGCGGAGCGGCGCGGCAGCAGCGCGCGCACGTTGCGCTGCGCGTCGAGGCTCACCCAGTCGCCGGTGCACAAGCCGCTCGGATCGGCATCGGAGCGCGGGCATTTCGCGCGCGCCCAGCCGTCCGGCGTCGCCACATCGCATTCACTGCGATCCATCCGGATCACCCGCGCGGGCACGTACCCGTCATCGATGAGCGCGGCGTATTCATTGGCTACGGCTTCCGTCCAGCCGTAGGGAACGAGCAGGTCGTAGTCGACCATGATGGGAAGAATCCATTCGTCGGGCGCCGAACCCGACCCGGGTTCAGCGAGAGGAAACAGAGGTGGAGTGCGGTGCGGCGGCACGCGGCAGCGCGGCGCACACGGGCACGACAACCCGGACATTCGTCGTCACGATCTCCACCTCCTCACTTCCGTCTCGAACCGCCAACTTCCCAAGACCCTGCCAGACACCCGACACCCCCGCAACCGATTTATCGCCCGCTACCCGGCTGCCCGCATCGAGCGCACACCTTCGCGCTCGGACGGGCTGGATTGCCTACCCGACGCAGCGGGCGCACGCCGAAATCGGCGGTAATCGAATGGCGGCTCGGTCTGCGCCGGGGTCGGAATTACTTCTCCGGCTTCCCGAACTGCTCGTTTCGCCCGAGCGAGCGCAAGTGGAACCACTCCTTCAGTCCCGCGGGATCGCGGCGGGTGACGAGGAAGAACCAGGAGAATCGGATCCACTCCTGCGGCAACAGCTTTCGCATACCCGGCTGAGCCATCAGGTAGCCGCGGTTGCGGTAGGTGAAGTAGCGCTTCACCGGATCGTCGGGGTACTGGGTGTGCATCCGGCCGCCCAGGATCGGCTTGAACTCGGCGGCGCCGTTGGGATGCAGGTAGGCCGTCTGCAGGCAGGTGCCGAAGGGTAGGCCCGAGCGGACCAGCCTGCGGTGCACCTCGACCTCGTCACCGCGCACGAACAGGCGTAGGTCCGGCACGCCGATCAGGTCGACCGCCGCCGTGGCGATGAGCGCGCCGTTGAACAGCGACGCGATGCCCGGCAGGAAGTCCTCGTCGCCGAGCTCGGAACGCAGCCGCCGCCACACCACGCCGCGGCGCAGCGGGAAGGCCAGCCGGTCCGGGTCATCGATGTCGCAGACAACGGGGGAGACCTCTGCGAGGCCGTGCCGCTTCGCGCAGTCCAACAAGGTGGCGAGCACCTCGGCGCCTTCGGGCCTGCCGTCGTCGTCGGCCAGCCACACCCAGTCCGCGCCCTGGGACAGCGCGTGCAGGATGCCGAGCGCGAAACCGCCCGCGCCACCGAGGTTGTGGGCCGAGCCCAGGTAGGTCGTCTCGACCGGCTGCTGCTGCACCAGTTCGGCGACCTCGGGTTCGTTGCCGTTGTCGATCACGATGAGGTGATCGACCGGTCGCGACTGCGAGGCGACGACCTTCAACGATTCGGCCAGCAGGTCACGGCGCTTGTGGGTGACCACGACTGCGATGATGCGGGCGTCCGGCCCGGTGTCGGTGGGCGTGTAGACGACCTCCGGCGCGGGCGAGTCGACCGGGGCGTCGGCCCCAGCGCTGATCGGGGCGTTCTGCCCGGTCGGCTCGTTCATGCGTTGTTCCGCTCCAGTTCTCGTGCGCTGTCCTCGGTCTTTTCGGTCGCCGCCCGCTCCGCTGCCATTTCCTTCAGCACGGTCGCGACATGGTTTCCGGCGTCCGGACCCTCGTAGGCGCGCACCACCTCTTCGATGCCGCCGCGCAAACGGATCTGTCCGTGATCGATCCACAGCGCGGAATCGCAGAGTTGAGCGAGGAATTCGTTGGAATGGCTGGCGAACACCAGGATGCCAGAACGCGCGACGAGTTCCTGTAACCGCAGCCGCGCTTTTTTCATGAATTCCGCGTCGACCGCGCCGATGCCCTCGTCGAGCAGCAGAATCTCCGGGTCGATGGAGGTCACCACGCCCATCGCCAACCGCACCCGCATACCGGTCGAATAGGTGCGCAAGGGCATCTGCAGATATTCGCCGAGCTCGGTGAACTCCGCGATCTCGTCGATCTTGGAAAGCATCTGCTTGCGGGTCTGGCCGAGGAAGAGCCCGCGAATGATGATGTTCTCGTAACCGGAGATCTCCGGGTCCATGCCGACGCCGAGATCGAACACCGGCGCCACCCGCCCGCGAATGCGCGCGCTACCCCGCGACGGTTCGTAGATGCCCGAAAGCAGCCGCAGCAACGTGGATTTCCCGGCGCCGTTGTGGCCGACCAGGCCGACCCGGTCGCCCTCTTTCAGCGACAGCGTGATGTCGCGCAGCGCTTCGACCACCACCACGTCGGACTGGTTGCGCCCGATGGCGCCGCCCGCCTTGCCGAGGAACGCCTTCTTCAGTGACCGCGATTTGGCGTCGAAGATCGGGAACTCGACCCACGCCTGACGGGTTTCGATACTCACACGGCTCATCGCAGCGGCTCCTATACCCAGTACGGTACGCGCGAACGGTACTGCTTCATGGCGAAGGCGGCGACGATCCAGCCCACCACGGTGATCGCGCCGACGATCACCCAGTGCCGAAGCTCCTGCGGCTCGCCGAGCAGCGGAGCGCGCACGATCTCCAGGTAGTGGAAGGTAGGGATGATCTCCACCAGCCGGGCCCGATCGCTCGCGCCGCCGATCTGCTCTTCCAAGGTCTTGGTCGTCCACATCACCGGCGTCAGCACGAACAGCATCAGCGTGGTGCTGCTGAGAATCGGCGCGATATCGCGGTATCGGGTGCTGAAGATGCCGAACACGATCGACACCCACATCGAATTCAGGAAGATCAAGCCGATCGCGGGTATCGCGAGCAGGCTCGACCAGCGCAGGTTCTCCCATATACCGAACGCGGCGAGCAGCACCACATAGATGACCATGTTGTGCGCGAAGAACAGCAAGTGCCGCCACACCAACCGGTAGATGTGCACGCTGAGCGCGGACGGAAGCTGTTTGATCAAGCCCTCGTTGGCGATGAACACCTCCGAGCCCTCGAGAATGCTCGCCTGGATCACATTCCAGACGATCAACCCGACGGTCACGTACGGCAGGTATTCGCGCAGCGGCTGATCGAGCAGCGTCGCGTACAGGATGCCCATCGCCGCGGCCTGCACGCCGGTCGCGATGGTGATCCAGAACGGGCCGAGCACCGAGCGCCGGTAGCGCTGCTTGATGTCCTGCCAACCGAGCGAGAGCCATAGTTCGCGCTGACTGAAGCCGTCGCGCATGTCCTTGATCGCGCGCCGGAAGGTCTGCGAGTCGGAGGGCAGCGGCGGCATCGCCTCGGCTCCGCTCGGTTGCGCCGGCGCGGTGCTCTCGGCACTCACCGGACCCTCTTCGGTGGTCTCGGAACTGTCAGAACGCAAGCTGTCATCTGAACGCACTGGGCTCTCTTCAGGACGCGCCGAACTCTCGTCGGAGTCGGGGCGAGCGGCAGCGGCGGGCACGGTGCTCGACCCTACCCCTGCATCCTCGCACCGGGTCCGCTGGTACACGCGGGACGCGCGAAACTCCTCACCCGCGAAGCGGGGTTACAGATACTGGCCCGAACCGCCCATCGACTGGTCGCCGCGCCCGCCGCGCGGGTCGACGGTGTGGATGCCGGGCGGCAGCGCGCCCTGACGCATCTGCTCGAGCTGCGCGCGGGCCGCCATCTGCTGGGCGAACAGCGCGGTCTGGATGCCGTGGAACAGGCCCTCCAGCCAGCCGACCAGCTGGGCTTGGGCGATCCGTAGTTCGGCGTCGGACGGCACCGCGTCGTCGGTGAAGGGCAAGGTCAGCCGCTCGAGCTCGTCGCGAAGTTCCGGCGCGAGGCCCTGCTCGAGCTCGCGCACAGAGGACTTGTGGATCTCCCTGAGCCGGGTGCGGCTCGCGTCGTCGAGCGGAGCCGCGCGCACCTCCTCGAGCAGCTGCTTGATCATGGTGCCGATACGCATGACCTTGGCGGGCTGTTCCACCATGTCGGCGAGCGATTCGCCCGAGTCGTCGCGGTCGTCCGAGCCGTCGGTCTTCTTGTCGCTGTCGGTGACCACCTGTCCGGTCAGCGGGGTGCCCGCGTCGGCCGGGATGACCAGCGGCTGCCCGTCGGGTCCGACCACGACGATGGAATCGGGTGACTCATCCGAGTGCGTCATGTTCCCTATCATGTCGCGTACTCGCCGAAGGCGCTAAACGGGGCAGTCGCCGAAGGCGCTGAACGGGGCAGTCGCCGAAGGCGCTGAACGGGGCAGTCGCCGGACGCGCTGAACGGGCCGGTCCCGGTGCAGGCGGGTCGGTGCCGCGGCAGGGCGGCGCCGACTATTCTGTGCGGGTCGTGTGGTTCGGATTTTGCTGAAAGTCGGTTGCCATGCTGATTCGAATGCCCAGCTCCGCGGCGCCCTCGAAGCCGCGGCCGGGTGCCGATGGCCGGTCCGGGCGGGGTCCCTCGCCGTCGCGTTCGCGAGCGGCCGGGGAGGGGAAGGCGGTTACGCAGCCTCGCCCGCTGCCCTTAGAGTGGCCAACATGACTTACGACGTCGCGAGGGTTCGGGGCCTGATACCGTCCCTGGGCGACGGCTGGATCCACCTCGATCCGCAGGCGGGCATGCTTGTCCCTGACTCGGTATCTCGTGCCGTGTCAACGGGTTTCCGCACGTCGTCGTTCTCCCATATCGGCCGCAACGGCGCCGCGGTGCGCAGCGCGGCCATCCTCGACGCCGCCCGCGAGGCCGTCGCCGACCTGGTCGGCGGCGATCCGGCGGGCGTCGTGCTCGGCCCGGATCGGGCGGTGCTGCTCGCCTGGCTCGCGGAGTCGCTCAGCTCCCGGCTCGGCCTCGGCACCGGGATCGTGCTGTCCCGCCTGGACGACGAGGCCAATGTCGCGCCCTGGCTGCGGATCGCCAATCGATACGGCGCGCACGTGCGCTGGGCCGAGGTCGAGATCGAGACCTGCGAGATGCCGTCCTGGCAGTTCGAGGAGCTGATCGGGCCGACGGCACGACTGGTGGCGCTCACCGCGGCCTCGCCCATCGTCGGCTCCGCGCCCGCCGTGCGGGTGGCGGCCGACCGCGTGCACGAGGTGGGCGGTCTGCTCGTCGCCGACGCGTTCGGCGCGGCGCCGTACGCTCTCATCGATATCGACGAACTCAACGCCGACGTGGTCGCGCTGAGCGCGCCCGCGTGGGGCGGGCCGCAGATCGGCGCGCTGGTGTTCCGCGATCCCGCGTTCCTGGACCGGATTCCGTCGATGTCGTTGAATCCGTACGCGAAAGGCGCCGAACGGCTCGAGGTCGGCGGGCACCAGTACGCGCTGCTGGCGGGTCTCACCACGTCGATCGACTTCTTGGCCGGTCTCGACGAGCGGGCCACGGGCACCCGCCGCGAGCGGCTGGAAATCTCCATCACCTCGCTGCAGGACTACCACGACCAGCTGTTCGAGCACCTGATGGACGTGCTGGACAAGATCCCGAACCTGACCGTGATCGGCCGCGCCTCCACCCGCATCCCGACCGTCAGCTTCACCATGGCCGGGATGCAGGCGGAGAAGATCGCCGCCAAACTGGCCGACGCCCGTATCGGCACGCTCAGCGGCGTGCACGGCGGAAGCAGGCTGCTCGACGCGCTCGGCGTCAACGACGAGGGCGGCGCCGTGACCGTCGGACTCGCGCCCTACACAACCAAATTCGAGATCGATCAGCTCGGCCGCGCGCTCGGCGCGCTGGAGTGAGGCGGGATCAGCTCGCGTCCACCCGCAGGACGACCTTGCCGAACGTGTCGGCGGCGTCCAGCATCCGATGCGCCTCGGCGGCCTCCGCGATCGGCAGTTCGGCGTGGATCACCGGCACGATGGTGCCGTCGGCGATCAGCGGCCAGACGTGCCCGCGCACCTCGGCGATGATCTCGGCCTTGCTTCCCGCGCCAGTGGCCGGGCGGTTGCGCACGTTGGTCGCGTGCACCGAACCCCATTTCGACAGCAGCGCGCCCAGGTTCAGCTCGCCCTTCACCCCGCCCTGCATGCCGATCACCACCAGGTGGCCGTGCTCGGCCAGCGCCTCGACATTGCGGGACAGGTAGGCCGCGCCCATGTTGTCGAGGATGATGTCGGCGCCCGGCCCGTTCGCGCCGGACCGCTCGGCGCGGACCGCGGCGACGAAATCGTCCTCGCGATAGTTGATCAGCACGCTCGCGCCGAGTTCGGCGCAGCGCGCGAGCTTCTCGGCCGAGCCCGCGGTGACCGCCACCCGCGCGCCCTTGTGCACCGCCAGCTGGATGGCGTGCGTGCCGATGCCACTGCCGCCGCCGTGGATCAGCACCAGCTGACCCGCGCGCAGACCGGCCGTCATCACCAGGTTCGACCACACTGTCGCCGCCACTTCGGGAAGCGCCGCCGCCGCGGCGAGGTCCAAACCGTCCGGCACCGGAAGGACCTGTCCCGCCGGGACGACCACGCGCTCGGCATAGCCGCCGCCGGACAGCAGCGCGCACACCCGGTCGCCGACCCGCCAGTCCCGCACACCCTCGCCGACCTCGGCGACGACGCCCGAGCACTCCAAACCGATGATCTCGCTGGCGCCCGCGGGCGGGTTGTAGCGGCCTTGGCGCTGGAGCAGATCCGCGCGGTTCACCCCCGCGGCCACCACGTCGATCAGCACCTCGCCGTGACCGGGCACAGGGTCTGGGGCCTTGCCCCAGGTGAGTACTTCCGGTCCGCCGAATTCGGTCAACTCGATCGCGCGCATCAACCCATAGTGCCCGCCGACCGCTCGACGAACCACCGATCGGCCGAGGACCCTGCGGGAACGGACACAACGGACTAGCGTTCCCCGCGTGAGCAGCTTCATCGACTTCCAGAACGAGATCTACCTGGGCGGATTGGGCGGCATCGTGCCCGAATTGCCCATGACGGCCGCGGGTTTGGAAAGACGCGCGAAGGAAGTCCTCGGACCTGCCGAGTACGCCTACGTCGCGGGCAGCGCGTCGGCGGAACGCACCGCGGCGGCCAACCGCGCCGCCTTCGACAGGTACCGGATCATTCCCCGCATGCTGCGCGGCACCACCGGTCCCGGCGCGCGCGATCTCTCCGTGGAAGTGCTCGGCACCCGGCTGGCCGCGCCCGTGCTGACCGCGCCGATCGGCGTTCTCGAACTGATGCACGAGGGCGGCGAGGTGATCGTCGCCGAGGTCACGAAGGAACTCGGGATCGGGTCGGTGCTGTCCACCGCGGCCTCGTCCACCATCGAGGAGGTCGGCGCGGCGGCGGGCGAATGGTGGTATCAGCTCTACTGGCCGAACGATCCCGAGCTGGCGCGGTCCTTCGTGCAGCGGGCCGAGCGCGCCGGGGCGAAGGCCATCGTGGTCACCGTCGACACCCCGACCCTCGGCTGGCGGCCGCAGGATCTGGAGCTCGCGCACCTACCGTTCCTGCACGGCAAGGGCATCGCCAACTATCTGTCCGACCCGGTGTTCCGCGCGAAGCTGCCGACGCCGCCCGAGGAGAGCGAGGACGCCATGCGAATCGCGATCCTCACCTGGGTCGGGTTGTTCGGCAACCACAATCTGCGCGCCGCCGACCTCGCCCACCTGCGCGAATGGACCGATCTGCCGATCGCAGTGAAGGGCATCCTGCATCCCGACGACGCTCGCCTCGTGGTGGACGCTGGTGCCGACGCGGTGGTGGTGAGCAACCACGGCGGCCGACAGGTCGACGGCTCGATCGCGGCGCTCGACGCGCTGCCCGCGGTCGTCGCGTCCGTCGGTGACCGCGCCGACGTGCTGTTCGACTCCGGCGTGCGCAGCGGCTCCGACGTGCTGATCGCGCTCGCGCTCGGCGCCAAGGCGGTGCTGTACGGGCGGCCGTACGCGTACGGTCTCGGCATCGCGGGCCGCGACGGCGCCCGGCACGCGCTGCGGCTGCTGCTCGCCGACCTGGACTCGGCGCTCGGGTTGTCCGGATGCGCGAACGTCGCCGACCTGAATCGCGGCACGATCGCCGCCGTCCGGTGAACAGAACCGGGGTTTGCCCAGTTCAGGGCCGCTTAGAATAGGGCGGTGGAACCCGAACCAAGCGGTCGCACGGCCGAGCCCCGCTGGCTGAGCCCGACGGAGCAGCAAGCATGGCGCTCCTACATGGACGGCCATCAGCGGCTGATGACGGCGCTGAACAAGCAGTTGCAGCGCGACAGCGATCTCAGTCTCGCCGAATACCGAATCCTGGTGCTGCTCTCCGAAGCGCCGGGCCGCGCGCTGCGCATGAGCGAACTCGCCGACGGTGTGCTTTCCTCCCGCAGCAGGCTCACCCACCAGATCCGGCGCATGGAAGCGCAGCACATGGTGCGCCGCAACACTTGCGAAGAGGACGGCCGCGGCGTCGTCGCCGAGCTCACCGACGAGGGCATGCGCCGCCTCGAAGCGGCCGCCCCCGGCCACGTCGAAGCCGTCCGCACCGACTTCATCGACCTGCTCGTCCCCGAACACCTCGCCGTCGTCGGCGAGGTGTTCGCCCGCATCGACAAGATAATCGGCGAGCGAGCCGATTGAGCCGTCCGTTAGGATCGTGGGCCTGGAGACGTGGCAGAGCGGCCGAATGCACTCGCCTTGAAAGCGAGCGTCGCGAGAGCGACCGGGGGTTCAAATCCCTCCGTCTCCGCCACGGACGCCCAGGTCATGCTGTTGGCCTGCGGCGTCGCCGATTTCGAATCGGTCGAACACCCGCCGTCTTGTCACGACTTGTCACAACCGCGTTCAACGTCCGGGCCGCTTCGGCCAGCGCGTCGGGCTGGCTGTGGACGTAAGTCCGCATCGTGAACGCGGCGTCGCAGTGCCCGAGCCATGCCGACACGACCGCAATCGGCACGTTCTGGAGGTGCAGCAGAGTACCGCAGGTGTGCCGGGCATCGTGCAAACGGACGTGACGCACTTCGGCGGATTCACAGACCCGGTGCCATTCTCGCGACAACCTGCCCGGGTGCACCGGGTATCCGGCTTCGTCGCACACCACGTACTTGCCCGGCCCGTAGCAAGTGCCCAGCTCCAGCCGTTCCGCCGCCTGGGCAGCCTTGGCGCGTTTCAGTGCGTCCACGATCACCGGCGTGAGTGGCAAGGTTCGCTTCGACTTTTCTGTCTTGGTCTCCTTCTCGATGACCTCACCGTCGACCTGAATACGAGTGTTCGTGATGGTCACCGTTCCGGCGCTGAAATCCACGTCGCTCCAACGCAATCCGGCGATCTCCCCACGTCGGAGCCCGGATAGCGCCAGGTGCCATGCGTGCCCATCGCGGAGCCGATCCGCGACCGCCAGCACCTTCCGCACGTCGGCCGCGTCGTAGGTGTCCATCTCCTTCCGCGATCCCGGTACCCGATCAACCAGGTTCGCGACATTGCGCGCCAAACGGCCCTGCCCCATCTGCGAGTCGAGCACCTTGCCGACAATCCGCAGCATCGGGTTTACGGTCTGGGCATTCCACGTCTTGCAGGGCCGTCCGTGCGCGTAGACGAATTCGCCGTCTTGCAGATCGCTCACGAGGTTGTCGAGGTGAGCCTTGGACAATTGCTGAATAGGCAGCGGGCCATGGCGATCACGGAGTGGCTGGAGGGCATGGCGGTAGGCCGCTTTCGTGCTCGTACCGATCCGTTTGCCGTCGAGCCACTCCGCGCACGCCTGTTCGATCGTGACCACCGACCGAGCAACGTAGGTGCCACGTGACACCGCCGAACTCACTTCGGCCAGCGCATCGCGGGCTTCCTTTTCCGTGCGGTAGCGCTTGCGTGTCTGCCGACGTTTCCCAGTCACCGGATCGGTACCAGCCTCGGCGGTCACCTCATAGCGAATCGCGCCGCTCTTGAGCGTGATTTTCTCGATCTGCGGCGGCAGCTGCCTTCTACTCATGCCGCAGCCTGGTCGAGCCCGGAGATGTAGTCCGAGACGGCCTGCTCGGTGACGAAGCGACGACGACCGATCTTGACCGACCGCAACGCGCCGGAGCCGATCAGCTCGTAGTACTTGCTGTGCCCGATCGGGATCAGCTTGCGAACCTCGGCCTCGTTGAGCAATTTGGACATGGCGGATTCCTCCCTATGCTGCCATCTGAGTGTGCGAATCATGTTGCACTGCAACGGTTTCACGTGAAACGGAGTCGTCACCCGGTGGCCCTTCGTCACGCGCGAGCATGGCCGTCTCGTACTCGGCGCGTTGACTGATCTTGAGCGCGACCAACGCCATGATCAGGTGTGACCGAGGGGGCGCGTCCCGGTCACCCGGACCGACCGGAGTGATCCGCAGGTGTGAGGTATCGGGCGGGAAGATGCCGAGCGCGGCCAGTTTCTCGCGGACGAATTCCATGCGTTCGGCTTTGTGGTCGGGCAGGGTCTTGCCGCTCCATTTGCGGGAGTTGCCGCACCGTTTGCCCGGGACGCCGATCAGGTCACGGCGATGGTTCTTGCCCCGGCAACGACCCGGTTGGGTCTTGTCCGTGGCTCCCTTGGGGACGATGCCGTAGCGCAGCCACACCGCGCACGTCTTCGAACACGGGGTGCGTTGCAGTTCGGCGTGCAACCGGTCGTAATGGCGGTTGACCCGTGGACTGTCGGACTCCAGGATTTCGCCGACCGACTTGGTGAGGTACTTCGTCAGGTAGGCCACCTTGCGATCCATTTCCGGTGTCCCGGCGAGGATCTGAACCGGTTTGGACTCGGCCCCGAACTTCATGGTGTGGGCCGGTTCCAGGTCGTCCACCGAGTCGATGACCGTCATCGCGTCATCCCACCCCGTCAACGCCCGCCTGGTCCTCGGGTCCACGAAGGTGCCCGCCCGGTGATCCCAGACCGGCATGTGACCGTCGGTGTACACCTCGTTCTCGGGGTCGAAGTGCGGCCACCAGATGTTGCGGTAGGTCGCCGCGGTCACCGCGTAGAGCAGCTTGGTCGGGATCGAACCCCGGATAGCCAGATGGATGTGTGGCGCGCCGCGTTTCTGCGGCTCGACACTGGCCCAGTACTGCACGTCCCAGCCGACCGCGCGGCGAAGGTTGATGATCCAGTGATCGAACAACGTCTTCATGTGCATGATGTCTCGAGCAGCACCGGCATAGTCGTAGGACTCCGGATCGACCGGCGACCCATCCGAGACCCACGCACCGCGCTTGTCCTTGCCACCCTCGGGGTCCCACACCCGATTGATCCGGCCGTAGGACGGCATGGTCAGGGTCCAGAACGTCGAGGGCCGATACTTGCCGTTCGCATACGCCGTGCCGATCGTGGTCCGCGCAACCTTCTTACGCGGCAGGTCCGGCAGATCATCCCGCCGACGAGTCGACTTCGCCCGACGACGAGGTGCCGGGTCCAACAACGGGAGACGGCCCCGCACACCGAGCTCCCGCAACTCGACATCCAGATCGGCCACCAGGGTCTTGACCGCTTCGGCGAGTTCGTGATCACCCTCCCGGCGTGCGTCGTGGTAGTTGCTGAACAACTCGGCACGAGCCGCCAACACCTCCGCCTGGCCGCGAGTCACCACCGGTTCCGGCTGCACCGGCTCGTGCTCGGCACACCACCCCTCCCGCAGCTGGGTCACCCGCACGTACTTGTTTGCCTTCGCGCACGCCGGGCAGGTCGTCGCCACGGTCGCCTTGCACGGAGCACCGACGTAGGAGACACGACCAGTCTTCGGGTCAAAGGCCCGCATCGGCACCACCCGAGCGCACACGCCCTGTTCCTCGGCCACCGATTCGGCGATATCGCGAAGATCCGGCATCGCGCGACGCTCAGCAGCGGTCTGACGATTCGGCGCAACGGCACCGACCGGAGCGGAGGCGGCCGTCACGCCGTCACCCCCAGCACCTCACTGGCCTTCTCCAGCGCTTCCAGACGCCCGGTCAGCCGGTCCAGACGAGCAGCCACGATCAGCAACCGGTCCAGTACCTCGGACAGCGGCACACCCGCGCCCACCAAAGCAGCCGCAGCGGGCACCGCGCCATCGAGCGGCCACAGCTCGGCCATCGAGCGGCCCACCGCCGAGGCCACCGCATGACGGGTCACCGGATGCGGACGACGCCCCTGTGACACCCACCGCTGCACGGTCTTCGCATCCACACACACCCGCTCGGCCAGCAGTGCCGGAGTCATCCCGGCATTCAGAATCGCCTCACGCAGAACAGCATTCGCAGCCATGATCAGTGCCCCGCGTAGTAGACCTGGCCAGACCGCGACACCACAGTCGGGGCCGGAACGTTCGTCCGCCGCACCCGCTCCGGGCGAAGCTCGATCACCTCGGCCGCCACCTCCTGAGCCCCCGGCTCGATCAGGCCACCGAAGCAGTTGCAGCGCGTGACAGCCGTCTCCCGATCGCGGTGACCGTTCACGTACTCGCTGCCACCGCAGCGCCTGCACACCTCCCACACCGTGCCCGCGTGCATCTCGATGCACCGCGCCGACGTGCAGTTCTGCGTCAAGCAGTACAGGCACCAACCCGCCAAGTTCAGACGCGACGGACGAACGGCAAAGGACGGAAGTTGCTGGGAACGCTCTACACTGGACATGCTTCAGGGCTCCAATCCCATCGAGGCACTGACCGAGGTAGGTAGCCGCCTAGCCTCGGTGTCTGAAGCTCCCCGGTGACTGCGAATCATCGGGGAGCTTTTTCGATCCCCCACGTCGTGCCTGCGAAGCACTCCGTGTGTCTTTAGGTCTTCCTGAAGACCGTATGTCTAGTAGAGCACTGAGGTCGATGGAGGTCAAGTCTTCCTGAAGACTTATAATCAAATCCGGACGCCACCAGCGACAGACAGGGCACCCCGTGGACGGAACCAGCGCATTCGCACCGAAGTACCGGCGCATCGCGGAGGAAATCCGCCACCAGATCGATACCGGAGATCTTCGCCCAGGCCAGCAGCTACCAACGGAAACCGAACTGACCGAACGCTTTCGGGTGAGTCTCCCAACCGTCCGGCAGGCGTTGGGAGTGCTTCGGTCAGAGGGGCTGATCGAGTCGCGCCATGGCATCGGCTCCTTCGTCAAGGAGACTGACCGACTCCAGCGGCCGGGGTGGCGGCACTACGGACGAGCACGTGCGGATCAGAAGTTGCTCACCCCGCACCTGCGGCACGACATCGTGTTCGCGGGAATCGAGCCAGTGCCCACCCATGTGGCCGACCTCTTCCCGCCCGGCACCACACAGGTTGTGACGCGTCGCCGACACCTGTTCGATAAGGAGACCGGACGCCCCGAGGAAATCGGCGCGAGCTACATCCCTACGAGCTTCGCCGCGGGGACCTACATCGAGGAGCCGACAGTGGTTCCGAAGGCACTGTTTTTGTGCATTGAAGAGCTGTCGGGGAAGCGATACGCGAAGGCAGTCGATCGGCTCATCGCACGACTCGCGACGGCCGACGAACTGGCGATCCTTGAGCTTGCCAACGGCGCACCGGTGGTCCACGTCGTCCACTGCGCGAAGGCCGAGGACGGAACGGTTCTCGAAGTTGCCGAGTCGATTTGGCCCGCCGAGCGCACCGTCATCGTGAACGAATACCCAATCACGACTGACTGACCGTAGCGCTCACCAAGCGACAGCGGCCCCTGATTCGCTGGCCGTCACTGTGCGCGGGTTGTTGCTGAATTTCGCTATATAGAGTCAAGGCGCAGCAGCGGCGCGTGCCGCGCCGCCAGGGCGACATGGACTCTCACCCAGCGCACACAGCATCAGCCCGGAGCGTGGACGGGCGCACAGCTGCCCGAGTCTGAATTGCTGAACGAATCCGGCGAGCCCGATCCGGCTGGCCTCATGCCCGAGTCGGCAGGCGCCGGCGGGCCCCGATTCCGCTACGGAGGTACTGCCGCACGAGCTTCGCTCGCTTGCCTCATAGACCATCTGCCGCGCACCGAGCCGTGGTCATTCCCAGCCGATCCGATCTCAACCTCAAGCCCCGGTCCTACTCACTCGCTGACCGGCTGACCTGCGTGGATGAATTGCTGAATGAAATCCGGCGGCAGCCTTGGGAGTGGAGCGACCTTCGGCCGCTTGGCCCTGGACTGTGTTGGCCTGCATTGTGTTCACGCGCCCCTCCAGCGTCAAGGGTGGGCCGTTGGCCCATCAGCGAAGCTGACGCCCGTTGGGCGCCCTTGACCCTGGAGCCTCTACGCGCGAAGGGCAGGCCCTATAGGGCAGGCGGGTAGCCCGCCCCCGATGTGTGCAGGCCACCACAGACCAGCGCCAGTGATGGCACCCAGCGATGTCACGGAATCTGTCACATGTCACGCAGACGACCCCGGACATGACGAAACCCCCACGGAAGCTTTTCGCACTTCGCGTAGAGGAACGGACGTCAGCGAACTACCCGCAGACACCAAGATTTCGACTTGAAAGCGAGCGTCGCGAGAGCGACCGGGGGTTCAAATCCCTCCGTCTCCGCTCCGCTCATGGGTGGCCCATGCCCACGGAAAGCGTGGGCCTGGTTCGCTTCGCGATGTTTTGTGGGGGTGCAACCCCCACGCCCCGCCCGGCGGGCTTCGCCCCCGGACCCCCAGCTTGTGGTTGGGCTGAGCATGATTCGGATACTTGGCTCAGGGATGCGGAGACTCGAGTCGTCGAGCTGTCCGCTCAGGGCGAGGATCTTCCTTTCTCAGCTGGTGCCACGGCTGTCGCCTGCTCGAGCGCGGCGCTAGCTCGCGACTCGGAGGGTGTCGCGGGGTTGGGCCGATGGTGCCCAGGTCGATGCGGCGGGCAGGATTATGCGGTGCGCCACCGCGATTCCGGCTAGCAGCAGCACCGCGATGATGGCGTCGAGCCAGTAGTGGTTGCCGGTGCCGATCACGATGACGGTGGTGAGGGCGGGGTGGGCGAGGGCGAGCCAGCGCCAGCGGGTGCGGGTCGCGGCGATCATGGCGACGGCGAGCAGCAGGGCCCAGCCGACGTGGAGGGAGGGCATGGCGGCGAATTGGTTCGACATGCCGTCGGAATGTGATGGGCCGTAGACGGATTGACCGTGCAGGGCGGCGAGGTCGACGAATCCGCGTTCCGGCAGCATGCGTGGTGGGGCGAGTGGCAGCAGGACGTGCAGCAGCAGGCCCGTGCCGGTCAGCCCGACCATGAGGTTGCGCGTCAACCGGTAGTGCTGGGGGCGGAAGATCCACAGCCACACGATCACACCGACGGCGACGGTGAAGTGCGCTGTCGCGTAATAGAAGTTGGCCGAGAAGGCCAGCGGATCCCAACGTAGAAACGGCGCCTGCACGGTGGTCTCCGCCATCATCCCGAGCCGGTCTTCGACAGCGAGGAGATCGTGCGCGTTGCCGAAGGCGCGCGCGGTGTCGTCCGCCGTGATCAGCCGCCCGAACCGATAACCGAGATAGAGCACGGTGATCAGCGCCAGCTGCCGGATCGCCTCCCCGCCGCGGCCGTGCACCGCCGCCCGCCACCGTTCGAGCGTTCCGGCGACCGAAGCCCCGAGTTCCAGCCGCGGACCGGGAAAACCGACAGCCACCATCGCCCGTGGCCTCCTTCGCCATTGAACAAAACGCCCGAAACGTTTAACCGGAGGTACATACTCCGTTTACCGTAACAGCGTCTGCGCGTTGGCAAACCGGTCTGTGACCCGAGGAACAGCTCGGGTCGGACCGGCGGGGCCTCAGGTGGTTTCGCGGCGGACGAAGTTGGGGCGCAAGTTGTCGTCGGGCGGGTCGAAGTAGCGGTGGAAGGTCGGGGTGAGGCCGGCGGAGATCGGCGGGTTGATCCAGCTCCAATCGGTGGGGCAGGCGCGGCCCGCCGCCTGCTCCTTCGCCACGTGGTCGCAGAACTGTTTCGCGACGGTGTGATGGTCGACGATGTGCACGCCTGACTTGCGATAACTGTGCAGCACAGCGCGATTCAGTTCGACGAGGGCCTGGTCGCGCCAGAGGGTGCGCGGATGCGAGGTGTCCAGGCCCATCATGTCGGCGATCAGCGGGAGCATGTTGTAGCGGTTGGTGTCGCTGAGATTGCGCGCGCCGATCTCGGCGCCGACGTACCAGCCGTTGAACGGCGCGAACGGGTAGGTCACGCCGCCGATCTCCAGATTCATGTTGGAAACAGCGGGCACCGCATGCCATTTCAAGCCGAGCCCGGCGAACCAGTCGAAGTCGGGATGCTCGATGTGCACCTCGCGGGCCAGCTCCCTCGGCACGTCGAACCACCTGATCGGTTCGTCGGGCGTGCTGATCAGCACCGGCAGGATGTCGAACGGCGTGCCCGCGCCGCGCCAGCCGAGCTTCCTGGCGAACTCGGTGATCGCGACATTGGCGGCGTCGCCGGTGACCGTCCCGTCGCCGTTGCGGTAGCCCGCGTAGCGCAGCAACTGCGGACTGACGATGCGGTACTCGCGCCCGTCACCCTGTCGCGGCGGACCGACGGTGATCATGGACTGCACCGCGCCGCCGTTGGTCGCCATGTGCAGGTGCTGCCAGCACACCTCGGCCAGGTCGCGCGCCGAGCGCACCCGCCGCGCGTCGAGCAGTTTCAGTGAGCGCCAATGCTTTCGGCCGACACAGCGGGCGTGATTGCGCCAAGCCAGCTTGGCCCCGATCAAAATCTCCTCGGCGGTCTGTAGGTAAGTGCCGGTCTGGCGCAGCTGTTCCAGCGCGGTGCGGCGGCGCTGCGCGCAGAGGTGGGCGAGTTCGGGTTGTCGGTAGAAGTCGTCGCACTCGCGCAGGCGACGGGCCAGCGCCATATCCAAAGGCGCGGTGTCGGCGGTGGTTTCGAGCGGCGGTACGGGCAATACGTGGTTCACGATCTTTTCTCCGGTCGGGCATCAGGTACTGCGGCGAAACAGACGGACACAACGATCGAGCAGAGAATTCGCGCGCGGGGGCGCGTCGGACACACCCGTCTGGTCGGTGGCGCGCGGTCCGGCGTTAGCAAGACTCGCCGAATTAGCCTCTGCGTAGCCGGAAAACCGATCGGGCGGTGTGGACGCGGGCGCGCGGAAGGCCGACCTCTGCCGGGGTCACGGCTGTGTGCGGTCATCGCGGTCCCCATCGACGCCTGAAGAATCGCCCGAGTGGGAGCGTAAGGCCGGTGTGCTGGCGGTGTGCCCGAATTCGAAACAATCGTGAACGCCCGGATCGCGAAAGTGGCGCTCGTCACAAATCTTTCGAATGTGGGCAGGGACTCGAGATGGCGGCCCCCGTTCTGGCACCATGGCAAGCATGCTGTCTCGGCGTTGGGCGCGGCGACGGCTCGCAGTCGTCGCCATGAGCGCCGCATTGCTCATCGGTGCTTTCGGCGCAGGCGCGCCTCTCTCGATGGCCGCGCCCGACAAGCCGAGCACCGGCTCCTCCGACGGACCCGCTCCGGCCGAGCCCACCACAGCGGCGCCCGCCACGCCCGCGATCGAGCGCATCGAACCGATCACCGACCGCCGGGTGCGTGTATTCGTGAAGTCGCCCGCGATGAGCCGCACCGTGCAGGTGCAGGTGCTGCTGCCGCGTGACCAGAGCCGCAGCAGGCCAACCGTCTACATGCTGGACGGGCGCAGCGCCGAACCCGACACCAACAATTGGATCGAGCTCGGCAAGGCCGACCGGTTCTTCGAAGACAAAGACGTGAACGTGGTGCTCACCGTCGGCGGCCCGGCCAGCTTCTACACCGACTGGCAGCGGCCCGACCCGGTGCTCGGCACCAACCAGTGGGAGACCTTCCTGACCAGGGAACTCCCGCCGCTCATCGACGCGGAGTTCGACGGCAACGGGCGCAACGCGATCATGGGCGTCTCGATGGGCGCCGAGGCCGCGATGATGCTCTCCTTCCGCAGGCCGGAGCTCTACCGCGCCGTGGCCGCGCACAGCGGCTGCTTCTCCACGGGCACCGATATGGGCCAGGCCCAGGCGCGCGCCGTGGTGGCCACCTATCAGGGCGAGCCGGACAACATGTTCGGCGACGAGAACGACCCGGACTGGCTCGCCCACGACGTGCTGCTGCACGCGGAAGCGCTGCGCGGCAAGGCGATCTACCTGTCCGTCGGCAGCGGTCTACCGGGCAAGTACGACGCGCCGGGCAACCCGGACCTGGTCAGCACCATCGCCTTCGGCGGACCGCTGGAGGCGGCGACCAACGCGTGCACCCGCAGGCTGGTCGACCGGTTCACCTCGCTCCGGATTCCGGTAACCGCGAATTTCCGTGCCACCGGGACGCATTCGTGGCCGTACTGGGGCGACGAGCTCGCCACGTCATGGTCGACGATCTACCCCGCGATCCGCTGACGCGGCGCGGGGGTTCGCCGGTCTGACGCGCCGCAGTTCGCGGAATCGGTCCGGGCCCGCCGCTGTCAGAGAAAGCGGGCCAGGACGCCGGGATCGGTGGCGAAGGCGAGGAACTGGTCGTTCTCGTGCGAGTCGCCGACGGTGACCCGCACGCCGTCGGCGCCGTACGGCCGCACCAGCACGCCCGCTTCCGCGCTCGCCTCGCCGAACTCCGCGCTGCGCGCGCCCAGCGGCAGCCAGACGAAGTTCGTCTCGCTCGGCGGCACCGAGTAGCCCGCCGCGAGCAGCGCCGCCCGCATCCGGTCGCGCTCCAGGACCACCGCGTCGGTGCGGTCCAGCAGCTCGAGGCGCGCCTCCAGCGAGGCGATCGCGGCGGCCTGCGCCACCCGGTTCACGCTGAACGGGATGTGCACCTTCATCAGCGCCGCGATCACCTCCGGATCGCCGACCGCGTAGCCGACCCGCAGGCCCGCCAGACCGTACGCCTTCGAGAAGGTGCGCAGCACAACCACATTCGGCCGGGTGCGGCCCAGCTCGACGCCGTCCGGGCGGTCCTGCGGTGTGAGGCGCAGGTACTCGTAGTACGCCTCGTCCAGCACGACGAGCACGTGCGAGGGGACCGCGTCCAGGAAGCGGATCAGCGCCTCGCGGCCGTGCGCGGTGCCGGTCGGGTTGTTCGGGTTGCAGACGAAGATCAGCCGGGTGCGCTCGGTCACCGCGGCCGCCATCGCGTCCAGATCGTGCGTGAGCTCCGGCGTCAGCGGCACCTGCACGGCCGTCGCGTTGCCCACCTGGGTGACGATCGGATACGCCTCGAACGAGCGCCAGGCGAACAGCACCTCGTCGGTCGGTGCGGCGCAGGTGATCTGAACCAGCTCCTGGCACAGCGCGACGCTGCCGCAGCCCACCGCCACGTGCGCGGGCGTGACCCCGAGGAACTCGGCGAGCGCGGCGCGCAGGTCGGCCGCCTGATTGTCCGGGTACCGGTGCGCGAGCTCCGCGGCCTCGGCGATCGCCTTCGCCGCCGCGGGGAGCGGCGGCAGCGTGGTCTCGTTGCTGGCCAGCTTGACCGCGCCCGGGTGGCTGCGGCCGGGGGTGTAGGCCGGGATGGCGGAGAGGTCGGGACGGATGCGCGGTGTCACCCCTCCACCCTAATCGGCGACAGCAGGGAGTCCGGTCCCCACCTGAGGTCCGCCCACGAGCCGATTCCCCAGGCCGGAATCGCCCCTTCCGTACCGGAAAAGTTGCGGGTAATGGCTGCTCACGTGCAAATTCTCGCGAAGAACAGCGGCTCGCCCTACGCTGGTTTCATGTCGGGCATTTATGACGATATCGCCCCGCTACGCGGTGGCGACGACCTCGAGCAGCGCCCCACCGAAGGCAGCCGGGTGCCCATCACCGTGATCGAACCGGAGGGCAACTCGCGCGGCGGAATCGTGGTGCTGCACGAATCCCGGGAGTTCAGCGGCGCACTGCTGGAGTTCATGCGGGCGCTGGCGACCGAGGGTTGGACGGTCGTCGCGCCCAATCTCTTCCACCGGGCCAACGGCGAGGAGCCCCCGCACGAGGTTTTCGGCGACGAGCTCTTCGAAGATTTCGACGCCTGCTTCGACTGGCTGACCAGGCGCGGCGTCTTCCCCGACTGCATCGGCGTGCTCGGCTTCGACCACGCGGGCACCGCCGCCTTCCTTGTCGCCACCAACCGCCCGATCGGCGCCGCGGTCAGCATCGCCGCCGCGGGCATCACCGAACCGCTCACCGACGAGGCCGATGCCCTCTTGCGCGTCGCCCCCAACCTCCAGGCCCCCTGGCTCGGTCTGTTCGGCTCCGACGACCCGGCCACCCCGCCCGCCGACGTCGACCGGCTGCGCGACGCCGCCGCCCGCGCCTCCGTAGCCAGCCTGGTGGTCTCCTACCCCGGTCTGCACCACCGCGCCGACAACCCCGGCGCCGATGACGACGACAACGCCACCGCCATCGCTTCCCAAACCAGGATCTTCGACTGGTTCGACAGCAACTTACGCTGATAACCAGGCGTTTTGTTATCTGGTCGTTGGGTCATGTAACCTTCATGCTCGGCGGTTCGAAAGGACCGGTGCCCTCGAAGAGAAGGCTCCAGGAGGCGTGCCAGAGCGGCCGAATGGGACTCACTGCTAATGAGTTGTCCCTTCACGGGGACCGGAGGTTCAAATCCTCTCGCCTCCGCCACACCCGGTTCGCCGGGTGACAACTGAACAAAGCTATGCGCCCGTAGCTCAACGGATAGAGCATCTGACTACGGATCAGAAGGTTAGGGGTTCGAATCCCTTCGGGCGCACTCTTCAGAAGGCCTCTCCTTTGTACAAGGAGAGGCCTTCTCGCATTTCCGGCTAGGCCGATCGACGATGATGTCACGCCAGGCGGGAGGCTTGGGGGCGGGATTGCGCGGTCAGCGGGCCGTGATGGTCGCGCGCCGGTACGGGTCTCCGTCGCGGCCGACCGGTGGGTATGCGTAGTGGATATCCGAGAACGCGGGTAGCGGAGTACGCGTGCCCGAGGGGTGGGGGTGCGGGAGTCTTGGGGAGGCGGGCCGGGCGTGGGGATCGGGTCCTGGGCCGGTATCCACCGGTGACGCCCTGGCGCCCGCGCACACCGTCTGACCACGGCTTTCGAGTAGTCGAGTACTCGTGATCGCGCCCGCGAAACGCGCGACCATGAAGATCGAACTCTTCCGCAGACGATCGGACGGAGGCCAGTCATGCGGGACGTGGTCGTGTTGATCCCCGGAATCGGCGGTTCCGTGCTGGCCCGCGACGGCAAGGAGCTGTGGGCTCCCACGCCGGGCGCGGTCCTGCGCGGAGTGTTGTCCCTCGGACGCAGTATCAAGAAGCTGCGGCTGGACGGCGACGATCCCGCCGCCGCCGACGTGGACGGCGTCGTCGCGACGCGGGTCGTGCCGGATCTGCACATCGTGCCCGGTCTGGATTGGAAGATCGACGGCTACACCCGGTTCCGCAACCAGCTGGTCGAGCGGTTCGGGGCGGTCGAGGGCGAGAACTACTTCGAGTTCCCCTACGACTGGCGGCGCGACAACCGGGCGGCCGCGGCGAAACTCGCCAGGTCGGCGCACGACTGGCTGCGGAACTGGCGGGAGAAGTCCGGCGCCGCCGACGCGAAACTGGTCCTGATCGGGCACTCGATGGGCGGCATCGTCTCGCGGCTCTACCTGGAGCAGCTCGACGGATGGAAGGACACCCGCAGGTTGATCACCTTCGGCACGCCCTATTCCGGGTCGATCAACGCCCTCGACTTCCTCGCGAACGGGTTCCGCAAGAGCTGGGGACCGTTCGACGTCGACCTCTCCGACCTGCTGCGCTCGTTCACCTCGGCGTATCAGCTGCTGCCGTCGTACCGCTGCGTGGCAGGGCCGGACGGCAAGTGGCTGAATCTCGACGACGCCAGCCTGGATTGGAGTGGCACCGGCGTGGACGCCGCCCGGCTGCGGGATGCCGTCGAGCTGCACCGCGGCTTGCGCAAGCAGGTCGACGACCGGATCGCCGAAACCGGACCCGGTTACGAGATCCGGCCGGTCATCGGCGACTTCCAGCCGACGCGGTGGGCCGCGCGACTCACCGACGGCCGGATCGAGGTGCTGTGGGCGCGCAAGGCCGCGGGCGAGGACGGCGGCGACGGCACGGTCCCGAAGGTGTCCGCGATCCCGCACGAGCTGATGGACGGCTGGCGCAATGCCTCGTTCGTGAGCCAGAAGCACGGGTCGTTGCAGAACGACGATCCGGTACTCGACCATGTGGGCGGCGTGCTGCGTACCGCCGAATTCGGTGGCGTCGACGTCTTCCCCGCCGTCAAGGACCCGGTCGCGCTCGAGGTGGAGGACGTCACCACCGACGAGCCGATGGTCGTTCGCGCGAAAACGGTCGACCCTGCGGCGGCCTTGGTCGCGACGGTGAAGGATCTCGGCCGTGGCCTGTCCAGCAGGTATCCGCTGACCGAGGCGTCCGACGGTTGGCGACAGGTCACCCTGGCCAGCCTGCCCCCCGGTGACTACCGGATCACAGTGTCCGCCGACACCGTCCATCCGGTGACCGATCTGGTGAGCGTGGTAGACCTCGACGAGGTCGCCCGCAGTGCGGAAGGGCCGGGATAGCGATGCCGTCGGACCCCGCGCAGGCCTTCCACCGATTCGACATCAGTGTGCTGGATGCCGGTGGGCGCGTGTGGGTCTCGGCGTCCTCGCCCCAGGGCGCGGTGTATGCCGTGCCGCGCCCGCCGCCCACCTGGACCCTGCCGGACGGTTTCGAAGCGCCGTCCGAGTGGCTCAACGCGGTCGTGCGCAATGCCTGTTCCGGCGTCGAATCGACCGCCGTCGACATCGGGCGTGTCCTGACGCGACTGATCTTCGAAGTACCCGAGATCGACAATCTGTTCGCGCGAACCCGAGGCGCCGCCAGGCACGCCGGGGCGCAGGTGCTCGTCCGCGTCCAATCGGCGCCGCAGCACGTCAACGCCTGGCCGTGGGAGCTGCTGCTCGATCCGGAGGACGGCATCGCCGGAGGGGTCGACTTCCTCGGCTGCGCTCGGGATACGCACATCCTGCGGCTCGGGCGCTTCCGCACCTACCCGGTTCAGCAAGCGCCGGACCCGATCGAGGCGCCGTTGAACGTCCTGATCGTCATGTCGAGCCCGATGCCGAAGGTCGGTGAGCAGAACCGGGAGGCGCTGTTCGACCTGTACGCGGCGAAGCGCGCCTTGCTCGACGGGCTGCAACCGCTCGTGCGGCAGGGCAGACTGAACATCGTCGTCGAGGACCGTCCGTCGACCGAGCGAATCCGGCAGACCATTCGCCGCCAAGCCGACGGGTTCCAGATATTCCACTACCTCGGGCATGCCGCGCCGAACGGCTTCAAACTCGAAGACGCCAGCGGCCGTGGCCGTTTCGTGCACAACGCGGAACTCTGCAAAATTCTCTCCGAACTACCCGACCTGCGGCTGGCGGTCTTCGCGGGATGCGAGACCGCGCGGGCCCCCGCCGCTGCCGCGGACGACGACTGGCGCGGTCAGATGTCCACCGCCGATTACTTCGTGCGCGACGTCTGCCCGATGGTCATCGGCATGCAGACGGTGCTGCCGTTCGGCACCGAGAAGATCTTCACCAGTTCTTTCTACGAATCGCTCGCTGCCGGGCACACGGTGGCGACGGCGCTGCGCCTGGCCAGACAGGCGATCGCGACCGACGAGTTCTCCGGTGGGGCACTGCTGAACTGGGTGGTGCCGACGCTGCACGTCGGCGCCAACGAGCCGGGCGCGCTGATCGACAAGCGCACCCGCGGCAGGCCGATCGTGTTGCGGCCGCGCGTCTACCGCCCGTTCGGCATCGCGCAGGGCGACCCGAGGTTCATCTCGCGCCTGACCGAGCTGCGCCAAGCCATCGACGTGCTGGGCGGAAAGACGCCCGCCCGGCTATTGCACGTCAAAGGTGTCGCGGGCAGCGGTAAATCGGCGTTCGTGGACCGCGTGCTCGATGATCTCGACGACGAGGTGGTCCGGGTGTTCGTCGCCGCTCGCTGGCTGCTCGACGAGTCCAAGTGCAGGCGCCGGGATCACAACCCGGTCGGGATACTGCACGACGCCGTGGCGGCCGCGATGACGGACAGCGGCATGAAGCTGCCACGCGGCAGTCTGGCGAAGGACCCGATCGATCTGTGGGGAAACCTGCTCGGCAAGCTCGAGCACACACGCTTCGTGCTCGCCGTCGACGAGGCGGAACTGCTCGCGGGCGACGAGCGCGGCGCCGCCGCGTTGCGCGCGCTGAGTGACCTGCTGGACCGCCGCCTGCCCGCCAGGGTCGCGATCACCTCGACCAACGGCGTCGCCGGGCTGACCGACCGCCCCGACATGCCGTCGCGGACCAGGGAAATACGGCTGGACCTGCTGGCCTGGCCCGAGGTGTGGCAGTGGATCCGCAGCAATCAGCCGATCCTCGTCCGCTTCGGACCCGCCGTCCTCTCGCGCCTGTACGCCGATCTGTCGCGCCTCGAACAGTGGGACCAGCTCGCCGACCGAGTGCGGGCACTCGCCACACCTCCGTCGGCGGAAGCGCTCGCGGCCCTCGCACGCGAGAACGTCGAGGAGGTAACCGCACCGGTGGACGCGCAGGACCTGTTCACAGCGGCGACGGACCCGGGCAGGACGAAGCGCCCGCTGCGGCTCGCGCTGGCCGGGGCGGCGTCGGACACCGCCGGTGAGCTCGCGCGCACGATCACCCAGTTCGCCGGAGAACGCGGCGTCGCCGGGCGGGCGGTGCTGTTCGGAACCGGCGACAGCGCGGCCGTATTCGCCGAAGTGGTTCCCCTCGACGGCGTGACGGATCGAGATCGGTTCGCCCAGCAGGCGTGCGCGGACATCGTCGTGGTGGACGACGTCTCGGACGCGGCGATGCTGCACGGCCGGGACCACCTCGTCGTCGGTACCGCGGCCTCGGGGGTCGAGCACGCCGCGGGTGCTGCTCGGCGGCGCCTGTTGATCGCGGGTTCCGTCGACCATGCCGGGCCGGTCGATGTCGTCGTCGACCCCGTGCAGCCCGGCACGTCGGCAGAGATCGAAGCGGCCATCGCGGCGCTGATCGTCTGGGCGACAGCCCGCACGCTCGACGCCGTCCACGTCCGAACCCTGTTGCTGGAGACCGCCGAGAAGACGCGGCTCGCGGACGGGCGGGTCGTGCGACGGCTGAATGTGGCAACGGCGCTGGACACGCTGCGCAAACGCGACATCGTCGAAACGATCGGATCGGACAAGCTCGACCTGCCGCAGGTACTCGCCAGGACGGGCGCCCGATCGGATCAGGCCATCTCCTTGGTCGACAAGCTGGTCGAGAACGGCACGCTGGTCAAGACCGTCAACGATGGCGTCGAGTGGTTCACTCGGCCGGATCGGTGACGCCGCTCAGCGCCAGGCGGGGAGTTCCGGCAGCGGGCCGGACAGATCCCGGCCGGGGGAGCGGCCGGTGAGCCAGGCGAGCAGGGAGGCGGCCGGGCCGAGGACGGTGTGGGTAGGGGCGCCGGGGGTGAGGGAGGTGGTGAAGTCGAGGTCGGTGGCTTGGATGTCGAAAGGTGGGATGTCGGGGGTGAGGAGGTTGGCGATGTCGCCTGCGACGCGGGGTAGGGCGCGGGTGACGAAGGAGGCGGGCCAGTCGGCGGGACTGTAGGGGGCGGCGAGGTCTACGTGGTGGATTTCGACTTCGAGCAGCCGCATCCACGGGATTTCGGCCGCGGGGATGGCGCGGCCCTGGCGGGTGCGGACGGTGGCGGTCCAGGCTTCCGGCGGCGCTGTCGTGGCGAGGGCCGACCAGCGGTCGGCGGCGGCTTCGATGTCGCGAAGTTGTTCGGCGATCGGCCGCGGCGCGCCCGCGTCGATGTCGAACTCGCGCAGGAACGGGCTCGCGTATTGCGGTGTCTCGATGCCGGTGCGTGCCCAGATCAGGAGGTTGAGCAGGCTGTCGGCGTTGCGCGCGAGGTGGGCGAGCACGTGCCCGCGAGTCCACCCCGGCAGCAGCGAGGGGTCGATGACATCGCCGTCGCCCAGACCGCGTGCGGTGTCGAGCAACCGGGCGGTCGCGTCGGCGACCTGGTCGAGCAGTTCGTGCGGCGTGGGATCCTGCGCGTCGCTGGTCACGCTCTCGACCTTAGTGGGCGCGGCCGGGCGAGGTCCGTCGAACCGCGCACGGCCGCAGGACTACTCGGCGACGAGCCGGTCGAGGCGCTGATCGGTGACGACCGCGTCGGCTTCGATCTCGACCAGCAGGGCAGGCGTGATCAGGGCCTGCACTTGGTACATCGACGCGGCGGGCCGGATCGATCCGAACACTTCGGCGTGCGCGGCGGCGACCTCCGGCCACCGCGCGATGTCGGTGACGAAGATCCGCGTGCGGACGACGTCGGCCAGCCGCGCTCCGGCCTGGTCGAGCGCAACGGCGATGCGGCGCAGGGTTTCTTTGGTCTGCTCGCCGATGTCGTCGCCTCCGACGGCGGTCCCGCCCGGTCCCGCCGCGGTGGTCCCGCTGACCGCGACGAAGTCGCCGACGCGCACCGCCCGCGAGTAGCCGACGACGTCTTCGAACTCGGATTCCGAGGAGATGTTCACGCGCTCTGCCATGACGACAGCATGCTTCAGGACCAACCGGGGTTGCCACCATTGATTTCGAACAGCCCCCCAGCCACGCGAACCCGTCAAGGTCCGCCGACCGGTTCGGCCCACTCCCTGCCCTCGACGACCACCGCGACGGCCAGCGTGAGCAACCACAGCGACATCGACCCCACCTGGATCCGCTGGGCGATGCCGAGCGCGTAGTCGCCGGACAGGTTGTCGGCCACCAGCATCCACACCGTCGCCGCGGACCCGGCGACCAGCGCGACAACCCCGAACTCGCGCAGGATCCGCCAGCGGTGATAGCGGAAGGCCGCCAGGCTGAACGCGAAGACCGAGACCGCGATCGAGGTGACCGCGAGCGTGCTGGTCAGCGCGTGCGGCTGGTGCAGCTGCGGGAACAGCCCGTCCTGCTCGCCGCAACCCGGCTCGCCCGGGGTGCAGTCGCGCAGCGGGAGCAGCACGTCGGCGATGGTCGCCGCGCCGAAGCAAGCCAGCGCCACCCAGCCCACGGTGGTCAGCCTGCGCCGAGGGAAGATCAGCAGCGCGGCGAGCGCTGCGGGGATGAGCAGCGCGCCGACGATCTTGTCCGCCGTACCGAACACCTCGCGGTAGGGCTTGCCTTCGGCGTCGAGCTCGCTGAGGAAGGAGTTCACCGGGTCGGCGTCGATGGGCAGCACGAACTCCAGCACCCAGGACGAGTAGCAGAGCCCGGCGATCGCGATCGCGGCGGCGATCACCCAGGACGCGATCTGCGCGCGTCGTTCGGCGATCCTGCTCCCGTCGTCGGTCACCCTGCCCATTGTCGGCGAACCGTTCGGTGCGGAGTCCGAGGCGAAAGATGCGTGTTTCCCGCGGTTCGCACGACTTCGACACGCGGTGCACAGGCTACTGTCAGGTTGTCCGGCAAGTCTGGAGTGGAAGCGAGGAGGTTTCCATGATCGGATACGCGACAGCCGCAGCAGGTTTGGCGATGATGGCGACGATGGTGCTGTCGGGTTATCTCGCCGCCAACGCGCCGCGCACGCTGGTGCGCGTGCGCCACCGGTAACCCCTGCGTCAGCCGGGTTTCCGGCCCAGCGCGGCCTGCACTCGATCGGCCGCCGCGGCCGGGTTCTCGTGTTCCCAGATCCGCACCACCTGCCATCCGGCGGCGTGCAGGGTCGCGTCGGTGGCGCGATCGCGGGCGACATTGCCCGCGAGCTTGGTCGCCCACCATTCGGCGTTGTTCTTCGGATAGGTCGCGTGCTCAGGGCAGCTGTGCCAGAAGCATCCGTCGACGTACACCGCGACCTTGCGCCGCGGAAAGACCACGTCGGCGCGGCGGCGTTGGCCGCGAAGGGGCGCACGGTCCACGAAATAGCGCAGCCCCCGCCGGTGCAGTTCGCGGCGCAGGGCCAGTTCCGGCGCGGTCCCGCTGCGCCGCTGCCTGGCCAGCCGGGCGCTGGTCGCGGCATCGGTGCGTGGGCGTTCGATCATCGACTCAGGCCGCCCAGCCGCCCATGCGGTCCAGGTGGTTCTCCACGTCGGTGAGGAAACCGTCGGGGAACCGCAGCGAGCCCATGCCCGCCCGCCTCAGGAATCCCGCGGTGGCGCGCGCGGAGAGCAGGCGCGAATCGGTGAGGAAGTTCTTCAGGTCCTCGTACGGCTCGTGCACCGGCCAGGTGGACACCGGCACGCGGTAGGCCGTTCCGCCCCGGCCCCACGCCGCCGTCGGCCACGGCTGACCGGTCAGCAGGACCCGATCGTGCGGAATCGGATCCAGCGGCGCGGCGAGTCGCGCGCCGACCCAGGCCGCCATCCGCACGCTCACCGCGTTGCCGATCAGTTTCCAGCGGTGTCCATGCCGGATGCCGCGGACCGTGGTGGCGGGCGCGGTCCAGTCGGCGGCGAAGCCCTGCAACCGTTCTCCGTCGACCAGGCCGGGTGTCACGATCTCGCCCGACGGCAGTCGCACGGCGGGCGGGCTCGCGATGCCCAGCGCCGACCCGCCTTTCAGGGTGGGCACCGCGTTCACCGCCCAGCCGAGCCCGCGCACGCCCTCGGTCCAGTAGAACCCGCAGGGGTCGCTGTCCGCGTCACCGAGGTCGAGCGGTCCCGCGTCGTCGCCGAAGAGCACGCGGCGCGGATCTTCGGTGCGCGAGGCCAGCATCAGCACGCGCTGGCGGCGCTGCGGCAGGCCGAAAGCGCGCGCGTCGACGACGCGGTATGCCCAGGTGTAGCCGAGCTCGTCCAACGCCTCGGTGATGTGCCGCATGGCCGCACCGCGGCCCAATTGCAGCATGAACGGGACGTTCTCGATCAGCAGCCAGCGCGGCCCGCGCTTGCGGCGCACCAGACGGAACACCTCGTCGACCAGGCCCGAGCGCTGGCCGGTGATGCCCGCGGTGCGGCCCGCTTGCGAGAGGTCCTGGCAGGGAAACCCGGCCGCTACGAGTTCGGTGCCCGCGGGAATGCCGCGCAGCCGGGTGATGTCGGAATGCAGCGGGACGTCGGTGAAGTGCGCGGCGAGCACCGCCTGAGCGCCCGCGTCGATTTCGCAGAGCAACTCGGAACGCCAGCCGTGCTCGGCGAGACCGAGCTCGAGCCCGCCGATCCCGGCGAACAGCCCGACCATCCGCCCGCCCGTCACAGTCATCCCTTCTCGCGATTCCACGACGGGCGCCAACACGTCCGCGCTCCGTGTCCCGCACAGCACGTTACTCGAGCCCGTCCGCGCGGACCACCGGCAGGACCGCCGGTACGCGTCGACTCGGCGGTCGCGGCCACCGTGTCGATTCGCGCGTCTTGCTGCGGATTAGCTCGGCCTCCTCGATAATCCCAATCGGCCGAATCTAGATCACGGCTGCTTCTCCTGCTCTTCCGCTTGGCCTTCCGACGCCGACGGCGTCGGCGCGCAGTTCCCGGAACACCCATGCGAACGCCAGGA
This sequence comes from Nocardia sp. NPDC050713, assembly GCF_040654315.1. Classification (NCBI taxonomy): domain Bacteria; kingdom Bacillati; phylum Actinomycetota; class Actinomycetes; order Mycobacteriales; family Nocardiaceae; genus Nocardia; species Nocardia sp. NPDC050713. Next base: position 165,481 of record NZ_JBFAHS010000018.1, on the reverse strand, counting down.
AAGTGAGTCCTGATGCAGTCTCCGTCCACCAAGCGTGGCAACTTCCCCGATGTCGTGGTGACCAGCCTCGCGGCGACCACTTCGATCGCGGGTGATGTCGACTCCACCTGGAAGGGGTTGTTGAACGGCGAGAGCGGCATAGATGTCCTCGAGGATCCGTTCATCGACCAGTTCGAGTTGCCGGTGCGTATCGGCGGGCACCTGAAGGTGGCCCCCGATACCGCCCTGTCCCCCGACGAGGTCCGCATGCTGGCGTACGTGGAGCAGATGGCCACCGTGCTCGCCCGCGAGGTCTGGCGCAACGCGGGCAGTCCCGAGGTGGATCGGGATCGGCTCGGCGTCTCCGTCGGCACCGGCCTCGGCGGGGCGGAGGCCATGATCGACCAGCGCGACAAGTTGCACAACGGCGGCTACCGCAAGGTCTCGCCGCTGGCGGTGCAGTGGATCATGCCGAACGGCCCGGCCGCGTGCGTCGGCATCGAAGTCGGTGCGCGGGCGGGGGTCTGCACACCGGTCTCGGCGTGCTCGTCCGGCTCGGAGGCGATCGCCAACGCCTGGAAGATGATCGTGATGGGCGACGCGGACATGGTCGTCACCGGTGGCGTGGAGGGCTCCATCCAGGCGCTTCCGATCGCGGCCTTCACCATGATGCGGGCGATGAGCACCCGCAACGACGATCCGAAGGCGGCCTCGCGGCCGTTCGACGTGGACCGCGACGGATTCGTCTTCGGCGAGGCGGGGGCGATGATGGTGCTGGAGACCGAGGAACACGCCAAGGCCCGCGGCGCGACCATCCACGCCCGGCTGCTCGGCGCGGGCGTCACCTCCGACGGCTTCCACCTCGTCGCTCCCGACCCGGAGGGCACCGGCGCCGCGCGCGCCATGACCAGGGCGCTGCACACCGCCGGTCTGACGAAAAGCGATGTCGCGCATATCAACGCGCACGCCACCGCGACCCCGATCGGCGACACCGCCGAGGCGCTGGCGATCGGCAAGGCGGTCGGCTCGCACGCGTCGGTCTACGCGCCGAAATCCGCGCTCGGCCATTCGATCGGCGCGGTCGGCGCGCTGGAGTCGGTGCTCACCGTGCTGAGCGTGCGCGACGGCATCGTCCCGCCGACGCTGAATCTGGAGAACCAGGACCCCGAGGTCGACCTGGACGTCGTCAAGGGCGGCGCGCGGCATGGCCGCATCGACTACGCGATCAACAACTCGTTCGGTTTCGGTGGGCACAACGTGGCGATCGCGTTCGGAAGGTACTGAGGCAAGGGGAAGGCAGCGGGTGATACTCGTGCCGCATGACTGCGATCCGCAGACCTGCTAGCCTTCCCGACGCTCCGCTGTCGATCTGTGTTCGGTGTCACCGCGCGATTTCGCGCAGTGCGTTGGAAAAGGATGGCGATGATCCCCGAGACTTTCGGCGAATATCTGGACGAGCAGGGCAACATCACGATCCTGGGTGACAAGACTCTGATCGACTTCGTCGACCAGCACACCACCGCGAACCCGGACGGTCTCGCGTACCGGTTCATCGACTACTCGCGCGAGCGCGACGGTGAGTACCAGGACCTGACCTGGAGCCAGTTCAGCGTGCGGCTGCGCGCGGTGGCGGCCCGGCTGCAACAGGTGGCGCAGGCGGGCGACCGGGTCGCGATCCTTGCGCCGCAAGGTCTGGACTACGTGATCTCGCTGTTCGCCGCGGTGTACGCGGGCGCGATCGCGGTGCCGCTGTTCGACCCGGAGGAGCAGGGGCACACCGACCGGCTGAACGCGGTGCTCGCCGACTGCGCTCCCGCGGTGATCCTCACCGTCTCCACGGCGGCCGCGGGTGTGCGGAACTTCTTCCGGCACCTGCCCGCCGTGCAGCGGCCGCGCATCATCGCCGTGGACGCGATCCCGGACGGCGTCGGCACCAGTTGGGTGCGCCCGGACATCGACATCGACAGCGTCGCCTACCTCCAGTACACCTCCGGCTCCACCAGGACGCCCGCGGGCGTGGAGATCACCCACCGCGCGGTGGGCACCAACTTGCTACAGATGATCGACGCCATCGGCGTGAGCGAGAACTCGCGCGGGGTCACCTGGCTGCCGTTGTTCCACGACATGGGCCTGCTGTGCGTGATCCTGCCGACCGTCGGCGGCGGGTTCATCACGATCATGTCCCCGAGCGCGTTCGTGCGCCGTCCCTCCCGCTGGATCAAGGAGCTGGCCGCGGTCTCCGACGGCGCCGGAACATTCGCCGCCGCCCCGAATTTCGCGTTCGAGCACGCCGCGGCGCGCGGTCTGCCGAAACCGGGCGAGGAACTGGACCTGTCGAACGTCATCGGGCTGATCAACGGCAGCGAGCCGGTCTCGGTGACGTCGATGAAGAAGTTCAACGACGCGTTCGCCCCCTACGGCCTGTCCAAGACCGCGATCAAGCCCTGCTACGGCATGGCGGAGGCGACCCTGTTCGTCTCGGCGACCAGGGCGCAGGACGAGGCCAAGGTGGTCTACGTGGATCGCGGCGAACTGAACGCGGGTCGGATGGTGCAGGTCGAGCCCGGCGCCGACAACGCCATCGCGCAGGTGTCGTGCGGCTATGTGTCGCTGTCGCAGTGGGCCGCGATCGTCGATCCCGAGACCGGCGTCGAGCGGGCCGACGGCGAGGTCGGCGAGATCTGGTTGCACGGCAACAATATGGGCATCGGCTACTGGGGCAGGCCGGAGGAATCCGCCGCGACCTTCCGCAACCGGCTGCACCGGCGGCCGGAGGGCAGCCGCGCGGAAGGCGCCGCGGCGGACGCGAACTGGATGCGCACCGGCGATTTCGGCGCCTACTTCGACGGCGAACTCTTCATCACCGGCCGCGTCAAGGACCTGGTGATCGTGGACGGCCGCAACCACTACCCGCAGGACCTCGAGTACTCGGCGCAGGAAGCGAGCGACGCGCTGCGCCCCGGCTTCGTGGCCGCGTTCTCGGTTCCCGCGAACCAGTTGCCCTCCGAGTGCTTCGAACAGGGCGGCGCGGCAAGCGGTTTCGACGCCGAGGACACCTCCGAGCAGTTGGTCGTCGTCGCCGAACGCGGCACCGGCGCGGCCAAGGCGGAGGCGGGCCCGATCGCCGACGCGGTGCGCGGCGCGATCGCGCAGCGGCACGGCGTGACGGTCCGCGACCTGCTGCTGGTGCCCGCGGGCTCGATTCCGCGCACCTCCAGCGGCAAGATCGCCCGGCGCGCCTGCCGCGCCGCCTATCTGGAAGGCACGCTGCGCGGCGGTTACCGGCAGCAGTCGTTCCCCGACGCGGTGGAGCGGGAACCCGAGGGCGCGGGAATTCGCTGATCCGCTACAGGCGGGTCTCGGTGGTGTAGTCGAACTCGCGCACGTCCGCGCCGACGATCCGGGTCTCCAGCCCGTCCGAGGGGCCTTCGCCGCGAAAGCGTTCGGCGTCGGCGCGGGTCGACCACCGCTCGTACACGTTGACCCGATCGGGCTCCAGCAGATCCGCGCCGAGACAGAAGTCGAGGCACCCCTCGGCCGCCCGCGCTTGTTCGACGACCACCCGGCAGCGCGCCAGGTAGTCGTCGCGATCGGTGACCCGTAGATATCCGGCGACGATCAGCATTCCCGCAGCTTAGACCGGCTGCGGGAATGCGGTGTGCGAAAAAATCGGTTGGCCGGAGCGAGCCTTGATGCGACCCTGAGATGTCGGATGCCGGTGCGAACATCGCCGGGCGGCCGATTCTCGGACACCGCGATCCACGAACCACGAGGGGGAGCCTTGTCAGTCACGCTGGAGTTGCCGTCGGCCGAATCGGACGCGGACAGACCCGAGCGGCCCGCCGCTACGACGCCGGGCCGCCTGCATTCCCTGCGGCGCTTCGCGCCATACCTGCGCCCGCACCGGGCCGCCCTGATCGGGGCGACCACACTGGCGGTGCTCGCGACGCTGACCGCGGTCGTCATTCCGCTGCTGATCGCGCGCATCATCGACGGACCCATCGCGCACCGCGATCTCGGCGGTGCTGTCGTGCCGGTGCTGCTGGTGCTGCTGCTCGGTCTGCTGGAGGCGTTCGGTATCTGGGGTCGGCGGTGGCTGGTCTCCAAGCCCGCGACGGCATTCGAGATCACGTTGCGCGCCAAGATCTTCCGCAAGCTGCAAGCGTTGGCGATCGGTCGCCACGATGCCTGGGAGTCGGGTCAGCTGCTCTCCCGCGCCGTCGACGACCTGGCCACCATGCGCCGGTTCGTCGCGTTCGCCGGGCCGTTCCTGGTGATCCACATCGTGGTGATCCCGGTCGGTCTGCTCGTGCTGTGCGCGCTGAGCTGGCGTGTCGGCCTGATCTTCGGCCTCATCGCGATTCCGTTGGTGTTCGTCGCGACCAACTTCGAGCGGCGCTACGCGGTGGCCTCCCGGCGCTCGCAGGACCAGTCCGGTGACCTGGCGACCACCGCGGAGGAATCCGTGCAGGGCGTGCGCGTCCTCAAGGCGTTCGGCCGCGGCCTGTTCTTCGGTTCACGGTTCACCACCCAGTCGCGCGAGCTGCAACAGACCGAACTCGCGAAGGTGCGCCTCGACGCCAAGCTCTGGTCGGCCATGATGGGCATGCCCCAGCTCGCCATCGCCTTCGCGCTCGGCTACGGCGGTTACGCGGTGGCGCACGGCACCATGACGCTCGGCACGCTGGTCGCGGCCATCACGCTGGCAACTTTTCTACAGTGGCCGATCATCTGGACCGGCTTCCTGCTCGCCGAGCTGAACGACGCGCGCACCGCGGCCGACCGCTACTGGGAGATCATCGACACCCCGATCGACATCACCGATCCCGCCGACCCGGTGCGTTTGCCCGAGCGCGTCGCGGGTGAACTGACTTTGGACAATGTGCGTTTCGCGTTCCCGCGCGGCGAAGACGAGGGCGAGGACGCGACGCCGGACGCGGAACGCGAAGTGCTGCGCGGCGTCTCGCTGACGGTGCGGCCGGGTGAAACCGTGGCGCTGGTCGGCGCGACGGGCAGCGGAAAGACCGCGCTGCTCAACCTGATTCCGCGGCTCTACGACGTGACCGGCGGCGCGATCACCATCGACGGCATCGATATCGCCGCGATGCGGGTCGCGGACCTGCGCTCGCTGGTGACGGTGGCGTTCGAGGACCCGGTGCTGTTCTCGGCGAGCGTGCGCGAGAACGTCGCGCTCGGCGATCCGGAGGCCACCGACGCGGACGTGCGCCGTGCGCTCGACGTCGCCCAGGCAACGGAATTCGTGGACAAGCTGCCGTGGGGTCTCGACACCAGGATCGGCGAACAGGGCCTGAGCCTGTCCGGCGGCCAGCGGCAACGGCTGGCCCTGGCCCGCGCGGTGCTCGGCCGCGACGGCGCCGGTGACCGCGGCAGGATCATGGTGCTCGACGACCCGCTGTCGGCGCTGGACGTGGAGACCGAGGAACGGGTGCAGGAGCGGCTGCGCACCGTGCTGGCGGGCGCGACCACGCTGCTCGTCGCGCACCGGCCCTCCACCGCGGCGCTGGCCGATCGGGTCGCGCTGCTCGCCGAGGGTCGCATCGTCGCCGAGGGCAGCCACGATCACCTGCTGCGCACCAGTGCCCGCTATCGCGAACTGATGGGAGGCGTGTCCGTGAGCGAGCGTCAGCGAGTGAACCATCAATACAGCGCGCCGTCGCGCACGACGCAGCCGAGCGCCAGCGAGGTGGAGTCGTGAACGCGACCGAGACGGCCTCGAAAGACGCCGCGAGCGAGCCGGATTCGGGGGCGCGCGACGAGGTCGCCGACTGGCGCGGTATCGCCAGCGAGGACAAAGAGGTCACCGAGACCGGAAACCTGGTGCTGGCCGGGCGGTCCCGGCGGCTGCTGCTCGATCTGGTGCGCCCGTACCGCAGGCTCGCGGTGCTCGCGCTGGTGCTGATCGTGGTCGACAACGCGGCCACCGTGTCGGCGCCGCTGTTCATCGCCTACGGGCTCGACACCGGCATCGCCGAAGGCGCCGAAGGCAATTGGACGCCGCTGACACTCACCGTCGCGGGCTACCTCGGCGTGCTCGGCATCAGCGTGCTCACCACCTTCACCTTCCTGCGGGTCTCGGGCAAGCTCAGCCAGAGCGTGCTGTTCGACCTGCGGGTGCGGCTTTTCGAGCACATGCAGCGGCTGAGCGTGAGCTTCCACGAGAAGTACACCTCGGGCAAGGCGGTCGCCCGGCTCACCGGTGACATCGAAACCCTCCAGGAGCTGCTGGAGAGCGCGCTGAACCAGGCGCTCAGCGCGATCCTCTCGGTGGTCACCATCGCGGTGCTGCTCGTGTACCTGGACCAGACGCTCGCGGCGATCGTGCTCGTCGGTTTCGTGCCGCTCGCGCTGGTCACCAGGTGGGCGCAGCGCAGGCAGCGCGCGGGTTACCGGCGCACCCGCGGCGCCATCGCCAAGGTCGTCGTGCAGTTCGTCGAGTCCATGGGCGGTATGCGCGCGGTGCAGGCGTTCCGCCGCGAGCAGCGCAACGAGGCGGTGCTCGCCGCCGAGGACGCGGAGTACCGGACCGCGACCACCGCCGCCATGCGCGGCATGGGCGACTACGCCGGACTCACCCGGCTGCTCGGCAACCTCACCACGGTGATCGTCATCGTGGTCGGCGCGTGGCAGGTGATCGAGGGCAATCTCGCCGTCGGCGTGCTCGCTGCCTACCTGCTGTACCTCAACGAGTTCTACGGTCCGCTGGACGAACTCGCCCAGGTGTTCAACTCCTACCAGTCCGCCGCGGCGGCGCTGGAGAAGATCTCCGGCGTGCTGGAGGAGGAGCCATCGGTGCCGGAACCGAAGGATCCGGCGCCGATGGGCAAGGCCGCGGGCGCGGTGCGGATGGACGGTGTGTGGTTCGGCTACGACTCCGCGCCCGGCCCGGAAGCGCTCGACGCGGAGACGTCGCCGGGGCGCGGGCCGGTGCTCCCCGAGTTCTCGCTGGAGATTCCGGCCGGGCAGGTCATCGCGCTGGTCGGTGCGACGGGCGCGGGCAAGTCGACCCTGGCCAAGCTGCTGACCAGGTTCTACGACCCGTCCGGCGGCACGGTCACGCTGGACGGGATCGACCTGCGCCGCATCTCCGACGCGGACCTGCGGCGCAATGTCGTGATGGTCACCCAGGAGTCCTACCTGTTCTCCGGCTCGGTGGCCGACAACATCCGGCTCGGCAAGCCGGAGGCCACCGACGCCGAGGTGCACGCGGCGGCCCGCGCGGTCGGGCTGTACGACTTCGTGGTGAAGCTGCCCGAGGGGTTCGACACCGACGTTCGCAAGCGCGGCGGCAGGCTCTCCGCTGGTCAGCGGCAGTTGGTCGCGTTCGCGCGGGTCTTCCTCGCCGATCCGGCGGTCATCGTGCTCGACGAGGCCACCTCCAGTCTCGACATCCCCAGCGAACGGTTGGTGCAGCGGGCGCTGGAGACGGTCTTGCGGGACCGGACCGCCGTGATCATCGCGCACCGGCTGTCGACCGTCGCGATCGCGGACCGCGTGCTGGTGCTCGAGCACGGCCGGATCGTCGAGGACGGCGCACCCGCCGAACTGATCGAAGGCGCGGGCCGGTTCGCCGGACTGCACGCCGCGTGGCGCGAGTCGCTCGTGTGATGCCCGCGAGTGGCCCGGAGGAGGTAGCGCGGCGTGACCACACAGGGACCCGCGAGCGCCGCAAAAAATCAGGGTGGCGGCTTTTTTCGCTTACGGTAGATACGTGACCAATCCAGCCCCTGCCCCCGACAGCAAACCGGCGGCACCTCGGTGGCCGGCGATTCTGACGTGGCGCGCGCACAACGCGACACGGATGGAGTCGGTGCGTGTGACGCTGAACGGCAATCGCATCCGCGCCGCCGGTCGCATGATCGGCGGCGCTTGTGCGGACCATCCCGCATTCAGCGCGTCCTATGACCTGGTCACCGACGAGAACGGCGTCACGAAACGGCTCTCGCTGCGCACGACCACGGCGGCGGGGGAGCGGCACGCATCGATCGCGAGGGACGAGGAGAACTACTGGCTGGTCGACGCGGGCGGCAGCCACGTTCGCTCCACTTTCGCGGGCGCGCTGGACGTGGACGTGGTGCTCAGCCCGTTCTTCAACACCCTGCCGATCCGCCGCTACGGACTCCAGCACGCGGTCGACGACCTGGAGGTGCCGGTGGTGTACGTGCGCCTGCCCGATCTGCTCGTGCAGGAAGCCAGCCTGATCTACAGCGCGGGCGCCGACGGGATCAGCGTGCTGTCGCCGGTCTCCAGCGCGACGGTCACCGTCGACGAGGACGGCTTCCTGCTGGATTACCCGGGGCTGGCCGAACGCATCTGAAGACGCGGCTCAGCCCGTCGCGAGGTCGCGGAGCAGCCCGAGGCTTTTGCGCCACGCCAGCGCGGTGGTTTCCGCGTCCTCCGATTCGGCCGTCTACGTGATGGCGACGAGGGTGCCGCCCCGGATCAGCAGTGCCCACCGGGTTGTCTGTGCGACCGGATCAGCAGTTCCTCTCGGACGGTGGTCACAAGTCCACGGCCGTGATCACGCCGCCGCGCTGCCCCGCCTCGCGCAGCCGGTCCAGCCAGTCGTGGTCGCCGGGGCGCACGTCGGTGATCTCCCAGCGGCGCGCGGTCTCGTAGCCGTTCCTCGCGTCGTGGCCCGCCCGCGTCAGATCCGCGAGCGAACCGTCCTCGGCCAGGGCGTCGCGGGCCGCGCCGAGCACCGTCAGCGTTTCCTCGAGCACCGCGAGCAGGGCGTCGGCGTTCGGTTCGCAGATCGCGCGCACCAGTTCCGGGGCGGTCCCCGCCACCCTGGTGCCGTCGCGGAACGAGCCCGCGGCCAGGCCTAGCGCGAGCGGCCCGCCGCCCGCGCCCGCGATGGCCAGCGCCTCGGCGAGCACGTGCGGTAGATGCGAGATCCGGGCGACGGCCCGATCGTGTTCCTCGGCGACCACCGGAACCACCACCGACCCGCAGTCCAGCGCCAGCGCCGCCACCCGCCGCCACGGGTCCGCGTGCGTGCCGGGATCGACGCCGACCGCCCACACCGCGCCGCGGAACAACTCGGGATCGGTAGCCGCCCAACCGGATTCGGACGTCCCGGCCATCGGATGCCCGCCGACGTAGCGTGCGGCCAGACCGTGCTGTCGTACGGCCGCCGCGACCGGCGCCTTCACGCTCACCACGTCGGTGAGCACGCAGCCGGGTGCGAAGGTGGCCACGGAGGCGAGGATGTGGTCGACGGCGGGCATCGGCACCGCGATCACGATCAGCGCGTCGTCGGCCGCGGCGCGGCCGAGCACGCCGGGCAGGTCGTCGTCGACGTCGAAACCGTCGGCCCGCGCGGCCGCCACCCCCGCCCGCGATCTGTTGTAGCCGAACGCCGAATAACCCGCCGCCGCGGCGGCGCGCAGCAGGGAACCGCCGATCAGGCCCGTCCCGAGGACACACACCGGTGCTTTCTGGTCGCGAGTCACCGGAACAGATTCGCATACGACTTCAACATTTGAGCTCGAGCCGACTACCGTTGCGGCCATGGCAGCACAGCGCTCGGGCACGAACAGGGCGGCGTCGGAAGATTACGACGACGTGGAAGGGTTCGCAGTTGCGGTTGTCCGCGAAGAAGGCAAATGGCGGTGTAGTCCGCTGAGCCAGGAAGCGCTCAGCGATTTGTCCGTCGCGGAAAACGAGCTGAAGGCATTGCGCAGCTCCGGAGCGGTCTTCGGGCTGCTCGACATCGACGACGAGTTCTTCATCGTGTTGCGCCCCGCGCCGAGCGGCACCAGGCTGCTCGTCTCGGACGCCACCGCCGCGATCGATTACGACATCGCCGCCGATGTGCTCGAGGCCTTGAATATCGAAATCCCCGATATCGAGCCCGACGAACTCGACGACATCGAACCGTGGGAAGAGGGCGATCTCGCCGTGCTCGCCGACCTCGGTCTGCCCGAGCCGGTGCTGAGCGTGATCCTCGCCGAGACCGACCTGTACCCGGACGAGCAGCTCGGCATGATCGCGCAGCGCCTGGGCTTCGCCAACGAACTCTCGGCGGTGCTGGACAAGCTGCCGCGGTGATCGTGGTGCGCGCATGAACGTGCTGCCCGAGAACCCGCTCGTGTCCGACCTCGCGATGATGCGCGCCGCGCTCGACGCGGCGGCGGCCGCCGATCCGCGCGACGTGCCCGTCGGCGCGGTGGTCTTCGACGCGTCCGGCCGGGAACTGGCCCGCGCCGCCAACGCCAGGGAAGCCCTTGGCGACCCGACCGCGCACGCCGAGGTGCTCGCGCTGCGCCGCGCCGCCGAGGTCCACGGCGACGGCTGGCGGCTGGAAGGCGCGACCTTGGCCGTCACCCTCGAGCCGTGCACGATGTGCGCGGGCGCGCTGATCTTGGCCCGCGTCGGGCGGCTGGTTTTCGGCGCGTGGGAGCCGAAGACGGGCGCCGTCGGCTCGCTGTGGGACGTGGTGCGCGACCGACGGCTCAACCACCGCCCGCAGGTCCGCGGCGGCGTCCTCGAACCGGAATGCGCCGCCCTCCTCGACGACTTCTTTCGCACCCAGCGCTGACGGCCGCCGCACCCCCGCTCGCCAGCCGATTTAGCGATCCGGACCCGGTCGGGTAACCTAGTCGGCGGTGGCGTGTCCGAGCGGCCTAAGGAGCACGCCTCGAAAGCGTGTGAGGGGTAACCCCCCTCCGAGGGTTCAAATCCCTCCGCCACCGCCAAAGCCCCTCACCCCACATTCGGGTGAGGGGCTTTCTATTTCCAAGTGCACGAACACACCGTCACGACTCGCCGCCTGCCCGCCACTTCGGCTTCTGCGGTATGACTCGGTCATACCGCTGGGTAGAATGGCTTCATGGCCAAGATCACCATCAGCATTCCCGACGACATCGCCGAGAAGGCGAACAACGCGGTAGCCGCTGGACTGGCGGGTTCGGTGTCGGCGTACTTCACTCAGCTCGCGCAGCGCGAGCCGGATTGGGCTGCTGCCGCAGAGATCGTCGCTGAGCTTGCCACCGAGGCCGGTGTCACCGACGCCGACCGCGCCGAGGCCGCCGCCGCATTCACCGCTGCCGAGAACGCCGCCGCTGCTGACGCTCTCGGCGGTGCCGCGTGATCGTCGTTCTCGACTCCGGCGCACTGATCGGGCTGGAGAAGCGCGGCGCGGGAGCGGTGGCCGCCCTCGAGTACGCGCAGCGCAACACCTACGACGTCATCGTGCCCGCAACGGTTCTCGCGCAGTGCTGGCGCAACAGTCCCCGCCAGCACGCGGTGTCTCGGCTCTTGAAGACTCGCGCCGTCCGTGTGGTGGACCTCGCCGAGGCACACGCCTACGCGGTCGGGAAGTTGCTCGCTGACACCGGTACCGCCGACGTGGTGGACGCGCACGTGATCGTGCTGGCGCGGGCACTGCGGGCAACGCTGGTACTCACCTCCGACCCCGACGACTTGAAAGCCCTCGATCCGGCGGTACGGCTACACGTCGTATAGGAGCGGTCTCGTTTTGTCGGGCCGATGCCCGTTGTTGTCGAAGTCGAAAGGCACTGCCGCGGGATCGGCTCCGCCGCAGTGCCTTTCGAGACCTCAGCGGGTGACGAAGATCAGCGCTGCCACCAGGATCCAACCGACGGACGAGATCAGTGCGCCGATCGCGAGATCCCGGCTGTTCCGGTCCTCCTTCGGCATGCGGAACAGCGCGAAGATCGCCAGCGGGATGGCGAGAAAGACCCCGCCGAAGAAGCCGGTGATCCAGGCGGCCATGACTCCCCCCGGCGGCGACCCGCGAGCCAAGGGGTAGTGCCTCGGGCGCGGCCTCCGCGCACCAGCGGATGAAAGGGCGATTCGGGCGGTAGAACCGCGAATTCCGGGTATACGCCGAACAGATGGAAGCGGGAAGGGATGTGACGCCTAATGCGCCGCCGAGCCGTCCGCGTGGGAACGATGCGCGAGAGTTACATGAGAATCGGAAGTGTGATTGTCCTGATCTGGCTGTTGATCGGTGTGGTCGCCGCGGCGCAGCGGGACTACTTCGACAGCGGTCCGGTGAACTGTGCCGGATTCGGCACCATTGCGGTCACCGTGATCGCGGGCCCGCTCAACTACATGGGCGTGAACCCGAAGATCGCGGATTGCAATGTGCCGGAACCGAGTCCGTAATCGGCGCGGTCAGCGCGTCCGGTGACGGAATCGCGGCCCCGGTGGTCCTCGCGTGACCTCCGGGGCCCGACTTCGGTCAGTGCACGAGTTCCGGCACGGCCTGCTCCGGCGAGGATCTCGAGCAGGCGCCGACGCCGCAACCACGGCTACGTAGCGGGCTCGGCCACCTGGAGCACGATCTTGCCGCGTGTGCGTCCCGTCTCGCCGTAGGCGTGCGCCTTCGCGGCCTCGGTGAGCGGCAGCACCCTGTCGATCTCCGCTCGAAGTTCGCCCACCGCGACGAGCTCGGCGATGGCGGCGAGACCCGCCGAATCCGGTTCGACAACCGGCCAGTCGGCACGGACACCCCGCGCGTCCGCATCCGCCGCATCGGGCAGGCCATCCGGTCCGGCCAGCGTCACCAGGCGGCCGCCACGCCGCAGCACCGGAAGCGAGCGGACACCGTAATCCCCGCCGACGCTGTCGAGCACGATATCGACATCACGCAACTCGGCGGCGAAATCGACGGCGGTGTAGTCGATTACCTCGTCCGTGCCGATCGCGCGCAAGAACTCGTGCTTGTCCGCGCGCGCCGTGCCGATGACGTAGGCGCCGTGCGCTTTGGCGATCTGGACCGCGAGATGTCCGACACCGCCCGCCGCGCCGTGGATCAGAACCCGCTGTCCCGCACGCAGTTCAGCGGTGTCGATCAGCGCTTGCCACGCGGTCAGACCGGCAAGCGGCAGGGCCGCCGCCTCGATATGGGAGATGTTGCCCGGCTTGCGTGTGAAGTGACGCGAAGGCGCGACGACGAATTCCGCGTACGCCCCGGCCTGGCGCGGGAAGGCGGGCATGCCGAAAACCTCGTCGCCGGGTGCGAACCGGGTGACGCCGGGCCCGACGGCCTCCACGGTTCCCGAGACGTCCCAGCCGACGATCGGCACTTCGCCCCAGGTGACGAAGGCGCCGCTGGCCCGAGTCTTCCAATCGACCGGGTTGACACCGGCTGCGTGCACTCGCACCAGGATCTCGGTCAGGCCCGGCTCCGGGCGCTCGATCTCGATCGGGGTGAGCACCTCGGGCGCGCCCCATTCGCGGGCGGTGACGGCGAGCATGGTCGGCATTCGCGCGGTCCTTTCTATCTGCTCGTTCGGTGGGCGGAGACCAGATTGCCGTCCGTTTCCTGTCCGCAGTGCTGGCTGGACGGACAATATGTGACAGGATCTGGCCATGACCGCTCGACCGCACCGCGTCGTGGTGCTCGCCCTCGACGGCGTACCGCTGTTCGAATTGGGTATGCCAGCCCGGGTATTCGGCCAGGCATTCGACGCCGAGGGGCACCCGCTGTATCAGGTGATCGTCTGCTCGGTCGACGGTGCGCCGGTCCGCTCCGACGCGGGCATCATGCTGGCCGTCGAGCACGGACCCGACGCGCTCGAGCAGGCTGACACGGTGCTCATACCGCCCCCGTGCGACAGCGATGACTCGCATGTCGGCGGACCGCTTCCGTCGCGCCTCGCTGACGCGTTCGCCCGGATCAGACCGGACGCCAGGCTGGTGTCCATCTGCACCGGCAGCTATGTGCTCGCCGCCGCGGGCGTTCTCGACGGCCGACCGGCCACCACACACTGGATGCGGACCGAGGAGTTCCGCCGCGCCTACCCCCTGGTGCGCCTCGACGAGGACGTGCTCTTCGTGGACAACGGTGATGTGCTCACCTCGGCGGGCGCGGGCGCCGGCATCGATCTATGCCTGCACCTGGTGCGCCGCGATCACGGCACCGCGATCGCGAACCAGGTCGCCCGCCGCTGCGTCGTCCCGCCCTGGCGCGACGGCGGCCAGGCACAGTTCATCGAACGTCCCGTGCCCGAGCCGACGATGACCTCTACCGCCGCCACCCGCGCCTGGCTGCTCGATCGGCTCGGAGAGCAGATCTCGCTGGAGGAGATGGCTGCCCACGCGCGCATGAGTGTGCGCACCTTCACCCGCCGTTTCCGTGACGAAGTGGGCTCGACGCCCGGTCGCTGGCTGCTCGCTCAGCGTCTGGAACGCGCCCGCGACCTGCTGGAGAACAGTGATCTCAGCATCGATCTCGTCGCCCACCGCGCCGGTTTCGGAACCGCCAATTCGCTGCGGCAGCACATGCGTTCGGTTCTCGGCACCTCCCCGAACACCTACCGCCGCACCTTTCGGCGTACGGCCTGACCGATCGCCTCGCCGCGCCGTTTCGTCCTGCGCGCGCAGTCCCGAATCGGCCGCGAACCAAGCCGAGGCAGCCGCGGCCACGACCACCATCGCGACGCCGCCCCACTGCGCCCCGCGCAGACCTTCACCGAGCAACAACATCCCCGCCAACGCGGCGACCGCGGGCTGCAAACTCATCCACACCCCGAACACCGACGCCTCGATCCGCCGTAGCGCGGTCAGTTCGATGGCGTGCGGCACCAGCGACGAGCACACCGCGACGACCGCGACCCCGGCCAGCAGCGCCGGGTTCAGTAGCGCCGAACCACCTTGTGTCACAAGGAAAGGCAGAACGAGCACGCCGCCGAACGCCATGGCGAGCGCGAGTCCGTCGTGGCCCGCGGTGTGTCGGCCGACCACCGCGCCGCAGGCGATGTACGCGCCCCATCCGGCGCCGGCGAGCAGGGCGAAGAGCACGCCGGTCCACGACATCGGCCCGCCGGCATCCATGAGCAGCAGCACACCGGCGCCTGCCATGAGCGCGAGCGCCGCGTCGCGGGGCTTGCGTGATCCGAGCAGGGCGACAGTGAGCGGCCCGAGGAATTCGATGGTGACCGCCACGCCGAGCGGTATCCGCTCGATCGCCGCGTAGAAGCTGAGATTCATTGCGGCGATGGCGATTCCGAGCCCGGCGATGCCGGGAAGCGCGCGCCGGTCGACCCGGAGAGCGGGCCGCCAGAGCAGCAGTGCGATCGCAGCGGCGACGACGATGCGCAGGCAGGCGACCACGTCCGCGCCCGCGAGCGCGAAGAGTTGTTTGGCCACGGCTGCCCCGAGATGAATGGACACCATCGCGCCGAGCACGAGCATCGGCACGGGCACCCGATCGACGGGGCTTCGAGTGGGAAGCGGGAGAAAGGTGCGCGGCGGTTTTTCGACCGAAGTGACGACCACGGGCGGAAAGGTAGGTGTGCGAAGTAAAAGTAAATTGACTGTCCGGTTGCCGCGCAAGCCTTCCCCGGTGGCGAAATGTCGGCCGAATTGTGGTCGAGCGCACTGGGAGTAACCGGTGGGCATAGGGGTATCTCCCCCCTTACGCCACCTGGCGCGATTGTGGAAGGAAGCGATGACTATGCGCGAGCGAGTGACTCACGGGCGGGCTGCGCGCGAATCCGGGATGCGGTGGTTCAGTCTGCTGCTCCTGGTGTGGTTGGCCGTCGGCATGATCGCCGCAGGCCAGCGTCAGTACTTCTCCAGCGGACCGATCAATTGCGCCGGATTCGGCACGATCGCGCTCACCGCGGTCTCCGGCCCCCTGAATTACCTGGGACTCAACCCCAAAATATCGAACTGTGTCATGCCGCGGCCGAGCGAGTGACTCGGTAGCAATCCGGTAGCACCGGACGGTCGGACTATCGCGAGAACGGCTCCACACCCGAACGGGTGCGGAGCCGCTTCGACCGCGCGAGGCGTCAATCGCGAACGGCGACGGATTCTCGCGCCGCGGCCGATTCGGCACGCAGCGCGTGCAGCCGCGCGCCCTCCACGTCGATATCGGGCACGATCCGGTCCAGCCACTTCGGCATCCACCACGCCCACTCGCCCATCAGCACCAGCAGCGAGGGGATCAGCACCATCCGGACCAGGAACGCGTCGAGCAGCACACCGGCCGCCAGCGCGAAACCCATGGACTTGGCGGTCGGATCGGATTCCAGCAGGAACGAACCGAACACCGAGATCATGATGATCGCCGCCGCGGTGACCACGCGCGCGCCGTGGTGGTAGCCGTTGACCATGGCCTCCTTGGGCGACGCTCCGTGCACATACTCCTCGCGCATGCGCGTCACCAGGAAGACCTGGTAGTCCATTGCCAGACCGAACACCAGGCCGATCAGCATGATGGGCAGGAAGCTGACGATCGGGTGCGGATCGTCGATCAGCCCGAGCTTGCCTTCCTGGAAGATCAGCACGGTCGCGCCGAACGTGGCGGCCATCGAGAGCAGGAAGCCGAGCGCGCCGGTCAGCGGCACGAGTATGGAGCGGAACACCAGGATCAGCAGGACGAACGCCGCCCCGGCCACGATCGCCATGTACGGCACGATCTTGCTGAGCAGCACGTGGTCGATGTCGGCGTAGATGGCGGTGGTGCCGGTGATGCCGTACCGGATGCCGTACTCGGCGTTCAGTCCCGCCTCGGCTTCGCGGGCGTCGCGCACCAGGTCCTTGGTGTCCTGGTTGTTCGGGCCCGCCTTCGGCACGCCGTCGAGCAGCGCGCCGTTGCCGTCCTGGCTCGGCGTCGGCTCGGTGACGTAGTCCATGTCGGGGTAGGACATCAGCTTGTCGCGCAGCGCGGTCAGCGCTTCGGCCCGGCGCTCCTGCGGCACGTCGGTGAGGTCGACCGCGACGTTGAGGACACCGTTGCTGCCCTCGCCGAACCCTTCGGTGCGCAGTTCGTAGGCCTTACGCACGGTGGAGGTCTTGGGCATGCTGTCCTCGCCCGGCAGACCGAGGTTCAGACCTGCGGCCGGTGCGGCGAGCAGCCCGAGCACAAGGATGCTGAGCACCAGCGTGACGACCGGGATGCGACCGATCAGCCGGGCCACGCGCATGCCGTTGGTGACGACGGTGTCGTCTTCCGGATCGTGCTGGGCGATGAGCGGCAGCTTCGGCTTGAAGAGGAACCGCCCGAGCGCGCCGAGCAGCGCGGGCATCAGCGTCAGCGCGACGAGCACCGCGAAGGCCGCCGCGACCGCGCCGCCGAGACCCATGAACGTCAGGAATCGAACGCCGACGATGCTCAGGCCGACCAGCGCGATGATCACGGTCAGACCGGCGAACACCACCGCCGAACCCGCCGTGCCCAACGCGGTGCCCGCGGCTTCCTCGGCCGAATCCTGCACGGCCAGTTCGTGTTTGTACCTGGACACGATGAACAGCGCGTAGTCGATGGACAGCGCGATGCCGATCATCGAGGCGAGGAAGGTGGTGAAGCTGGGGATGGACAGCACCGAGGTGCCCAACAGGATCAGCGAGGTCGCCGCGCCGAGGCCGACGATCGCGGTGACGATCGGCACGAAGGCCGCCACGATGGCGCCGAAGGCCACGATCATCACGATCAGCGCGACGCCCATGCCGATCATCTCCGACTTGCCGCTCGGGACCTGTTGCTCGATCGCGATGGTGCCGCTGAGTTCGACGGTCAGCCCGGCGGCGCGGGCGTCGTCGGCGACGTCGTAGGCGGCCGCGCGGTTCTCCGGCGTGATGTCGGCGAATTCCTCGAGGGTGAACGGCACGCTGACAATCGCGACGGTGTCGGGCGCGGTCTTGTTCAGCACGTTCAGCGGGGCGCCGCTACACGTGGAGACGTTCGGTTCCGGCACGAGGCAGCCCATCTGCTGGGCCGCGGCGATCGGGTCGGTCAGCGGCTTGCCGTGGTCGACGATGTCGAGCTGGTCGAGTCGGCTGATCAGCGCCTCGATCGCCTGGTGGTTGGCCGGATCGGTGAGCTTCTGCCCTTCGGGCGCGCCGATCACGTAGGTGCCGGTGACGGCGTCGAACTCGAACGCGGCCGACATGCCGGGGAAGTGTTCGTCGAGGATCTCCGTGGCCCGTTCGGACGGCAGGTTCGGCAGGCTGAAGTCGTCGGTCATCGGTTCCTTCAACTGGGCGCCGAGCGCGCCGAGCAGCAGGAACAGGACGAGCCAGACCGGCAGGACTATCCACTTGCGGCGAAAGGCGAACTTTCCCCACCGGTATAGATACACGGACAACGGGTTCTCCTCGCGGTTGATCGGGTCGAGCCGGTCCGGGAACGAACACGCGGGCTCACCCGCCCGCGCTCGCGAATTACCTCCGCCGCGCCGATGCAGGCGGTCTACCGAGCAAAGAGTCGAACACCCCGAGTCTGCTGCGTACCGGGCACGAGAGCAAGAACCCCCGGAAACACGTCGGCCCCGCACCCAAAGGCATGGGTGCGGGGCCGACGGTCGGCGAATCCGATCAGCTCACGGTGACCGGTTCCTTCTTCAGCTCGACGGACTTCTGCTGCAGATCACGCAGCTTCGTACCCTCGACATCGATATCCGGCACGATCCGGTCGAGCCACTTCGGCATCCACCAGGACCACTTGCCCATGATCACCAGCAGCGCCGGGACCAGCACCATGCGGACGATGAAGGCGTCGAACAGCACGCCCGCCGCCAGCGCGAAACCGAACGACTTCGCGGTCACGTCCGACTCCAGGATGAAGGAGGCGAACACCGAGATCATGATGATCGCGGCGGAGGTCACCACGCGCGCGCCGTGGTGGTAACCGGCCACCACCGCTTCCTTCGGCGACTTGCCGTGCACGTACTCCTCGCGCATGCGGGTCACCAGGAATACCTGGTAGTCCATGGCGAGACCGAACACGAGGCCGATGAGCATGATCGGCATGAAGCTGACGATCGGCTGCGGATCATCGATCAGGCCGAGCTTGCCCTCCTGGAAGATCAGCACGGTCGCGCCGAAGGTCGCGGCCATGGAGAGCAGGAAGCCGAGCGCCGCGGTCAGCGGCACCAGGATCGAGCGGAACACCAGGATCAGCAGGATGAACGCGGCGCCCGCCACGATGGCGAGGTACGGCGCGATCTTGCTGAGCAGCACGTGGTCGACGTCGGCGTAGATGGCAGTGGTGCCGGTGATGCCGTACTCGATGCCGTACTGCGCCTTCAGTTCGGCCTCCGCGTCGCGGGCGTCGCGCACCAGGTCCTTGGTGTCCTGGTTGTTCGGGCCCGACTTCGGCACGCCGTCGAGCAGCGCGCCCGCCTTGTCCTCACCGCTGAACTGCGGCTCGGTGACGTAGTCCATGTTCCCGTAGGACGCGAGCCGCTCGCGCAGGGCGTTGACCGCCTCGTCGCGTCGCTCGGGCGCGACGTTGCTCAGGTCGACCGCGACGTTGAGCACGCCGTTGCTGCCTTCGCCGAAGCCCTCGGTGCGCAGCTCGTAGGCCTTACGCACGGTGGAGGTCTTGGGCATGCTGTCCTCGCCGGGCAGACCCAGGTTCAGACCGGCCGCGGGCGCGGCGAGCGCGCCGAGCGCGACGATGGACAGCACCAGCGCGGCCCACGGGGCCTTGCCGATGAGACGGCCGAAGCGCATGCCGTTGGTGACGATGGCGTCGTCCTCCGGGTCGTGCTTGGCGACCAGCGGCAGCTTCGGCTTGAACAGGAACCGGCCGAACGCGCCGAGCAGCGCGGGCATCAGCGTGGTCGCGGTGATCACGGCGAAGCCCGCCGCGATCGCGCCGCCCAGACCCATGAAGGTCAGGAATTCGACGCCGACGATGCTCAGACCGGCCAGCGCGATGATCACGGTCAGACCGGCGAACACGACAGCGGAACCGGCGGTGCCGAGCGCGGTGCCCGCCGCCTCTTCCGGCGAATCCTGCACCGCCAGTTCGTGCTTGTAGCGCGAGACGATGAACAGCGCGTAGTCGATGGACAACGCGATGCCGATCATCGAGGCGAGGAACGTGGTGAAGCTCGGGACCTCGATGAACGAGGTGCCCAACAGGATAACCGAGGTGGCCGCGCCGAGGCCGACGATCGCGGTGACGATCGGCACGAAGGCCGCGACGATGGCGCCGAAGGCCACGATCATCACGATCAGCGCGACGCCCATGCCGATCAGCTCGGCGGTACCGCTCGGCTGCTCCTGGGTCTGGGCGATGGAACCGCTCACCTCGACCGCGAGGCCGGAGTTCCGCGCGTCGGCGCCCACGTCGTAGGCGGCCTTGCGGTTTTCGTCGGTGACGTCGGTGAACTTCGCGATGCTGAACGGCACGCTCATGAACGCGACGGAGTTCGGGTCGTCCTTGCCGAGCACGTTGAGCGGGGAGCCACTGCACTGCGAGGGATCGGGGTTCTCCAGGCAGCCCATCTTCTCCGCGGCGTCGATCGGGTTCACGATCGGCTTCTCGTGGTCGACGATGTCGAGCTGGTTGAGCTTGGCGATGAACGCCTCGACCGCCGCGCGGTTCGCGGGATCGGTCAGCTTCTGACCCTCGGGCGCGCCGATGACGTAAGTTCCGGTGACGGCGTCGAACTTGAAGGCCTCGGACGCACCGGGGAAGTGCTTGTCGAGAATGTCGTTGGCTCGGGCGGAGGGCAGCTCGGGCATGCTGAAATCGTTGCTCATCGGTTTGCTGAGCTGCGCGCCCAAACCACCGAGGAGCACGAAGAGGACAAGCCAGACCGGAAGCACTATCCATTTCCGGCGGAAAGCGAACTTTCCGAATCTATAGAGGTAAACGGACACGCGGGTACTCCTAGCGGTGACTGGTACGTGCTGGATCGTGGCGCGTAGACAGCACTTTCGCGGGACTCCCTGCTTGTCCCCGCCTCCACTGACGCTTTCTGCCTACCGTGCGGTAGGTAGACTACCGACCGAGTAAGTGGAGGTACAACCTCAATTTTGGTGGCGACGTTAGCGCCGCGCAGCATCGACGAGAGGATCATCCAATGGCCGGACCCGACGCACCCGACAGCGTTATCGCAGGTAGCGGCACTAAGATCGCGATCCGCGACGCCGCTGTGAAGCTATTCGCCGCCAAGGGTTTCGAGCAGACGAGCCTTCGCGAGGTCGCGGATGCGGTAGGAATCACAAAGGCTTCGCTGTACTATCACTACCCCTCGAAGCTGGATCTGCTATTGGCGATCATCGATCCGATCATCGACCATCTGCGTTCGGTCGTCGAAGACATCGACGCGGTTCCGTACAACGCCGAGGGGGTGCGGGCGGTGTTGCGTGCGCACCTGCGCGGGCTCATCCGGCACCGCGACGCGGGGGCGCTGTGCGTGCGCGACGCGGTGGCGATCGTCAACGCGATGGCCGACCGATATCCGGACCTGATGGACAGCAACCGGGTGCTGCGCGATTGGCTGGCCGGTCCGGACCCCACCGACGAGGCGCGGGTTCGTGCCTGCGCGGCGCTCGAGGTTCTCGGGGTGGCGTTGATTTCCAAGGAACTGGTGCCCGGCGCGGACGACTCGCTGCTGGAGAACACGCTCCTGGACTCGGCCACCTGCGTGTTGACCGCCTGCGGCACCGCGTAGATTCGTGCGCGTCGTCGAACACGCCTGGGAGTAGCCGTGCACATCACCGCGAAGGTCGATTACGCGGTGCGAACCCTGCTGGAGATCGCCCGGGCCACGCCCGACGCCAAGATCAAAGCCGACGCGATCGCGTCCGCGCAGCGGATTCCGCCCAAGGTGCTGGAGACCGTGCTCGGTGAGCTGCGCCGCGCCGAGCTGGTCGTCAGCAGGCGCGGACCCGACGGGGGATATTCGCTGGCCAGGCCCGCGGCCGAGATCTCCATCGCCGACGTGATCCGCGCGATCGAGGGCCCGCTCGCCTCGGTGCGCGGGCAGCGGCCCGAGGACGTGAAGTATCCGGGCGCGGCCGAGCCTCTGCAATCGGTGTGGATCGCGCTGCGTGTGAACATCCGCGCGGTGCTGGAGAACGTGACCGTCGCCGACATCGTCGCCGACCGGTTGCCCGAGTTCGTCGACGCGCTCACCGGCGACCCCGGCGCCTGGGAGCGGCGCTGAGCTGCGGTTCCGCCCAGAGAAAATCGCCACGACGGCTGTCACCGATTGCCGGTAGCCTGCCAAGCATCATGTTGATCAGACTGCTCAGAGCTCATCTGTACCCCTACCGCGCGCAATTGGCGGGGGTCGTTGCGCTCCAGTTGGTTTCGGTCATCGCGATGCTCTACCTGCCGAGCCTGAACGCCGATCTGATCGACAACGGCGTCACCAAGGGCGACATCGGCTACATCTGGACGACGGGGCTGTGGATGCTCGCGGTCACGGGCGTGCAGATCGTCGCGTCCGCGTTCTCGGTCTATCTGGGCGCACAGGCCGCCATGGGCGCGGGCCGCGACCTGCGCGGCGCGCTGGTGCACCGGGTCGGCACCTTCTCCGCGCGCGAGGTCGGCATGTTCGGCGCGCCCTCGCTGATCACCCGCAACACCAACGACATTCAGCAGGTGCAGCTGCTCATCGTGATGTCGGCGACCATCCTGGTGATGGCGCCGATCATGTGTGTCGGCGGCATCGTCATGGCGCTGCGCGAAGACCTGAGTCTGTCCTGGCTGCTGCTCATCGCGGTGCCCGCGCTCGGGTTGTCGATGGCGCTCGTCGTGGCCAGGATGGTGCCCGGCTTCCGCGACATGCAGGAGCGCATCGACGCGGTCAACCGGGTGCTGCGCGAGCAGATCACCGGCATCCGGGTGGTGCGCGCGTTCGTCAGGGAGCGGCAGGAGACCTGGCGGTTCGGCATCGCCAACACCGAGCTCACCGAGGCCTCGCTGCGCGTCGGCAGGCTGACGGCGCTGATGTTCCCGCTGGTCATGCTGATCAGCAACGTCACCGCGGTGGCGGTGATCTGGTTCGGCGGGCACCTGATCGACTCCGGCGAGCTGCAGATCGGCTCGCTCACCGCGATGTTGTCCTACATCATGCAGATCCTGATGGCGGTCATGATGGCGTCGTTCCTGGCCATGATGGCGCCGCGCGCCGCGGTCTCGGCCGACCGGATCGGTGAGGTGCTCGCCACCGAGTCCTCGGTGCTGCCGCCGCGGCTGCCGCAGCCGTTCGAAGGCGACCCGGCCTCGGTCGACTTGCAGTTCTGCGAGTTCGCTTTTCCCGGCGCGGAGAAGCCGGTGCTGCGCGCCATCCGTTTCCAAGTGGAGCCAGGGACCACTACGGCCATCGTCGGTTCCACCGGTTCCGGCAAGACGACGCTGCTGAACCTGATACCGCGGCTGATCGACGTCACCGACGGTGCGGTGTACGTGGGCGGCACCGACGTCCGCCACCTCGACCTCGAAGTGCTGCGCGAACAGATCGGCCTGGTGCCGCAGAAGGCGTACCTGTTCTCCGGCACCGTCGCGAGCAACCTGCGCTACGGCAATCCGGACGCCACCGACGAGGAACTCTGGCGCTGCCTCGAGATCGCGCAGGCCGCCGACTTCGTGCGGGAGATGCCGCAGGGTCTGGAGACGCCGGTGGCGCAGGGCGGCACCACGGTCTCCGGCGGCCAGCGCCAGCGCCTCGCCATCGCGCGGGCGCTGGTCCGCAGACCGCGCATCTACCTGTTCGACGACTCGTTCTCCGCCCTCGACGTCGCCACCGACGCCCGGCTGCGCGAGGCGTTGAAGCCGGAGACCGAGAACGCCTCGGTGATCATCGTGGCCCAGCGCATCGCCACCATCCGGGACGCGGACCAGATCATCGTGCTCGAAGACGGCGTGATCGCTGGCATCGGCACCCATGAGCAACTGCTGCGCGACTGTCCCGAATACCAGGAGATCGTGGCGTCTCAGCTGAGTGCGGAGGAGGCGCGATGAGGCCAGGAGCTCCCGCTCCCGGGGCACCGGACGCCAAGGCCAAGTCGTTCGGGCCGTCGCTGAAGCGGCTGCTGCGCAGGCTCGCCCCGGAACGGTTCTACGTCGGGTGCATCATCGGCCTCGCGGTCACCTCGGTGGTGCTCAACACCCTCGGTCCGTATCTGCTCGGCAAGGCGACCAACCTCGTCTTCGACGGCGTGGTCGGCAAGAACCTCGAGGCGATGCGCGGACTGTCCAAGGAGCAGGCCGTCGAGCGGCTGCGGGCGAGCGGCAACGACACCCTGGCCGACATGCTCAGCGCCATGAACGTGGTGCCCGGCGTCGGCGTGGATTTCGGCGCGGTGGGCCGGGTCTTGGTGCTCGTGCTCGCGCTCTACGTCGGCGCCTCGGTGTTCGGCTGGTTGCAGGGCTACCTGCTCAACATCGTCATCAACCGGACGGTGAAGCGGCTGCGCGGCGAGGTCGAGGACAAGATCCACCGGCTCCCGTTGCGCTACTTCGACTCCCAGCCGCGCGGTGACGTGCTGAGCCGCGTCACCAACGACGTCGACAACGTCTCGCAGAGCTTGCAGCAGACCATGAGTCAGCTGATCATGTCGGTGTTCTCGGTGCTCGGCATCCTGATCATGATGTTCTGGATCTCGCCGCTGCTCGCGCTGATCGCGCTGCTCACCGTGCCGGGCGCGATCGTCGTCACCGCGCAGATCGCCAAGCGGTCCAAGCCGCACTTCGTGGACCAGTGGAAGTACACGGGCCTGGTCAACGCGCAGGTCGAGGAGGCGTACACCGGCCACGAGGTGGTCACCGCGTTCGGCCGCGGCCGCGAGGTCGGCAGGGAGTTCGACGAGCGCAACCAGGCGCTTTACGAATCCAGCTTCAAGGCGCAGTTCATCTCGGGCCTGATCATGCCCGCGATCATGTTCCTCGGGAACGTGAATTTCGTGCTGGTGGCGCTGGTCGGCGGTCTGCGGGTGGCCACGGGCCATCTCTCGCTCGGCGAGGTGCAGGCGTTCATCCAGTACTCCAGGCAGTTCAGTCAGCCGCTGACCCAGATCGGCGCGATGGCGAACCTGCTGCAGTCGGGCGTGGCCTCGGCCGAGCGCATCTTCGAGATCCTCGACGCCGAGGAGCAGAGCCCGGATCCGGTCATGGAGAACACCCGGCCGGTGGATCGCGGGCGGGTCGAGTTCGAGGCCGTCTCGTTCCGGTACGAGCCGGAGAAGCCGGTCATCGAGCGGCTCTCGCTGGTCGCCGAGCCCGGACACGTCGTCGCGATAGTCGGGCCGACCGGCGCGGGCAAGACCACGCTGGTGAACCTGCTCATGCGCTTCTACGAGCTGGACGCGGGCACGATCACCATCGACGGCGTCGACATCACCGAGATCACCCGCGATCACCTGCGGTCGCGGATCGGCATGGTCCTGCAGGACACCTGGCTCTTCCGCGGCACCATCCGGGAGAACATCGCCTACGGCAATCCCAATGCGAGCGAGGCGGAAATCCTCGCCGCCGCACGGGCCGCGTACGTCGACCGGTTCGTGCACGCGCTGCCCGACGGCTACGACACGATCATCGACGAGGAGGGTTCGGGCGTCAGCGCGGGTGAGAAGCAGCTGATCACCATCGCCCGCGCCTTCCTGGCCAAGCCGTCGATCCTGATTCTGGACGAGGCGACCAGCTCGGTGGACACCCGCACCGAACTGCTCGTCCAGCACGCCACCGCGGCGCTACGCCGAGACCGCACGAGTTTCGTCATCGCCCACCGGCTTTCCACGATCCGCGACGCCGACCTGATCGTCGTCATGGAGGCGGGCCGGATCGTCGAGCACGGCACGCACGAGCGACTGCTCGACGAGCGCGGCGCCTACTACCGCCTCTACAGCGCCCAGTTCGCGGCGGCCGCGGCGGAGGCTTGACGGACTAGTCGCAGAGTTGGGGGAGGAGGGTGGTGTAGGCCCAGTCCTCCCAGTGCTGCGCGGTCCAGCCTCTGTTGCGGACCAGCAGGAGGAACAGTTCGGTGCTGAGTAGGCCGTAGAGCAGGTCGGCGGCTTCTTCCGGCGAGACATCTCGGCGCGCACCGGGTTTGGTCATCATGACGGTGGCGGTGTGCAGCTGCACGGTGTAGCGCGGGTCCGGTTGGTCCGCGGGCCACATCGCCGCGACTTCCGGGTCGGTGGCCGCGGCCGTCTCGATCACCTTGTGTATGGGCGCGATGCGTTCGAGCACCGGGCGGGTGCCCGCGATGTGCGCGCGCAGATGCTTTTGCGCGGTCGCGGCAGCCATGGCGGTGCGGAACCACTCCCGTTCCATGGTCGCCACCGGTTCGTCGTCGCCCGCGATCGTGACGTCGACCAGTTCTTTCAGCAGCGTGCGCTTGTTGGTGAAGGTGAAGTAGATGGTCTGCACGGCCACGCCCGCCCGCGCGGCGATCTCTTGCAGGTTGGTCGCGCCGTAGCCCTGCTCGACGAACAACTCGCCGGCGGCCGCGAGTATTCGCCGCCTCGTCTCCTGGGCTTTGAGGGCTCGCTTGTTCGTCCCCTTGACGGCGCTCATGACCGAAGTCTATATCTGATTAGAGTTGAACTCTAGTAAGGAATCCCTTCGACCAGCGCCCCGGGCGCGGCGCGGGGCGCACAGGGGCGCCTGAGAGGATGAAGGGCGTGTCAGCACCGGAATCGTTCTCCTTCACCGTCGGCGCCCGGCTGGACGGACGGCACGGTCGCTCGGGTGTCATCCAGACGCCGCACGGTGCGATCGCGACGCCCGCGTTCATCCCCGTCGGCACCAAGGCGACGGTCAAGGCGGTGCTGCCGGAGACGATGAGCGAACTCGGCGCGCAGGCGCTGCTGGCCAACGCCTATCACCTCTACCTGCAACCGGGCGCCGACATCGTGGACGAGGCGGGCGGACTCGGCGCGTTCATGAACTGGCCGGGGCCCACCTTCACCGACAGCGGCGGCTTCCAGGTGATGTCGCTGGGCGTCGGCTTCAAGAAGGTGCTCGCGATGGAAGCCGTCGACGTCCGCAGCGACGATGTAATCGCGGCGGGCAAGGAGCGCCTCGCCACCGTCGACGACGACGGCGTCACCTTCCGTTCGCATCTGGACGGCTCCAAGCACCGGTTCACCCCGGAAATCTCCATGGGCATCCAGCACCAGCTCGGCGCCGACATCATGTTCGCCTTCGACGAGCTCACCACGCTGCTGAACACCCGTGGCTACCAAGAGAAGTCGCTACAGCGCACGCACGAATGGGCGCAGCGCTGCATCGATGAGCACGAGCGGCTGACCGCGGCCCGCACACACCGCCCCTACCAGGCGCTGTTCGCCGTCATCCAGGGCGCGCAATACGAAGACCTGCGCCGCAAGGCATGTCGCGAGCTGGAGGCGATCCGCGGCGCGGGCGGAACGGGTTTCGACGGTTACGGCATCGGCGGCGCCCTGGAGAAGCACAACCTCGGCGCCATCGTCGGCTGGTGCTGTGACGAACTGCCCCCGGACAAGCCGAGGCACATGCTCGGCATCAGCGAGCCGGAGGACATCTTCGTCGCGGTGGAGAACGGCGCGGACACCTTCGACTGCGTGAATCCCTCGCGCGTCGCCCGCAACGCGGCCATCTACGTCGCCGAGGGCCGCTTCAACATCAATACCAGCCGCTTCCGCCGCGATTTCACCCCGATCGACGAGACCTGCGACTGCTACACCTGCGCGCACTACACCCGCGCCTACATCCACCATCTCTTCAAAGCCAAGGAAATGCTGGCCGCCACACTGTGCACGATTCACAACGAGCGCTTCACCGTTCGGCTGGTCGACCGGATCCGCGCCAGCATCGACGACGGCAGCTTCGACGAGTTCAAAGCCGAAACGCTGGGCCGCTGGAAGGGGCGGATTCGCACGCCCTGATCCCCGGTGCGGTCAGCGCACGTGCTGGCACCGGCGTACGGACTGGCTCGGCAGATGCGCCAGCCGCAGCGCACGCGCTAGCCGCGCAGCCGCGCTAGCCCCGGCGCAGGCGCTGCTGGGTCGGCTGCACGCGTTGGCTCCGTCCGCACGACCCCCTCCGGTTGCACACGCTCGCCCCGCCGATGCGCTGGTTTCGGCGCATGCACTGGTCCGGCAGACGCGCTGCCGCGGCGCACGTGCTGGGCTCGGTTGCACGTTGCGGAGCCCGGCGGCACGCGCGCTCGGCTGGCCGCACGCAAGCGTTCGCCCGGCCGCATGCGCTGGCCCCGGCGCATGCACTGGTCCGTCGGGCGCCATCGCGCAGCGTGTTTCGGGCGGACCTCCGCCTGCGCTCCGGCCGTGTGCGGAGTGGGGTGTAGGACCGCGTCCTAAGCGTGCAGCGGGTCGACGGCGCGCGGCGCGTAACCGGGTTCGTGCTTCTTCAGTAGTGCGATCACCCGGTAGGTGAGCGGCATGACCAGCACCTCGACCAGCGTCTTCCACAGGAAGCCGATGATCACGTAATTCACGAACTGCTGCCAGGTTTCGATGCCGATGGCGGCCGCGGCGATCGAGCAGAAAATCAGGGTGTCGGCGAATTCGCCGACCACGGTCGAGCCGATCAGCCTGGCCCACAGGTATTTCTCCTTGGTCCGTTCCTTGATCAGCACCAGCGTCGCGGAATTCAGCAGCTGGCCGACGAAATACCCGGCGAGACCCGCGATCACCAGCCGCGGCACCGGACCGACGATGGATCGCAGCGCCTCCTGGTTCTCGTAGAAACCGGCGGCGGGCAGGCGGAGCACGATCGCGAAGCACAGCACGGTCAGCACAAGGGCGCCGAACCCGTAGTAGATGGCGCGCCGGGTGGCGCGGAAGCCGTACACCTCGCTCAGCACGTCGCCGAGGACGTAGGCCAGGGGAAAGAGGAAGAACGCGCCGTCGGTGACGATCGGCAGGATCTGGAACGGTCCCACCGTGACCGATTCGTCGCGGAAGAATTCGACGCCCTTGGTGGCGCAGATATTCGAAATGATCAGCGTCGCGGTGAACAGCGCGACGATCGGTGTGTAGTACCCCCGCGCGACCTGGGCGAATGCCGCGTGGTCCGGCGCGGGGTACCCAGACCCGTCGTGTTCTTCTGATTTATGCACATCACTCACGGGCATCATCCTCCCAGCAGGGGCCGGGTCGCGTGGGACGGTCCGGTCATGAAGGACAGACCACGTCCGTCTGCGCCCACTACGCTGTACCCATGACGAATCCCGGCGATTCCGACGAGTGGTGGAAGCAGTACGGCGGCCAAGGCGTGTCGCCGGACTCCGGCGCCCAGGGCTCGGTACCGCAGTATCCGAACTCCGAACCGACCGGGTACCCCTCCGCCCCGCAGTACCCGCAGCAGCCGCCGCCCTCGCAGCCGCAATATCCGCAGCAGTCGCAGTACCCGAACTACCAGCAGCCCGCGGGCGGCGCACCGTACCAGTCGGGACCGGCGCCCTATCCGCAGCAGCCGAATTACGGCTATCCCCAGGGCTATCAGCCGTACGGCGCGCCACCGAGCCAGGGCTCCAACGGTTTGGCGATCGCCGCGATGATTGTCTCCATCGCGGGCGTCGCGTCCTGCTGCTTCCTGCTGCCGAGCATCATCGGCCTGGTGCTCGGTGTGGTCGCGCTGAACCAGATGAAGCAGTCCGGCAACTACGAAGGCAAGGGCATGGCCCAAGCCGGCGTGTGGGTCGGGGTCGGCGGCATCGTGCTCGGCATTCTGTACTGGGTGCTCAACATCATCGGTGTGATCGCGGGGGCCTGAGCCGCGAAAACGACTCGCGCCGAAGACGACTCAGGGGCGCTCCCGTTGCCGGGAGCGCCCCTGAGTGTTTGCCGGGGGTGGGTCAGCCCTTGACGACCTGGGTGCCGCCCGCGAACTTGTCGTGCCAGCCCTGCTTGTTCGGGTCCTGCTCGATGGTGACGGCGATGTAGATGCCGAGGCCGAACGAGACCAGCCAGCCAAGGCAGTAGACGACACTGGCCGCGAGGAACACGTTGCGCTTGAGCGAGGTGACCGGGTCGATCTTGGCGCCGCCGGGCCCGACGACCCGGAGGCCGAGGATCTTCTTGCCGAGGGTGGTGCCCTGCGTCACCTCCATACCGACGAAGTACGCGGTGATCAGAGCGAAGTAGACCGCGTACGCGAGAATCTGGGTTCCCAGGTTCGCGGGCAGGAAGAGCAGGAGCATCGTCAGCACGATGGCCGATGGAATACCAGCGATGATGTTGTCGATCAAACGGGCTGCGAAGCGCGGCCACAGCTCACCGGGCTGCGCGCCGCCGAAACCGCCTGCGCCATAGCCCTGCTGCTGCGGGTACTGCTGCTGGCCGTACGGATCCTGGTTGTATTGCGGCTGCTGACCGTACTGCGGCTGCTGCTGCCCGTAGGGGTCCTGACCGTACTGGGGCTGCTGGCCGTACTGCGGCTGCTGCTGGCCGTACTGCTGCTGGCCGTAAGGGTCCTGACCGTACTGCGGCTGCTGCCCGTACTGGGGCTGCTGCCCGTACTGCGGCTGGCCCTGGGGGTACGGCTGGCCGTACCCGCCCTGGGGATTCTGGTTGGGGTCGTACCCACCGCTCGTCATGCTTTTGTCCTCGTGGTGATCGGTTGATCAGTGGTCGATTCGGTACGTTACGGACACCCGCTGGGTTGCAACAACCCGTCGGCGGCCACGATCCAAGGTTCTCGCGGTAACCGCGCCGGATCGAAATGTTCGAGGAGCTGCGACGGGGTGCTCGCGGTGTAGCCGAGCGAGTCGGCGAGCAAGCTCACAACCTGTTCGGGCGTGTTGCCCAGGGCGCGTCGGTCGGCGAGCGTCACCGCGCCGTCGCGTTTGGCCAGCCGTTGACCATTTTCGTTGAGTACCAACGGCACATGCGCGTAGCGCGGAATGGGCAGGTCGAGCAGGCTGGCCAGGTAGGCCTGGCGCGGGGTGGATGGCAGCAGGTCGTCGCCGCGCACCACCTGGTCGATGCCCTGCGCGGCGTCGTCGACCACCACCGCGAGGTTGTAGGCGGGGGTGCCGTCGCCGCGGCGCAGCACCACGTCGTCGACCGGGCCTCGGTAGCGGCCGTGCAGGTCGTCGATTACTTCGAACTCGGCGGCCGCGGCACGCAGGCGCAGCGCGGCGGATCTGCCCTCGGCCCTGCGGCGCGCGCGAGCCTCGGCGCTCAGGGTGCGGCAGATCCCCGGGTAGGCGCCCATCGGCCCGTGCGGTGCGGTCGCGGCCTGCTGAATTTCCCTTCTGGTGCAATAGCACTCGTAGGTCAGACCGGCGGCGGTGAGTCGTTCGATGGCGGCGTCGTAGTGCGGCAGGCGTTCGGATTGGCGCACCACCGGGCCGTCCCAGTCCAGTCCGATGGCCGCGAGATCGGCGAGCTGGCGCTCCGCCGCGCCTGGGCGCACCCGATCGAGATCGTCGATCCGCATCAGGAACCGGCGTCCGCTCGATCGCGCGAACAGCCAGGCGAGCAGTGCCGTGCGCAGATTGCCCAGGTGCAGGTCGCCCGACGGGCTCGGCGCATAGCGGCCCGCGCCTCGGGCGAGTGAGTCGAGCTGGGCGGCGGGCACGACTGCCATGGTAGGCGTCCACACCGACGGCGCTCAGACGCGCAGCCGCGGCTTGAGGTCGTCCTCGGTGATCGCCGCGCCGGAGTCCAACGCGGCGAGCAGCGTTTCGGCGCGCGCGATCAGTCCCGCGCCATCGATGTCATAGGGCAGAGCGCGGTTTCGGAGTTCTGTCGAGTCGTCCGCACCCTGGTCGTGACAATCGTCGTCCGAATTGCCGCTATCGCCTGGTTCGTAGGCCCGCAGTCGGCCGACCGCGCGACCGAGCAGGGTGCGCGCTCCCTTCGGATTACCGCGTTGTATGTGTGTCAGACCGACCGCGTATTGCGCCAGACCCTGCCACAGCATCCTTTCGGCGAACGGCCCGTTCTTCCATGCCGCCTCCAATACCTCGTGTGCGTTGAATGCCAGACCGTCATCCAAGAGTTGCTGGGCGAGGGTAAGAGTTTGCTGGGGCGGCAGATTCAGATCGTCCGGAATTCGCGGCACGCCCTCGCTACCGAGCGGTAGCGGGCGGCCGAACCGGTCTCGTGGGCGGGGGTTGCGGGCGCGACCTGCCTCGTCGCGTGGACGTTCGACCATAAGATCCATGATCCACGCCGTGTCCAGGCGACGCCGCGAGAGGGTGGCCCTCGGTGCCTCGATCGACGGATCACAGACCAATCACGCTGGAACAAATGATTGCCCTCCGCGGCTTTTCGCCGGAAAGCTCAGGGCTGGCAATGTCCCCGCAACTTAATGCCTTCGCAAGCTTGGCAAATGGGATGGTTGAACTGGCAAGAGACCGGCAAATCCTTCGAAGAACCTGCTAGGGTTTAGCCCGCGGGGGCAACCCGCGGGGCGTATTCGTCCCGAACTTCAGTGCGATACCGCGCACCGATACTGTTGCGCGCTACCACCAAGCGCACCACGGTATTCGGCGTTCCCTGCGCCCGGATACCGGTGCTAGTTAGAACAATCTCGGTTGGAAATTCTCGTTCTCGACGCAGCAAAGGAGCTAGTGCCGTGGAAGTAGATTCGACGGGCGCTGTGTGGCGTAAGAGCACATACAGCGGCCCCGACGGGAACTGCGTGGAAGTGGCATTTCTCGACGGCGGCAATGTGGCTGTCCGCGACACCAAGGACAAGGGCGTCGGCCCGGTCTTGGCATTCACCCCGGGTGAGTGGGACGCATTCCTCAGCGGAGTATCGGCGGGGGAGTTCGACAAGGCCTGAACGTCAGGTCCGACGAGCAGTCAGCACGGGCCCCGGGTCCAATCGGCTCGGGGCCTTCGCGCGCTCGAATTCGACTGCGAGCTATTGGGTTTCGTCGCGGCCGTGTCCGTTTCCGGTGATGCGATCCTGATAGCTCCGCAACACCGCGAGTTGCCGGTGTTCCTCTTCGTGCTCGATGGCGCGGTTGCGGTTGGACTCGGCCGTCGGATCGGCGCGGAAGAAGCTGCCCGTGCCCGGCTTGCCCGCTGAACCGAGGCGGTTCATCTTCTTCGGCACCGCCGCGCCTTGGTACTCCAGCGGGATCGGGTGGCCGTGCTCGTCGACCGGGCCGAGCGGCTGGTGCACCTCGATGTACTCGCCGTGCGGCAGGCGCTTGACCACGCCGGTCTCGATGCCGTGGTCGAGCACCGTGCGATCGCTGCGTTGGAGGCCGAGGCACAGGCGGTAGGCGATGAAGTACGCGATCGGCGGCCCGATGAGGACACCGATGCGGCCTGCCCAGGTCGTCGCGTTCAACGAGATGTCGAACTTGTAGGCGATGATGTCGTTGACGCAGGAGATCGTGAGGACCACGTAGAACGTGATGGCCATGGCGCCGATCGCGGTGCGCACCGGCACGTCGCGTGGGCGCTGGAGCAGGTTGTGGTACGCCTCGTAATCCTTGGTCAGGCGCTTCTCGATCCAGGGGTAGGAGATCAAAAGGACGAACACCAAGCCCATGGTCAGCGCCACCCAGAACGAGGCGGGGACCGTGTAGCGACCCAGATACAGCTCCCACGGCGGCATCAGACGCGCCAAGCCGTCGGTCCACATCATGTAGAAGTCCGGCTGCGAACCGGCGGAGACCTGGGAGGGGTTGTACGGCCCGAGGTTCCAGATCGGGTTGATCTGGAACAAACCGCCCATGAGGCCGACGACGGCGAGAGTGAAGGCGAAGAACGCGCCCTGATCGGCGGCGAACACCGGCACGATGCGCGCGCCCACCACGTTGTTCTCGGTCCGTCCCGGCCCGGGGAACTGGGTGTGCTTCTGATACCAGACCAGCGCGATGTGCGCGGCGATCAGTGCGAGCATGATCCCGGGGAAGAGCAGCACGTGGGCGATGTAGAGGCGCGGGATGATGATCTCGCCGGGGAAGTCGCCGCCGAACATCAGCCAGTGCATCCAGGTGCCGATGACCGGGATTCCGATCGTGATACCGGAGAACGCGGCGCGCAGGCCGGTGCCGGAGAGCAGGTCGTCGGGCAGCGAGTAGCCGAAGAAGCCCTCGAACATCGCCAGGATCAGCAGCAGCGAGCCGATCACCCAGTTCGCCTCACGTGGCTTGCGGAAGGCGCCGGTGAAGAAGATGCGGAACAGGTGCACGATGATCGAGGCCGCGAACAGCAGCGCCGCCCAGTGGTGGACCTGGCGCACGAACAGACCGCCGCGCACCTCGAAGGAGATGTTCAGCGCGGTCTCGTAGGCCCGTGACATCCCGACGCCGCGCAGCGGCTGGTAGGCGCCGTCGTAGGTGACGTGCGCCATCGACGGGTCGAAGAACAACGTGAGATACACACCCGACAGCAGCAGGATGATGAAGCTGTAGAGCGCGATCTCACCCAGCAGGAACGACCAGTGGGTCGGGAAGACCTTGTTGATCGACCGCTTCATGAATGCCGCGCCGCGATATCGCTGATCCGCCGCATCAGCTTGTTCGCCAACTGTTCGCGCGAGTCCGTTCGCCATGGCCGACACTCCGCTCGTGCGTGTGTGGAATGGGTCTACTACAGACGGTAGCAGCGTTGCCGCGCGGAATCGATAGTTTCTATAGGGTCTCCCACGTGAGTTCGATGGCGCCGCAGGACGCGACCATGTTCTGGCTGTCGGCCCGGACCCGCAACGATCTGTTCCTGCTCTACAGCTTCGCCGACACGGGCGTGTCGACCGAGACGCTGCGCACCGCCGTGGCCGCCCGCAGCGCGCGGATACCGGACCTGCGGGTCCGGCTCCGTGAGACGCCCGGCGACCTCGGCTATCCGTCCTGGGTGCCGTGTGAATACTCGGCAAGTCAGTTCATCGAGCACCCGCTGCCGCGCGCGGACTGGGCTGCGGTGCAGGCCGCGCTCGGCGATCTGCTCGCCACCGGTGTCGACGCCACGTCGCACCCGTGGAAGTTGCACGTCTTCCGGGGCGTCGCGGGCGCGCCGATGCGGGCCTCGGACGACGAGCTCGCCACGGTGGTGGTGCTCCAGATGTCGCATGCGCTGGCGGATGGGATGCGGGCGGCGGCTGTCGCGCGGGAGTTGTTCTCCGGGGAGGACATGGTCGGCGGGGCGGGGCGGCCGAGCGCGTCGGGTGCTGCCAGCGGTGGGCAAGCGACAGGACGCGCCGTAGATAACGGCGCTGGCAGCCGGGCGCGAGCGGCCGAGGGGTTCGCGGCGGAGCTCGGGGCAGGGCGAGGCGCCGATCGGGCGGCGGACGGCGACCTGTTCGGCATCATCGCTGAATCCTTTGCGCGCCTGCGAGATTCGGGGATAGCCGGGGCCGCATGGGGTGCCGCTCGGTTACCTGCCGGAATGGTTCGTACGGCGGTTCGTGGGTTTCGCGCGTATCGGGCGCAGACAGAGTTGGCCGAGCTGACGGCGGCCGGAACGGTACCGCAGCCGGGGCCGGGCTTCGCGCCGAGTGCGGTGAACAAGATTGGGGCGGCTGGGATTATCGATCATCGGGCGCGGATGATCGTGTGCGACGCCGAGGAGCTTCGCGTACAGGGCTGGACGATCACCGTGGTGGTGTTGACCGCCGTGTCGGTTGCCCTCGCCGAATACCTTGCGGCGCAGGGTGAACCGGTTTCGCGGCTCGGCGCGCAAGTGCCGATGGCGCTGTCGGGTGAGTCCGTGTCTCGCAACCACTATCGGAGCCTCGGCGTCGAGCTGTGCACCGACGAACCGGATCTGCGCCTGCGAGCCGACCGAATCGCCGCCGCGCTCGCCGAACGTCGGCTGCGGGCCCAGCATCCGCTGCTGTCCGCGCAGGATCGCGTGACCGCCGTGACCCCGGCCCGCATCCTGCGCCGCGATGTCGACCGCTATCCCGTCGACAGCGTGCCCGACTCGATCGCCGGTCACACGGTCGTCTCCAGCGTGTACCGCGGACCCGCCGATCTCACCTTCGGCGGCGGACCCGTCCGCTGTACCGGCGGCTTTCCCGCCCTAGGCGCGGTCATGCACCTCACCCACGGCGTGCACGGCCTCGGCGACACCGTCACCGTCTCGATCCACGCCGATGCGGCGGTCGTCGATGTGGATTCATACGCGGGCCTGCTCCGCACGGCGCTGCGCGAGGTGGCGGCGAGGCTCGCGGCCCGCTGAACAGTGAACATGCGGCCCGGTCTCGCGGCTCGTCCCGCGCGGCGCACCTTGCTACGGTCACGCTCGCCGCTGCCGCTGCCGCTGCCGCTGCCGCTGCCGCTGCCGCTGCCGCTGCGCGATAGTCGCACGACTGTGGTGACCGTCGAGACGAGGACAGTCGGCGCTGCCGCTACTCGCCTTCCGCGACGAGCCCATCGAAGACCCGCGTGTAATACGCGACGAAGAACCGCCGCCCCATCAACCGCGCCATCGCCAACCCCACCTGGGAGGACGGGCGCAGCGCGGTGTTGTCCCACACCCCGTGCACATCGCTGCCGCCGTCGTCGGCCGGTCGGATCGTCAGCTCGTGGAAACTGCCCGGCGCGAGGTAATCGCTGTCGACCACCCGCATGCGCACCGTCCCCGGCGTCGACCAGTCGTAGCGCCAGCGCGCCGTGATCTTCGGAAAGTCCTGCCCCTCCAGCACGTCCGCGGTGTGCTCACCCACCTCGAACACCCGATACTGCCGCGCCGACAGCGCGGGCCACCGCCGCGGCCGCTCCGCGGAGAAATCGGTGTACAACTCGACGACCTGCTCCGGCGAAGCCACGGTATGCAGGTCGAACTCGAACCGAGTACGCATCTCCCTCGCTAACCACCGAAGCTCGCAGAGCCCGAGTCTAGGCCCGCCGACCACCTTTGACTCGAGACTTCGGCCTGCCACAACGGCGTCCCGTTCTCGAGGCGGTTCCTCGAATCCGTCGAACAAGGTACGCTTGCATACAAAAATTTGTATATTGTCCGCGTGAAGCCGATCAGGTTCGTTGCCACCGCGCTCGACGACCTTCGCGAGTTCCCTCTCGCCGCACGCCGAGAGTGCGGGTACCAACTCGACCGGGTTCAACGTGGTCTGGACCCGACGGACTGGAAGCCGGTGTCGACCGTCGGACTCGGCGTTCGTGAGATCCGGGTCCGGGACCACAACGGCGCGTTTCGTGTCATCTACGTAGCGAAGCTCGCCGACTACATCTACGTCCTGCATTGTTTCCAGAAGAAGACCCAACAGATCCCGGCGGCGGATCTGGATCTGGCGGCCAAGCGGCTGAAGCAGGTCGTGGCGGAGTGCGAGAAGGGAGAGCGCTGATGGCGGACGAGACGTTCGACAGCGTGTGGGATGCGATCGAGGACACCCCACAGGAGGCGGAGAACATGCGACTGCGGTCGCGGCTGATGATCGAGCTGACCGAGCGGATCACCGCGCAGGGCTGGACGCAGGCCGCGGCGGCCGATCGGCTGGGCGTCACCCAACCACGGGTCTCGGATCTGGTGCGCGGCAAAGTTCACCTGTTCAGCCTGGACTCGCTCGTCAACATGGTGACCGCGGCAGGCATGCACGTCGAGATGACGGTCGAACCGGCCGCGTGACGGGCGCTGCCGGACGACGTCCGTCCCTGACCCGTGCACGGCCGGAGCGAAGGCGGTGACGCCCACGCGGGGCGTGCTGGGGCTCATCTTGCGTTCGGTCGTGGGCGGTTGCCTGTAGGGTCTGGGACTCGTGGTGGACAGTGGAACTCTCGCTCCGCGCGAGGTGTACAAGTGGGGCTTCATCACGGCGCTCGGAGTGGTCGCGGGGTATGTCGCGGTTCTGCTGGCCAACGCTCGGCATTTCTATACCGACGACACCGAGTCCCAGTACGCCCCGCTGT
Source organism: Nocardia sp. NPDC050713 (assembly GCF_040654315.1). NCBI lineage: Bacteria > Bacillati > Actinomycetota > Actinomycetes > Mycobacteriales > Nocardiaceae > Nocardia > Nocardia sp. NPDC050713. The sequence goes on along the minus strand of NZ_JBFAHS010000018.1, from coordinate 127,982 downwards.
GGGTGATGATGGGCAGGCGGCTGCGCGACGGTGACTTCCCGATGCTGGTGCCGGAGCACTGGATGGCGGGCAACTACACCATCGAAGAGGCGGGCCTGCTGAATCCGCCGCAGCTGCTGATCGATCTGATCGCGCCGTCGGTGGACAATCTCGCGCTGTACGCCACGGTAGTCAAGCTGATCTTCGCGATCGTGCTCGGCCTCGGCGTCTACCGGATTTGCCTGGCGTACGGGTCGCGGGCGCCGTGGGCGGCGCTGGCCGGCGTCGCCATCCCGTTCAGCGGCTGGCTGCTGTTCTTCGACGAGGGCAGCTGGATGACCGCGTTCACCGGCACCGCCTGGTTGGCGCACGCGTGGGCGTCGGGCGTGCGCTACGCGCGCGGTCGCTCGGGGCCGATCCCCACCTTCGTCTTCCTGTACCTGGCCATCTCGGTGCAGTACATCTTCCCGGCGGTCGAGGCCGGGATCATGATCGCCGCGGTGGCCGTCGGCGAACTGGTCCACCAGCGGAAGTGGCAGCCGTCGCTGCGCCTGCTCGCGGTGTCGGCCTGCGCGGCGCTGGCCGGGCTCGCGACGTACCTGCCGAGCATGCTCTCGGCCAAGGTCACCTGGCGCGGCACCGCGCAGATCAACAACGAGCAGCTGCTGACCGTGCCGTGGTCGGAGTCGTTGAACGCCAGTCTGCCCAGCACCCTGCCCGCGTTCACCACTTGGTGGGGTTACGTGCAGCCGATGCCGGTCGTCTACATCGCCTGGTTCGTCATCCCGGCGCTGGCCTTCGTCGACTGGCGCAAAGCGCTGGACTCGGCGCGCGAACTCACCGCACCCGCGCTGTTCACGGCGATCATGCTGATGTGGACCGCGGGTCCCGGCGCCATCGGCCCGCTGCGCTGGCCCGCCCGCGTGCTGCCGATGGTGGCGCTCGGGCTGCTGGTGCTCGTCTGCGTGCTGCTCGGCCGCTTCGCGACGTTCGCCGATTGGCGCAGGCGCGGGTTGATCGCGGCGGGCTTGATCGGCTTGCTGTTGCTGCGCTCGGTTTCGGCCGCACCGCAGGAAGCGGTGTGGCACGTGGTCGCCGCCCTCGCGGTGGCGGCACTCGGCGCGGCCGTGGTGTGGCTTGCCCGTAGTCGTGGCGCCGCGGCGGCGTGCGCGCTGGTGCTCGTGTCGATCTTCCCGATCGCCTACCTCCAGGTGTGGTCGGCCCAACCGACCCCGCTCGGTTGGAACCTGCCGGAGCAGCGCTCGGAGATGAAGGCCGCCTTCCCAGATTTCCCCGGCACCACGCTGCAACTGGGCGACCGCGCCCTCATTCCGCGCGCGGAACGCACCCTGGACGGCGCGTACGGATCGCTGGTCTTCGGCAACTATGCCAAGGACTTGGAGCTGACCTACGTCAGCGGATACACGCCGAACGGCCATTTCCAGTTCGGCGAGCTGCTGTGCATGCTCTGGGACACCAGCGTCTGCCCCGACGCCTTCCGCAGGGCCTTCGCCGTCGAGCCGACCACCGGCAAGACCATCGTCGACCTGATGAAGGTGGACCGGGTCGTGCTGCACACCGCCCTGTACCCGGACGCGCGCAACCAGCCCGCACCGCAGGGCTGGAAGTGGGTCGACTACCCCGGCCACGAGAAGTACATCGCCGTGCTCGAACGCGAGAACGGCTTGCTCTCGACCGTCGACGGCCGCGTCTCCGCCACCGACGGCGTCACCGCCACCTCCCTCGCCGAATCGGACACGACCAGCCGCGTCCGGGTGAGCTCGGAGCGCGGCGGCCGGGTGGTGTTCGCGCGGCTGGCCTGGCCCGGCTACCGCGTCACCCTCGACGGTCGCGAACTGCCGGTGCAGAACGTCGCGAAAACCTTTGTCGCCGTCGATATTCCGGCGGGCACTCAGAACGCCGAACTGGAACTCGCCTGGCGGCCGCCCGGCTGGCAGATCGGCGCGGCGAGCGCACTGGCCGGGTTGCTCGGTGTCGGCGTGCTGCACTGGCTGTACCGGCGCGGCCGCAGGGAAGACGAGTCCGCTCCGACCCCAGCGGACGAGACCGGCGTGACCGAGCTGGCGGACGCCGTCCGATGAACTCCGTCGACCAGGCCGAACTCGATCCCGGGCCGCTGCTGCGCGTCGTGCGGCGGCAGGAGATCGCGTTCGCCATGGTCGGCATGGTGAACACCGGACTGGGCATCGCGTTGACGGTGATGTGGCTGGCGATCTTCGACGGCCGCGTCTCCGCCGCGCTCGCGCCCGCCGCCGCTTACAGCATCAGCATCGTCATCGCGTTCGTGCTGCACCGCACTCTGGTCTTCCGGGTGCGGGGGCAGGTGCTGCGCGATTTCTGCGCCTTCGTCGCGGTGAATTCCGGTGGGCTGCTGATGAACATGGTGCTGCTGCAAGCGGCCGTATCACTGCTGCACCTGCCGAGCATTCCGTCGGCGGTCGTGGTGATGGCGCTGGTCGCGGTCGCGAGTTTCTTCGGCCACCGGCATATCTCGTTCCGGCGCAAGGCCGCTGAGGCGGTCTGACGAGGGCATAGGGGCGCTGGCTGCCCGGCCTTTCGCCCTACGCGGCCGAAGCGGGAACGCGTTCGGCGGTGGGGAGCGGTTCGATGCCGAGTTCGGCCCTGGTGGCCTTGACGACCGACAGCTCCTGCTCGGCGGTGCTGGCAATGGCTTTGTGCCACAACGTCCGGATGTCGTCGAGGTCCTCGATGGTCGCGTCGCCGTCGAGAGTCAGCGTCAGCTTCTGGACGGTGATGTTCGCGGCCGCGGTGAGCGTGCGCAGCAGGTCTTCACAGCGATTCGGGAGACGCGGGCTCGACAGGATGCGCAACCGGGTCACCGATCCGCCGCATTGCCCGATGCTTTCGTGCAGATCGAGGCCGAACCTGTCGATCTCCCCGATGTAGGCGAAGTCCTGGCTGGACAGCTGCTGCCGGACCGCGGCCGAGGTCTCCAGCAGGGCGGTGACTGCCGCGAGCACCGACTCGCGCCGCCACTTCTCGTGCTCACGCTGTTCGGCCGATTCCGTATTCCGTTGCGCCGCTTCGATCGCAGCCCTGCTGCGCTGCTCGGCCGCCGCGTTGACCGCCTCCACGTTCCGCTGCGCGGCCTCCAGTGCGATGCTGCCGCGCTCGTCGGCCGCGTCGATCGCGCGACGGTTCGTGCGGTTGGTGAGGAGGACGCCGACCAGCACGACGAAGGCGACGACCAGGGAACTGAAGAGGGGAAGCCACTGAGTCACCCCGGAATCATCGCAGCCGACATGCGTTCCCGGCGTCGGCCTCGCCGACAACGCGTTCGGATGTCGGCCCGCCCGCGATGACGGGCGGTTCGTTCGAGGTCCGTGGATGCGGCGGGGGACACCAGAATCGACGGCATTGACCTCGAGCAAGGTTGAGCTCTTAGCGTCGGCGCCGAGGAAAGGAAACACCGTGACAACACTGGTAACTGGCGCGACCGGCAACACCGGCCGCCATGTCGTGGCAGAACTCTTGCGTCGAGGCGAGCGCGTCCGTGCGCTCACCCGCGATCCGGCGGCCGCGAAACTCCCCTCGGGCGTCGAGCTGGCGACGGGCACCCACACCGCACCCGAGACCTTGGGCCCGGCGCTGGACGGAATCACCCGGCTGCACATCACCGTGACGGCCGGGCTCGCGGAGGTCGGCGAGGAACTGGTTCGCCGCGCCGTCGACGCGGGCGTTCGTCGCATCACCGTCGTGTGGGGCGGCGCGGTAGGCCCGGTCGAACAGGCCGTCGCCGACTCCGGTGTGGAGTGGACGCGGCTCGAACCGCAGGAGTTCATGTCCAACACGCTGACTTGGGTCGACTCGATCCGCGCCGAGGGCGTGGTGCGCGAACCCTACGACTTCCCGAGCGCGCTGGTGCACGAGGCCGACATCGGCGCGGTGGCCGCCGCGGCGCTGCTCGAGGACGGCCACGCGGGCCGCGCGTACAACCTCACCGGACCGCAGCCGCTGACCCTGCACGAACGTCTCGCGATCCTGTCCGAGGCGGTCGGACGCGACATCGTTTTCGACCGGATCACCCACGCACAGGCCGTGGACCGGCTCATGAGCACCGGCGTCTCCCGGGCCGACGCCGACTACGTCATCGGCTGGTACGCCGCACCGCCCGAGGAGTCCGCGACCGTCGACGACACCGTTCCCCGGGTGCTCGGCCGCCCGGCGCTGACCTTCGCCCAGTGGGCGGCCGAGCACGCGGATCGCTTCCGGAACTCCGCGCCGGCTCCGGCCGGCACGGCTCGATAACATCGACCGCCGACGTCCGATCGGCGGGGCCGACGCCGCAGGAGTTGGCCGAGACGGCACGGCGGCCGCCATCCGGGCCGCCGTGTTCTTCGCTGAATGGCCTTGCCGGGTAACGATTTCGGCTGCGCGAAAGACGTAGTTCCCGGACCACTTCGACGACAATATGGCCGGAAACGGCCCATGGACTGGAATCGACTATTCGATGAAGCTCTCCGCACTACGCAGTATCGCCGCTCCGCGGACCGCCGCTGTTGCACTGACCGCCGCGCTGTTCGTGCCGTTGACCAGCGGTACTGTTTCGGCCGATCCGCAGCAGCACTCGGCCGTCACCTCCGTCGTCAAAGAGGGGCGCACCTGGCACCTGAAGGTGTACTCGGCGTCGATGGACACCGAAATCGATGTGGATGTGCAGCGTCCGGCCGACGAGTCCGAGCCCGCGCCGAACCTCTACATGCTCAGCGGTCTGGATGGCGGCGAGGGAACTGCCAGCTGGCAGGCCGCCACGCACGCGCTCGAATGGCTGGCCGACAAGCCGGTGAACGTCGTCCTGCCGATCGGCGGTCGCGGCAGTTACTACACCGACTGGCAGCAGCGGGACCCGGTTCTCGGGCTGAACAAGTGGACGACTTTCTTCACCGAGGAACTGCCCCCACTGCTCGACCAGACGCTGAACTCGACGGGACAAAACGCGTTGGCCGGTCTCTCCACCTCGGGCACATCGGTGTTGCAGCTGGCCGAGGCCAAGCCCGGCCTGTGGAAAACCGTCGCTGCCTACAGCGGGTGCGCGCAGATCGCCGACCCGATGGGGCAGCTGTTCGTCAAGCTGGCCACCGAAACCTGGGCGGGGGGCGACACCGAGAACATGTACGGCCCTGCCGAGAGCCCGCTGTGGGCCGCGAACGACCCGGTGATCAACGCGGAGAAGCTGCGCGGCACGCTGCTGTACGTCTCGAGCGGCAGCGGCATCCCGGTGATGGAGGACGTCCAGTACTACCTGAACGCCGCACCCGGACCGATGGGCGCGGTCACCCTCAGCCTCGGTGTGATCATCGAAGCGGCCGTCAACGGCTGCACCGCCAACCTGAAGAACCGGCTCGACTCGCTGGACATCCCGGCGACCTACAAATTCAACCCGGTCGGCACGCACTACTGGCCGTACTGGGAAGAGGCGCTGCACGACTCGTGGCCGCTGCTCGCCCAGGGCATGGGGCTCGACGGCTGAGGCGGGCGCGCGAACGCGCCGGTTCGGTGTTCACCTCGCGGACGCCTTGGTCCGCAATGGGCAGTGGATAGACCCGGAGCGCGCCGAGATCGACGCCGTGAGCAGGGAAAGACGGACGGGCTAGCATCGCTGCGTACGGTGGAGCCGGAGGGGGAGTTCGATGCACGATGAACGGGCGAATTCGGCTGCGCCACCCGGCAAGCCGATCAACCGGTCCGATTCGGCTGGTGCAGCCGCGCCGTACGGGCAGCAATTGCCCGAGGGTGCATCGCAGTTCGGTGCCGACTGGCCACGTGCGCATCCTCCAGGAGCGCAGGTCGCACCCTACGGCCATGTGGCGCAGCAGTCACCCTACGGTGCAGCGCATTTCGGGCAGAGTCGACCGGCGCCGCAGTTCGGCCACGGCGCCCCGGGTCAACCGGCACCCTACGGTGCGCCGCAGTTCGGCCACGGCCTACCTGGGCAACCACGGGCGCCCCAACCCCCTCGGTCCGGGAACACCGCACTGATACTCGGCGGTGCCGCGGCAGTGGTCGTCCTCCTCGTGCTCGCCCTCGCCGCGGTGGTCGTGGTGGGCGGATCGGATTCGGGCGAGTCCACTGCCACTGCCGCGGACCTCGAGTCGATGACCTTCGTGACCGCGTCACCGACGCGCACCCCGGAGCCATGGCGCGGCGTGTACTCGATGGCGGGTGTGCACAATGCGTGCGACCTGGTGGACTTGTCTGTCCTGGCGCCTTGGGGGCGCGTGCTGGCGAGCCCGCCCTTGCACAAAGAGGAGCGGCCCGACGACAGTGGCGGCGGTTCGCTGCGCTGCAACACCACGATGGAGGCGGAGCATACGGTCCGAGCCGTGGTCGTGCCTGCCTCGATGATCACTTACGCCGAATTCGCCGACAAGTACGCCGACAGCGCGTCCACCTATGCCGATGACGTCAAATCGGGCATCCAGCTCGGCGGCCCGGACGCGATTCATGGCCCGGTGTCCGGGCTCGGCGCGGAGGCATATTTCGTTATGGTGAAACACAACTCCAACCCGCCGCACCACGTCATGTACGACCTGTTCGTCCGCGACAGCAATGTGGTCGTCAAGATCGACGCCCACGTCGGCTCCGACCACCCGATCGACCAACGCGACTTGGACGCCGCCTTCCAACGCCAGGCCCGCCAGATCCTGGACAGGCTCCGGACCTAGCCTCACTACCCCGCGGAACCGGGCATTCTGCTGCCTTGCGCGAGGTGCATTGGGCCCGGCGCTGGACGGAATCACCCGGCTGCACATCACCGTGACGGCCGGGCGCGCGGTAGGCCCGGTCGAACAGGCTGTTCGTATCTACCTCTTCCGGCAAGTTCGGCAGATGTACTGCCGCCTCGGGTAGCCACACGCGGACGCGGGACGGTGTTGTCAGGCAGCCGCCCGCACGGAATCGCGGGCTCGGGCACGGGCGAGGTGTCAGATCCGGGCTCGCGTCGCTCGCACGGCCGACATTCGGTCTGTACCGTGCTGTGCGCGGATGGGCGTGGGTTCGCTCATGCGGGCAACTTCTCCAGGGCACGCTGTGCTTGTTTGCGCACAGGCGGATGCGGGTCGTTGAGCAGCGGCTCGATCAGGTGGCGGACGCCGGTAGCCTTCATCTGCACCAAAGCTTTGATCGCGGAGCCCCGCGCCACACCGCCGAGATATTGCACTGCCAGCGCTCGGGCCGACGGTGTCTTGACCTTGCCGAGGTACTCGACAAGCGGGATCATCGAGCTTCCCTCGGGAAGCTCGGCGAGCAGTCCAGCGATCTGGTCGAAGTTCTTTGCGGTGGCGATCGTCCGAAGGCCGAGACATGCCCAGTCCTGCATCCGAGTTGGCAGCGGCGGCCTGCGCTGGACTTGCGCGATGAGCAGATCAATCGCTTGCTGGTTGCCGCGTGCGGCTGGGTCGATGAGGTTACGGATGAGCCCGGACCGAATAGCGGACCTATGCTCGGTTTCGGGGCCGGGAATCTTGGTTTCGAGGTTGGCGAGCCAATCGATGAAGATCGGAATGCCTTGGGGAATGGTCCGAGGTCCGTTGGACAGGTCATCGAGGGTGTAGCAGGGCACGCCGACGGAGGCGAGCTCTTCCATGATCCGTCGGTCGAATCCTTGTTGCCCATGGACGTACGCGGCGGGGAGATCGTTCATCCACTCGGAGCCGCCGCTTTCGCTGCCGTAGGGCATCCGCGCGTATTCGATGGGTGCGTACTCATGGGTCATTGTTGTCGTCCAATTCTTTCCGGATCAACGTGATCTGGCCTGTATCGATCATGCCTTGGATATCGGGATCGTTGATCTGTGTTCGGTGATCGACCACCAAGGTAAGGGTGTACCCGTTATCGCGCGCCCACTGCTCCTCGATGAGGATCTGTTCTTTATACGGCCCGATCTCGTTGGTGTTCTTGACCTCTGTGACTTGGCGATTCGCATCATCGATGTGGTCTGGGATCGCAATGTTTGGATTGCCATCGCGGTCGATGACGATGACCTGCCGCTTGGGCGCATCGGGGTCGACACCAGCGCGACGTTCCCCTTCACGGCCGGCTTCATTGTTCTGTCGAACATCGCGGTTGCCCACGTGCCTTGTACTGCGCGGCGTCCGGCCGAGTATCGCCGCCAGCCCCTTGGTCTCATCGGACACGAGGCTGTAGATCGCGTTGTTCGACCTCACCGCGTCGGCGACCTTGGTTTCGATGTCGCCCAAGCGTCCGGAAATGGCTGCGGCATACGTGATCTTGTTCGACTTGATGAGATTATCGAGCTTCGCCCTCAACGCTCGCCCGTTCGGCAGAACAAGGGCAGCGACCTTGTCGGCCTCATACGAAGCGACGATTCCGGCCAAAAGGTTCAGCGACGTCCGGCAGTCTTCCTTTGCGAGCTTGGCGGTCTCGGAAACGTGTTTGCAGGCGATGCCAAGGTAATTGGCCGCATCAGCCGAAGCTGCTATGGCTCTACACACCTCGGCGGTATCGCCTATATACCCAGCCAGCACCGGGTCCTCGTCGCGGGCTTCCTCTGGAAAGGCAGCTTTGATGTCCAGATATAGCGTGTTGGCGAAGTCCGACACCTTCGCGCCGTAGTTCGAGAGATTCACGCCGGCGGCGGCAATGCGGGCCTCATCGCAGTCGGCCCATTTTCTGGTCACGTACTCTTCGACCAGCGACCAGCGCTCAGGGTTGCCCTCCGTGGCACCCACGGACATCTTGGTGGGATGCAGGCTCGCTGCCAGGGTTGTTCCCTGCGGCGGATTCGGAATGGGTTCGTGCGGGCCGGGATGTGAATCATTCTCCGCGCCATCAAGGTTCTGACCGGCGATGTGGATTTGTTTTCCGAGCTCACGGGAAGCCATCGCTGCGTTCGATCCCGCTTCGAAGGCATCCGAAGCCGACTGATCGAAACTTCGCCCCCACTGTGGGCCGCCATATGGATACAGGCCGGCCGAGCGGGTGACATCGAGCTGCTTGTCGAGACCTTTGAGGTCTTCTTCCAAATTGAGACTCGCCTTGAAGAGCTTTTTAGCGACCGCATAGTAGATCTTCGGGTCAACGGTCGTCATCAGGTGGCTTTCTGGTCATGTGCGCATTTCCCGATTGGCCCGCTCGGCTTCGAGATAGTTGCGGTGCGCTACCGAAATGTGTTCACGCAGCGCCCGTATCTCGTCGACAAGTCTGGCCGCATCCTTTTGCCAATTTTCGTGGCTGTCGTAGTAGGCGTCGGCGGCATTGCCCGCGAACTGCGCCAACACGGCCTCGGTGGACCGTTTGACGCTGTCGTTGTATTCGCCTAGTGCAGTGATCTTCTCGTCGAGCAATGTGATGAACGCTTGCATTGCGTCGAGGTCATAGCGGCGGGGGGTCACGGCAAGTCGAGACTGGATGTCTTCGCGGTGATGGAGGCGCTGAACTGCTGGTCCTTGTCGATGACTTGTTGGGCCACCGATGTCAGACTCGTCGCATGCTGCCCCAGCTTATCGATCTGTGTACCGATCCGAGGATGAAGTTCGTTCCAGACCGCGCTTATGTGATCAGCTGCGGGACCCGACCACACCTCCTCGAGCCGGGCATGCTCAGCGCGGATAGTCGACAGAACTCCGTACAACAGCCCTTGGTACTGCCGCAGTTCGGTTGCGCCCTGGTGCAGAGCCGTGGGGTCGACTTGTAGACTCACGCTGCCCCCATATTCTTCACAAGATGTGAAAAGTCTACCCTCCGAACAAGGTTGGAACGCCCGTTGGACTGGAGAGCCGCAACCCCGCAGGATGTGCAGGACGACTTCGATTCCCTGCTGCGCGATGGTGTGAATGCGGTGGCGCGTGCTCTCGGCAACGCCGACTCGTTCACACCATTCATGCTGGTCATAGATCGGTCCGGGCGAAAAGGCATCCGGATGTCCGAGCATCGACCCGGCAGCGCCGACGAACAGACACTCACTGCGGCTTTGCAGGTGGGCACTGACCGCGCGGAGCTGCGCGCGCGGGCGACTGTGTTCGATGTCACTGTCTCCGTGCCATTCGCCGGCGCTGCCATCAAGGCGGTGCTCGAACACAGCTCAGGTCTGGCGATAGATGTGCTCGTGCCCTACAGCGCGACTGCGGAGCAGGTCCAGATCGATCTCAATGCCGCTGATGCCGCAGTCGGCACACGCAGACTCTGGCGCTGAATCTTACGGCCCGGACTTCGAGAGCGGATTCCTGGGGATGATTCGGACGCCGTCCAAGATCGTGTTCAAATCGGCCGAGTAACGCGGCCCCGCAAGCGCCCGCGCTAATCGCCGCGATAGCGGAAAGAACCAGGCGACGCCCGTGGCATCGCAGTGTGACCACGGCTGGACAGAGTATTCAGCAGCGCGCCTCGATGAGTGGACTCCCGCTAAACGACGCTTTTGGCGGCTCTGCACCGCGACGGTCGCATCGGGTCGTCGCCCGTGGGCTCACGCTCGGATAGTGCCAGACGGCGTGGATGTCCAGTTCCGGAACTGCGAACGGCCCAGGTCGGGAACGGGAAACCGTGTCCGACCTGGGCCGTTGTGGCGGAGGATAGGGGATTTGAACCCCTGAGGGCGTTAACCCAACCCGCGTTCCAGGCGAGCGCCATAGGCCACTAGGCGAATCCTCCGTGGAGCAGCATACCGGTTGCCCCCGGTCGGACACCAAATTGGGGCCGGGCGTCGGGGCGGGGGGTAAGGCTTCGCGCTGGTCGAGGCGGTTTCCGAAGGGGGAGGGCGGCAGGGATGGGCGAGGTGACTCGCCCCCGTGCGGACGGGGCGGCGAGGACCCGCTACACTGGCCGACGGATCCCGCGCGGCGCGCATCCTGTGAACTCCCCCAGGGCCGGAAGGCAGCAAGGGTCAACGGGCTCTGCCGGGTGCGCGGGGTCCCCTATATTTCCGGCCCATGCCGAAGATCGGGCGCTTGCCCTCAGTTCCGGAAGATCGCCGAGCGGACGCGGCTGTCGTCGAACCGCGGATGCCCGTAGCGCAGGCGGAGGTATCGGCCCAATTCCGAGCAACACACGGGTAACGTGGTCAACGGTCCACCGACGGTCGGACGACTTCGGTACGGACATCGACCCCACGCCACTTCGCTGCTTCGAAAGGCTGCTCAGGATGCCCCGGCAAACGCAGATCGGTTTGATGAGCCATGAGGAGCTCGTGTCCGAACACGAGTCCCAGACCGCGAACTACGCGACGCTCGAGACCGAGAAGCTCACGCTGGACCTGACGCGCGGAAAACCCTCGCCGGAACAACTCGACCTCTCCGCGGAACTGCTCTCGCTGCCCGGTGACGGCGACTACCGGGACGGCACGGGCACCGACTGTCGCAACTACGGTGGGCTGCACGGTCTCCCGGAACTGCGCGCCATCTTCGGTGAGCTGCTCGGCATCCCGGTGGACAACCTGCTGGCGGGCAACAACGCGAGCCTCGAGCTGATGCACGACGTCATCACCTACGCGATGCTGTACGGCACCAACGATTCCGAGCGCCGCTGGGCCGCCGAGCCCGCGCTGAAATTCCTCTGTCCCGCACCGGGTTACGACCGGCACTTCGCGATCACCGAGGCGCTCGGCTTCGAGATGATCCCGATCCCGATGCGCCACGACGGCCCGGACACCCACCGCATCGCCGAGCTGCTCGCCGCCGACCCGCAGATCAAGGGTCTGTGGGCGGTGCCGAACTACTCCAACCCGACCGGCGTCGTGTTCTCCGAAGACGTTGTGCGGGAACTGGTTTCGATGCCCGCCGCCGCGCCGGACTTCCGCCTGTTCTGGGACAACGCCTACGCGGTGCACCCGCTGACCGACACCGCCGCGCCCGTGTTCGACGTGCTCGGCATGGCCGCTGCCGCGGGAAACCCGAACCGGCCCATCGTGTTCGCCTCCACCTCGAAGATCACCTTCGCCGGCGCGGGCGTCAGCTTCCTCGGCGCGTCCACCGCGAACCTGGACTGGTACCTCTCGCACGCCGCGAAGAAGAGCATCGGCCCCGACAAGATCAACCAGCTGCGCCACCTGCGCTTCTTCAAGGACGCCGACGGCGTGCGCGCGCACATGCAGAAGCACCGCGAGATCCTGGAGCCGAAGTTCGCTCTGGTGCTGAAGATCCTGGAGGACCGGCTCGGCGCGTCGAAGGTGGCCTCCTGGACCGAGCCCAAGGGCGGCTACTTCATCAGTCTGGACGTGCTGGAGGGCACCGCGGCGCGGGTGATCGCGCTGGCCAAGGACGCGGGCATCGCGCTGACCGCGGCGGGTTCGGCCTTCCCCTACCGAAACGACCCGGAAGACAAGAACATCCGCATCGCCCCCAGCTTCCCGAAGCTCCCGGAACTGGAGAAGGCGATGGACGGCCTGGCTACCTGCGTGCTGCTGGCGGCCACCGAGAAGCTGCTCGGCAAGTAGTCGCCACCGGAACCGAAGACGGCCCTCCGCACCCGGTGCGGAGGGCCGTCGGCGTGTGTGGACGCCCTGGCGAACGAACGTCTGTGACGTCTGGCGAGAGAACTCAGTGCGGCTTGTGCGCCAGCACCGCGAACATCGTCACCGACAGATGGATGTCGCCACTGTCCGCGCCGCGTTCGAGATCGGCGAGCAGCTGGTCGCGCTGCGCCTCGGTGATGGCGCCCCGCGCCACCGCCATGGCCGAGATACGGGTGACCAGCGAGCCGGGACCCACGCTGCGGTCCTGCACCAGCGCGTGCGAGCCGATCTCGTCGATGACCAGGCCCGCCTGGGTCAGCAGGCCGGGCAGCCTGCGGCCGGAGAGCGGGTTCGTGGTCGCCGAGACCAGTGTGTCCAGCACCGCTCGGACCACCTGCCGGTCACCGGGGTGCACGATCGCGGTGTCCCAGTCGACGTCGACCACCACCGCGCGCCCGCCGGGACGCAGCACCCTGGCGATCTCGTTCGCCGCGCGACCCGGGGCGGTGAGGTGCTGGAAGACGCGCTCGCACAGCACCGCGTCGAAGGTGTTCGCGCCGAAGGGAATGCCGTAGGCGTCGCCGGAGTGGAATTTCGCGCGCGAGCCCAGCTGGTTCGCGCGGCGCTCGGCGGAGGCGAGCAGGTGCGGATCGGGCTCGACGCCGACCGCCTCGCCGGTCGGTCCGACCGCCTCGGCGAAGGCGAGAGTTTCCGTGCCGGTGCCGGAGCCGACGTCGACGGCGTGTTCGCCGGGTCGCAGCGCGAGCGCGTCGTGCGCCCAGGTGCGCAGCCGCCGGATACCGGGCAGCGCGGCCTGCAGGTCGCGCACGTCGACCAATTGATCCTGACCCGCGCTGTCGAAGCGATCCGGGCGTAGTGAATAGGTGTCCATGGGCGCGTGTCCGTCCCTAGGTATTGCCGTCGTCTGAGGCATGGCCAGAGCCTACGCGCGGCTGTGGCGTACCGCACAGTTGGACGCGGGTGAGATGATCGTCGGACGGAACGCGCCGACAAGCCGAAAGGAACGACGGTGACCGTCACACTGTGTCTCGCGCAGGAACCGGAGGCCGACAAGCTCCTGTCGGAGGACCCGTTCGCTCTGCTGACGGGCATGCTCCTCGATCAGCAGTTCCCACTCGAACACGCCTTCCGCGGTCCGAAGAAGATCGCCGACCGGATGGACGGGTTCGACATCCACAAGATCGCCGAGGCCGATCAGGAGGCGTTCGAGGAACTGGCCGCGACGCCGCCCGCCATCCACCGTTACGGACGCTCCATGGCGCGGCGCACCCAGGAACTGGCGCGCTACGTCGTCGAACACTACGACGGCGACACGGCCGCGATTTGGACGAACGGCGATCCGGACGGCAAGGAAGTGCTGCGCAGGCTGAAGGCGCTGCCCGGTTACGGCGATCAGAAAGCGCGCATTTTCCTCGCCCTGCTCGGCAAGCAACTCGGGGTGCGCCCGAAGGGCTGGGAAAAGGCGGCCGGGGCCTATTCGGAGAAGGATTCGCGACGCTCGGCGGCCGACATCACCGACGCCCAGTCCCTGCTAGAGGTGCGTGCGTTCAAGAAGCGGATCAAGGCGGAGGCGAAGGAGTCCGCGGCGAAATAGGTTTTCGCTCGGCGGTTGCCCATTCGAATCTCGCTGCTTTTTTCCCTCGTCCCGGATGCGCCGGTGCTCGATGCTTTCCCCTCGAACCAGCTCCATCGGATGAGGGATAGCAGTACGTATGAGAATCAGGAAGCTCGCCGTGGTCGCGGCACTCGTGACCATGGCGACCGGCGTGACCGCGGGAACCGCGGTCGCCGGTCCGGAGACCCCCGCCGGGGACGTCATCAACTACGTTGCCTCGCAGACCGAGACCGCGGCGATCATCAGCACCGACGCCGGCTCGATCGTCGCAGAGGACGACGCGCTGAAGATCAAGGCCGCGGACGGCACCGTGGTCGCGGGCACGCCGCTGAAGTTCCGGCTCGACGAGTTCGAGTTCCCGATCGCGGCGCAGATCTCGGATCGCACCGCGACGCTGACGCCGCAGCTCGATCTCGACCACGCGACCTACAAGCCGGTCGCGCTCCCGTTCGAGGACAAGGCGCCGTGGAAGTCCGAGTACGACCGTGAGGTCGCGGCCTGGACCCGGTTGACCAGCACCATCAGCATGGGCGCCACGATCGGCACGCTGGTCGGCGGCCTCGGCGGCGCGGCGGTCGGCTGCGTTGTCGGCGGCATCCTGGGCGGCGCGGCGGTCGGCGGCACCATCGTCGGCCTGTTCGGGCCCTTCCTGCCCGCCGCCGCCGTCGGCTGCGTCGCCGGTGCGGCCGCGGTCGGCGCGCTCGGCACCATCGCTGGCCAGATCTTCGTGACGGCGCCGGTCGCCATCGGGGCGCTCATCCAGTACTTCACGACGGTCAACGCCCCGTTCAACCCGCCGGCTCCGGCGAAGTAGGTCCGTTCGCGCTTCCTCGGTCGTCACCGCCGTGGAAAATTGCCCCGCCCAACGCCTTTCGCGTGGGCGGGGCTTCGACGTGCCCGCCGCTGACCAGGCGAAACGCTGTGTCCTCGAACACCGAGAATCGCGGAAGCTTGGTGCGCTGGTGAATTCGGTGTTACCTTTTTTTGCATGTCCAACAGCAGCCCCTCCGCCTTGCGGGTCACCTACGTGACCGCCGCGCTCGGCCTGCGGCTGCCGCTGACGCGGGAGCTGTGTCGCTCCCGTCGTCGCAGCTGAGCCGCCTTTTCGGCGCGCGCGCTGCCTCGTCGCCGCTCGTGTAGGCACGTCCCGTTTCTCGGACGGGACTTCAGCAAGGACTCTTCATATGTCGATCCCTACCCTGGAACGATCCGCTTCGCGGGTCGCCACCGGTCGTGTCCGTGTGCAGCGCCCCGTCGTCGCTCCGGAACTCCGCATCTCCGACAACCCGGCGGCCGCCGTGCTGCGCGCCGCGACCGGCGGACCCATCTCGCGCGACAATGCCGCGCGCGCAACGGGTTCGAGCATCGCGACGGTCAACCGTCAGGTGTCGGCGCTGCTGAACGCCGGACTGCTGCGTGAGCGTCCGGACCTGACCACCTCGGGTGCGGTCGGCCGTCCCCGGGTGCCGTTCGAGGTCGATCACGACACCTATCTGACCCTCGGCGTGCACATCGGCGCCGCCGCGACCAAGATCGTCGCCGCCGACCTGCGTGGCCGGATCCTCGGCGGTCTGGCGATCGCCACCCCGCAGACCGGCCAGGAATTCGCGACCACGACCGTCGCGCGCAGCGCGAAAGCCTTTCTGCAGCGCTGGCATCGGCGAAAACCGCTGTGGGCCGGCGTCGCGATCGGTGGCCGCGTCGACCCGCTGACCGGCGTGGTCGACCACCCCAAACTGGAATGGAAGGGCGCCCAGGTCGGCGCGGTGCTCGGCGACGTGCTCGAGCTGCCGGTCTCGGTGGCGCCGCACGTCGAGGCGATGGCGGGCTCGGAACTGCTGTTGCCGACCCCGGAACCGCGCGAGGGTCAGCAGCGCGGCAGCAGCCTGTTCTTCTACGTGCGCGAAACCGCTGGCATCGCGGTCACTCTCGACGGCCGCGTGCACACCCCGAGCAACGGCCCGGGTTCGATCGCGCACCTGCCCACCGGCTCCGACGTCGAGTGCACCTGCGGAAGGCGCGGCTGCTTGGAGGTCACCGTCGGTGACCGTGCCCTGCACGCGCGGGCGGTCGGGCGCGGAATCATCCCGGCGTACAACGGAACCGCGGGCTCGACCATCGCGGACCTGTACCGAGCGGCCGCGGGCGGTTCGGTCCCGGCGCGCGAGCTGCTCGCGGAGCGGGCCGCCATGCTCGGCAGCACCGTCGCGCTGGTGCGGGACATGCTCAACCCGGACCGCGTCATCCTGGGCGGGCAGGCGTTCACCGGCTACCGTCCCGGCATCGCGCACGTCGCCGAGGCGTTCCGGCGGAGTTCCACCCTCCCGCCCACCGACATCCGCATCAGCGGATTCGGCGGCAAGGTCCAGGAATTCGCCGCCGTGGTGACCTCGCTCAGCACGCTCTACGCCGACCCGCTCGCCGCCATGCGACGGACCGCGTTCGCCGACTGACAGCGGATCGCGTTCGCCGTCGCTGATTGGCAGCGGTTCGCGTTCGCCGATCAGCGCCATTGGCGATCGACGACCGACAGCGGTTCGCGTTCGTCGACCGACACCAACGCCCGGTTCGCCGGTGGCATTGCGTCGAAAACGCCGAAGGCCGGGTCCTCTTCGGAGAACCCGGCCTTCGGCGTGCGTCAGCGGGCCGGCGATCCGGTGAACAGTCCCTCGAGCGCCGTGATGAAGAACGGGAAGTGGGCGGCGAACCGGTGCAGGTTCTGGTCGCGTTCGAAGCTGCCGAACCAGTAGAGCCCGGGTTGTGCGTCGGCGGCGGGATTGAGGTCGCGGAACGCGCGAATCCAGTTGTCGGCGCGGCCGCCGACCACGGTGAACGGCAGCGCGCGGGAGAACACCGTCTCCTGGTCGGTCGGCGGAATCTGTTCGCGCCGAGTGGCGTCCAGACCGCGTTGCAGGGCGCGCACCTGGCCGGCCAACCTGCGACCGTCCTGGGTGCGCACCGGTAGGTACTTCGGCATCAGCACGGTCGCCACGCCCGCGAGCAGGATCGCGACGCCGACCAGCGCGGAGCCCGAGGTGACGGCCAATCCGACCGTGGCGGCGATGCCCGCGACGATCAACGCACCGCCGACCCAGACCGGAAGCCCGATGCGGGACCGGTCGGCGAAGGCGCCGCGGCGCACCGCGTCGTCGATCATGGCCTTGCGGATCGGCTCGGCCTGCGCCCGCCCGGGAGCGCGCAATTCGGCGACGGTGACCGCGTCGGCGCCCTCCGGCAGCAGCGCCGCGTACACCGCCTTCTCGTAATCGCGCAGCTGGTCGTCGGCGGCGTTCACCCTGGTGATGCGCCAGTCCTTTTCGCCGATGGGCGTGATCCAGATGTAGCGCCGCACCGCGAGATCCACGACGGTGGCGGCGATATCGATCGCGTCGGCGTGCTCGTCGAGCAGCACGCCCGCCTCACCGGGCAGGATGCCCTCCGGTGAGGTGAATTGCACCTGGTTGCCATCGCGCAGCAGCGGGTCGACGGTTTCGGAACCGCTTCCCGCCGCGGCGTTCTCGCGACGGGCGCGCAGTACGAACGCCGCCAGACCGGCCAGCGCGAGCAGCAGCACGCCGAAGGCGGCGAGCACCGGACCGGTCACCGAGAACGGACCTGGCGCGCTTTTGTCCTCGATGTCGGCGTTCGCGGGGACGGTGCCGGGCGGCAGTTGCAGGGTCAGGTCGATCGCGTCGCCCTTGTTCAGGTCGGTCTGCTCCAGCCAGAGCACGCCGTCGGCCTCGATGCGCACATCGGCGCACGGCCTGGTGTTGCCGGGCGGCCCGAGTTTGCAGTCCACGATGGCCATTTCGTAGCTCGGGCTGATCAGGGAGGCGCTGATGGACGCGATGTCGGTGTTCATCACGCCGAGCCAGTGGAAGACCTGGGTGCCGGGCGCGTCACTGACGGTGTTGTGGATCGAGTACTTGTAGCTGGACTCGCCGGGCTTGGCGTCGATGGTGAACTGATCGTTGGCGACCGTCGCGGTGCCCGCGCCCTGCGCGTCGATACCCGTGACCTCGAACCGCCGTTCCACGTCGTCCTTCAACTGAAGGCGAAGTGGCAGTGACATCTTGAACGATTCGCCGGGCGGCACGGTCACCGTCTCGTCGACCTCGAGTACGCCCTCGCGGCTGAGTTTCAGATCCGCGACGATGGTCACGCCCTCGGGCGTCGGTTCGCTCTGGGCACCCGGCGCGGTCGCCACCAATCCCGCGGCGGCGAGAATCAGCGCGCCCGCGGCGGCCCCCCGAAATGTCAGCATGGGTGCCTACTCTAGACAGGTTGCTATTCTTCGTCAGCGGCTGTCGACGATCATCTGAGGCGAGGGGGTACGGGGGAGTGACCCAACCACCGTACGGATATGGACCGGTTCCACCTGGTGGACACCAGGTTCCGCCGCCCGGCTACGGGCCGCGTCCGGGTTATGGCCCGCCGCCCGGTTACTCGCCGCCCCCGCCCGGTTACTCGCCGCCCCCGCCCGGTTACGGCCCGCCGCCCGGGTACGGTCAGCGCCCGGGATATGGTCCGCCACCTGGCTATTCGGCGCCGCCCGGCTACGGACAGCCACACGGCTACGGCCAGCCGCCCGGATATCGCCCGCCGATGCCGCCCCCGATGCCGTACGGCCCGCCGGGACGTCCGCCGCGGCCGCCGCGCAAGGGCGGCGGAAGCAGGATCGTCTCGCTGCTGCTCGTGGTGGTGTTCCTGGTGGCGGGCGCGTTGGTGCGCACCGCGATTCGCAGCGACCGCAACGACCGCGCCTCCGGACCCTCGCCCAGCTTCACCTACACCCCGGACGGCTCCCAGGGCCCCGCGGAGACGGGAAACAACCCGCTGCTCACCGATCCGAACGCGACGCTGATCCCGGCCGACTGCGATTACTCCCCGTGGAGCACGCAGGTCGAGACCGCGCGCAAGTTCTTCGAGACCGCGGCGGGCTGCCTGGAAGCGGCGTGGAAACCGGTGTTGCAGAAGGCGAATCTGCCGTTCACGCCGCCGACGCTGAACGTCAGCGCGTCCACCGCGGGTATCTCCACGCCGTGCACCGGCACCACCACCAACTTCGCCGCGTTCTACTGCCCGGCGAACAAGACCATCTACATGCCGATCAGTCAGTTGCAGACCGATCTGTTCAAGGACAACTGGGTGGTCTACCTGTCGGTGTTCGCGCACGAGTACGGCCACCACGTGCAGGCCGTGTCCGGCATCCTGCGCAAAGCCAACAGCGAGCGGGTGGACGCGGGCACGCGCAGCCAGCGCGGACTGGAGCTCTCGCGGCGAATCGAGTTGCAGGCGCAGTGCTTCAACGGCATGTACCTCGGCTCCTCCGAGGACGGCGGCGCGCTCACCTCCGCGCAGATCGGCGTCGCCAAGCGCGACGCGCAGGGCCGCGGCGACGGCCCGACCGACGCGCGCGACCACGGATCCTCGGCGAACAGCGGTGACTGGTTCGAAGAGGGCGTCGACAAGAACCGCACCAACCAGTGCAACACCTTCACCGCGCCCGCCAACCGGGTGAGCTGAGATGACCACGCCCCCATATGGTTACGGCCACCAGCCGCACTACCCGCCGCCGTACGGCCCACCCGGGTACGCGCCGCCGCCGGGATATCCGCCGCCGGGCTACCCGTACCCCGGGCACGCTCCGGCGCCCTACGGCCCGCCCGGCTATGCCGTTCCGCCGTACGGCCCGCCGGGATACGGGCGTCCCTACCCGCCGCCGCGACGCGGGGGCGGTGGATTCGGTGCGGTGCTGGGGGTGCTCGGCATCTTCCTGATGGTCGGCTCACTGGTCGCCGCGGCGATCGCGGTGGCGAGCAGCGAGAGCGAGAACGACCGCAGGACAACGGCGTACACGCCCAGCTACACCTATACCCCGACCATTCCGTCCACCTCCGCGGCGGCCACGACCACGTCGGCGGCACGCCCGACCACCAGGGCGAGCAGTTCGGTCCGCACCACTTCCGCGACGCCGACCAGACCCGCGGGGCCGCAACCGGTCGCGAAGCTCGGTGACCATCCGCTGTTCGCTCACGCGGACACGGGACTGAACAACATCCACTGCACGTTCTCCCGCTGGGCCCCGAATGTGGCGGCGGCCCAGGCGTTCTACCAGTCCGCCTCGACGTGCCTCGGGCAGATGTGGAAAGACCTGCTCGATTACGAGAATCTGCCGTTCTCGCCGCCGAACATCAGCGTCCCCGCGCGTGGCGTCGACGCGGTCTCGCCGTGCACCAGCTCGGGCGGCGACTACGCGGCGTTCTACTGCTCGATGAACAACACCATCTACATGCCGCTGGACAAGATCCAGACCAACGTGTACGGGGACAACTGGATCATCTACCTGATGGTGTTCGCGCACGAATACGGTCACCACGTGGAGGCGATCACCGGTATTTCGAAGCGCACGCACGAGGAGCGGTACAACGCTGGGCCGCGCAGCGCACGGGGTCTGGAGTTGTCGCGTCGCCTGGAGCTGGGCGCGCAGTGCTTCGGCGGAATGTTCATCGGCTCGTCCGCCTACGTCGGCTCGGTCACCGGAACCCAGGCCGAGTACGCAGTGCGGGACAACTACAAACGCGGTGACGATCCCGGTGACGCCCGCGACCACGGATCGAAGCAGAACTACGGTCTCTGGTACGAGTACGGCTACCGGAACAACCGAGTCCAGAAGTGCAATGCCTGGGCGGCCTCGGCCGACGCGGTGTCCTGAGCCGCCGTGCTGGTAGCCGTCTTTCGCCCCGGGACGTCCTCGAGACAGACCGACTATCGCCTTCGCGCCCGTGCGCGAGGATCGACCGCGGGGGGCATTCGGTCGGTCCGCGTGGGTGACGGCGACATCCGGTCGTCGGCCTAGCTCTCGTCCCGATCGTGCGGCGTGTGCCCGCCGCCGATACCGAAGTGCCCGCGCGGCGAATGCCCGTGCACCCCTTCGGCGTACGCGGTCTCCGCGTGCAGCGCGAAGTCGATGCCCGAGGTCTCGTCCTCCTTGCTGACCCGGAAGCCGATGACCTTGTCGATGCCCTTGCCGAGCGCGAACGAGACGCCGAAGGCGTAGGCCGCGACGACGATCGCGCCGAGCAGCTGCTTGCCGAGCTGGGTGAGCCCGCCGCCGTACAGCAGACCTTCCACGCCGCCGGTCATCACCTGGCTGGCGAGCAGGCCGATCAGCACGGTGCCGACCACGCCGCCGACGAAGTGCACGCCGACCACGTCGAGCGAGTCGTCGTAATTGGCCTTGAACTTCCAGCCGACCGCGAAGGAGCAGATCGTGCCCGCCGCGAGTCCGACGACGACCGCGCCGAGCGTGTCGACGTATCCGCAGGACGGGGTGATCGCGACCAGACCGGCGACGACGCCGGAGGCGGCGCCGAACGTGGTCGGATGCCCGTCGCGCACCCGCTCCACCGCGAGCCAGCCGAGCATGCCGAGGCAACCCGCGACCAGAGTGTTCAGGAACACCGCCGCGGCCAGGCCGTTGGCGTTCAGCGCCGAACCCGCGTTGAAGCCGAACCAGCCGAACCACAGCAAACCCGCGCCGAGCAGCACGAACGGGAGGTTGTGCGGGCGCATGGCGTCGACCTTGAAGCCGATGCGCGGCCCGAGCACCAGCGCGAGCGCCAGCGCGGAGGCGCCGGAGGCGATCTCGACAACCAAGCCGCCCGCGTAGTCCAGCGCGCCGAACTTCGCCAGCCAGCCGTCCGGCCCCCACACCCAGTGCGCGATCGGCACGTAGACCGCGAGCGTCCACAGTGGCACGAAGGCCATCCATCCGGAGAACTTGGCCCGGTCGGCGATGGCGCCGCTGACCAGCGCCGCGGTCAGGATGGCGAAGGTGAGCTGGAAGGTGGCGTAGAGCAGTTCCGGCACCGTGCCGCGCACCGTGGTCGGGTCGATGCCCGCCAGGCCGACGTGGTCGAGGGTGCCGATCAGCCCGCCGCCCGCGTCGGGACCGAAGGCCAGGCTGTAGCCGAACAACAGCCAGGTCACCGTGACGAGCGGGATGGCGATGAAGCTCATCATCAGCATGTTGAGCACGCCGGTGGAGCGCACCATGCCACCGTAGAAAATGGCCAGTCCCGGCGTCATCAGCAGCACCAGCGCGGTGCTGCCGAGCAGCCAGGCGGTGGCCGCGGGGTCGATGGTGGGTGGCATGGCGGTAACTCCTTCTACGCGGGCGTGCGTCGCGAAGAAGTTACCGAACGCTCACGATGTCTTCCGCCACTGTGGGAGGTTTTGGTCCAGCCAGGTATCGATCTCGTCCGGGCTCGGCGTGCCGCCGATCATGTTCAGCACCGTGTGCCCGAGGCAGGCCGCGCTCATGATGCGATCGGCGAGCTGCTCGTGATCGCCCCACGGCAGATGAGGTTTGGCGATCAGCAGCGAGGCGAGGCCGTGCGCGACGGTCCACATGTCCAGCACGATCGGCAGCGGATCGCCGGGGGCGATCGAGCCCTCCGCCATGCAGTCGCGCACGGTCGTCGCGAAATGCTGGAACGCGCCGCTGGTGAGCACCTGGTCCACTGCGCTGCCGCTCTCGGTGGGCCCGGTCGCCACCCGGTACTGCTCCGGGTGCTCCAGCGCGAAGCGCACGTAGGCCAGGCCCTGGTCGCGCAGCCGGTTCATCGGCGACACGGTGGGGTCGGTGGCCGCGCGCAGAGCCTCGGCCAGATCCTCGAAGGCCTTGGCCACCGCCGCCTCGATCAGCGCGTCCTTGTCGGCGAAGTGCCGGTAGATCGACGGCGCGCTGACGCCGACCAGCTTGCTCACCTCGCGGATCGACACCGCGTCGGCCCGGCCGGTGCGTGCGAGCAATTCCACTGTGGCGGTGAGGATCTCGGTACGCAACTGGGCGCCGGAACCGCGCGGTGATCGAGGTCGGCGGTGAAGGGTCATGAACGTCCTGCGTGCTCCGGTTCCCGTGCGCTGGTGCGGTGGTCGACGTCCTCGGTGAGGCCGATCCGGTCGTGCAGCCTGGCGAGCGGCTTCGGCGCCCACCAGTTGGCCGAGCCGAGCAGGCGCATCAGGGCGGGCGCGAGCAGGGCGCGGATGATCGTCGCGTCGACCAGCACGGTCAAGGTCAGGCCGAGACCCATCAGCTGCATGAACGAGACGTTCGAGGTAACCATCGCGCCCAACACGATAGCCATCAGCACCGCCGCGGCTGTGAAGATCCGTCCGGTGCGAGCGACGCCGATGGCGACCGCGCGGTCGTTGTCGTGCGTGCGCAGCCACTCCTCGCGGATCCGCGAGAGCAGGAACACCTCGTAGTCCATGGACAAGCCGAAGGCCAAGCAGAACATCAGGATCGGCATGGTCGGCACCATGTAGCCCACCGCGGTGAAGCCGAGCAGGTTCGACAGGTGCCCCTCCTGGAACACCCACACCATCGCGCCGAAGGCCGCCGCGAGCGACAAGGTGTTGAGTGCCAAGGCCTTGATCGGCAGCACGACGCTGCCGGTGAACAGGAACAACACGACGAAGGTCGCCAGCACGATGAGCGCGGCCGCCAAGGGCAGCTGGTCGCCCAGCGCGGCAAGCGAATCCGCGTTGACCGCCGCCGCCCCGCCGTACAGCGCGGGCGCGGGCGCGGGCACCGCCTTGACCGCGTCCAGCTGACGTTCGCCGTCCGGCGAGAAGGGATCGACGTAGCTGACGACGGTGAGGTAGGTGCCCGTGTCGTTGGCCATGCCGGGCGGCGCGATACCGACCCGCGCTCCGTTGGCGAAGGTGCCCGCGCTGGACAGCACGGCGGGCACGTCCGGAAGCTCGGACAGTCGCGCGGCGTAGGCGCCCACCGCCGCGGCGTCGCCGGTGTAGCCGTCCAGCACGATCGTGGTGCTCGCACCGGGGTCGGCCTGCGGGAAGTGCGCGCGCAGCTCGTCGCCCACCTGCCTGCTGGTCGAGGACGTGGGCAGCACCCGGTCGTCGGGGTAGCCGAACTTCACCGAGAGGAACGGCGCGCCGAGGAAGAGCAGCAGCGCGATGATCACCACGGCCACCGGCATCGCGTACCGCATCACCACCGTGACCAGCCGGTACCAGCCGGACTGCTCCGGCGGCACCGGGCCCGCGGGCGCCGGTCGGCGCAACAGCCGCCGCAGCGGGACGCGCAGGTCGAGCGCGTTGACCCGGTCTCCGAGCAGCACGAGCGCGGCGGGCAGGATCGCGATCGCGGCCGCCGCAGCGGTCACGACCACCGCGACGCCCGCGTAGGCGAAGGATTTCAGGAAGTACAGGTTGAACACGCTCAGCGCGGCCAGCGACAGCGCGACGGTGAGCGCGGAGAACAGCACTGTACGTCCCGCGGTCTGCACGGCGCGGATGGTCGCCGCCGTCGGGTCGAGGCCGTTGCCCAGTTCCTCGCGGTACCGGCTCACGATGAACAGGCTGTAGTCGATCGCCAGCGCGAGCCCGAGCGCGGTCGTCATGTTCAGCGCGTAGATGGACACGTCGGTGACCAGGGTGAACAGCCGCAGGATGGCGAGGGTGGCGGCGATCGCGAACAGGCCGACGGCCAGCGGAAGGGACGCCGCGACCAGGCTGCCGAACACCAGAACGAGCACGATCATCGACAGCGGTATCGCGATGCCCTCGGCGACGGCCAGGTCACGGGTCGTCTGCTCGTTGACATCGTGATAGATCGCGGCGATGCCGCCCTGGCGCACCGTGATGCCGTCGGCGGTGCCGGTGAGCTGCTCGGTCAGGTCGCCCGCGGTCTTCTGGACGGCGGTATCGTCGCCGGTGAGGAACGCGGCGATCAGTGCGCTCGATCCGTTGTCGGTGCTGCGCAGCGCGGTCGAGAAGGGCGGCGGCGTGGTCCAGTAGGACTGGACGGCCCGCACGTCCTCGTGCGCGCGCAGGGCATCGACCAGCCGGAGGCCCGCGGCGCGCGCGGCTGGACTGTCGACGCCGTCCTCGGCGCTCACCAGCAGTACGAAGTTGGGGGAGGAGCCGCCGAAGTTGTCCTCGAGCATCTTGGCGACCTGCGAGGATTCGGCGTCGTCGGAGGTGAATCCGCCGGACTTCAGGTGCGCGGCGGCGGTGGCGCCGAACAGACCGCAGCCGATCACCAGCGCCAGCGCGGTGATCAGGATGGCACGCGGGTATCGCGTGGTCAGTCGTGCGATCCGATAGAGCATCGAGGCTCCCCTCCGTGAGTTAACGGGGTTAGCGTAACGCTGTTAACTCACGGATGTCGAGGGGCCGAGACGGTGAATCGACGCCGCGTGGCAATTCGCCAGCGTGCTGGGAATCGCCTGTCAGCCGCGGTTCTTGCGGGTCAACGCACGCCTGCCGCGGCGGCCGGGGAGTGGCAGATCGTCCTCGACGGCGACCCATTCGGCGGTGGTGAGCCACAGTTCCTGCGCCCGCGCGTCGGCGGTGTCGTGGAAGACGCGCCGCCCGCGATCGTCGCGCAGGTCGCGCGCGAGGTTGGACCAGCGCGGCGGGCGGCCGTGCTCGTCGAGATGCTCGGCGAGATATCCGGTGACCAGCGTCCCGATCGCGTTGACCGGCCGTAGCGAGACCCGGTTGCCGTACTTGGCCGCGTGGAAACGCCTTGCCGCGCAGAGGGATTGCGGATTCGCGTTGGACGCGATCCAGCCGGCGCGCTGGGCGCGTTCGATCAGCCACAGATGTTTGACCGCGTTGGGCGCGATCACGCCGATGCGCTCCCTGATCAGCGTCGTCACCGGCTCCGAGGAAAGGATGTCGCGGCGGGTCGGGCCGGTGCCGTGCGTCGTCCAGTGCTCGTGCGCGAGGCGGGCGAGCACGCGACCGAAGTCGTCGATGCTGCGCTGGGCGCGGCGGCCGAGTCGCTCGATGCGTTCGGCCTCGCGGCGCATCTCGTTCTGCGCGGTGAGGGTGCGGATCGCGGCCATGGTCGGCACTTGGCCGCGTTCGAGCAGTTCCAGGATGGCCGAGGCGGTGCACGGATCGGCGGCAGCCGCCACCGGCAGCGAATCGCGTTTGAGCGCGAAATCCTGGGGGCTGATCGCACGGCTGAGCAGTCCGACGGCGGCTCGATCGTCCGCGAAGTCGGTATTCGAGAGCCAGGCGGCGGCGATGTCGTCACACGACGGCACGGGGAACGTTCCTCCGATATACGCGGTGGGAGTTCGGCGATGTCGCCCTGGGGCCGGGAGATTGCCAGGTTGTGCCCCGGTCGGGATGAGGGACCGGCCGGGGTCACCAACCTGATGAAGGTTTGGCTACCGAAGTTGCCAATAGCCACCGTAGCCAGCGCCGGGGGTAACTGTCACCCGGGTTGACTTATTCGTTACCTCCGTAAAATTTCGATAAACCGGGGCGTGAGTATGTATTTCCGCTGGCTGGAAGTTGAACGGACGGTTACGTACCTCGGTGGACGGTCTGCGGTTTCAAGATTGCTGTCGAGTTGCTAATTCGTGAGAGGAACGAAGCGGCGGAAGAAGTCCCGGAGAATTCTGTGATCCATCTCACAATTTGCCGGGTTTTGCGACACTGCGCGTGCGGGTGCGAAGGTCCGTGGCGGGCTGTCGGTCGTGACCCCCCGGTCGCCGCCCGCTTTGTCGGTGGTCGCCGGTAACCTCTGGCCGTGGCTCTGTACCGGAAGTACCGACCGGCAACGTTCGCTGAGGTGGTGGGTCAGGAGCACGTCACCGACCCGCTGAGCATCGCGCTCGACACCGGACGGATCAGTCATGCCTATCTGTTCTCCGGTCCCCGGGGCTGTGGCAAGACCTCGTCGGCGCGCATCCTGGCGCGCTCGCTGAACTGCGTGGAGGGTCCGACCTCGCGGCCGTGCGGCGTCTGCCCGTCCTGCGTCGCGCTCGGACCGGGCGGGCCCGGCAATCTCGATGTCATCGAACTCGACGCCGCGAGCCACGGCGGCGTCGACGACACCCGCGAGCTGCGCGACCGCGCCTTCTACGCACCGGCCGAATCCCGGTACCGCGTCTTCATCGTCGACGAGGCGCACATGGTCACCACCGCGGGCTTCAACGCGCTGCTCAAGATCGTCGAGGAGCCGCCCGCCCACCTGATCTTCATCTTCGCCACCACCGAGCCCGACAAGGTGCTGCCGACCATTCGCTCGCGCACCCACCACTACCCGTTCCGGCTGCTGCCGCCCGCGACGATGCGCGGCCTGCTCGGCAGGATCTGCGAGCAGGAAGACGTTCCGGTCGAGGAAGCGGTGTACCCGTTGGTGATTCGCGCGGGCGGCGGCTCACCGCGCGACAGCCTCAGCGTGCTCGACCAGCTGCTCGCTGGCGCCGGGCCGGAGGGCGTCACCTACAACCGCGCGGTCGCGCTGCTCGGCGTCACCGATGTCGCGCTCATCGATGACGCGGTGGAGGCGCTCGCCGCGGGCGATGGCGCCGCGCTGTTCGGCACCGTGGACAGCGTCATGGAGGCCGGGCACGATCCGCGCCGTTTCGCCGTCGACCTGCTCGAGCGCTTCCGTGACCTGATCCTGTTGCGCGCGGTCCCCGACGCCGCCGACCGCGGCCTGGTCTCCGGCCCCGGCGACGTGCTCGACCGCATGCGCGACCAAGCCAAGCGCATCGGCCCCGGCACCCTCACCCGCTACGCCGAACTGCTGCACGAGGGCCTCGGCGAGATGCGCGGAGCGACAGCGCCGCGGCTGCTGCTCGAGGTCGTCTGCGCCCGCATGCTGCTGCCCTCGGTCTCCGACACCGAATCCGCCACCCTCCAGCGCCTGGAACGACTCGAGCGCGGTTTCGCGGGCGGAGTCGTCGCGCCACTCCCGCCCGCTGCCTCGACCGCTGCCTCCGCCGCCGACGCAGGGCCCGTTTCCGCTCCCGCGCCTGCCCGCGCACCGGGCGAACCCCCGCGTCGTCGTGGTGCGGAGGCGCTCGCCGCGCTGCGCGAGAACAAGACGCGCGGAGCTGACTCCGGACCGGGCGGCGGCGAAAGTGGCGTGAGTGCGCCCATCGCCCAGCAGACGACGGTTCACTCCGCGCCGGGCTCGGCCGATGACGATGCCGGTGCTCGGTCAGGACACCCCGGCGGTTCCGTACCCGTCGAGGGCTACACGAATGCGCCCACCTCAGGCGGCGGACCGGTCGAGGAGCGCGGCGCGGCGGTGGATCGGTCCGGGCTCAGCGATGCGGATCGTCCGGCGCGGCGGTCCGACGATCGCCCGGCCGGGCAAGCCGAGGGCTCGGCGGATGCGCCCCTCGCTCAACGGGACGTCGTCGGTGCGGACGCCGCCGCTGCCGGTGCTTTCGCCGAATCCGGGCCGCGTGTGCGCGGCGACGTAGGCGCTTCGGTCGCGCCCAGCACCATCCCGGGCGACGCCGATGCCCAGGCAGCCCAGTCGGTTTTTCGGGTCGTCGAGGCCGACGACGCACCAACACGCCAGCCTGCGCCGAGTGATGGCCCCGCCGACGGCCGAACCGCGGGTCATCCCAGGCCGGGCGGCGCGGAGCCTCGGTCGGGGCGGCCCGCCGCTCCTCGGGATGCCGAGGGCTACGCGGAGGCGCCGACCGGGCGGTCCGCGAACCATGCGGGCGCCGCGGTCGCGCCCGGTGACGCCGCGGCCGAGGCGAGCCGTTCGGCCGACCGGCCCGCGACTCCGCGTGGTGCCGCGACGGGTCCCGCCGATCGCGCGGGATATGAAGCGCCGCAAGCGATTACGGATGCTACGTCCGATTATGGTCAAGTGACCGGGGAATCGGTGGCGGGCCGTCGCGCCGACGACGCGGCGGGTGCGCGCACCACCGCGAGCGCCGAATCGATGGTCGCGGCGTTGCCGGACGAGCCCGCGGGCGCGCAGGGGGACGAGCTGCTGCGGGCCGTGGAAGGGGCGTGGACGGAGATCCGGGCCAAGGTTCGGGAGTTCGGGCCGACGGTGCAGGCGTTGCTGTCCGGTGCCTCGGTGGCGCGGGTCGACGGCGCGGTCATCGTGTTCGCCCATCAGCACGCGCCGCTGGCGCAGCGACTGTCGGATCCGCGCAATGTCGAGGCCGTGCGGTCGGCGGTGCGCGCCGTGCTCGGCGGCGACCACGAGATCCGGTGGGAGGCGGGCGGCGCGGCGCCGCGTGCCGCTGCGCAGCAGGCGGGTCGCGCACGGGGAGGCGGGCAGGCGGCCGGACGCGGTTCGGGCAATCCGGCGGGACGCGGTGAGGGCGGCCTGCCTCGGTTCTCCCGACCCAGCCAGACCAGGGCGAACGCCGCGGGTGACACGCCCGCCCGGCAGCAGCGGCCCGCCGCGGCACCGCGGTCCGGCGACGACGACATCCCGCCGCCCGACTACCCCGACCTACCGGACGATCCCGGTCCCGGCGACTACCCGCCGCCGGATCCCGGCGACTACGAATCGACCTCCGGCGGCACGGGTTACGGCTCGGGCGGAGTGCCCGGCCCGTCGACTCCGGAAGAGGAGCAGGAAATGCTGGCCCAGGCCGCCGAACCGGTGGCTCCGGAGGCTCGCCACGACCCCGACGAGGTCGCCCTGGAATTGCTCAGGAGTGAGCTGGGTGCCACACGGCTGGATGGTTGACAACCACCGCCTCGAGCACGTTAAGTTAACCGGAGTTCGCACACGACGGTAGTATGAACGGGTGGCCGTGAGCTCCGGTGTGGCGGCGTTCTATGGTATGCCCAGGCGTACGGGCGTGTCCGGAACGTGCGTCCGCAGGTGCTTGCCAAGTTTTGTACAGCGTTATGCGGTGCGAGCGACGGGCCCGGAGACGGAACCTCGCGTCACCACGCTGGGCCTCGGGAGCACGGCAAACTGAATACGGACGGTCGGTCTCATGGCCGGTCGGCGAGGTTACCCGCGGCCGTGCCGCACAACGCGGTGCAGGCGCACCCCAAGGAAGGAACACTCCGATATGACCACAGAGGCCTACATTTACGAGGCCATCCGCACTCCGCGCGGCCGCGGCAAGAAGAACGGTTCGCTGCACTCGGTCAAGCCGATCGACCTGACTGTTGGTCTGATCCAGGAGCTGCGCAACCGCTTCCCGAACCTCGACGAGGACCGGATCTCCGACGTCGTCCTGGGTGTCGTCAGCCCGGTCGGCGACCAGGGCATGGACATCGCGCGCACCGCGGTGACCGTGGCCGGCCTGCCCGACACCGTCGGCGGCGTCCAGCTGAACCGCTTCTGTGCCTCCGGCCTCGAGGCCGTCAACATCGCCGCCCAGAAGGTGCGCTCCGGCTTCGACGACCTGGTCATCGCCGGTGGCGTCGAGTCGATGTCGCGCGTCGCCATGGGCTCCGACGGTGGCGCCTGGGCCCTCGACCCGGCCACCAACTACGACTCCTACTTCGTCCCGCAGGGCGTCTCCGCCGACCTGATCGCCACCATCGAGGGCTTCAGCCGCGACGACGTCGACGCCTACGCCGTGCGCTCGCAGGACCTGGCCGCCAAGGCCACCACCGGCGGCTACTTCGCCAAGTCCATCGTTCCGGTCAAGGACCAGAACGGCCTCGTCGTGCTGGACCGCGACGAGCACATGCGCCCCGGCACCACCGCCGAGGACCTCGCCAAGCTGAACCCCTCCTTCGCCGTGATCGGTGAGATGGGTGGCTTCGACGCGGTGGCGCTGCAGAAGTTCCACTTCGTGGAGAAGATCAACCACGTGCACCACGGCGGCAACAGCTCGGGCATCGTCGACGGCGCCGCGCTGGTGCTGATCGGCTCCGAGGAGGCCGGCAAGGCTTCGGGCCTGACCCCGCGTGCGCGCGTCGTCGCGACCGCCACCAGTGGCGCCGACTCCACCATCATGCTGACCGGTCCCACCCCGGCCGCCAACAAGGCGCTGGCCAAGGCGGGTCTGACCCTGGACGACATCGACCTGGTCGAGATCAACGAGGCGTTCGCCTCCGTGGTGCTGAAGTTCCAGAAGGACCTGAACATCCCGGACGAGAAGCTGAACGTCAACGGCGGCGCCATCGCGATGGGCCACCCGCTGGGCGCCACCGGCGCGATGATCACCGGCACCATGGTCGACGAGCTGGAGCGCCGCAACGGCCGCTACGCGCTGATCACCCTGTGCATCGGCGGCGGCATGGGCGTCGCGACCATCATCGAGCGGGTCTGACCCCAACCGACAGCATTTACCAAGGAGACACAGAGCTGTGAGCGAGACCAACATGATCGGTTGGGAGCAGGATTCGGACGGCATCGTCGTGCTGACGATGGACGACCCGAACCAGGGCGCCAACACGATGAACGAGCTGTACAAGAC
The DNA here is from genome assembly GCF_040654315.1 of Nocardia sp. NPDC050713. NCBI lineage: Bacteria > Bacillati > Actinomycetota > Actinomycetes > Mycobacteriales > Nocardiaceae > Nocardia > Nocardia sp. NPDC050713. Next base: position 96,712 of record NZ_JBFAHS010000018.1, on the reverse strand, counting down.
GTCGATGACCGCGACCGTCGACCGGCTCGAGGCCGAGAAGGACAGCATCACCGGCGTGGTGCTGACCTCCGCGAAGAAGACCTTCTTCGCCGGCGGCGACCTGAAGAACATGATGAAGGTCGGCCCGGAAGACGGCCAGGCCCTCATGGACGAGCTGGGCACCATCAAGGGCGCGCTGCGTCGCCTCGAGCTGCTCGGCAAGCCGGTCGTGTCCGCGATCAACGGCGCCGCGCTCGGCGGCGGCCTGGAGATCACCCTCGCGACCCACTACCGCATCGCGGCCGACGTGCCGGGTGTGCAGCTGGGCCTGCCCGAGGTCAGCCTGGGCCTGCTGCCCGCCGGTGGCGGTGTCACCCGCACCGTGCGCATGCTCGGCCTCCAGGGCGCGCTCATGCAGGTGCTGCTGCAGGGCCAGAAGTACCGCCCGGGCAAGGCCAAGGAAATCGGCCTGATCAACGAGGTCGTCGGCTCGATCGAGGAGCTGGTCCCGGCCGCCAAGGCGTGGATCAAGGCCAACCCCGAGGGCGGCGTGCAGCCCTGGGACAAGAAGGGCTACAAGATCCCCGGTGGCACCCCGTCCACCCCGGCCTTCGCGGCGAACCTGCCCGCGTTCCCGGCCAACCTGCGTAAGCAGCTCAAGGGCACCAACATGCCCGCCCCGCGCGCCATCATGGCCGCGGCGGTCGAGGGCGCGCAGGTCGACATCGACAACGCCTCGCTGATCGAGTCGCGTTACTTCGTCCACCTGCTGACCGGCCCGGTCGCGAAGAACATGATCCAGGCGTTCTTCTTCGACCTGCAGTCGATCAACAACGGCGGTTCGCGTCCGAAGGACGTGCCGAAGAAGGACATCAAGAAGATCGGCGTGCTCGGCGCGGGCATGATGGGCGCGGGCATCGCGTACGTCTCCGCCAAGGCCGGCTACGAGGTCGTGCTGAAGGACGTCACCATCGAGGCGGCCGAGCGCGGCAAGAACTACTCCGAGAAGATCGAGGCCAAGGCCCTCTCCCGTGGCAAGACCACCGAGGAGAAGTCCAAGGCGCTGCTCGACCGGATCAAGCCGTCCGCCGACGCGGCCGACTTCGCCGGCGTCGACTTCGTGATCGAGGCCGTCTTCGAGAACACCGAGCTCAAGCACAAGGTGTTCCAGGAGATCGAGGACATCGTCGACGCGGACGCGCTGCTCGGCTCGAACACCTCCACCCTGCCGATCACCGGTCTCGCGACCGGCGTGAAGCGCCAGGAGGACTTCATCGGCATCCACTTCTTCTCGCCGGTCGACAAGATGCCGCTGGTGGAGATCATCAAGGGTGAGAAGACCTCGGACGAGGCGCTGGCCCGGGTGTTCGACTACACCCTCGCGATCAAGAAGACCCCGATCGTCGTCAACGACAGCCGCGGCTTCTTCACCTCGCGCGTGATCGGCACCTTCGTCAACGAGGCGATCGCCATGCTGGGCGAGGGCATCGACCCCTCGACCATCGAGCAGGCCGGCTCGCAGGCGGGCTACCCGGCCGCGCCGCTGCAGCTGTCGGACGAGCTGAACATGAAGCTCATGCTGAAGATCGCCAAGGAGACCGAAGAGGCCATCGCCCGCGGTGACGCCACCATGGGCAAGAAGCGGCACCCGGCCATCGACGTCATCGAGTACATGGTGAACGAGGGTCGTCCGGGTCGCCTGGAGAAGGCCGGCTTCTACGAGTACGACGAGAACGGCAAGCGGACCGGCCTGTGGGGCGGCCTGCGCGAGCACTTCAAGTCGGTCACCGACTTCAACGTGCCGCTCCAGGACCTCATCGACCGCATGCTGTTCATCGAGGCGATCGAGACCCAGAAGTGCTTCGACGAGGGTGTGCTCGAGACCACCGCCGACGCCAACATCGGCTCGATCTTCGGCATCGGCTACCCGGCCTGGACCGGTGGTGTGCACCAGTTCATCGTCGGTTACCCGGGCGGCCAGGAGGCCTTCGTGGCTCGCGCCGACGAGCTGAAGGCCAAGTACGGCGACCGCTTCGAGGTTCCCGCCTCGCTGCGGAAGTAACGACGCCGCGTAGGTAGTCACGCAACGGCGAAGCCCGCCATCGCTTTTCGCGGTGGCGGGCTTTCGCCGTCTCCGGGCCGGATTTCCGATGGAGTTCACCGCGCGGTTCGCGAGTGCCGATACCGTGTGGCTCGTGCGCAGCATGATCGGATTCCTTCTCGTCCTCGCGGCCTCCGCCGTCGCGCTGCCCGTAGCGCAGGCCGAGCCGAACGTGCGGCTGCTGGGTCAGCGGATCCTGCCGCACGGCATGGACTTTCACGGCACTGTCGTCGGCGGGCTTTCCGGCATCGACTATCTGCCCGCCACGGGCGAGTACCTGCTGATCAGCGACGACCGCTCGGAACGCGCACCGGCCCGTAGTTACACCGCCCGCTTCCCGGTCGACGCGAACGGGGTCGGACCGGTGACATTCACCGGGACCCGGCCGCTGCGCACTGCGGACGGCGGCTTCTATCCGCCGAAATCCGTTGATCCCGAGGAGATCCGGGTCGATCCGTGGACCGGTGACTACTTCTGGACTCAGGAGGGTGAGCGCGCGGGCGATGTGCTCGCCGACCCCGCCGTGCGCGTCGCGCGGCCGGACGGGACGTTCGTGGCCGAACTGCCGATCCCGGACAACGAGCGGATGCGGCCGGATTCCGGGCCGCGCCGCAACGCGGTGCTGGAGGCCGCCACCTTCGCCGCGGGCGGCGCGCTGTTCGTCACGGCCGTCGAGGGGCCGCTGCTCCAAGACGGACCCGAGGCGACAGTGACCTCCGGCGCGATCTCGCGCATCACCGTGCGGGCACGGTCCGGGCCGCTGCTCGCGCAGTACGCGTACCCGATGGAGCCGGTGTTCGCCGAGTCGCGGCCCGAGCCGGGGCGCGGCGGCAACGGCGTCGCCTCGATCTTGGCCGCCGACCCGCTCGATCCGACGAAGTTCCTGGTGCTCGAGCGCGCGTTCGTGGACGGCGTCGGCAACAAAATCCGCGTGTACGAGGCCGACATCGCGGGCGCGACCAACGTGCTCGACGCTGCGCTGGGCGACGCGCGCCCGGTCGCCAAACGACTGCTCGTCGCCCTGGACGACGTCGGCCTTCCGGACATCGACAACATCGAGGGCATGACCTGGGGACCGCGGCTGCCGTCCGGCGAGCGGACGCTGGTGCTGGTCAGCGACGACAACTTCGCCGAGAACCAGATCACCCAGATCGTCGCGCTCGCGGTGCGCTGAGCTTTCGAAAAACCGAGCTCAGTCGGCGCGGAGTTCTTCTGTCGCTTCGAAATACGCGTCGGCGGCTTTGCGGAAATAGTCGAACAGCAGCTCGCGCTGCTCGGGCGCGTATCCGGCGATGATCTCGCCGACGCGCCGCCGGGCGGGGGCCAGCACGCGATCCAGTTCAGCGGGTTTTTCGACCAGCTCGACGGTGATCTTGCGCCGGTCGCCCGGAACCGGGACCCGCCGCACGTACCCGGCCTCTTCCAAACGGTCGACCAGCCGGGTTGTCGGCCCGGTGGTGAGTCCGGCGCGCGCGCCCAGTTCCCCTGGCGTCATCGGGCCGCCGAGTTCCAGGATGTTGAGTGCGTAGAGATCGGTGGCGCCGAGATCCACGGCCCGCGCTCCGGCCTGTCCGTGCGCCATCAGCGCGCTCAGATAGCGGCGATAGACCGTGCTCGTCTCCGATTGCTCCATCGGCACCTCCGGCTCGATCACTTCTCCAGTGAAGAGAAGTCTTCGACGAAGAAAGAGCCTACAAGCCCGGCGCCCGATCCATCGCCGAATGCTGCCGACGGGCCCATCACAGGTCGGGACGACACTGCGGCAATCTCCACCCAACCGGCCTCGCACCGCGCTACGTTGGAGTATGCGCAGACAATTCGGACACCAGGTCGGCCCCGGTGCCCGATGTCGGTGTGTCCCACGATCGCCGGTGACGCCGATTCGATGTGCATTCGAGGTGGTCACGTGAATCCACAGAGGGGTTCGGGCAAGATGAGTCCCGAACCGGCCCCGGCCGATTCGAATACGCGCGGCATGGATACGCAGCGCGGCGTCGATACCCAGCGCGATACACCACGCCCCGAGCTGGCCGGCATCGCCGACGAGCTCGAGGCGATGGGGCTCTCCGGCGCCGTCGAGATCGGCAGGGGTGGCTTCGGCGTCGTGTACCGCTGCCTGCAAGTCGCGCTGGAACGGGTCGTCGCGGTCAAGGTGCTCTCCTCCGAGATCGACATCGAGAGCCGCGAACGCTTCCTGCGCGAGGAGCAGGCCATGGGCAGGCTCTCCGGCCACCCCAATATCGTCGACATCCTGCAGGTCGACGTCACCGCCAGCGGGATGCCGATCATCGTGATGCCGTACTGCACACACGGCTCGCTCGAGCAGCTCATCCGCGAGCAAGGCCCGCTCACCTGGGCGGATTCACTGCGGGCAGGCGTCAAACTGGCGGGCGCGATCGAGAGCGCGCACCGCGCCAGGATCCTGCACCGCGACGTCAAACCGGCCAACGTACTGCTCAGCGGCTACGGCGAACCGCAGCTCACCGATTTCGGCATCGCCAGGATTCCCGGCGGCTTTCGCACCTCCAGCAGCCTGATCACCGGTTCGCCCGCGTTCACCGCGCCGGAGGTGCTCAAGGGCGAGGAGCCGACCGTCCGCTCCGACATCTACGGGCTCGGGGCCACGCTGTTCGCCCTGCTCACCGGTCACGCCGCCTTCGAGCGGCAGGCGGGGGAGCGGGTGGTGGCGCAGTTCCTGCGGATCACCAGCCAGCCGGTGCCGGATCTGCGCGAGCAGGACATCCCGCCCGATGTGGCCGACGCGATCGAACGGGCCATGGCGCCCGATCCGGCCGATCGACCGGAGTCGGCGTACGAGTTCGGCACACTGCTGCGCTCGGTGCAGGTGGAACACGGCCAGCTGCCCGACGAGATGGCGCTGCTCGAGCCCACCGTGTTGCTCGAGGAATTCGACAGCACGCGTCCGGTGGTGGAAGCGCACCCGTCCACGCGCACCCGTCCGGCGGTGACCCGGCGCAGCTGGCCGCTGACGTTGCGCCCCGCCGTCTCGCAGCACCCGGGCGGCTCGACCACCCTGCCGCCCACCGCCGCCACGAAATTCCACCCACCGACCCCGGCTCGCGATCCGGTGCCTCGACCCCGCTTGCTGGACATCCTGCGTGCGGGCGGGCGACGCAGGCTCGCGGTGCTGCACGCGCCTGCGGGATTCGGCAAGAGCACGGTCGCCGCGCAGTGGCGCGCGGAGTTGAGCGGCGGCGGGGTACCGGTCGCGTGGATCGGCATCGACCGCGACGACGACAACGAGATCTGGTTTCTCGCCCACCTCATCCAGGCCATCCACCGGGTGCGGCCCGACATCGGCGCCGGACTCGACCAGACGCTGGAGGAACGCGCGGGCGACGCGGTGCCCTACGCCCTCACCACTCTGATCAACGAGATCCACGAGGGCGGGGAGACCATCGTGGTGGTGGTCGAGGACTGGCACCGCATCACCGATCCCGGCACGCACCGCGCGATGGAGGCGTTGCTCGACAACGGCTGCCACCACCTGCGCTTCGTGGTGACCAGCAGGGAGCAGTCCGGCTTGCCGACCAGCCGGATGCGGGTGCACGACGAACTGGTCGAGATCGGGTCCGCGGCGCTGCGGCTCACCGTGGCCGAGACCAAGCAGATCTTGGTGGATCGCAACGGTTTCGAGCTCACCGAGGCTCAGGTGGAGCAGATCCACGAGGCGACCGACGGCTGGCCCGCCGCCATCCAGCTGATCAGCCTCTCGCTGCGCGGCAACATCGACCCGGAACAGCTGATCGCGACGCTTTCCGAAGGTAGTCACGGCATCCGCGAATACCTCGCCGAGAACGTGCTCGACGCGCTCGAACCGCGGATGCTCGACTTCCTCAGCTCGATCTCGGTGACCGAGCGCGTGTCGGCGTCGCTGGCCGCCGCCCTGTCCGACGACAGCGAGGCCGAGCTGCTGCTCGCCCAGGCCGAGCAGCGCGAGCTGTTCCTGCGGCGTATCGAGCACGACCCGGAGTGGTACCGGATACAGCCGCTGTTCGCCGAGCATCTGCGCGCTCGGCTGGAACGCACTCAGCCAGGGAGGCTGAAGGCGTTGCACCGCAAGGCTTCCCGCTGGTACGCCGAACACCAGCTGTTGCGTAAGTCGGTGGACCACGCGCTGGCCGCGACGGATTTGAAGATGGCGCTGGATCTGGTCGAGGGCGGCGGCATGGATCTGATCGACACCGCCCGGCTGGCCACCCTGCTCGGCACGGTGTCGAAACTGCCGGTGCAACAGGTGGCTTCGCGGTCCAAACTGCTGATGGCGGTGGCGCGGGCCAACGTGAACCTGCAACAGTCCAGCGCGGCGCGCAGCGCGCTCGGCAGGCTGTCGAACATGCTCGCGCGCGGCTCGTCCGGTGACGCCGACGTGATCCAGCAGCGATGCGAAGCCGCAGTGCTCGCCGCCGCCGACCAGATCGCGCGCGATCACACCGAGGGCGTGCTCGACCGCGTCGCGGACTGCCTCGAGCGCCCCGACGAGCTGCCCGCGTGGACGGTCTCCACCGCGGCGAACCTGACCTCGTTCGTGCGGCTGTGCCAATTCGATTTCGACGGCGCCCGCAGCATCCAGGAGTGGGCGACCCCTTACCACGCCAGCTCGAAGGACCCGCTCGGCGTGGTGTTCGGGCTCTGCGGTCAGGGCGCGGCGGCTTACGAGCAGCTCGACATCGCCACGGCGATGCAGTGCTTCCAGCAGGCGTGGGAGACGGCGCGGCTCCGCTCGGGTCCGCGATCGCACGCGGTGCGGGTGGCCTCGGCGTTGCTCGGCGAATTGAACTACCGCCGAGGCGATCTCGACGTCGCCGACCGGCTGTTCGACGAGAGTCACCAGCTGGTCACCCGGATCGGGACAGTCGACTTCCTGATCTCGACGTACGTCACCGGCGCGCGGGTCAAAGCGGTGCTCGGCGATCTGGCGACCGCCGCGGCCCGGCTGGACGAGGGCGACCGGGTGGCCGCCGAACAGCGCCTGGTCCGGCTCGCCGCGCACATCCGCGCCGAACGGCTGCGGCTCGGTCTACCCGTGGAGTACCTAGCGCACGGCGACGGGCATGCCGAAGCGCTCGGCGTTGTCCATCACCGGTTGGTCGGTTCCGCCGCGCTCACCGCCGAGGCCGAGGAGATCGCGGGCATTCGCGGCCTGCTCGCGCATAAGCCGCTGCGCTCGGACGACACGGCGGTGCGCCGCGCCCGCGCCCTGCACGGCCGGATGCTCGAACAGGACCGTCCCCGAGCGGAATTGGACACCGCGCTGCTGCTCGCCGAATGCCTCGCCGCGTCCGGCTGGGTCGGCGAGGCCACCGGCCTGCTGCTCCCCGCCGCCGCCACCTGCGCCGAACTGGGCTGGACCCGCCCGCTCCTGGACGCGGGCCCCGGCGTGGTCGCCATCCTGCGCGTGCTGCGCTCCGAAATGCACACCGCCCCCGAGCAGCTCGAGGATGCGGCGCTACCCGCCCTTTTCCTGGAGCAGCTCCTGGACTGAAGGGCGGGCAGCGTCAGCTCAGGCCTCCCACCAGGGGCGAAGCGGGACCGTCCACGCGCCGTTGGGGGGTAGCTTGACGCCGAGCACCTGGTGCAGCTGAACCACGTTGCGCTGGAACCCGAGTCGGCAGCCCGCCATGTAGAGGCCCCAGACCTTGGCGGTGCCCTCGCCGACCTCCGCGACGCAGGCGTCCCAGTTGGTGACCAGGTTCTTGCACCATTCGTGCAGGGTCAGCGCGTAGTGCTCGCGCAGGTTCTCCTCGTGCAGCACCTCGAGCCCGATGTTCTGGATCTCGGAGATGATGCGACCGGAGCCGATCAGCTCGCCGTCCGGGAACACGTACCGGTCGATGAAATCGCCCGCCTTCGTGGTGCGGGTGTTGTCCGGGCGGGTGATGCAGTGGTTCAGGAACAGGCCGCCGTCGCGCAGCTTGCTCTTGATGAACTCGAAGTAGAACGGGTAGTTGTGCACGCCGATGTGCTCGGTGAGACCGATCGAGGACACGGCGTCGAACTCGCCTTCGGGCACGTCGCGGTAGTCGGAATGCCGCACCTCGGCCAGATCCGAGAGACCTTCCTCGGCGATCTTCCGCTGTGCCCACTCGGCCTGCTCCGCCGAGAGGGTCGCGCCGATGACCTCGACGCCGCGCTTCGCCGCGTAGCGCACCATGCCGCCCCAGCCGCAGCCGATGTCGAGCAGCCGGTCGCCCTCCTTTAGGCGCAGCTTGTCGAAGACGAGGCGGTACTTGTTCTCCTGTGCCTGCTCCAGCGTCCAGTTCTCGTCGCCGTAGGCCGCGCAGGTGTAGGTCATCGAGGGACCCAGGACGTACTCGTAGAAGGTGTTCGAGACGTCGTAGTGGTGGTGGATGGCTTCCGCGTCGCGGGTCTTGGAGTGGCGCAGACCCTCGAACGCGATCCGGCGCCAGCGCGGCAGCGTCTCCTGCGGCGGCGGCGCGACCGGCTTGAGCCGTTCCCAGCCCAGCGAGCGCGCGATGGTGACCAGCGCGAGCGCCGACGGACGGCGGAATTTCAAGTCCTGCATCGCCTTCAGGACGTCGTACGGGTCGCCGGGGTGCACGCCGGTGGCGGTCATGTCGCCCGCGATGTAGGCGCGCGCCATGCCGAGATCGCCGGGCGCGGTGGCCAGGTAGTTGATGCCGCGCGGCGTCTTGATGTCGAGGGTGTAGTCCGAATCCTCCGGCCCGGTCGCGCTGCCGTCGTAGGCGGTCAGGCGAATCGGGACCTCGCCGTCGACGAGGGTCTCGAAGATCTCGGCAATGCTCAGCTTGGTTCCCAGGTCCGCGAACACGTCGGAACGGTCCTTGAATGTCGTCATTTCCGTTGCACCGCCTTCGAATACAAATCCAGCAAGCGCTGGTCCGGGTCGTAGCGTTTCTTCAGTTCGGTGTAGGTCTCGCCGCCGTACAGCGCCGCGAACTCGTCCTCGTCGTAGAAGGCGTCCGAGTACAGCGATTTGTGCCCGTCGAACTCGGTCACGGTGCGCTCGATGGCGCGGTTGGCCGCGCCCTTCGGCTGCCCGGGAACGGTGGGCACGGCCGACCAGAACCCCACGTTGACATAGGTGCGGTTCGGCTCGATCGGGTACAGCGGCCAGGGACGTCCGGTCGCGGCAGGCGCGCCCGTCTCCCGCAAGCGCAGCGGGCACAGCCAGATCGGCTCGATGGGAATCTCGCGCAGGAACCATTCGACGAAATCCGCGGTGCGCTCCACCGGGACCTCGATGTCCTGTACCACCCGCTCGCGCGGCGGGTTGCCTTTGCGGGCTTCCAATTTGTCGCCGATGTCGTATTTGTGGTCGAGGGCGACCAGCTTCCAGTAGAAGCTGCTGCGCCGATAGCGCTTCGGCCAGAACCGGCGGATCCTCGGGTTCTGCGTGCCGAAGGCGCGCGAGCACCAGAACCAGTCGGTGTCCCAGCGCCACAGGTAGTCGTGGATGGTCAGGCGATCGCGCTTGGGCCGCGCGCCGTCGTGCTGGATGGAGCGGTAGTAGATGTCCATCCCGGTGTAATCGCTGACCGGACCGGGCTCGTCGGTCTGCCTGCCGAGGGTCAGGTAGCTCTCCTCGGCGGTGAACACGACGCCGTCGAGGTAGTCGACCCGCTCGCCGTCGTAGGACTTCTCGTTCACGATCCGGGTGATCGCGGCCTCCAGTTCCCGCAGGTCGCGGAACCGCACGTGGCGCAGCGCGACGTAGGGCGGAACGGGCTCGAGCTCGATCTTCAGCCGGACGGTGTATCCCAGCGTGCCGTAGGAATTGGGAAACCCGCGGAACAGCTCCGCGTGCTCGCCCTCCGGCCGGGCGGTGATCAGTTCGCCCGCTCCGGTCAGCACGTCCATCTCCAGCACCGACTCGTGCGGGAGGCCGTTGCGGAACGAGGTGGACTCGATGCCGAGGCCGGTCACCGCGCCGCCGAGGGTGATCGTCTTGAGCTGCGGAACCACCAGCGGCGCCAGCCCGTACGGCAGGGTCGCGGCCACCAGGTCCTCGTAGGTGGTCATGCCCGCCACGTCGGCGGTCCGCGCGTCGGCATCCACCGCGACGACCTTGGTGAGACCCGAAACGTCCAGGCCGGGTGCGGTGTTCTTGGCCCTGGCCCGGAACAGATTGGACGTCTTCTTCGCCAGCCGCACGTTGGCGTCCGCGGGTATGGCGCGGTAACTCGCCAGAAGGCGATCCACACCCGCTCGGTGCGCGGCAAACCCTGATTCGCGTGCGGCCGGACTGTGACCGGCCTTCCCCAACAGACTCACTGCCACCCCTCGACGCTAGTACGCACCGTGATCTTCGACCACCGAGAAATGCTCGAGCCGGGAGAAATGTCACGGGAATGTTGCATCGGGAATACCCGGTGTTCGACGTGGCAGGGGCCCGGCCGAACACGCGGTGGGACAACGTGAGCCTGGACGCCACGCACGCGCGGGCGCAGGGCAGGATAGGGGGCGGTCGAGACACCGCATCCGGACAAGGAGCTCATTGTGGGACAGGTCAGCGCCAGCAGTTCGATCACCGTCGACGCGGATCCGAAGCGCGCGCTCGAGGCCATCGCCGACTACGAGACGGTGCGTCCGCGCATTCTCTCGCCGCACTACCGCGACTACAAGGTGGTCGAGGGCGGCAAGGGCGCGGGCACCGTCGCCGAGTGGACCCTGCAGGCCACCGAGAAGCGCACGCGCAACGTGCACGCCGTCGTCTCGGTGGCGGATTCGATTGTCACCGAGCGTGATTCGAACTCCACCATGGTGAACACCTGGACCGTGACGCCGGAGGGCGCTGGCGCCCAGGTCACGCTGCGCACCACGTGGAAGGGCGCGGGCGGCATCTCCGGCATCTTCGAGGGCATCTTCGCGCCGCTGGGCCTGAAGAAGATCCAGGCCGAGGTGCTGGAGAACTTGAAGCGCGAACTGGCCTGAGCGCGAAGCGAATCGAGTAGCGGCGCGGCCGGACACCCGAAGGGGTCCGGCCGCGCTGTCGTGTGCGGACTTGGCCGACGATCAAGCCTTGCCGATGTCGAAGAGGTTGCCCTCCGGGTCGGCCAGTGTGGTCCACTGACCGCCGTACTCCTCGAAATCGCCGATGTGCTTGGCGCCCAAGGTGATGGCGCGCTCGATGTGCTCGCGCCAATCGGCCGCGTGCAGGTCCAGGTGCGCTACGTTCTTGCCCGGCGTCTTGTCGGGCACTTTGATGAACATCAGCACCGGCGCGAGTCCGGACTCCCGTCCCACCGTCGCGAAGAACTCACTGGCTCCTTCGTCGACGCGCTGATCGAGCAGCTCCGCCCAGAATCCGGCGAGCGCCGCGGCGTTCTCGCAGTCGAAGGTGACGTGGGCGATGGACAACGTCATGGTCGTTCACTCCTTTTCTCGGAGCCCGCCGATGGGCCAGCAGACTTCGGTCCGGTATTCGTTCGGGTCGTCGGTGTCGTTCGGGGCCACCAGGTAGAGCTCGCGCACCGGCTCCGTCAGGGCGGTGTCGTGTTCGGCGACGTGGCTGCCCAGCGCTCCGTAGGTGCGGTCGAAGTCCTCGAAGGCGCCGCTGTGAACGGCGATGGCGAAGCGACGTGCGGGCAGTTCGACGACCACGAGTCCCGCGGGAGGCTCGATGGCGTCGCGGGACGGGATCGGCACGAAGGCCACCACCTCGCCCGCGTCGTTCTCGAAGAACTCCGGCGAGTAGGTGGCGCCGCTGACTCCCGCGGGCTCGACGCCCGCCGCGGCCAAGGTCTCGTAGAGCAGCGTGAACGCACCGCCGCACCAGGAATCGATACCGTCGCGCTCGACGAAGTCGACGAGGGCCAGCGCCGGAAACGCCGGGATCGAGCGGTAAATCACCGCGATCGGCGCGGGCTCGGTCAGCAGCGAACGCAGCGACGCCACCACCGCCCGGGTCCGCTGCAATTCCGCCTCCATGCGTTCCAGATGCGCACGCAGCGCGCTGTCCCTGGAGGTGACGTCCGGCGCGGCGAGTACGGACTTGATCTCGGGCAGCGGCATGTCGAGGCGGCGCAGCCGCCGGATCAGATGGGCCTGCGCCACCTGCTCGGTCGAGTAGCGCCGATAACCCGAGGCCGGGTCCACCTCGACCGGCTCGAGCAGTTCGATGTCGTGGTAGTACCGCAGCGTTTTGACGCTGAGGTAGGTCAGCCTGGCGAACTCACCGATCGAGACGGTCGCGGTCATGCGTTCAGCGAACACCCTCCAGCGACTGGAGAGTCAAGCGACCCTGTCACGCCCCCGCCTCGCTGACGCTCGGCTGCGGATGCCGGAGGCAGGCTGGCACATGGTTCGCTCACTCCGTTCGCTCACGCCAATGCGAAGGTCAACAGCAGGGTGTTCTGCACCGCGCCGCGCCACCACGAGTAGCCGAACCACACGCCGGGGGTCACCTCGCGGATCTCGTCGTAGACGGGCGGCGTCGGCGACGGGGCGTAGTCCAGCGCCCAAGCCGGGCGGCCGTCCAGCAACGCGGGCGCGCGGTACACGTCGGCCTTCCAGCCCTCCATGTCCCATCTGGTCAGACGATTCAGCAGCCAGCCGCCGTCGGGACCGGTGTAGAAGTTCTTGCCGAGCCACAGACCGGTTGTGATGCCCTGGGCGTAGTTCGGCCGGATCACCCAGCCGTCCTTGACGCCCATCGGGACCGCGCCTTGCGGCGCGTCGTGGAAGATCGCGTCCTGCTGCTCGGGCGAGCAGCGCAGCCGCAGCGAATCCAGGGTGGCCGCCTTGTCGTCGGGATACAGCACGCACCCGCCGCCGTAGTCGGACGCCGCGGGGACGACGTCGGAATCCGCAGGCTGCACATCGGAATCCGCGGTGGCCGCCGGAGCGCAGAGCACCGAAAGTGCCAGGGCGCCCACGAGGAGTACTCGGCTTGTGTTCATTACTGTCTCCAGAATTCACCGAACCGGTAACCGACCCAGGTCCAGGTTAGGTGGGTCGGGGTTGACTGTCTGGGTATATCCGGGAGGACTAGTCTGAACCGTGACAATCTCCCCTGAGAGAGGACGAGCAGTGCAGCCCGGTGGTCAGTTCGACATGCAGCAGTTACTCGCCCAGGCACAGCAGATGCAGCAGGCGGTGATGGAAGCACAGGCCGAGATCGCGGCCTCCGAGGTGGACGGACAGGCCGGCGGCGGTCTCGTCCAGGTGCGGATCAAGGCGACGGGCGAGGTGGTCTCGCTGACCATCGACCCGAAGGTGGTCGACCCCGAGGACGTCGAGAGCCTGCAGGATCTGGTGATCGGTGCGGTCAACGACGCGATGAGCAACGCGCAGCGGCTGGCGGCCGAGCGCCTCGGCCCGCTCTCCGGCGGACTCGGCGGCGGTTCGCTGCCCGGGCTGCCGGATTTCTGATCGAGGACGGGACGGTTGTACGAGGGTCCGGTACAGGATCTGATCGACGAGCTGGGCAAACTGCCCGGCGTCGGTCCGAAGAGCGCGCAGCGCATCGCGTTTCACCTGCTCCAGGTGGAGCCGCCGGAGATCGACCGGTTGCAGGCCGCGCTGCAGAAGGTGCGCGACGGCGTGCAGTTCTGCGTGGTGTGCGGCACCGTCTCCGACGGCGAGCTGTGCCGGATCTGCGCCGACCCGCGCCGCGACCGCAGCATGATCTGCGTGGTCGAGGAGCCCAAGGACGTCCAGGCGATCGAGCGCACCCGTGAGTTCCGTGGCCGCTACCACGTGCTCGGCGGTGCGCTCGATCCGCTCAGCGGCATCGGGCCGGATCAGCTGCGGATACGGGAACTGTTGACGCGCATCGGCAATCAAGAGGACGGCGTCGACGTCAGCGAGGTGATCATCGCGACCGACCCGAACACCGAGGGTGAGGCGACGGCCACCTACCTGGTGCGGATGCTGCGCGATTTCCCGGGGCTCGCGGTGACGCGGTTGGCCTCCGGCCTGCCGATGGGCGGCGATCTGGAGTTCGCCGACGAATTGACCCTCGGGCGAGCGCTTTCCGGCAGGCGCGCGCTGTAAGAGTGATGCTTGTGTGCGGTCCGGCTGCGCCCTTTGGGCGTACCTCCGCATTCGGCTCCGGCGGTGCGTGGTCCGCGAAAGGGCTTTCGCCCGGCCGCGCACTCTGATTACTGTGCGGGGGATGAGCATCGAGTTTCTGCTGACGACGCTCGTCATCGTCGCCACGCCCGGTACCGGCGTCCTGTTCACCCTCGCGGCCGGACTCTCGCGCGGCGTGCGCGCCAGCGTCGTCGCGGCCTTCGGCTGCACCCTCGGCATCATCCCGCACATGATCGCGGCGGTGACCGGTCTCGCCGCGCTGTTGAACACCAGCGCCGTCGCCTTCCAGACGCTGAAGTACCTCGGCGTCGCCTACCTGCTCTACATGGCGTGGAACACCTTGCGGGACAAGGGCGCTCTCGCCATCCCGGACGCCGGAACGGAACGGGCCGCGCCGCGAGCTCGCCAGGTGATCACCTCGGCGGTGCTGCTCAACATCCTGAACCCGAAGCTGACCATCTTCTTCTTCGCGTTCCTGCCCCAGTTCGTGCCCGCGGGCGCGCCGAACGCGCTGGCCCGCATGCTCGAGCTGAGCGGGATCTTCATGCTGGCCACCTTCGTGGTGTTCGCGGGATACGGCGCGTGCGCGGCGGCGGTGCGCACGTACGTCATCGCGCGGCCGGTCGTGGTGACGTGGATGCGGCGGGTGTTCGGCGCCTCGTTCGTGGCGCTCGCCGGGCGGCTCGCCGTGCAGAACCAGTAGGAGTCAGAACTCCACGCGGGTCCACGGGATCCGCGCCAGCTCCTCCCGTTCGCCGGTTGTCCAGGCCCAGATCAGGTTGGCGACCGCGGCGGGGTCCGCGAGGGTGGCGCCGTAGTGTCGTTCCGGACCGCCGTCGCGGTATTCGACGGTGTACTCGCCGGGCTTGCCCCGGTAGGTCTGGATGTAGTCGTGGTCGCCCCGCTCCACGATCAGGTAGGGATTCGGCGGCGCGAGCTCCGGAATCCACTGGTCCACAAGGGTTTTGGTGAGGTACGGGAACGCGCCGGCGCCGCCGTGGGTGACGGTGACCGGCACGTGCCCCGCAGGGTCGATCAGCCAGGCCAGCTGCGGATCGTAGATCGCGTAGTCGCGCGGCGTCGCGATATCGAACAGCAGCTGCCGCACGTAGCCGATCGCGTCGTACGGGCACGCCACGTGCAGCACCGACCCGTTCGCCGCCCCGCCCACCGACTCACCGCTGAGAAAGCTGTCCTCCTCCGGCAGCTCCAGATTCGCCTCGTTGATCTCGGCCGCCATCTCGGCGACCACCTCGGCCTCGTCCACCCCCTGCTGCCCGACCAGATACGCCTCCACCTCGGCCAGGTTCGCAGCGACACCGGACGGCAACAACACGTGGTCGTAGTTCACCCGGCCAGCGTACGGGGAGCTACCTACCGGCTCTCCGCCCGCCACGGGCCGGGACGTACGGACTGACCTACGATTCCTGCGACTACCAGCCTGAAGGACGGTCGCATGTCGGAACTGTTCGACTGGTCTTCGCCGAAGACCTACATCTCGCCGGTAGACATGGACGACTACCTGGCCATGCCCGAGGAGATGTCGCGCGACGTCGAGATCAAGGACGGGATGATCGTTCACCGCGAGTCGGCCTCACCCAATCACAACGCGATCGCGCGCAACATCGAACGCGCGCTGCTGGAGGGCCGAGCCAAACGTGAATCGGCCGAGCCGTGTCTGGGAGCAGCTCCGCGGCCATCGAGACCGTAGTGCCTTTCGATACCTATGCCACCTGGCAGGACCTGGACGACGGAATCGATTGATCCAGGGGCGGTCAGGCTTGGCGGCGGGTGGGGGTCGAGTCCGTTGTGCAGGCGCAGCCGCCCGCTACGTCGGCGCAGTCGACGATGAAGGTGTGGCGGGCGTGCTCGAAGGCTACGCAGTCGTCGTCGGTGCATTCGGGGACGCGGGTGGCGTGGACGATGAGGGTGCCGTGGCAGTGGTCTACCGCGGATTCGCAGGCTGGGCAGGTCGCGCGCATGGGACCTCCTGACGAGATCGGTTGGTGATTCGGTCTTAGCACTCGAGTCCGGACGACGGTGGGAGGCCGGGTGGGCGTGTCGGTGACCTGCGCGGGGTGGGATCGCCGCCGAAGATGTTGCGCGCCAGGCCCGGACGTCATGGCGGGGGCGGTGCGACCGGGTCACGATCGCCGTGTCAGGGCGGGTGGACCTACCGCGACTCGGGGCGATCCCGCGGATTCGCGTGCGAAGATGGCAGCACGGTCGACCGACGTCGGCGCACCCGGCAAGCTGGAGCTACGCCGGACCGCGTCCCCTACGGACCCGACCGGCGACCGGTGCGGCACGGGCCGGACGCACGTTCGTCATGGCGAAACGTCTGACAGCGGAGGTGAGGTCGGCATGGTCGCCGATGCGGTGCCCCCGGCGGCGACGGCCGCCGACGTGCGCGCGCAGATCGCCGAGCAGCTCGCCCGCTACCGGGCCGAGGGCGGCCACACCGGCGCCTACGACGAGGTCGGCAGGCCGACCGGCGGCTACTACGACGAGCTGGTGGACACCGACGGCGTCGTGCGGCAGATGTGGTCGGAACTCTCGGCCGACTTCGTCGAGATCGGCCCGGCCGGGCTCGGCAGGCTGGACACCAGGGTGCGCAGGCTGATCGATGACGACGGCATCACCTACACCGAGGTGATGCGCGCGGGCGAGGCCGCGATCCCGACGCCGTGGCGACTCGATCCGATCCCGCTGCTGGTCTCCGCCGACGACTGGACCCGGCTGGAGGCGGGCCTCGTGCAGCGCTCGCGGGTGCTGGACGAAGTGCTCACCGACATCTACGGCTCGCGCCGCACCATCACGTCCGGGCTGCTGCCGCCTGAGCTCGTGTTCGGCAACGTGGGTTACGTGCGTGCCGCGCACGGCATCACGATCCCCGGACGCCACCAGCTGTTCCTGCACGCCTGCGACATCAGCCGCTGGAGCGACGGCGAGTTCCGCGCCATCGCCGACTGGGCACAGGCCCCCTCGGGGGCCGGTTACGCGCTGGCCGACCGCCGCGTCGTCTCGACCGCGATCCCGGAGGCCTTCGAGCACTCCAGCCCGCGCCCGCTCACCCCGTTCGCCAGGGCGATGCGGCTCTTGCTGATCGAGGCGGCGCCGGTGGCCGAGGACAATCCCGTCGTGGTGGTGCTGAGCCCGGGCGTGCATTCCGAAACCGCCTTCGATCAGGCGTATCTCGCCTCGACGCTGGGTTTCCCGCTGGTCGAGAGCGCCGACCTGGTGGTGCGCGACGGCGCGCTGTGGATGCGCTCGCTCGGCACTCTCAAGCGGGTGGACGTCGTGCTGCGCCGGGTGGACGCGGAGTTCTCCGATCCGCTCGATCTGCGGCCGGATTCGCATCTCGGGGTGGTGGGGCTGGTCGAGGTGTTGCGCCGCGGCGCGGTCACCGTGGTGAACACGCTGGGCAGCGGGTTGCTGGAGAATCCGGCGCTCGCGGGCTTCCTGCCGCGGATCTCCCGCGCGCTGCTCGGCGAGGAACTGCTGCTGGACAGCGCGCCCGCGTACTGGGGCGGTGACGCGAGCGAGCGTTCGCATCTGCTCGCCGAGTTGGACCAACTGATCATCCGTTCGACGGTGGACGGGGCCACGCTGTTCGGGCCGGATCTGTCGGCGACGATGCGCGAGGAGCTGCGGCGGCGCATCGAGGCGGACGGCTGGAAGTGGGTCGGCCAGGAACCGGCCCAGTTCTCGGTGGCCCCGGCCGTGCACGGGTACGGCGGTCTGGCCGCGGCGCCGGTGGGCATGCGGCTGTTCTCGCTGGCCCGCCGCGGCGGTTACACGGCGATGGCGGGCGGCCTCGGTCAGCTGCGTCAGCGCACCCAGCCGGACCGGGCGGTGATCAAGATCGCGGCCAAGGACGTCTGGGTGCGGGCCGCGCCCGCCACGACGACCGCGGTCGGCGCCGAAGCGCCGCGCGAGGAGCGTGAGCGGCGGGTCGCGCCGATCGTCGAGGAGATCAGCTCGCCGCGCGTGCTCACCGACATGTTCTGGATGGGCCGATACTGCGAGCGCGCGGAGGCGGCGGTCCGCCTGCTGATCGCCACGCACGACCGCTACCAGGACTATCGCTACCGACCGTGGTTGGAGGGCGCGGAGGCGCTGCCGGTCCTGATGGCGGCGTTGGCCGCGACGACCTGCACGGCCGCGCCGGACGCGGTGATCGGGGACGGCGGCGCGAAGCTGGAGTCGCGCGGCGGGGAGCCGGGGTCGGGTGGTGGTGCGCCGGAGGCCGCGTCGGCTGGTGGGGAGCCGGAGTCGGGCGGAGGAGAACCCCAAGCCCTCGACGGGGGAGTGCGGTTGGGTGGCAGGGAGGCCGAGTCGGGCCGCGAGGATCAGGGCTCGGACGGTCGCAAGCTCGGGCCTGGCAGTGGGGAGCCGGGGTCGGGTGGCGGTGCGCCGGAGGCCGCGTCGACTGGTGGGGAGCCGGAGTCGGGTGAAGGAGAACCCCAAGCCCTCGGTGGTGGACCGGGGTTGGGTGGCAGGGAGGCCGAGTCGGGCCGCGAGGATCAGGGCTCGGACGATCGCAAGCCCAGGCCTGGCAGTGGTGAGCCGGGGTCAGGTGGCGGGGAACCCGAAGCTTTCGGTCGTGGACTGGGGTTGGGCGGCGCGGAGGCCGAGTCGGGCCGTGGAGATCTCGGATCGGGCGGCGGGAAGCCTGGGCTCGGCGGCGGGAAGCTGGGGCGGGGCGGTGCGAAGCCCGAGCCTCGCGGAGGGGAATCCCGAGCCTTCGGTGGCGGACTGGGGCCGGGTGGTGCACAGGCCGAGTCGGGCGGTGGGAAGCAGCGGGAGGCGGGTGGCGCCGAGCCCGCGTCGGGTGGCGAGATGGGGTCGGGCGGTGCGGAGTCCGAGTTGGGCGGCGCGGCAGACGGATTCACAGCCGCGAGCGCATCGGAGGGCAACGGTGGGGTGGCCGCGGTGGCGGGTGCGTCCCGCGAGGGGCACGACTATCTCGAAGCGTTGACCATCGATAGGGAGCTGCCCGGATCGCTGGCCTACGCGATCGACCGGTACGGCTCCTCGGCGCGCGCCGTGCGCGACCAGCTCTCGCACGACACCTGGATGATCCTCGGCTCGGTGGACCGGGCGCTGGCCGAGTATCGCGAGAGCGACGGCGACGAGACGGCGCTCTCGGCGGTGCATTCGCTGACGCTGGCCGCCCTGCTCTCGCTGTCCGGCATCGAGGCCGAGTCATTGGTGCGCGACATCGGTTGGTGCGTCATGGATATCGGCAAGCGCATCGAGCGCGGGCTGGCTGTGACGGCGCTGCTCTCGTCGGCGCTGACCGAGACCTATCCGGCGGAAGCCGAGCTGGTGGTCACCGAAGCGGTGTTGCAGGCGGCCGAATCGTCGGTGAGTTACCGTCGGCGACACCGGGATTCGGTGCGGATCTCGGCGGTCGCCGGATTGCTGCTGTTCGACAGGGGCAACCCGCGATCGCTGGCCTACCAGCTCGAACGACTCGACGCGAACTTCGCCGCGCTACCCGGCGCCTCGGGATCCTCACGGCCGCAACGGTTGCTGGCCGACGCGCAGCGCATGCTGCGCCGCGTGGATCCGGACGACCTGAACGTCACCGACGAGAACGGAAGGCGCACCGAGTTGGCCGAACTGCTCGACGGTGTGCACCTGCGGCTGCGCAAGGTGGCGGAATCCTTCGAGACGACGAAACTCTCGCTGCCGGTGGGCATTCAGCCGCTGTGGGGCAGCACGCGGGTGGTCGGATGATCGGCGGCGACGGCGCGACGCGGCGGTATCGGGTAGCCCATCGCACCACCTATTCCTACTCCGAGGAGGTCACCAGCTCCTACGGGCGCGCCTATCTGACCCCGCGCGAGTTCCCCGGTCAGCGGGTGCTCGCGCACGAGGTGCACGTCGACCCGGCGCCGTCGGACCGGTCCATCGGCACCGATGTGTACGGCAACACCACGCACTACTTCCACGTCACGGCCGAACATTGGGAACTGGTCGTCAGCGCGGAGTCGACGGTCGAGGTCGACCCGCCCGCCGAGCTGACGGACGATCCGGCCCGGCTGCCGTGGGAGTCCGCGCGGCCCAGTCATGCGAACGGCCCGCTGGCCGTGGAGTTCACCCTCGACCTGCACCCGCCGGAGATCACCGAGGAGATCACCGCTTACGCGGCGCGCTCGCTCACTCCGGGGCGGCCACTGCTCGCCGCGGTGACCGATCTGACCACCCGCATCTACACCGATTTCACCTACTGGTCGGGTTCGACGACCGTCTCGACCAGAGTCTCCGACGTGTTCTTCGCGCGCGCGGGCGTCTGCCAGGATTTCGCCAGGATCGCCGCGGCCTGCCTGCGGTCGCACGGGCTCGCCGCGCGATACGTCTCCGGTTACCTCGCCACGGACCCGCCGCCGGGCAAGGAGCGCATGATCGGCGCCGACGCCACCCACGCCTGGGCGGCGGTGTGGGTCCCCGGCCGGAACCCGTCCGAACGCGCGGGCCGCTGGATCGGCTTCGACCCCACCAACGACCAGCTCGCCGACGAGCGCTACGTGGTCGCGGCGTGGGGACGCGACTACGCCGATGTGCCGCCACTGCGCGGCATCATCTACACCGAGGCCAAGGAGAGCTCGATCACCGTCTCGGTCGACGTCGCTCCGCTCGAAGTGTGAATACCCAATTCGCGACAACCTTCGGCTCGGCCCCTTCTCGAGGTCACCAGCGACTCCGCGCGAAAAGGCTGCTCTCAGGCGCGGAGGCGTTCGCGGCGTAGTTGGTCGACCTCGGGGAGGTGCAGTGGTTCGAGGGTGTCGACGCCGAGGGCTCGGGTGAGGAGGAGGTCGGCGAGTTCGGGGTTGCGGGCGAGGGCCGGGCCGTGCATGTAGGTGCCGATGACCGAGCCCTGGACGACGCCCTCGAGTCCGTCGCCGACGCCGTTGCCGACGCCGCGGGTGACGCGCGCGAGGCCGGTCGCTTCGAGGCCGAGTTTCGTTCCACCACGGTGGTTCTCGAAGCCGGTGAGCGGGGCGGTGAGGCCGTCGAGCATGGGACTGGTGGTCACTTCGCCGATGGCACGCTTGGCCTGGGGCGAGGTGGTGACGTCGATGAGCCCGACGCCGTCCACGCGCTCGCCCGAGGAGGTCTCGTACCAGTTGCCGAGCACCTGGATCGCCGCGCAGATGGCAAGCACCGGAGCGCCTTTCGCGGCCGCCTCCTGCAGGCCGGGGTAGCGCTGCAGGTGCCGGGTGGCCAGCCGCTGCGCGGAGTCCTCCGCGCCGCCGAGGGTGTAGATGTCCAGCGAGTTCGGAACCGGTTCGGGCAGTGTGATTTCCACGATCTCGGCGTCGTAGCCGCGCATGCGCAGCCGCTGGCGCAGCACGAGCGCGTTGCCGCCGTCGCCGTAGGTGCCCATCACATCGGGCAGTACGAGGCCGATCCGTACCGTCGAGTCACCCATGATTCTCCAAGTCGCGGTTGAGGTCGCGGAACGCGGTGTAGTTGGCGAGCACCTCGACCTGCCCGGGCGGACAGGAAGCGATGGCGCGCAAGGGATCCGGGACGGTGGTGTGCTCGACGCCCGCGTACGTGAGGCGGACCGCGAGATCGGTGGCGCGCTCGCCGGAGGCGACGACCTGCACGCCCTCGAAGTGCTCGAAGCGCACGTCCCACAGCCAGGAGAGGTCCTCGCCGTCGGGCACCTGCCCGTTCACCGCGATCACCAGCCCGGCCGCGCTCGGCTCGATCATCGACAGGGCTTCCTGCCAGCCCGCCGGGTTCTTCGCGAGCAGCAGCCGCGCGGCGTGCTCGCCGACCTGCACGGTCCGGTAGCGGCCCGCGATCTCGCGCACCGTACCCGCGGCGACGACGGCCTTGGCCGTTTCGGCGCCCAGCGCGACCGCGGCGGCGACCGCCTGCGCGGCGTTACCCCGGTTGGCCCGGCCGGGCAGCGCCAGCTCGAGCAGGTGGCGTTCGCCGTCGGGGCCGACGAGGTCGTTCCCCTCCAGGTGCCAATCCGGTTGCGGCCGTTGGAAATCCGTACCGGTGCTGCGCCAGTGCTCGCCCTCCCAGACGATCGGCTCGCCGGAGCGCGGACAGCTCGTCGCGTCCATCGCCCAGCCGCCGCCCGCGGCGACCCACACCACGTTCGGGTGGTCGTAGGCGATCGAGGTGACCAGCACGTCGTCGCAGTTGGCGATCACCACGGTGTCGGGGTGACGGGCGAGACCGGCGCGCAGCTTGCGCTCGATCATGTTGATCTCGCCGACCCGGTCCAGCTGGTCGCGGCTGAGGTTCAGCAGCACCACGGCGGCCGGGTTCAGCGAGTCGCTGACGTGCGGCAGATGCAGTTCGTCCACCTCGATGGCGGCCAGCGGCACACCCTGGTGCGTGCTCAGCGCGGCGACGATGCCCGCGTCCATATTGGCGCCGTCGGCCTGCGTGGCGACCTGACCGAGGGTGCTCAGCGCGGCGGTGGTCATCCGCGTCGTCGTCGACTTGCCGTTGGTGCCGGTGACCAGCACCGTCCGCCTGCCACGTCCGAGCTGGTCCATGATCGTCGGGTCGATCTTCAGCGCGATCAGGCCGCCGATCATCGAACCCTTGCCGCGTCCCGCCTTCTGCGAGGCCCACGACGCTGCCGCCGCGGCCCGCAGGGCGATCCGCCCACGCATCGATATCTTCGCCACGCCGAGAGTCTATGTGCGGGGTTCGGGGTGCGCCGCGACAGCGTGGTCGGTGAGGTCGGGGTCACGGCGCGCCGGGCCAGTTGCGGCTGTCGCACCGAGGTAGGGGTGGTGGCCACACAGTCTGTGCACTCCTCACATAGGCGGTGGCTATGTGACGCGTACACGGGGCGTGTGGGAGCCCGCTGCTACGGGAGTCAGTCGCGGTACAGTTTTGCGGCGTAGTTTTCTGGGGAGTAGTAGTGCTCTAGGTCGTCTACCGTCTCCTTGATGTTCGGGTCTACGTCCTTGACCAGGCAGGCGGTGCTGGGGAGGGTGTCGGCGGGCCACTGCTCCGGCTCCCACAGGTGGCTGCGGAGGAACGCCTTGGCGCAGTGGAAGAAGATCTGTTCGACGGCGACCTCGACGGCGAGGATCGGGCGGTGGCCCTTGACCACCATGTCGTCGAAGTAGGCGGCGTCGCTGACCAGGCGGGCCCGGCCGTTGACGCGGAGGGTGTCGCGGCGGCCTGGGATCAGGAAGAGCAGGCCCACGTGCGGGTTGGCGAGGATGTTGAGGTAGCCGTCGGCCCTGCGGTTGCCCGGGCGCTCGGGGATGGCGATGGTGCGATCATCGAGCACTTTCACGAAACCCGCCGGGTCGCCCTTGGGCGAGGCGTCGCAGTTGCCGTCGGCGTCGCAGGTGCTCATCACCAGGAACGGGGAGCTGGCGATCCACTCACGATCGCGCTGGTGCAGTGCGACGCGCTCCTTGGTCGCCGCGCGCGGCATCACCGCACCGAGCAGCGCACGCAGGTCGTCGGGGTCGGTGATCTTCGTGGTCTCGCCCATACTTCGATTGAAGCACCGCGGCGACGGCCCGCGCGATCAAACATGGGGGTACCTGCACAGAGGGTGGGTCTCAATGTGAGTGCCTGGCAACGGAAGACAGGGTCTGCTTGTGCGCCGTCTCCGCACAAGCGCACCCTTGGGCAGTACACACGCCCCGCCTTGGCAGGTGTACTTGTGTGGCGACGGCGCGCAGCAGGTGTGTGTTTTCCCGTTGTCAGGCGTTGATACGGAGAACCACTGTTGGGCAGGTACACCTGCCCCCGCCTTGGCAGGTGTGCCTGTGCGGAGACGGCGCACAGCAGGTGTGTGTTTTCCCGTTGTCAGGCATTGACCCGGAGAACCACTGTCGGGCAGGTACACCCGCCGACAGGTGTACTTGTGCGGAGACGGCGCGCAGCTGGCGTGTGTTTTCCCGTTGTCAGGCATTGATACGGAGAACCACTGCTGGGCAGGTACACCCGCTTCAGTCGAATAGGTTCGGCAGACCCGCCGCGTACCGATCGGCGTCCATGCGCCGCAACGGTTCCAGCTCGGTCGCGCGGTACAGCGTGTACATCCGGCAGCGCGGCGCGTCCGAACCCGCGACGTCGAGCAGCGCGTTCACCGCGGCCCGCGCCGACTCGTTGGCGCCCTCCATGGTGGCCAGGTCGACGTTGGTGCGCACGTAATCGCCCGCGAGGAACA
Source organism: Nocardia sp. NPDC050713 (assembly GCF_040654315.1). NCBI lineage: Bacteria > Bacillati > Actinomycetota > Actinomycetes > Mycobacteriales > Nocardiaceae > Nocardia > Nocardia sp. NPDC050713. The sequence goes on along the minus strand of NZ_JBFAHS010000018.1, from coordinate 72,413 downwards.
GGTTTTCGAGATCGCCGTGCGGTTCGGGGCGGAGCTCCCACGACCCGGCGGTGTTGATCAGCAGCGGGTCGGCGTTGGTGTTGCGGCGCTGTTCGGACTGCCAGACGATCGCGGGATCGAGGAACCAGGAATGCAGGTCGGCGTCGCGCAGTTCCTCGCCACGATCGTTGAGGTGGGCCTGCAACTGCGCCCACACCTCGCGCGCGATCTCCTGGTGCGTGCACTCCTTGGCGGTCTTGCCGTACAGGATGCCCGGGGTGTTCCAGTCGGAGATGTCGACCGAAAGGCAGTCCTGCACAGTGCCGTCACCGAATTCGGCGAGCTTGCGCGTCCACAGCTGGTTCTGGCTGATCGAGGTGAGCGACCACGGCGCGTCGATGTAGGCGGTGTGGCCCCTGGAGATCTCGGCCGGTCTGCGCAGGTAGAACTGGATGCCGGTCATCCAGTCCACGAACAGCCGGTCCATCGCGGCCAGCTCGGGGCGCACCTCGAGCACGTCGGGCGACCACAGCGCGCGGGCCTGTTCGGCGGCCAGCGCCACCACGAAGTAATCGGCCTCGACCGTGCGGCTGCCGTTGCCGTCGACGATGCGAGCGCCGCTGATGCGCCGGTTCCGCACCTCCAAACCGCGCACCTCCGCGCCCAGCGCGAACTCGACGCCGAGCTCACGCAGCCGCGCCGTCCACGGATCGATCCACGCCGCGTTGGTCGGGCCGTTCAGCACCCGGTCCAGCGCGCCGTCGTTGCCGACCTCGAACGGGTTGCCGAGGAACTGCTCGCCCATGTTGCCGATAGTGCGCACGCTGGCGAGGTTGTCCTTGGCGGCGACCATGATGCTGGTCAGCGTGCGCGAGATCAGCGCGCGGAATTCGTGCGAACGGTGGTGCGCGCCGACGAAATCGCGCCAGGCCATGTGCTCCCACTGGCCGTAGCGGCGGGCGTCGCAACTGGTGTTGAACACGAGCAGCCGGTTGGCGAAGAAAAGTCCTTCCGCGGCGGGCATTTTCAGTGCCGTCGCGATGGCGGCGCCGACGGTCTCGCGGAAGTCCTCCGGTCGCGGATTCGGTCGGGCGCGGAAGCCGAGCGGGATCTGGAAGTCGTCGCCGTCGCGGCGGGACATGCGCGCCTCGGGTATCGCGATCAGGTTGTTCCAGACTCCTTCGGCGTTGCCCGCGAACGGGATTCGCCGCATCGTGTCCGGAATGTGCTGGTAGAAGCCGGGAAAGAAACGGAAGCCGTGTTCACCCGGCAGATCGGGACGTCCGCCGGATCCGCTGCCCGGCACCGGAATGCTGCGCGCCTTGCCGCCGAGCGCCCGCCTCTCGTAGACGGTGACCTGGAATCCGCGTTCGGCCAGTTCGTGCGCCGCGGTGAGTCCCGCGACCCCGCCGCCGAGCACCACCACCCGTCTGCCGTCGGGTGCGCCCGACGCGCGCCCCGGTCTCAGCGCACCGGCCGTGTGAACCCCCGCCGACGCGACCCCCATTGCCGCCGTGCCGCGAATCATCGATCTTCGCGAGACGGCCCACCGCTGTTCTGCCATGCGCGACTCTGCTGCCTAGCCTTCGGTTCCCTACCTTCACCGCCGCACCCACTGTAAAGCGCCTGCTCGGGGCCATCCCACCCACCCCTGCCGCCGCTGGCTCGCGGCCGGTGACGAACCTCGGCCGCGGCGAGTTCAGCGCCCCGAGAGTACCGCCGACCTCGCGCGGCGCGAGCTACTTCCCGAAACTCGCAATTCGCAAACTCGCACTAGAGAGGGGTCCGCATCGCAGCCGGGTTCGCAGAGCCGTTCTGGTTCGGCGGCCTTCCCGGCCCACGGAACTCGCACTCGCCGGGCGCTCAGCGTGGGTTCGGCGGCCGGGTTCGGAGGGTTTCGCGGCCCTCGCACCGTGCACTCCAGGCGGCTGCTCAGCGCAGCGCGGGTTCGGCGGCCGCTGCTGGTTCCGCGGTCTTCACAACCCTCGGCCGCCGACCACCGGTGGTCGCGACGAACGCACCCGTGATCACGATCAGGCCGCCGAGCAACTGCCACGCGGTGGGCGTCTCGTCGAGGAAAGCCCAGGCCGCGGCGATGCCGACGACCGGGACCAGCAGCGAGAGCGGCGCGACCGCGCCCGCGGGATAGCGGCTCATCAGGAACGTCCAGAGCCCCGAGCCCGCGACCGTGCCCAGCGCGACGATGTAGGCGAGGCCGATCAGCGCGGGCCATCCGGTCGGCGACGCGAGGTCGGCCAGTGCGTGCCAACCGATCGCCGGGCCCTCGGTGAGCGCGGAGAGGGCGAACAGTGGAAGCGGCGGCACCACCGTCATCCACAGGGTCAGGTGCAGTGGGTTGACCGCTCCTGAAGCCGCGGCCAGCCGCGAGCCGATATTGCCGAAGGCCCAGCCGAGCCCGCCCGCCAGGGTGAGCAGCAGCGGCAGCAGCGGCGCGACGTGCACGCGGTCGGCGCCGATCACCACGATCCCGGCCACCGCGACGAACAAGCCGCCCAGCTGGACCGGGCGCAGCCGCTCGCCCAGCAGCAGCGCGCCGAGCACCACCGTGAACGGCGCCGAGGATTGCAGCACCAGCGAGGCGAGCCCGGTCGGCATGCCCGCGCGCATCGCGGTGAACAGGAACGCGAATTGCAGCACCCCGAAACCCGTGCCGTACAACAAGAGCCAGCGCAGCGGCACGTTCGGACGTGGCACGAACAGCAGCACCGGCACCGCGAGCACCGCGAAACGCAGGGCCGCGAAGAACAGCGGCGGGAAGTGGTCGAGGCCGACCCGGATGGCGATGAAGTTCAGGCCCCAGAGCAGGACGACGGTGAGGCCGAGCAGGCGGTCGCGGTTGGTCACGCTCACCATGGTCGAGCTCGGAAACCATCAGCACAATCGAATAAATTTGTACTGATATTGTAGTCGAGCTTCACTATCTACGAGAGGACGTGCCGGTGCCGGTCGAGTCGCAGGGACCGCCGATGTCCCTGGATCGGCTGCGGGTGCTGCGCGAATTCGCCGACCGGGGAACCATTTCCGCGGTGGCCGACGCGCTGTCCATGACGCCGTCGGCGGTCTCCCAGCAACTCAAGACGCTGGCCAAGGAGGCCGGTGTCGCATTGCTCGAACCCGACGGCCGTCGCATCCGGCTCACCGACGCGGGGCAGGCGCTGGTCGTTCGCGCCGACGAGGTGCTCGCCGCCATGGACCGGGCGGTCGCGGAGATGGCGCACTATCGCGGCTCGCCGCGCGGGCAGGTGCGGGTGGCGCTGTTCCCGTCGGGCGCGGCGCTGCTGCTGCCGCTGGTGTTGCCCGCGCTGGCGGGCAGCGATGTCGATGTGGTCGCCCGCGACGAAGACGTGCCGCCCAGCGGTGTGCCGCGCCTGCTCGCCGACTACGACATCGTCCTCACTCACCGCGACGAGCGCTCCGGCTCGGTGGCCGGACCGCGCATCACCTCGCGGTTCCTCATGCGCGAACCCATCGACGTGGTCGTCGCCCCGACGCACCGGCTGGCCGGGCAGCGCTCGGTCGCCCCCGCCGAACTCGCCGAGGAGACCTGGCTCAGCGTGCGCGGCGGCTTCCCGGTCGACGACGTGCTCGAATCGATCGCCACCGTGACCGGAGTGCAGCCGCGAATAGCACAGCGGCTCAACGATTTCCGCGTCATCGAGACGCTCGTCGCGTCCGGCTACGGCGTCGCGCTGATGCCGCGCTTCGCCGTCGCCCACCCCGACCTCGCGGTGCTACGACTCTCCGGCGTACGCGCCGCCCGCAACTACGACCTGGTCACCCGCGCGCACGCGGAGAAGCGGCCCGCGATCGCCACGGTGCTGGCGGCCTTTCGTGTCGCGGCGGAGCAAATCACCGCGGAGTAGCAGCCGCGAAGTCGCCGCTCTGCCAGCGTGGTCCGCACCGGTGTAGCGGTCGGCGATCGCCACCGGCGGCATTCTGGTCTGCGGCCGACCGGGTCGAAGTAGCGGCTACGGACGCCAGGCGCTGCGGGGTTCGATCTGCGGTCGCCCAGGGTGCTGGCAGCGTTCCGGGCCGCGGCGGAGCAGGTCACCGCGGAGTGCCGCGGCGGAGCAGGTCATCGCGGAGTGCCGCGGCGGAGCAGGTCATCGCGGAGTGCCGCGGCGGAGCAGGCCACCGCGGAGTAGCTGGTCCGCGCGTAGAGCCGCGTGCTCTCGCCGCCGTGCTCTCGGCCGCACCGGGCGCATCACTGTGGGAAGTCGCCGGAAACGAAGGCGGCCCGGCAGTTCGACTGCCGGGCCGCGACTTTCGACTACCGCAGCTCGTCCTCGGGATCCACGGTCGCCGCCTTCGATCAGACGCCGACGCGCGCCGAGCGTCCGAACCAGCGCCGCGCAGTGCGTCTAACGCAGACCCATCGGCCCAGGATGGTGGTACTGCTGGGCGCCGATGTAGCCGAAATCGTCGGCGACCATCGCGGCCAGTTCCAGCAGTGCCCGCCGGGTCGGCTTGCTGACGAGCTCCAGGTCGATTTCGGCGCCCTCGGCGAGGTGATCGTCGAAGGGCACCACCTGCACCGCGCGGGTGCGGTCCAGGAACAGCTTGCGCAGCTGATCCAGGTCGACGGTGGAGGCGCCGCGCCGCGAGGCGTTGACCACCACCACGGTGCGCTCGACGAGCTTTCCGTAGCCGTGGTGGTCGAGCCAGTCCAGCGTGGCCGAGGCGCTGCGCGCGCCGTCGATCGCGGGCGAGGTGACCAGCACCAGCGAGCTTGCCATGTCGAGCACGCCGGACATCGCCGAGTGCATCAGGCCGGTGCCGCAGTCGGTGAGGATGATGTTGTAGAACGACTGCAGGATGCCGATGGCCTTGCGGTAATCGGCTTCGCTGAACGCCTCGGAAACGGCCGGATCCTGTTCGGAGGCAAGCACTTCCAGGCGGCTCGGGGCCTGCGAGGTGTGCGCGCGGACATCCGAGTACCTGGAGATCTGCTGATCCTCCAGCAGGTTTCGCACGGTGGAGCGGGTCTGCCGCGGCACCCGGTGCGCCAGCGTGCCGAGGTCCGGGTTGGCGTCGATCGCGATGACCCGGTCGCCGCGCAGCGAGGAGAAGGTGGAGCCGAGGCCGACCGTCGTCGTCGTCTTGCCGACGCCGCCCTTGAGCGAGAGGATCGCGATCCGGTAGTCACCGCGCACCGGCTGGTTCACCCGGTCGACGAGATCGCGGTAGACGACGTCGGCCGCGGATTCGCCCGGGTTGATCATGCCGCCGGAAGCCTTGTGGACGGCGCGGCGCCACCCGCTGCGCGGCGCCCGGCGGGCCCGCTTCAGCAGGTTGAGGTCGTTGACCGAGTGGCCGGGTTGACCGGGCTGCGGCACGTGCTGCGGCTGGAACGGCTGGTGCTGCGGCTGCGGCGGCGGTCCGCCCTGCCACTGCTGGCCGGGACCGGTGAGCCCGGGCGGCGTCTGCCCGGGACCCGTGAGCCCGGGCGGCGTCTGGCCAGGACCGGTGAGTCCGAGCGGCGGCTGGCCGATCGGCGCGGGCGGCTCCTGGTACATCGGCTGCGGCGGAGCCATCGGCTGGACCGGCGGAGGCGGCGGCGCCCAGCTGTAGATCGGGCCGCTCTGTTGATCCTGTGCCGCACCGGCTTCCGGCCCGCTCTCCTGCGGAACTCGACGGACCAGACCGTCCGGTCCGATCTCCTGGCGGTACTCGCCGTAGGGCGCGCCCTGCTGCTCGGGACCGGGCGGCGGCGGAAGCTGTTCGGGGCCCGGCTGATACGGCCCGCCCTGGTAGGGACCGGGCTGCTGCATGAACTGGCCGGTGCTGTACGGACCGTACGGCTCCGCGGCTCCGTTCGGCGCGAAACCCTCGGCGGGACCGTAGCCGGGCGGGGCGACGGGCTGCGGGTACACGCCGGTCGGATCGCCGGGACCCATCGCGGGCGGATAACCGATCGGATCGCCGGGGCCCGCGGCGGGCGGATAACCGGTGAACTGTCCCTGTTCCGGCGCGGCGTCGGCCTGCGCCGGTACGCGAGCACCCGGTGCGGCCTCTTGGCCTTCGGCGGGTTCGGCCGCTGCTACGGCGTCCTTTTCGGGCGCCTCGGCGGGTGGCTCGTTCGTCTCGTCCTGCGCCGCTTGCGATCCGGAGGGTTCGGCGGTGACCGCGGCCGTATCCACCGAAGGACTCTGCAACCAGGGCGGAGAGGTCGGATTGTGGTCGTTGTTTGTCACAGTTCCCCCATCTGCTCGGGATTCGAGCAGAGAGCTCGGCGCTTGAGTGCAAACCAACGCTAGCAGGTGAGCAAACCCGCGCGCAGGCTGTGCCCGGCTGGGCAGCGGCCATAGCCTGGCGCAATGATCTTCGAGCCGCCGATGCTACTGCGCTGTGACGGCAAACCTTTCGCCACGATCGTCCGCTACGGCTACGAGACGCCGTGGGCCACCGGCGAGCTGCACGCGGACAACCCGGACGACTACGAGAGATTCGATAGCGCGGGTGCGCTGGAGCGATGGTCGCGCGAGCAGGCCGAGTTGTTGACGGACGACGAATACGACGCGGGATACGCGCGCGAACAGGCGCGTCTCGGGCTGTCGGATGCCGATGTGCGGCACTGCGAATCGGCGGTGTGGACGATCGTCACCGCGGACGGGACTGAGCACCAGACGTATTCGCTGGATTTCCTGAACGGCTACATCCAGTGGCGCTGGTGACGACGCCGCCGAGCGCGCGTCGATCGAACCGGCGCGTGCGGCGATTCGACGACCTACAGTCACGCGGCGACGCACTGATGACGTGGCCGGAGCACGAAGACCCCGGCCACGTCGGACGCGTCAGCTTGCGCGGTTGACCGCGGAGACGACCGCGCGCAGCGAAGCGGTGGTGATCGAGGTGGCGATGCCGACGCCCCAGACCACCTTGTCGCCGATGGCGACCTCCACGTAGGCGGCGGCCTGCGCGTCGTCGCCCGCCGACATGGCGTGCTCGGAGTAGTCCAGCACCCGCACGTCGTAGCCTACGGTCGCGATGGCGTCGACGAACGCGGCGAGCGGTCCGTTGCCGTTGCCGCTGACCTCCTGCTCGACGCCGTCCACCTTCACCACGGCGGTGATGGAGTCCACCCCGCCGTCGGTCTCGGACGCGGTGACCTTCTGCCGGATCCGCTCCAGCGGCCGGACCGGCGCCAGGTACTCCTCGTGGAAGACGTCCCACATCTCCTTCGGCGTGACCTCGCCGCCCTCGCCGTCGGTGATCCGCTGGATCGCCTGGGAGAACTCGATCTGCAGGCGCCGCGGCAGCACCAGGCCGTGATCGGTCTTCATGATGTAGGCGACGCCGCCCTTGCCGGACTGCGAGTTGACCCGGATGACCGCCTCGTAGGTGCGGCCGACGTCCTTCGGGTCGATCGGCAGGTAGGGCACCTCCCACACGATGTCGGACACGTCGGCGTCCTGCGCGTCGGCCGCGGCCTTCATCGCGTCCAGGCCCTTGTTGATGGCGTCCTGGTGGCTGCCGGAGAACGCGGTGTAGACCAGGTCGCCGCCGTACGGGTGGCGCTCGTGCACCGGCAGCTGGTTGCAGTACTCCACGGTGCGGCGGATCTCGTCGATGTCGGAGAAGTTGATCTGCGGGTCGACGCCGCGCGAGAACATGTTCATGCCCAGCGTCACCAGGCAGACGTTGCCGGTGCGCTCACCGTTGCCGAACAGGCAGCCCTCGATGCGGTCGGCGCCGGCCTGGTAGCCCAGCTCGGCCGCGGCGACCGCGGTGCCGCGGTCGTTGTGCGGGTGCAGGGACAGCACGATCGAGTCGCGGCGGGCCAGGTTGCGGCTCATCCACTCGATGGAGTCGGCGTAGACGTTGGGCGTCGCCATCTCGACGGTGGCGGGCAGGTTGATGATCAGCGGCTTCTCGGGGGTCGGCGCGATGATCTCGGAGACCGCGTCGCAGACCTCGCGCGCGTACTCCAGCTCGGTGCCGGTGTAGGACTCCGGGCTGTACTCGTAGCGCCAGTTGGTGTCGGGGTAGCGCTGCTCGACCTCCAGGCACAGCTTCGCGGCGTCGGTGGCGATCTTCTTGACCGCGTCGCGCTCGGCGCGGAAGACCACCCGCCGCTGCAGGATGGAGGTGGAGTTGTAGAAGTGCACGATGACGCTGCCCGCGCCCGCGCAGGCCTCGAAGGTGCGTTCGATCAGCTCGGGGCGGCACTGCGTCAGCACCTGGATGGTGACGTCGTCCGGGATGGCGCCGTCCTCGATGATCTCGCGGACGAAGTCGAAGTCGGTCTGGCTGGCCGACGGGAAGCCGACCTCGATCTCCTTGTAGCCCATCCGCACCAGCAGGTCGAACATGCGGCGCTTACGCGCGGGGCTCATCGGATCGATCAGTGCTTGGTTGCCGTCGCGCAAATCCACGGCGCACCAGCCGGGGGCGCGGTCGATGATCTTGTCCGGCCAGGTGCGGTCGGGCAGGGTGATCGGCTCGACCTCCTCGGCGAACGGCCGATACCGGAATGTCGGCATCGAGGAGTTCTTCTGCTTGTTCCATCTGGGCTGGTCGGCTGGCGCGGCCTTGCTCGGAGCGGTGATGGTGCGCGAGCCGGAAACGTAGGCGTCAGCAGGGGACATGCGTGTTCTCCATGGTGTGGGGTTTCCCGATTATGGGGCGACCGGCAGGCGAAACCCCGCGACGGGAGCCGGTCCGATCAGACCCCGTCGCGGCGGCCGAGAAGAAGTGCCCGCTGCATGATTCTCCCGAGTTTAGCGTGTCGCGGCGCGGCGCTGGAAGCCCGGTCCGATTGCGCGTGGTATGCGGGGCTGCCGATAGCGTGCCTGGAAGAACTGAACGCTTGTACGGGCCGCGGGTCCGACGGGACGTCTAAGGAACGTATCGGATGACTTGGCTCGAACTACTCGCCGTCTTCGGAGCGGGCATCGCCGCGGGCGGAATCAACACGATCGTCGGCTCCGGCACCTTGATCACCTTCCCGGTGCTGCTGGCCTTCGGGCTGCCGCCGGTCACCGCGAATGTGTCGAACACCATCGGCCTGGTGCCCGGTTCGATCAGCGGCGTCATCGGCTACCGGCGCGAACTCGCCGGTCAACGTTCCCGGCTGCTCCAGCTCGGCACGGCCTCGCTGCTCGGTGGCATCACCGGCGCAGTGCTGCTGCTGGTGCTGCCCGCCGCGGCGTTCAAGGCGATCGTGCCCGCGCTGATCATCGTGGCGCTGATCCTGGTGGTGGTGCAGCCGCGGCTCGCGGCCTGGGTCAAGCGGCGGCGCGAGAACGACAACGGGACCGTTCCGGAGCACGGCGGGCCGATCCTGCTCGCGGCGGTGTACGGGACCGGTATCTACGGCGGCTACTTCGGCGCGGCCCAGGGCGTGCTGCTGATCGGCCTTCTCGGCATCTTCGTGCACGACGAGCTCCAGCGGCTCAACGGCGTGAAGAACGTGCTGGCGCTCATCGTCAACGCGGTCTCGGCGGTGATCTTCATCGTGGTCGCCGAGGTGGACTGGCAGGCGGTGGCGATGATCGCGATCGGCTCGATCATCGGCGGCCAGCTCGGCGCCCACTACGGCAGGCGGTTGTCGCCCACCATGCTCCGCGCGGTCATCGTGGTGGTCGGCAGCATCGCGGTCGTGCGGCTGCTGACGTCCTGATCCGTGCCCCCGAGAGGAGAACCATGGCGCTGGAGATGCGCACGGCGTGCGAGCGCTGCGATGCGGCGCTCGTCGCGGACGGTCCCGCGGTGATCTGTAGCTACGAGTGCACGTTCTGCGCGGCGTGCGGGCGCGCCATGGGCGGCGTGTGCCCGAACTGTTCAGGCGAGCTGGTGGCGCGGCCGCGGCGGACCGCGCGATGAGACGGCAAGGACCGGAAGCGATCTCGGCGATCTCAGGGACGAATTCGTCACAAAGGATGACGACGCGCGCGGTGCCGACGGCACAGGATGGTCACCGTGCGTAGGTGGAAGTTCGTGCTGATCCTGGTCGCGGCGGCGGCGCCGGTGCTGACCGCGTGCACCGCGGTTCAGCAGGCGTCGGCCGTCTCGGAGCTGGTCCGGCAGGCCGACGCGGCGCCGACGCCGCGCCTCGACTGGCGGCCCTGCGCCGACGCCGATCTCAGCGGCTTCGAGTGCGCGACCGCCGCGGTACCGCTGAACTACGCCGAGCCCGAGGGCAAGACCATCGAAATCGCGGTGGTCCGGCAGCTCGCCACCGATCCCGAGCGCCGTATAGGCACCCTGTTCACCGCCGTCGGCGGGCCCGGCGGCTCCGGCCTCGACTGGGCGCGGCAGGGCGAGCTGGCCGAGGGTGAGCTCCGCGAGCGCTTCGACGTGATCACTTTCGACCAGCGCGGGATCGGCCGCAGCGCCGCGGTGCGCTGTTTCGACAGCGACGAGCAACAGCGCCGGTTCTGGGACGCCACGCTGCTGCCGCCCGCGAACGCCGAGCAGGAGCGCGCCGCCGAGCAGGCCGCGCGCACGCTCGCGGAGGGGTGCGCGAAGCACAGCGGCGAATTGCTCGGGCACCTCACCACGGTCGACGCGGCCAGGGACATGGACCTGCTGCGGCGCGCGGTCGGCGAGGAGCGACTGACCTACACCGGCGGGTCCTACGCCAGCTATCTCGGGCAGGTGTACGGCGCGTTGTTCGGCAAGCGCGTGCGCGCCCTTCAGCTGTCCTCGATGATCGACCCGAAGGTCTACACCGACGACGTCCGCGCCTCGGTCATCGATACCGCCGCCGGCACCACGGAGATCCACGCGGAGTTCCTGCGGCTGTGCGCCGAGGCGGGAAAGACGAAGTGCGCCTTCGCCGGTGGCCCCGAGCGGTCCGACCTGACCGGTCCCGCCACGCCGCCGGAGCGGGCCGAGAAGGCGGGCAGCGCCGCGCCCGAGCGCGTCGAGACCACCACCCTCGAGCCCGCCGACGCCGGGGCGGATCGGTTGCGCGCCAGGGACAACGCCCTGCTCGAGCGGCTGCGCCAAGGCCCGATCGCGGTCGGCGCGGGCGAGCACGCGTTGCCGGTGCGCTACAGCGAGGTCGTGCAGGCGCACGCGCTGCTGCTCTACAGTCCGGAGCGCGGCTGGCCCGCCCTCGCCGAACTGCTCATCGAACTGGAACGCGGACCAACGGGCGATCCGGCGAAGGTGCGCGAGATCCTGGCGGCGGGCGCGCCCGGATACGACTTCCTGGACGCCTTCACCGCGATCACCTGCGCCGACCAGAGCGCGGGTTGGCGGGCCGCCGACTGGCCCGTTCTCGCCCGCGAGACCGCTTCCGCCGAACCACTTTTCGGCCCGTTCTGGCTCGCCATGCACCAGCCGTGCGCGACGTGGCCCGCACCGGAGGACGGCTACCCGCAGCGCCACACCGGCCCGTGGACGCTCGGCTCCGACAAACCCGCGCTGCTGCTGAACAACCGCTTCGACCCGGTGACGCCGCTGACCTTCGCCAAGCGCGCGCAGCAGGAGCTGGTCAACGCCAGGCTGGTGGTGGTGGCCGACGGCTACGGCCACAACCCGGACGGCGACTGCGTGCGGCGACTGCGCGAGCGCTACCTCGTCGACCTGCGATTGCCCGCGCCCGGCGCCACCTGCGCCGCCGATCGGCAGCCGTTCGCGTCCTGACCCACGCTGCCTCCGGTCGGGCCGTGACGTTTCACAGTAGATAGCCCACTCCCGCTCAGGCACGCTATTCTGCGCTCGGCCATGCGTGATGAGGGAGGTGGCCTGGTGCACAGACGCGCCTTTTTCAAGGCGGCGGGTTTGGCAGCGCTTTTCGGCGCTGTTGGTTCGACGCTCGACTCGCGGCCCGCCGCGGCCGACCCCGTCTGGCACACGATGTTCCAGAACTGGGTGCCGGAAATCTTTGCGCCACTTCCCGATCCGCCCGAGCATTCGCCCGCTATCGTCATCGGCTCCGGTTTCGGCGCCGCCGTCACCGCGCTGCGGCTCGCCGAGGCGGGCGTCGCGAACACCGTGCTGGAGCGTGGATCGCGCTGGCCCAACGACCCGTGGCGGGAGATCTTCACCGGCGACGACCTCCCCGACGGCCGCGGCTTCTGGCACCGCACCGATTTCACCGGCGTCACCAAGGTTCCGATGCATTTCGCCAAGTTCGGCGGCGTGCTCGACTGCACCGAATACGCCGGCATCGATGTGTGGCGGGCGGCGGCGGTCGGCGGCGGCTCGGTGATCTTCTCGGGCGCGATGATCGCGCCGGAGCGCCGCTTCTTCGACGAGGTCTTCCGCGGTTCGGTGGCCTACGACGAGCTCGAGCGCGTCTACTACCCGCGGGTGCGCCAGATGTTGCGGCTGGACCCGATTCCGGCCGACATCTACGCCTCGGCCCCGTTCGCGCACTCCCGCGCCTGGGACGACCAGGTGCGCAAGGCCGGATACCACCCGCTGCCCAACGATTCGATCTTCACCTGGGACATCCTGCGCGGCGAGCTGGCGGGCACCACGCGGCCGTCGGCGACGGTGGCGCGCAGCAATCTCGGCAACTCGAACGGCGCGAAGTTCGACCTCAACCAGAACTACCTGCGCTACGCCCAGCAGACCGGCAAGTCGGCGGTGTTCCCCGGGCACCGCGTCGACGCCATCGGCAAGGAGTCCGGCGGTCGCTACGCGGTGCGCATCAGCAAGCTCGCGCCGACCGGCGAGGTGCTGGGCACCCGGACACTCACCTGCGACCGGCTCTTCCTCGGCGCGGGTTCGATCGGCACCTCCGAACTGCTCGTGCGCGCCAGGGCCACCGGAGCGCTGCCGGATCTCAACGAGCACATCGGCGAGGGCTGGGGCACCAACGGCGACGTGGTGCTCGCGCGCGGCGCCAGCTCGGTGGCCGGATTCGGCCAGGGCGTGCCGAGCGCGAGCCGCATCCTCGACGAGTCGACCGTGCCGGTCACGCTGGAGAACTGGTACATCCCCGGCATCCCGTTCGAGACGGGCGCGCTCGCCTCGCTCGGCATGGTGCTCGACCCGACGCGCAGCCGCTTCGGCTACGACCGGGCCAGCGACTCGGTGGGGCTGTCCTGGTCGACGCGCAATCGCGACGAGGTGGTCGCCGCCGCGCGCGCCGTCGATCGCCGCATCGCCGAACGCGCCGACGCGCTCGTGGAATACGGCGCGCTCGGCTACGACGCGAACGCCGTGTTCACCGCGCACCCGCTGGGCGGCGCGGTGCTCGGCTCGGCCACCGACGGCTACGGCCGGGTGCACGGGCATCCGGGTCTGTACGTGATGGACGGCGCGGCGATGCCGGGCAGCGCGGGCGCGGTGAATCCCTCGCTGACGATCACCGCGTTGGCCGAGCGCAACATCGAGGAGATCATCCGCTCCGGCCGCTGAGGATTCGCCGAGAACCATGTCCGGTCGGCCGTTTTCGGGCGGCGGGCCGATTACGCTCGGCGGGGACGTCGGCGTCGAAGGGATTCTTTCCGTGACAGTCCCCACCACCACATCGGACTTCGCGCAGGCACCGTACGCGAACGAGTACCCGCGTAAACCGCCCGCGCTGTGGACCGATTTCGTGATGCTCGCGCTCGCGGTGATCTCGGTGGGGCTGGTCGTGTGGATCACCTTCTTCACGGTGTCCGACCGCACCTATCGGACCATCGTGATCGTCGACTACGCGATCTGCGCGGTGTTCGCCGTGGAGTTCCTGTGGCGCTGGCGCAGGGCGGGCTGGCCGTGGACGTTCCCGTTCGTCTACTGGTACGAGGTCATCGGCATGATCCCGGTGGCGAACCCGTTGTTCCGCGGATTCCGGTTGCTGCGGCTCGTGGTGATCCTGGTGCGGCTGGCCAGGGTCGCCGACCGGGTCTTCGGCGATCGGGTGACCGCGGCGGTGGTCAACCGGTTCGTCAAGACCATCGTCGACGTCATCCGGCGGCCGATGACCATCGCGGTGCTCGACGAAGTGGCCCATGTGCTGCGCACCGGGCACTACACCCGCAATATCGCCGCCGCGCTGGAGGAGAACCGCGTGGAGATGGACGAGATGATCCTGGAGCTGATCAAGAAGGATCCGCAGGCCGGGAAGGTCCGCTACATCCCGTTCCACGACGACATCATCCGGCTGATCGCCGATACCAGCTTCCGCATCGTGTTCCAGGTCCTCGCCGATCCGCGCACAGACGAGCTGGTCTCGGACATGATCAGGGAGAACGTGGAGCAGATACGGCAGGCGGTGCGCGACGGCGTGCGCGTCGAGCCGTCCGCCTACGGCCCGACGCGGCACGAGCACACGGTGCGCTACCTGCTGGCCAACGACAAACCGCTGCCGTAGGCGTGCCTCAGTCTTCGTTCCGGCCGTGATCGTTTTGCGTACCTGCGCCTTCGCTCCGGCTCTGCGCGTTTGCGTACCGCGCCTTCCTTTCGGCCGTGCGGACTATCCGCGGACCGCTCCGGCTGTGTGGCTCACTCGGCGTGCGCCCCGTGCCGGATCTCGTCGCGCGGCCGCGCGTAGCGGATGGTCTCCCAGAGAATCAGCCCGCCGAGCACCACGAACAGGATGGCCAGCGAGGCCAGCGCGGGCAGCGCGCACGCCAACGGGGTGAGGGCGAGCAGCACGACCGCGGCGACCACTCGCTGCACGGACACCATCCGGGTCGCGTAGTGCTTGAAGCCGACCAGTGCGAGCAGGTAGATCACCACGCCGCCGTACAGCGCGTAGAGCGGGATGCCGTAGAGCGCGTCCGTCAGCGTGTGATGGGACGAGTCGCCGACGTAGTAGAGCACCTTCTTCAGCCCGAGCGAGAGCGCGATGATGCCGACGACCATCGGAAAGTGCCAGTACGTATAGCAATTGCGGGCGATCTTGATCTGGCGTTCGCCCTCGGCGCGCTTCAGTTCGTGTTCCACCGAGAGCGCGGCGACGTCGAAGTACGCCCACCACAGCAGGCCGGAGACCGCGAGCCCGAGCATCGAGGCGAGCGCGATCGGCCAGGAGATCGGCAGTCCGGCCACGCCGATGCCGATCGAGACGATCGATTCGCCGAGCGCGACGATGATGATCAGCCCGTGCCGTTCGGCGAAGTGGGTCGCCGAGTTGAGCCGCCAATCCTCACCGGCGAACATCGTCCACAGCATGTCGCCGACGATCGCCGCGAGCCACAGCCCGATCTGCACCGCGCCGTCGGTCATCGCGGCGATCACCAGCAGGGTGGTGCCGATGGCGATCGAGCCGAGCCCCCATCGCACCACCTGCCCGCGCAGTTGCGCGTCCTCGGCGCTGGCCAGCAGGAAGACCCATAGGTGCACCAGTCGAACGAGCAGGTAGGCGATCGCGAAGACGAGCGGGCCGAACCAGCCGCCGTCCAGGTCGTCGAAGGCTTCCGGGATGGTCAGCGCGGCGAGGAACGCCCCACCCATCGCGAAGAACATCGCGATCCTGGTGATGCCTTCGTCGGCGCGGACCACATTTCCCACCCACGCGTAGGCGATCCACACCCACCACATGACCGCGAGCACCAGCAGCGCGCGCACGATGTTCTCGGCGCTGGTGTCCCCGGCCGCCAGGGCGGTCACCATGGTGAACGCGAAAACTAGGACGAGGTCGAAGAACAACTCGAGCTGGGTCACCGAGGCGCCTTCGGCCATCGGTTGGAACCGAACTCGTTTGGTACCGATCATGGTGCCCATCGTCGCACCCGCGCCGGTTCGGCGCGGCCCGGAAACAAGGCGCGACCGTGCTTTTCGCTGAGGGCGTCATCGGCGCCCGGAATTATGCGCGCTCGCTATATCGCGAATTATGCGCACTCGCTATACGGAATGAAAACTCTCGGCTTCCGGGTAGCTTTCCGCGAATTCGATGAAGTTCTGCACGACTGTTTCATTCCAGCGTTGCACGGTGCGTTTCATCAGCAGGCCGGGCAGCGGGAGACGGGATTGCAACTCGGAGTGGTACCAGACGTTCGTGCCGTCCGCGCCGTCGGAGACCTCGAACCAGCCGCCGCCGCCGATCCCGCGCGAGCTGTCCACGACCTGCCAGGACGCGCGGTTCTCGGTCCATTCGTATTCGAGCACCTGCAAATCGGAGCTGCCGAGCACGTCGGCGGTGACGTAAACGCGGTGCGGCCTGCCGTATTCGTCGCGAGTGGCCACGCGCGCGTCCTGATACATCGACCATTCCGGCAGCATTTCGATCGCCGCCAAAGCGTCGAGAACGTGAGCCGGACTTACCTCGACGGTGAAGCGGATATCGGTTTTCGTGCGCATGCCTGTACCTCCGCCCCCCGGTGGATCAACTCGCCGATTCTGCACAGCGCTCTTCCCATTCGTCAACAACGAGGTCTATGGTGCGCGGTGCTACTGGCGAGTAGATATCAGCGAGGGCCGGAACGACTTTCGGGTCGGCCGTGGCAGCGATGTATTCGGACGCTATTCGCGGTGGTCGGGTCGGCGACCCGCCGGGAATCGGCGGGCCTGTTCGTCCTCTGGGCGGGGCAGCGCGGTTCAGGCGCCTTTACGGGCGATCACTCGGGGTGCTCGATCGTCGCGTCAGGTCCGGGATACACCAGGGATTCGTGTCCGTCCGTGAAACGAACCATGTAGGGCGGACCGCCGTCCGATCCGCGGACCTCGATGATCTCGCCTTGGCGATCACCTTCCCCCACCACGTGTCCGTGCACGTGCAGTCGGTCTCCAACGTTCGCCATCATCGGTCCATTATCGGATGGGCGTGACGCGTGTCACAAGGTTCCGGCGAATTCGCGCGGGTTCAGTCGCGGACGAGTCGTTCGACCGCCGTCTCGATCAGGTGCATGCTCTGTTCCTCGGTGAAGATGTCGGGCAGCGTCATGCGGTCCACGATCAGCCAGTTCAGCGTCAGATAGAGCAGGCGGACGGTGTCGGCGTCGCCGGGCTGGCCGGACTCCAGGTGGTTGCGCACATTGAAGTCGAGATCCTCGCGCACCCGTTCGGTGAGCACCGCGCGCAGCTCCGGTCGGCGCGTGGCTTCCAGGCGCAGTTCCAGCATGGCGAGGTAGCCGGTGCGGAACGCCTCGATGCGCGCGACGATGTCTTTCATCAGCTCGGTGATGTTGGCGCGGGTACGCGGCCCCTCGGTCACCTTGGCCATGGTCTCCTCGCTCGGTTGCAGCCGCTCGTAGAAGCGGCTGCCCACCTGGGTCATCAGGTCGTCGCGATTGGCGAAGTAGTTCGACGCCGTGCCCGCCGGGACCGCGGCTCGTTTGTCCACCGCGCGGAAGGTGAGGCCGCGCGCGCCCTCGTCCGCCAGGACCTCGATCGCCGCATCGATGAGCGCCTGCCGCCGCTCCGGGTTCGTCCGCATGTTGACACCACTCCATTCGTAGTACTACAGTTCAAATCACTACAAGCAGAGTACAACATGTCAGGTGGTCCAATGCGAAAGCTTGTCTATTACGTCGCCGTCTCGCTGGACGGATACATCGCGGGCCCCGGCGGGGAGTTCGACTTCTATCCGCTCGCGGACGACATGTCCGCCTGGATCAATGCGCACTACCCGGAGCCGATGCCGACTTCGATCCGAGCGCTCACGGGGATGCCGGTGGATACGCCGAACAAGAACTGGGACACGGTTTTGATGGGGCGCGGCACCTACGAAGCCGGTGGGATCGCCAACCCCTACGCGCACCTGAAGCAGTACGTCATCTCCAGCAGCCTCGGCCCGAGCGGCGACCCGGCCGTCGAAATCGTGGCGGGCGACCCGGTCGCCCTGGTGCGGCAGCTGAAGCAAGCCGATGGCCTCGACATCTGGCTGTGCGGTGGCGGCAATCTCGCGGCCCAGTTGGCCGACGAGATCGACGAACTGATCATCAAGAGCTACCCGGTCGTCGCGGGCAGCGGCATCCCGGCCTTCGCGGGTGCGTTCACCCCGACGCTGTTCACCCCGGCCCGGCGCCTGGAATTCACCAACAACGCCCAGGTCACCTGGTACAGCCGCGCCTGAATCGCCCGACCGAACCTTCCCCAGAAAGCAGGATCCCCATGCGAAAGCTCGTCTACTTCGTCGGCATGAGCCTCGACGGTTACATCGCCGGTCCGGACGGCGGCATCGAGTTCTTTCCGATAGCGCCGGACTTCGCCGAATGGCTCGCCGCCGAGTACCCGGAGACCTTGCCGACGCACGCACGTCCGCATTTCGGTCTCCCGGCCGACGCGCCATCCAAGAAGTTCGACACGCTGGTGATGGGCCGCGGCACCTACGAGCCCGCCTTGGCCGTCGGCATCACCAGCCCGTACTCGCACATGCGGCAGTACGTCGTTTCCAGCACGCTCGGCCGGATCGAAGACCCCACGGTCGAGCTGGTCGACGGCGATCCGGCGGGTCTGGTCCGCCGGTTGAAGCAGGAGGACGGCATGGACATCTGGCTGGCCGGTGGCGGCAAGCTCGCGGGCGCGCTCGTCGAGGAGATCGATGAACTCGTCGTCAAGAGCTATCCGGTCACCGCCGGTGCGGGCGTCCGCGCGTTCGACGGGCCGTTCCGGCCGACGCTGTTCGCCCCGACGCGGCGGCAGGAGTTCGGTAACGGCACCCAGGTCACCTGGTTGACCAAGGCGTGACGATCAGGCGGCGGTGAGGAAGGACAGGCGCACCTGGCGGTCGGGATTGTCCACGTTCAGGTCGACCATGGCGATCGACTGCCAGGTGCCGAGCATCAACTTCCCGCCGACGACCGGCACCGTGGCATAGGGCGCGATCATCGCGGGCATGACGTGCGAACGCCCGTGCCCCCGCGAGCCGTGCGCGTGCCGCCACCGGTCGTCGGCGGGCAGCAGATCGCCCAGCGCGGCGAGCAGGTCGTCGTCGCTGCCCGCGCCCAGTTCGATGATGGCGATACCGGCTGTGGCGTGCGGCACGAAGACGTGCAGCAGCCCGTCGCCACCTGCCGTTCCGGCGAACTCGGCGCACTGCGGCGTGATGTCGTGCACCACCTCGTGGCGGCCCGTGGTGACCGCGATCAGTGAGCTCTCCATGGCCCCATCATTCCCGGTTCGCGACGCCGCGCGGATGATCATTCGAGAGTTCCCGCACGTGTGTGCTTTTGCACAGCTCGGGGAGGTAGCCACGAATCCCGTGGACGGCGGCCGGTACTGTTGGTGGCTGTTACCAGCTGATTGTCGATCTTGGAGGACCCAGTCGTGGCTCTCGTTGTTCAGAAGTACGGAGGATCCTCGGTCGCTACCGCCGAGCGTATCCGGCGCGTCGCTGAACGGATCGTCGAGACCAAGAAGCAAGGCCACGACGTGGTGGTCGTCTGCTCGGCGATGGGTGACACGACCGACGAACTCCTCGACCTCGCCCAGCAGGTGGCGCCCGCGCCGCCCGCCCGCGAGATGGACATGCTGCTCACCTCCGGCGAGCGCATCTCCAACGCGCTCGTCGCCATGGCGATCCACTCGCTCGGCGCCGAGGCGCGTTCGTTCACCGGCTCGCAGGCGGGTGTGATCACCACCGGCGCGCACGGCAACGCGAAGATCATCGACGTCACCCCGAGCCGCCTGCGCGAAGCCCTGGACGAGGGCACCATCGTGCTGGTCGCCGGTTTCCAGGGCGTCAGCCAGGACAGCAAGGACGTCACCACGCTCGGTCGCGGCGGCTCCGACACCACCGCGGTCGCGCTGGCCGCGGCGCTGGAAGCCGACGTCTGCGAGATCTACACCGATGTGGACGGCGTCTTCACCGCCGACCCGCGCATCGTCTCCGACGCGCAGAAGCTCGAGCAGGTCTCCTACGAGGAGATGCTGGAGATGGCGGCCTGCGGCTCCAAAGTGCTGATGCTGCGCTGCGTCGAGTACGCGCGCCGCTACAACGTGCCCGTGCATGTGCGCTCGTCCTACACCGACAAGCAGGGCACCTACGTTTACGGATCGATGGAGGACATCCCCTTGGAGAAAGCAATCCTCACTGGCGTCGCGCACGACCGCAGCGAGGCCAAGGTGACCGTGGTCGGTCTGTCGGACGAACCGGGATTCGCCGCCAAGGTGTTCCGTGCCATCGCCGACGCCGAGATCAACATCGACATGGTCCTGCAGAACATCTCCAAGGTGGAGACCGGCAAGACCGACATCACTTTCACGCTGCCCAAGACCGAGGGCGCGCGCGCCGTCGAGATGCTCACCAAGCGCCAGGGCGAGATCGGCTTCTCCCAGGTCCTCTACGACGACCACATCGGCAAGGTGTCGCTGGTCGGCGCGGGCATGAAGAGCCACCCGGGCGTCACCGCCACGTTCTGCGAGGCGCTGGCCGACGCGGGCATCAACATCGACCTGATCTCCACCTCCGAGATCCGGATCTCGGTCCTGGTGAAGGACACCGAGCTGGACGACGCCGTGAAGGTGCTGCACCGCGCCTTCGATCTCGGCGGCGACGAGGTGGCCGTGGTGCACGCCGGAACGGGGCGCTGACATGATCGGGTCAAGCCCGGAGGCGGTAGCGGAGCGTGGCCACGTAGGGCTCCCGATCATGTCGAAAGGACACTGACATGATCGGGTCAAGCCCGGAGGCGGTAGCGGAGCGTGGCCACGTAGGGCTCCCGATCATGTCGAAAGGACACTGACATGGGTATTCGAGTAGGAGTCGTCGGCGCGACCGGACAGGTCGGCGCCGTCATGCGCAAGCTGCTGGAGGAGCGCGACTTCCCGGCCGACGAGGTGCGGTTCTTCGCGTCCGCGCGCTCGGCGGGCAAGAAGCTGCCGTGGCGCGGCGGCGAGATCGTGGTCGAGGACACCGAGACCGCCGACCCGTCCGGCCTGGACATCGCGCTGTTCTCCGCGGGCGCCACCATGTCCCGCGTGCAGGCACCGCGGTTCGCGGCGGCGGGCGTCACCGTCATCGACAACTCGTCGGCATGGCGTAAGGACCCCGAGGTTCCGCTGGTGGTCAGCGAGGTCAACCCGGAGGCGACCCGCAACCTGGTCAAGGGCATCATCGCCAACCCGAACTGCACCACCATGGCCGCGATGCCGGTGCTCAAGCCGCTGCACGACGAGGCGGGCCTGACCAGACTCGTCGTCTCCAGCTACCAGGCGGTCTCCGGTTCCGGCCTGGCCGGTGTGGACGAGCTGGCCTCGCAGGTGCGCGCGGTGATCGACGACGCCGAGAAGCTGGTGCACGACGGCAGCGCCGTGGCGTTCCCCGCGCCGAACAAGTACGTCGCGCCGATCGCCTTCGACGTGATCCCGCTGGCCGGTTCGCTGGTCGACGACGAGTCCGGCGAGACCGACGAGGATCAGAAGCTGCGCAACGAGAGCCGCAAGATCCTCGGCCTCCCCGAGCTGCTGGTGAGCGGCACCTGCGTGCGGGTTCCGGTCTTCACCGGGCACTCGTTGTCCATCAACGCCGAGTTCGCCAACCCGCTGTCGGTGGCGCGGGCCAAGGAGCTGCTCGCCGACGCGCCCGGTGTGAAGCTGGTCGACGTGCCGACGCCGTTGCAGGCCGCGGGCGCCGACGAGTCGCTGGTCGGCCGCATCCGCCAGGATCCCGGTGCGCCGGATGGTCGCGGTCTCGCGCTGTTCGTCTCCGGTGACAACCTGCGCAAGGGCGCGGCGCTGAACACCATCCAGATCGCCGAGGTGCTGCTCAGCGACCGCTGAGTTCGCTTGTCGAACCGGGCCGTCCGATCCGCCGCAGGGTCGGGTCGGCCCGGTCGTCGTATCCGGGGCTGGCACAATCCCTCCGGTAGGCGAGTTCGGCGTGGAGAGGTGTGGCCGGTGGGTTCATATGTCGCCGTGCACATCGCGGACTGGCCGCGGCTGGCGCGGACGGTGACCGAGCGGGCGCCGCGCCGGTTCGCCGACCTGGACTGGCCCGACGAAGACCATCGCCAGCGGTACCCGATCGGCCTGCGCTGGCTGGACAGCGCCGAGCACTGGATCGCCGAATACCGTTTCCACGCTTATAGCTCCGCCGCGCTGCATTCGGAATTCGAAGCCGTCTGGCGCGAAGCCCGCCTCTTCGTGCCGTGGGACGCGCCGACCGAAACGGCCGAGCTGATCGCCGACACCGACCTGTTCCTACGCGGCCTCTACGGCGCCGAGCTGCCCGTCGAACCCGCCGCCCACCACCCGTGGCGTCCGCACAGCGACACCATCCAGCCCACCACCTGGCTAGCGCACTCTCCGGCGCACTTGGCCACCCTCGCCAATCTCTGGGGCCGCATCGCTCCCCGAATCTCCGACCTACAGCCCCACCTGGAACGCGAAACCGGCAGCCGCCACCGCATCACCAACCCCGCCACCTTCGAACGCATCCTCCGCGACTGGGGCGAGGTGGTGCACGAAGCCGACACCCGGCGCTGGGGCATGCTCGTCGACATGTGGTGAGACCACCCGTGCCGCGCGAGGTACGGACGGTCTGTGGTCGGTCAGCGGATGCCGGGAGTGCGGGGATCGTGCCCGAGGCAGACGACGATGAAGCACCCGGGGGGGATATCCGCGAACGGAGGCGCGAGCTGGTAGTTCAAGCAGGAGAAGACATTGCAGCCCGGATACGCGGCCGGGCCGATGCCGAAGACCGCGAGCAGCAGGTCGGCGTCGACGAGGCGGCGCGGATCCAGGCGGATCGGCGGCTCGACGTACGGCCCGGGATCGGGGACGGGATTCTCGGGCATGGCGGCGAAGAGCATGCGAAAGAACTCGTACGGCAGTTCGTCGGTGTTCTGCAAGACGCCGGAAACGCCCTTGCTGCTGACGTTGCCGAAGACGCCGGTCCACATCACCATCAGATCGAGCGAGGGCAGCACGAAGACGTTCTGCAAACCCAGCCCGGCCATCATGTACATGTCGGGCGGCATGAACGCTGGCGATTCCGCGCAGTCGGGGCCGAGCCAGAAGAGGTAGCCGTAGCACGGGTTCGGCTGCGACGGCGTAAGCGCCATCCGGAGATACTCCTCGGACACGAGTTGTGCTGCGCCCCAACGTCCTTCGTTGCTCACCAGCAGGCCCAGCTTGGCGAGGTCGTTCGGCGGGATCATCAGATGCGCGTAGCCGTAGGTGTTTCCGGCGCGGTCCTTGGCCCAGTAGTAATCGGTGCGGAGGATGCCGAGCGGGTCGAACAGCTCGCGCTGCGCGAACTGCTGGAACGGCTCGCCGATGGCCAGTTCGATGACGAACGTCAGCAGGTCTACGTTGCGCTGGCTGTAGCTGAAGACGGTGCCCGGCGGATTGTCCAGCGGCACAGCGAGCGCCTGCACCGCGCTGTGTGGATCGATGGGGACGACTCCGGTGATGCCCTCGGTGAGCACGCCCACCGTCATGCCCGACGTCTCGGTGAGCAGGTCCTCGACCCGGATGGCTCGGTGCGCGGGATCGCCGAGCCCCGGGGGCAGGTACCTGTCGACCGGGGCGTTCAGGTCGAGCAGGCCACGATCCCACGCGATGCCCGCGAGCAGCGAGACCACACTCTTGGTCACACTCCAGACGTTCCACGCCACGTTGTCGGACTTCGCGTTCTTCAGCCCTTCGCCGATCAGGCAGTTGTGTCGAAAGACCTGGATGTTGAAGCGGTTTCGGCCACTGGCGAACTCCAATGCGGCGTCGAGCAGTTCGGCGTCGAACCCGGCTTGCTCCGGAGTCGCGCGTTGCGGCTCCCGACCGGAGCTGACCTCGCAGCGAACCTGTTTCGTGGTAGCGGCCGGAGCCGCCTGGGCCGTCGCGCCCGCAAGGCATCCCGCGACCAGCGAAACCGCCGCGATTCCGGCGAGGAATCCACAGAAACGCCCCATGGGCAAGAGGCTAGCGCGCCGGACCTTCGCATACGGGCCAACAGGCGGCGGCGCGCGGCACGAAAATCGCGGCGGCTCAGCGTGCCCGGCGCGGCACCGCGTAGAGCGCCGCGCCGAGTGCCAAGACGGCGAGTCCGACGAGCACCGACGCCGTCGGCAGCGCGGCCGCGACGACCATGCAGCCGAGCGCTCCCACCACCGGAATCCACCGCGCGGGGCGGTCCTCCGCCGCGGTCAGCGTCCCCGCCGAGACATTAGCGACGAGGTAGTAGACCAGCACGGTGAACGACGAGAACCCAATGGCCGCACGCAGATCGACGCTCGCCGCGACAACGGCGACCACCGCGCCGACGACCAGCTCGGCCCGGTGTGGCACCCCGAAGCGGGGATGCACCGCGGCGAGGGCGTGCGGAAGATGGCGGTCGCGCGCCATGGCGAGCGTCGTGCGCGAGACGCCGAGAATCAGCGCGAGCAGTGAGCCCGCCGCCGCGACCACCGCGCCGATCCGCACCACCGGCGCCAGCGCGGGGGCGCCCGCTTCCGAAACCACTCGCGCCAAGGGGTCGGTCGCGTCCGCCAAGCCGGACGAGCCGAGCACCGCGAGTGCGGCAGCCGCGACAACGGCGTAGACCGCGAGCGCGACGACCAGCGCGATCATGATGGCGCGCGGAATGGTGCGGCGCGGCTCGCGCACCTCCTCGCCGAGGGTGGCGATTCGGGCGTAACCGGCGAACGCGAAGAAGAGCAGCCCGGCCGCCTCCAGCACGCCGCGTGGACCGATCCGGTCCGGCAGCGCCGTGGCGGCGGTGTGCGTGCCCGCCAGTCCGATCACCGCCACCATCGCGAGCACCGCGAGCACGATCGCGACGATGACGCGGGTGGCCAGCGCGGACTTCTGCACGCCGGTGTAGTTGATCGCGGTGATGGCGAGCACCGTCGCGACGGCGACCGCCTTGGCCTGCTCGGGCCACGCGTAGTGGCCGACGGTGAGCGCCATCGCGGCGCACGAGGCCGTCTTGCCCGCCACGAATGCCCACCCGGCCAGGTATCCCCAGAACGGGCCGAGCCGTTCCCGGCCGTAGACGTACGTGCCGCCGGATACCGGGTAGCGCGCCGCGAGCCGCGCCGAGGACGTCGCGTTGCAGTACGCGAGCAACGCGGCGATGGCCAGCGCGAGCAGCAGCCAGGAGCCCGCGGCCGCCGCGGCGGGTGCGAGCGCGGCGAAGATCCCGGCGCCGATCATCGCGCCGAGACCGATCAGCACCGAGTCGGCCAATCCCAGCCGTCGGTGCAGTGCCGCGTCGCCTGAAATCATGGCAGCATCTTGGACCATTTCGGTGAACGCGTCTCACCGACTCCGCGGCGGCGAGCGGTTCATCGATGGACTGTGCCGGGCAGCGCCGATATGCGAAACGCCGCCAGGTCGGGGGGTAACCTGGCGGCGCCGCGGCGAGTAGCGGGACGCCACGCCAGCATCCCGACTCGGGTGTCGACGTCCCACAAGCGCCTCTCGGCGAGTGGTCGCTCGAAGCGACGAAGGGTGCGGCCCGGGGCTGTCCGGACGCCGACGGTGAGCTACAACCGGCGCCCGGCGGCAACTATTCCAGTGCTCAAATGTGTTGTGCGTCACGCTCGGTGCGCGGCGGGACGCGACCGGAGGACGCGAGGTTTCCGGGCGGTGACCGATTAGGATCAGCGGGGTATTCATGTGCTCGAACGGGGGAACCGCCGTGACCGATGATCCGGTGCTGGTCGAAATGCTTGCCGCGCTGGACCGAAGCCCCGATGTGCTCGCGCTGCGGCTGCGGGTCATCGAACTGCTCGCCGAGCGCGGCCGCCACGCCGAGGCGCTCGCGCAGTGCGGCGCCGCGCTGACCCAGGAGCCAGGCAACGCACGGGCCGTGGAGCTGCTGCAACAGTGCACCGCGGCGCTCGCGGGTGGCGCGGCTGCCACGCCGCACGCGCCCAGCGCGCCTGGTTCCGATGTCACGGCGTCGAGCACGGCAGCGTCGGCTGGTTTCAATGCCGCTGCGCCCGATGGAGTTTTGAATGCGCTCGCCGACTCGTCACGCGATGGGCAAGTGCCGGACGTCGAACCCGCCGCGCCGTCGAACCCCGAATCGGTCGCGGACTACGACTGGGACGCCGCCGAGGACCAGGTTTCCGACATCATCGCCCCGGCCTTCATCGATCCCGGGCCAGCGGAATACGCCGCGTCCACCGACGCCGGGTTGTTCTCCCGCAGCCGGGTGACGCTCGCCGACGTCGGCGGCATGGACGAGGTCAAGCGCCAGCTCGACCTCACCCTGCTCGGCCCGCTGCGAAACCCGGAGCTGGCCAAGGCATTCGGCACGTCCGCGCGCGGCGGCCTGCTGCTGTACGGCCCGCCCGGCTGCGGCAAGACTTTCATCGCCTCGGCGGTGGCGGGCGAGCTCGGCGCGAACTTCTATCCGATCGAGATCGCCGACATCCTCGACATCTACACCGGTTCCAGCGAACGCAACCTGCACAGCGTCTTCGAGGTGGCGCGGCGCAACGCGCCGTGCGTGCTCTTCCTGGACGAGGTGGACGCGCTCGGCCACAAGCGCAGCCAGATGTCGGGCAACTCGGCCATGCGCACCGTGGTGAATCAGCTGCTGAACGAGATGGATTCGGCCACCGTCGACAACGAGGGCGTCTACATCCTCGGCGCGACCAACCACCCGTGGGACATCGACGTCGCGCTGCGCAGGCCGGGCCGCTTCGACCGGATGATCCTGGTCGCGCTGCCGGATCCCGCCGCGCGCAAGGCGATTCTGCACTACCACCTGCGCGAGCGTCCGGTGGCGGGCATCGATCTCGGCGCGATCGCCGCGCGCACCGAAGGGTTCTCCGGCGCCGACCTCGCGCACGTGTGCACCTCGGCCACCCAGCTGGCGATGGCGGAATCGATCCGCACCGGCGCCGTCCGCCCGATCGGCATGGCCGACCTGGAGGCCGCGATGGCCCAGATCAAGCCGAGTGCGGGCGCGTGGTTCGAATCGGCGCGCAACGTGGTGGAATTCGCCAACGGCGACGGCAGCTACGACGAGCTCGCGATGTACATGAAGCGGATGAAGATGCGCTGAAAAGCCCTGCGGCATGACTAGTTTCGCCCACGAGGAGGTCGCGCGGGCCAAGGTGCTCATCGACCTCGGCCGGATCGAGGCGGCGCAGGCGAAGCTCGGCGCGGTGCTGGCGGGCGAACCCGACAACGCCGACGCGCTGATGTTGATGGGCTACGCCTGGTTCCGCACCGGCGAGTACGAGAAGTCCATCGGCTACAGCGCCGCCGCGCTGGCCGCGTTCCCCGACTACCAGTCCGCGCTGCGGGTGCTGGCGCTGGCCGAACAGGAACTGGCGCACCTGACCGAGCACGACCCGGCGGAACGGCAGCGGCACTACGATCGCGCGCTCGCCGCGGCCACCCGCAGCGCGGAACTCGACCCGGAGTACGTCGAGAACCTGCGCCTGCTCGCGGGGGTCCAGTCGGTGACGGACCCGGCCGCGGCGCTGGCGACCATCGACCGCGCGATCCAGATCGACCCCGACCACGCCGACCTGCACCGCGTCCGCGGTTCCATCCTGCGGCGCGGCGGCTCCTCCGCCGCGGACGCGGAAGCGGCGCTGCGCGAAGCGCTTCGGCTGCAACCCGAGCACGTCGACGCCACCCAGGAACTCGCGCTGCTCGACCTGGACCGCGGCGATTGGGAAGCAGGGGAGCGGGGTCTGCGCCTTGTCGCCCAGTGGGATCCGAGCCGCGCCGATTTCGTGCGCGCCACCCTCGCTGCGGTGGACGAACAGGCCGAATCGCTGGTTCGGCCGGAGTCTGCGTCCCCGTACATGCCCGCGCCGCCCGAGGTGCGGTACCTGCCGGAGACGCCGCGTTCGAACTGGCGGATCTGGGTGTCGCTGGTGTTCGGCGCCTTTCTGGTGCTGCGGCTGATCTTCGCCGCGGCGGGCTCCAACCCCGAGACGGAACCCTCGCGCCGGTCGCCGACGCATCAGGTGCCGACAGACCGTTTCCCGGGACACATTCCCACGCCTTATTTTCCGCCTACCCCGCGACCGTGGCCGTCGGGCTTCCCGCCGACCCTGCATCCGTGGCCATCGGGCTTCCCCCGGCCCGGTCTCACGCCGCCACGACCGCCTGTTCAGCCGCCGCCGAGGACGGTCCCGCCCCGCGTGCCCTGAGCCGACGGATCGCGCTTGGTCAGGAAGCCGGAGCTCCGACCGGCGCGAACAACGCCCTGAGCACCGCGGCGACCTGGGCGACCGCGCGCTCGACCGGGCCCAGCGGCTGGAAGAGGTGGCTGAGGGTGAGCCGGATGACGATCTCCGTGCGCGTCGTGAGTTCGTCCTCGGACAGGTCGGCCAGCTCGTATCGCGCCCGCACTGCCGCGCCGACCGCGTCGAGCGCCCGGCCGAGAATCGGCTCGGGGTCGGTCATCAGCGTCGGCAGCAGCTCGGTGTTGGCGGTGGAGCGCCCGGAAAGCACCGCTTTCAGCAGTGCGTTGTCGGAACCGGTGCGCAGCGTGAAGTCGACCGCGGCGGTCAGCCCCGCGGTCACGTCCGCCGGGTGCTCGGCGAGGCTGTCGGCGATACCGACCAGGAAGGTCTCCAGCTCCTGCTGGAGGACGAGGTCGGCGAGGTCCTGCTTGGTGCCGATCTCCTTGTAGAGCACCGGGCGGCTGACGCCGACCTCCTTGGCCACCCGCGACATGTTCACCGCGCCCCACCCCTCGGTGCAGACCAGCTCGCGCGCGGTCTCGATGACCCGTTCGCGCAGCAGTAACCGCATCTGGGACTGAAATCTCGGCGCTTCGGGCACGCCTTCCATCGTACACAGCACCCCAATTTGTCCGTGCTATTGACACTTGACGGCAAAGTGTATTCCAATTGGACACAGAGGCGCTATATGTAAAGTGCTCCACACCACACAAGATCGCCCGCGCCGACTCCGGCTTTCCGGGCAAGCGCGAGTTCTACGAGGAGACGAAGAATGACGACATCGCGATCGGAAGCGCAGGCACCGGCGCTGGAATGGCAGGATCGCAAGCGATATCTGTGGCTGTTCGGCCTGGTCGCGCCCACCGCCGTGTTTCTCGCGGCCTGGCTGGTCTGGATGTTCAACCAATTCGGGTTGCAGCCGGTGGCGCCGGTGTGGTGGTGGATCGGCCCGCTGCTCGTCTATGTGCTGCTGCCGCTCCTGGACCGCTTCTTCGGTCCCGACGGGCAGAACCCGCCCGACGAGGTGATGGAGCAGCTGGAGAACGACAAGTACTACCGGTACTGCACCTACGCCTACATCCCGCTGCAACTGCTGAGCCTGGTGTTCGCCTGCTACCTGTGGACGGCGACCGACCTGTCCTGGCTCGGTATCGACGGTGGACTCGGCCTGATCTCCAAGATCGGCCTCGCGCTGAGCATCGGCACGATGGGCGGCGTCGGCATCAACACCGCGCACGAACTGGGCCACAAGAAGGACGAGCTCGAGCGCTGGCTGTCCAAGATCACCCTGGCCCAGACCTGGTACGGCCACTTCTACATCGAGCACAACCGCGGCCATCACGTGCGCGTCGCGACCCCCGAGGACCCGGCCAGCGCCCGTTTCGGCGAGACGTTCTGGGCCTTCCTGCCGCGCAGCGTGTGGGGCAGCTTGCGCTCGTCTTGGGAGTTGGAGAAAGCGCGTCTGGCGCGAATGGGCAAGAGCCCGTGGACGATTCACAACGACGTGCTCAACGCCTGGCTGATGTCGGCGGTGCTGTGGGGCGCGCTGGTCGCGGTGTTCGGCCCGATCGTGCTGCCGTTCCTGATCATTCAGGCCGTCTACGGCTTCTCGCTGCTGGAGACCGTGAACTACCTGGAGCACTACGGCCTGCTGCGGCGGCGGACGCCGGGCGGTCGCTACGAGCGCTGCACCCCGGAGCACAGCTGGAACTCCGACCACATCGTCACCAACATCTTCCTGTACCACCTCCAGCGCCACAGCGACCACCACGCCAACCCGACCCGGCGCTACCAGACCCTGCGCAGCATGGACGGCGCCCCGAACCTGCCGAGCGGCTACGCCAGCATGATCACCCTGGCCTACCTGCCGCCGCTGTGGCGCAAGGTGATGGACGACCGGGTGCTCGCGCACTACGGCGGCGACATCACCCGGGTGAACATCCAGCCGAGCAAGCGCGACCGCGTGCTGGCGAAGTACGGGGTGCGGTGATGGCCGTCTACCGCTGCCCGATCTGCGAGTACGCCTACGACGAGAGCGCGGGCGCGCCCCGCGAGGGCTTTCCGCCGGGAACGTCGTGGTCCGCGGTGCCGGAGGACTGGTGCTGCCCCGACTGCGGCGTCCGGGAAAAGCCCGACTTCGAAAACCTGTCCCTCACAACCGGAAACTTACGATGAACACCGATTACAAACTCTTCCAGTGCGTCCAGTGCGGCTTCGAATACGACGAGGCGCTCGGCTGGCCCGAAGACGGCATCGAGCCCGGTACCCGCTGGGACGACATTCCCGACGACTGGTCCTGCCCCGACTGCGGCGCGGCCAAAGCGGATTTCGAGATGGTCGAGGTCAGTCGCGCATGACCGAACAGATCGTGATCGTCGGCGCGGGCGTCGCCGGAGCAACGGCGGCCAAGACCCTGCGCGCCGAAGGGTTTTCGGGTCGCATCGTCCTGGTGGGCGCCGAGGACGGCCTGCCGTACCGGCGTCCCATGGTCTCGAAGGAACTGCTCGCGGGCACCGCGGTCGAGCGGAGGACGTTGCTCGAGTCGCCGGAATCCTGGCGGGACAAGGACATCGAGCTGCGCACCGGCGTCACGGTCGAAACCATCGACACCGAGCACGGACGGGTGGCATTGTCCGGCGGCGAAACGCTCGGCTACGACCGCTTGCTGCTGGCGACCGGCGCCCGCGCCCGCACCCTGCCCGCACCGCAGCGCAACGTGCACACCTTGCGCGGCGCCGCCGACATCGAACCGCTGCGCGCGGCGATCGACGCGGGTAGATCGCTGTTGATCGTCGGCGGCGGTCTGATCGGCTGCGAGGTCGCGGCGACGGCGCGTTCGCTCGGCGCCGAGGTGACCGTGGTGCACGCCGGTTCGGCCCCGCTCGACCGCGTCGCCCCGCCCTCGGTGGGCTCGTTCTATCGAAAACTGCACGCGGACAACGGCGTCGCGATCCTGGACGACGTGCGGCTGACGCGCGTCGAGGGTCACGAGAGCGGCGTGACGGCGACAGCGCACGACGGCCGCGAGTGGACGGCGGGTGTGGCGCTCGTCGCCATCGGCTCGGTCCCCGACACGGCTCTCGCGGAGGTGGCGGGGCTGTCGGTCGACGACGGCATCCTCGTCGACGAGCACTACCGCACCTCCGCGCCGGGAATCTACGCCGCGGGTGACGCGGCCAGGCGCTTCGACCCAGAACTCGGTGCTCACGAACGCACCGAACACTGGAACAGCGCGCTGGCGCAGGGCGCGGCCGCCGCAAGAGCAATGCTCGGCAAACCCGCTGTCCGCCAAGATGTCTCGTGGGGCTGGTCCACCCAGTACGGTCTGAACCTTCAGTTCGCCGGACGTCTGCGGCACGACGACGACTTCGTGCTGCGCGGCACGCTCGCCGAGCCGAACTTCACCGTCCTCGCGCTGCGCCATCGCCGCCTGGTCGGCGCGGTCGCCATCGCCCGTCCCTCGGACATCCGTGCCGCCCGCGAGCTGATCGGCCACGGTGCGGTCCTCGACCCGGTCGAGTGCTCCGACGTATCGGTGGACCTCACCGAACTCCTCGCCCGGCACCGCGCGGAGCGGCGCTGATCCTTCGATAAAATTGGAACAGATCATTTTCTTGACTCATTCCAGAAAAGCATTCATGATGGGTTCATGCACACCAACCACACCGACCCTCGCGCCTTGCTGCGAGCGGCAGGCCTGCGGGTAACCGCCCCGCGGGTCGCGGTGCTGGACGCGGTCGCGGCCCGGCCGCATTCGGACGCCGACCGGGTGGCTGCCACGGTCCGGGAGGCCCTGGGCACGGTGTCCACACAGGCCGTCTACGACGTGCTGAACGCCTGTGTGCGCGCCGGAATCCTGCGGCGGATCGAACCGGCGGGCTCGCCCGCGCGGTACGAGACCCGGATCGGCGACAACCACCATCACCTGGTGTGCCGGAGCTGCGGCACGGTCGTCGACGTCGACTGCGCCGTTGGCAGTGCCCCGTGCCTGCAACCGCTGAACGATCACGGTTTCGTCGTCGACGAGGCCGAGGTCGTGTTCTGGGGCTTGTGCCCGACCTGCGGCTCGCGGGAGCAGCAGCCCGACGCGGCGGACTGAGCTCCGCCCACCATGTCAGCCCGGGCCCGCCCATCCCCCGGGACGATGCTCATCTGCGAAGGAGGCTTCGAATGACCAAGCCGACAACCACGAACACCGGAATCCCGGTGGAGAGCGACAACGAATCGCTCACCGCCGGCGCACAGGGACCGATCCTGCTGCACGACCACTACCTGATCGAGAAGCTCGCCCAGTTCAACAGGGAACGGGTGCCGGAGCGGATCGTGCACGCCAAGGGCTCGGGCGCCTACGGCGAGCTGGTCGTCACCAACGACGTCAGCGCCTACACCAAGGCCAAGCTGTTCCAGCCCGGCGCGCGCACCGAGTCGCTGGCCCGGTTCTCCACCGTCGCGGGCGAGCAGGGCAGTCCCGACACCTGGCGCGACCCGCGCGGTTTCGCGGTGAAGTTCTACACCGAGGACGGCAACTACGACCTCGTCGGCAACAACACCCCGATCTTCTTCATCAAGGACCCGATAAAGTTCCCGGACTTCATCCGCTCGCAGAAGCGTTTGCCGGGCAACGGACTTCGCGATCACAATATGCAGTGGGACTTCTGGACCCTGCGTCCGGAGACCGCGCACCAGGTCACCTGGCTGATGGGTGACCGCGGCATCCCGAAGACCTACCGGCACATGAACGGCTACGGTTCGCACACCTACCAGTGGATCAACGCCGCCGGTGAACGCTTCTGGGTGAAGTACCACTTCAAGACCGATCAGGGCATCGAATTCCTGACCCAGGCCGAGGCCGACCGGCTCGCGGGCGCGGACGCCGATTACCACCGCAAGGATCTGTGGGAGGCGATCGAGCGCGGCGAATTCCCGAGCTGGACCGTGTACGTGCAGGTCATGCCGGTGGCCGAGGCCGAGGGCTACCGCTTCAACCCGTTCGACCTGACCAAGGTGTGGTCGCACAAGGACTACCCGCTGATCGAGGTCGGCAAGTGGACGTTGAACCGGAACCCGGGCAACTACTTCGTCGACATCGAGCAGGCCGCGTTCGAGCCGTCGAACGTCGTTCCCGGCATCGGCTTCTCGCCGGACAAGATGCTGCTCGGCCGGGTGTTCGCCTACGCGGACGCGCACCGCTACCGCATCGGAACCAACTACGCGCAGCTGCCGCCGAACCGGGCGCGCGCGGCCGAGGTGAACTCCTACTCCAAGGAGGGCGCCATGCGCTACGACTACAACGACGCGAGTGTGCCGGTGTACGCGCCGAATTCGTTCGGCGGCCCGCACGCCGATCCGGAACGGGCGGGAGACGCCGGTATCTGGGACTTCGATCCGGCCATCGTGCGCGCCGGATACGTCCAGCACGCGGAGGACGGCGATTTCACCCAGGCGGGCACCCTCGTCCGCGAGGTGTACAACGACGAGCAGCGTGATCGATTGGTGGACAACATCGTTGGTCACGTTCTCGGCGGTGTCCGCGAGCCCGTGCTTTCCCGGGTGTTCGAGTACTGGAGGAACGTCGACGCGGATCTCGGCAAGCGCGTCGAGGAGGGCGTGCGCGCCGGTCTGAACGGCAACGGCTCCACCCCGCCGCCCGCGCAGGGCTGACTCGCAAGCGGCAAAGGTGCGCGCCGGCTTCCGGTGCGCACCTTTCTCGTTCTACCGCAGCGATTCTCGGGCAGATCACGCTCGTTCGCGGAGCGCGGGATCCAGGCCGTCGAGAATCATCTCGATCTGCTTGACGAAAGTATCGGCGGGCATCCGCACCTCGGCGGCGTCCAGCCGAGACGCGTAGCGTTTGTGCATCCTCGGGTACGGCCGGGACGCGGCCTCGCCCGCCGCCAGCATCTTCTCCAGCCAGTCCGCGGTGTCGAGCCCGCTGCGCCGAATCACCGCCAGTGAAGCGGCTTCCGCGGCGGTGACCCCGATGACGTAGCCGAACAGCACGTTCATCGCGTCGTCGGCTTGCTCCTCGTCGAACCCGGCGGACTCGAGCACCGTGAGCATGCCCTCGTTGGAGCGCATCATGTTCGGCCCCAGGTATAGGGTGCCGATCTCGCCGAAGACCGTCGCCAGCCACGGCTGGCGCAGGATCAGCCCACGCAATTCCGTCGCGAACTCCCGCATGGCCGCGCGCCAGCCGCCGGGGTGCGCCGGATCGGGAACGGTCAGCTCGCCGATGACCTTGTCGGCGGCCAGCTCGACGATCTCGTCCTTGTTAGCGACGTGTGTGTAGAGCGAGGTGGCCCCCGCGTTCAGTTTCGCGCCGAGCTTGCGCATGCTCAGCGCCTCGGTGCCCTCGCTGGCCAGCAGCTCGATCGCCGCGTCGACTATCTGCGCGCGGGTCAGCGCGGGCTGCTCGCGCTTGCGCCGCTGCGGTCGTGTCCATACGGACTGGATGTCCCCGTCGTCGGCTTCCACCTGCGTTCCTCCTCGGTCGTCCGGTCAGCCTATCCCGTGCTCGCACGGCGTTCGCGTGTATGAACGCCGTTCAGTTCTTGCGAACACTGTTCGGTGACCGTACAGTGTTCGGAAGAACGCACGCCGTACGGAACGGCTATTCGAAAGGGCTTCCGATGAAAACGACCGACCTCGCGGAGGCGACCGCGACCAGCCGCGACCCGCGGCGCTGGCTGATCCTGATCGTGTTGTGCCTGAGCACCCTGGTGCTGGTCATCGACAACATGGTGTTGAACGTGGCCATCCCGCAGATCGCCACCGACCTCGGCGCGAGCGCCCAGGACATCCAGTGGATCATCGACTCCTACATCCTGGTGTTCGCCGGGCTGCTGCTCACCTCGGGCAGCCTGTCCGACAAGTTCGGCCGCAGGCTGGTGATGATCATCGGCCTCGCATTGTTCGGCGCGGCCTCGGTCCTCGCGGCCTTCGCGACGACGCCCGAACTGCTGATCGCGGGCCGGGTGGTGATGGGCATCGGCGGCGCGCTCATCATGCCGAGCACTCTGTCGATCCTGATCACCGTCTTCGACGAGGACGAGCGGCCCAAGGCGATCGCGGCGTGGAGCGCGGTCGCGGTGGTCGGCATGGTCGGCGGACCGGTGACCGGCGGGCTGCTGCTCGATCACTTCTGGTGGGGTTCGGTGTTCGTGCTGAACGTGCCGGTCGTGGTGCTGGCGATCGTGGCCGCGATGGTGCTGATGCCGGAGTCGAAGGGCCCGTGGCGCAAGCCGGATCTGCCGGGCATGGTGCTGTCCATCGTCGGCATGACCGCGCTGGTCTGGACGATCATCATGGTTCCGACGCACGGCTTCACCGACAGCGGCACCCTTACCGCGGGCGCCATCGCCGTGATCTGCTTGGCGGGCTTCGTGATTCGCGAACTGACCACCGATTCGCCGATGGTGCCGCTCGGGCTGTTCGGCAACCGGGTCTTCACCGGATCGAGCTTCTCGCTGGTGCTGCTCACCTTCGCCAACGGCGGCCTGCTGCTCGCGCTCACCCAGTACTTGCAATTCGTGCTCGACTACACGCCGACCGAGACCGCCTTCGCGTTCACCCCGATGGCCGTGGCCGTGCTGGCGTTCAACGGACTCGGTGCCACCTTGGCGAGCAAGGTCGGCAACCGCAGCATCACCGCCGTCGGCCTCACCGTGACCGCCGCGGGCTTCGGACTGCTCACCCTGCTGGAGCCCACCTCGAGCTTCTGGCTGCCCGCGCTCGCGATGGCCGTCATGGGCAGCGGCTTCGGTCTGGCGATGCCCGCCACGATCGGCGCGCTGATGGGCGCGGTGCCCGGCGAGCACGCGGGCGTCGGCTCCGCGCTCAACGACACCATCCAGCAGGCAGGCGCGGCCCTCGGCGTCGCGGTGCTCGGCGCGGTGCTGTCGACCACCTACTCCGACGCGATGCCCGCCGACGCACCGGAATCCGGCCGCGAGTCCATCTCCGACGCGTTGGCCATCAGCACCGCCACCGGCGACACCGGCCTGGCCGCCGCCGCCCGAGACGCCTTCACCTCCGGCATGTCGACCACCTTCATCGTCGCCGCCTGCTCGGTCCTCTGCGCCGCCGCCCTGTCCCTGATCCTGCTGCGCGAACGCAAGTCGGACACCGACGCGGATGTCCTGGACTCGGACGAGTCCGCCGAGGTTCTCGCCGAATCACGCTGAGCGCCTGCAGAACCGCGGAACAACGCCGAGCAGCCACGCCACCGACGAAAGTCGGCTCAGCAGAACCGCAGAAAGGTGCGCACCCGTACGGTGCGCACCTTTCGCGTTCTCGCAGTGCAGTTTTGCAACACCGCGCCGATGCCCGACTGTCAGGGGCGCTCGAATTCACCCTCCCGCACGCCCGCGGTGAAGGCATCCCACTCGCCGGGAGTGAAAACCAGTGCCGGGCCAGTGGGGTTCTTGCTATCGCGCACACCAACCGCGTCATCGACGAACGCGACCTCGACGCAGTCTTGGCCCCCGCCGCTGTAGCTGCTCTTGAACCACTCCGCTCCGGACAGGTCAACGCTCACTCTCGAACTCCCTTGCTACCTCGCGCAACAGGTCACGTGTTGGCCGTGTGTCCAGCGCCGCTCGCCGGATGGCGCTGTACGCCTCACGGTACCCGTTTACGTCCTTGGTCTTCTCGAAGTACATCGCGCCCGTGAACGCTTCCGCGTAGACCAATGTCGGCTCGTTGGCGGCCCCCTTACTCGCTCGTCCGAAATCCAAGATGGTGAATGGTCCGGTCGGCAAGCCGACTGGCAGCCCCGCGCGGAAGGGCAGCACTCGAATCTCGATGTTCGGTCGTGTGCTCAGGTCTGCGATGTGTCGCAACTGGGCCGCCATGATCCTCGGGCCGCCCACCGATGTCCGCAGCACCGACTCGTGAAGTGTCGCCTGAAAGTTCGCCGGTTGCGTTCGCCGGGTGATGACGCCTTGTCGGCGCAGCCGCAACTCGACCCGCTTGTCGAGCTCTGCGTCTGTGTCGTCGGGGAAGTACAGGCGGTCGAGCGTCCGCGCGTAATCGGCGGTTTGCAGAAGGCCTGGGACGGCGGAGGGCTTGAACAGCGTCATCTCGTGCGCCGAAGACTCCAGTCCCATGTACACATCGAAGTTCGGCGAGATGAAGGAACCGTAGTCGTGCCACCAGTTCTTGACTGCCGCTTGCTCGGCTAGCGCCGTCAGGTCGGCGACTTGCTCGCGGTCGAGCTGGTAGATCTCACCGAGCAAGGCGATGTCGTGCGTCCGAATGCGCTCGGTCTGTCCTTTCTCCAGGCGCTGCAAGCTCGACTTGCCCCACTCCATGAGCTTCGCGGCGTCGATCAGTGTCATGCCGATGGATTCGCGCGCCTCCCGTAAGTACCGTCCTAGTTGGCGACGCGGCAGGGTGCTGTCGGCCTCTGCCATGCCTTCCCCCTTCGGGTCGTTGTGTGTTCCCGTGCCGGGAAATGTTCGCACCGGCTCTGGTCATTGCGCTGGGGAAACGCGCGATTCTTCTGGGTTCCCAAAATGTCGTTCCCATCGCGCCGCCGAAAAGGTGAGCTGAATCGGCGTCCGGTAGAGGCTGCTCCCGAACCCTCTCCTCACGGCCTCATCCCGAGTCGGCGGACCCGACAACACTCGGGCCGGGCGCACCCCAACTCTTCGACGTGAGCAGAGGTCTAAACGCATGGACCAGATGGCTTTCGGGGACACGCCCGCGTCCCGCTGCATGTACTACCGGCGGGTGTGCGATCTGCCCGCCGTGCTCGACCCGCCCGCGCTCGGGCGCATCGTCGTCACCGCGTCGCACGTGTGGGCGTTGATCGTGCCCGCGCGCTTGGGGCAGGCGGTGAAAACCCAGATGCGCCAACGCGGGAACGAGGTGGGTCCGGTGCTGTCGCATCCGCGTTCGAAGCGCTGGTCGTTCCTGATCCGGCCCGATCTGCCCGACGACGTACGCCTGTTCGCGGAGATGTTCCGGCTGGACGTGTCCGTGGTGCGTACCGGCGGAACGATCGCATTGCCCTCACCGGCCGACGAGTGCGCGATGTTCCGGTGCTGGGTCGAGCTTCCGCGCTCGCGGTTCCGGCCGTCCGGGCTGGTCGTGGTCGATGCGATCCGGGCGTGCGCGGGACAGGCCGGGCGTTGGGCCGTTCCGGACGGCGTGAGCGTGGGCAGCTGGACAGCGTCGGGTGGCGAAAAACCTTGAGTAGCAATGGTTCTCCGCTGCGGAGCGAACCGGACGTCGTGCTGAGCGTGTTTCTGCACGGTGCGCACTTCCAGTTCGCCGCGTGTCTCACGGCCGCGTTGTTGTTCGTGCAGGAACACCAGGCCCGGCATTACGTGGACGCGGTCACGGTGCGGCTGGCGGATACCGCCGGCCTACCGCGCCTGCCGTGCGAACGCCTGTATCTGGAGCCGTGAGCCCGAACCGTCGTGCCGAACCGAGGTCCGGCCCGAGGGCGCGAGCGTTCTGGGCATCGGGCGCCGCGAGCGGTGTGCCCGGAGCGGGGCTCCGGTTCGCCGACGGGCGGCGGATCGACTCCGAGGTAGACCTGGCCGGGTAGACGGCCAGGTTGCGTTTCACTACAGGAGACCCCACCAGTACAGCACTGCGGCAAGGATCCAGACCACCACGGTTTCCATCGTCGCTCCAATCATCGATCGCAACGATTCCATCATCGCTCGCGCGGCGGGGAAGTGTTAGCAAATCCGGATCTACCAGGCATTTCTCCCATACAAGGTGTTCTTAAGTGCGCGGCAAGACGCGGGCCGCATTGTTTGTGTCAACACCGGTTCGACCGGAACCCCGGACCTCACGAAGGACGCACAGACGATGATCGGCAAGCTGACCACCGCCCTCGCTCTCTCCGCCACCAGCGCCGCGCTCGTGTTCGGCGCGGGCGCCGCCTCGGCCGACACCGGCGTCCCCGGCGTCGCGCTCACCGGTCAGGCGACCTGCACGCACAAGGACGACCGGATCGAGATCGAGATCGCCGCCCCGATCGTCTACGCGCAGCCCGGCTACCGTCCCGGCGAGCACCAGCAGATCCGGTACCGCACCGTCGTCTACGACGCCGCCCAGCACACGCTGGCCAGCGCGGGGGAGTGGGAGAAGGGCAAGGCCACCGACACCAAGCCCGCCGAGATGGACGACACCAAGGTCAAGGTGCTGCGCAACGACCCGAACGCCTACCAGGTGGTGCAGCAGATCGAGTGGCTGGCGCCGGACGGGGAGAACCCGGTCGCCAGCGCCGACCTCGCCGCCACCGGATACCTGATCAAGGACGGCCGTACCGAACTCGGCACGTTCGAGTACTGCCAGTAACCAGGGGGAAGGGGGGAAACACGCCACCACCGGGGGTGGGGAACCGGGCGCGACCTGTCCAACGAGGGGTGGACAGGTCGGGCCCCGGATATAACCCGGCCGGGTCGGTCCACGAGGGGTGACCGACCCGGCCGGATCTCCTCCGGCGGCGCCATCGACGGCTCTTCCTGGAGCTGGTGGGCGAAGGAGGATCGCCCCCTGCCGAAGGTAACCGTCCGGTCGCAGGCCAGGAGTCCCACCCGAAGGTATGGGCGGGCCGGTTCACGAGGGGTAACCGGCCCGCCCCATCGTTGTCACTTCGGTGAATCGCGTTCACGGTAAGTTCGTTTGCGGCGTCGAACGCGCGGCTGTCAGTCTGGATGGATGGAACGATCGGTCACCCCGACCGGGCCTGCCTATCGCCTGCTGGCCCTCGATCACGAGATGCAGTTGAGCGCCGCCGAAAAGCGGCTGCTCGACGAGTTCGTCACCATCTTCGAGCCCGAAACCGTTGTGGGCTACCTGTTTTCGTCGTACGAGGCGTTCAGCGCGCGGGCCACGGTGACGCTGTACCTGCCGACCCTCGCGGAGAAGTTCGCCCGCCAGCAACTGGAAGCCAGGGCGAAGCTGGAAGGCAAAGTGGCGCAAGCCCGTCCGACCGTCTTGTTCTTGTGCACCCACAACGCGGGCCGTTCCCAGATCGCCCTCGGCTTCTTCACCCATCTCGCTCGCGGCCGCGCGGTGGCTTGGTCGGGCGGCTCGGAGCCGAGTTCCCGGCTCAATCCGGCCGCTGTCGCCGCGATGGCCGAGGTCGGCATCGACATCTCGGGGGAGTATCCGAAACCGTGGACCGAGGAGATCGTTCGCGCCGCCGACGTCATCGTGACGATGGGCTGTGGGGACACCTGCCCGCTGGTGCCGGGCCCGCGCTACGTGGAATGGATCATCGAGGACCCGGCCGGATTGGAGCTCGAGGACGTGCGGCCCATCCGGGACGACGTGGGGCAGCGGGTCGAGGGTCTGCTCGCGGAACTCGGTGTGCCGGTCCGCTAGGCGTACCTCCGCTCTCGCTCCGCCCATGCGCGGGCGATCGACGGACTGCGTCGTTCGTGCGTACCTCCGCCTTCGCTTCGGCCATGGGCCGCTACGGACGGACTGCGTCCGGCTGCGCAGCGTAATCGGGCAGATCGTAGGACTCGGTGGCGGTGAGCATCCGCATCATCAGCGGCTTCATCACCTTGGCGGTCATCAACCGCGCCACCGCGCGCCCCGCGCGGATGCCGAGCCGGGTCTTCGGAGTCATCGCACGCAGACCACCGGGCGGCAGCTCCTGTGCCTTGGCGACGAAGGGGCGCAGCACCTCCTCGTAGCGGACCAGTGCGCGCTCCGGATTGTCTGCGCACGAGGCGATTTCACCGGCGAGCACGTACGCGCCGACCAGCGCCATGGCGGTGCCCTGCCCGGTCAGCGGTGAGCCGCAGTAGCCGGCGTCACCGAGTAGGGCGACGCGGCCGCGGGTCCAGCTCGGCATGTCGATGCGGGCCAGTTCGTCGAAGTAGAAGTCCTCGGCCTCGCCCATCGCGGCGCAGATCGCGGCCGAATGCCAACCGCCGCCCGCGAGTCGCTCCCTGATCAGTCGCTGTTGCGCCGCGAGATCTCGGCGCAGCGCCGGATCGGCGGCGCCGCGCAGTATGACGATCGCCTTGCAGGTCGCGGG
Organism: Nocardia sp. NPDC050713; assembly: GCF_040654315.1. Lineage (NCBI taxonomy): Bacteria > Bacillati > Actinomycetota > Actinomycetes > Mycobacteriales > Nocardiaceae > Nocardia > Nocardia sp. NPDC050713. Next base: position 31,472 of record NZ_JBFAHS010000018.1, on the reverse strand, counting down.
GTCGGCGTCCGGTCGCAGTCCGATGCCGGTCGCGCCGACCAGTGAATGCATCGAGAACCAGTGCGGCTCGGTGTTTTCCGGTGTCGGCATGGTGAAGAACGACATGTACCCGCCCAGGTAGGTCGCGAAGTCCTGTTCCGGCCCGAACACCAACCGCCTTGTCGCGGAATGCAATCCGTCGGCGCCGATCAGGATGTCGAAGCGCTCGACGGCGCCCGAGGCGAAGGTGACCTCGACGCCCGCCGCGTCCTGCCCGATCTCGGTGATCCACTCGCCGTAGCGGTAGTCGACACCGCCCGCCTCCGCCAGCGCGTCGAGCAGGACCTGATTGAGATCGCCCCTGGTGATCTCGATTTCGGCGACACCGCCCTTGCCGTCGAACAACTCGGCGGGCACGCGCAGTTCCTCGCGGCCCGCGTGGTCGAGGTAGAGCATGCCGCGTTCATCCAGCTGGCGGGCCTGAATGCCCGGCAGCAGTCCCATTCGCTCGGCGACCTCGCGGCTCGGTCCGCGCAGGTCGACCGCCTGCCCGCCGGGGCGCGGCGCGTCCGCCCGCTCGACGACGGTGGCGCGAATGCCCGCGCGGAGCAGTTGCAGCGCAACGGCATTGCCGCCGATGCCGCCGCCGCTGATCAGCACGCGGAGGGAGTTGGTGGTGGGGGTGATGCTCATGTCGGCGCTCCTGGTTCGAATGTCTTAGACAAATGTCTAACAGAAAAGTTGCACATTTGTCTAGTACAAATGTCTGAACGCCCGAAAGCGAAGACGCCGATGGCCCGGCAGCGGGTCGGCTGCCGGGCCATCGGGAGGAGCGCGCGATCAGTTCGCGGCGTTCAGATACGCCTTCCAGCCGCCGAACTCGGTGATGTCGGTGGCCGTCAGTGCCGCGTCGTAGGTGCACGCGAAACCGACCACGGACCGTCCGTCGGCGAGTTCGATGCTGGTCAACGCCATGGGCGGGGGCAGTTCCGCCAGGAAGCCGCCGAGCCCGGCGCGCGAGACGGTGAACAACTCGCCGAGGATCGGCGCGCCGAGGCCCGCGCCGTGCCGGACCAGTCCCGGCTTGGCGGGGACGGTGTCTAGTGCGGTCAGCCGATAGGCATCGGTGGTGTGGATCTCTCCGGCGAACCGGGCGCCGATCCGCTCGAGCTGCCAGTGCAGCGGTTGCCCGCGCAGGTGCGCGCCGAACACGGCGAGCTGCACCCCGCCCTCGACCAGCAGCGGTGCGTGCGCGAGTCCGCCGAGGCGGGCGGCGATGTCGATCGCGACCTGATCGCCGAAGGCCGGCGTCACCACCATCACCCCGAAGGGAGTGCCCGCGGCGGTCGGTTGGCCGGGAACGGCGACGGCCGCCATGTCCAGCAGGTTGCAGAAGTTGGTGTAGGTCCCCATGCGGCGGTTGATGCCGATCGGATCCGCCTGCACCGCCGCGATACTCGGGTGTTCGGTGGTGGTCGGGAGCAGCAGTGCGTCGCAGTCGCGAAGCAGCAGCGCGGCTCTCGCTCGCGTGCGCGTCAGCGCGTCGAGATCGGCGGCGAAAGCGGGGCCGGTGGTGGACTCGGCCGCGCCGATGATGGCCGCCACCGTGGGATCCGCGCCCGCCGGACCGGTCGCCAGGAATTGCCCTACGGCGGCATAGCGTTCCGCGACGATCGCGCCGTCGTACAGCAGCAGCGCCGCCTCGAGCAGCGGCGAGATGTCCAGTTCGACCGTCTCGATGCCGGAATCAGCCACGGCGGCAACGGTTCTGGCGAAGGCGTCGCGGTATTCGTCGCTCAGGGCGGCAAGGTCGGCGGCTCGCGGCACCGCGACACGCGGGGTCTGCGGCGCGGCGAGCCGCACATCCGCGGGCCAGTCACGGCTGCGCGGATCGTCCGCTTCGGGACCCGCCATCACGGCCGCCGCGGCGACCGCCCGGTCGAGATCCGCGGCGAACACCGTGACGGCGTCGTAGTCCGCGCAGGCCGGGACTACGCCGTGCGCCGGGATGATTCCCAGGGTGGCCTTGATGCCGACGATGCCGTGCAGCGCGGCGGGCACCCGGCCCGACCCGGCCGTGTCGGTGCCGACGCCGATGTCGACGAGGCCGAGCGCGACCGCGACCGCCGAACCCGAGGACGAGCCGCCGGAGATCAGCTCGGGATGCTCGGCATGCCGCACCGCGCCGTACGGGCTCCTGGTGCCGACCAGGCCGGTGGCGAACTGGTCCAGGTTCGTCTTGCCGAGCACGATGGCGCCGGCCGCTTGGAGTCGGGCTACGGACACCGCGGTAAGCATTGCAGCATAAGCGAATTCGGGACAGGCTGCGGTGGTGGGCAGTCCCGCCACGTCGATGTTGTCCTTGACCGCCACGAGCTGCCCGGCCAGCGGTAATGTCTCGCCTGCCGCCAGCCGACGTTCCACTTCGGCGGCGTCGGCGGCGGTCTCGTGCTCGGGGCGCAGCGTGATCCACACTTCGGGGCGGTCCACCTCGGCGATGCGCCGATACGCGGCCGCGACCCGCGCGGTGGGCGAATCCTGCTGGATGCCAACGACGCCTGCGGTCATTCGTCCACTCCGATCACTGCTAGCGGGGTACCCGGGGCCACCTTGGCGCCGGGCGCGGTCAGCACCCTGAGCACCGTGCCCGCGCCCGGGCTGTGCACGGGCAGCTCCAGCTTCATGGCTTCCAGGATGGCGACCGGCGCGCCTGCGTCGAGCCGCTGCCCTTCCTCGACCTCGACCCGCCACACATTGCCGATCATCGGCGCTGTCACGATGGCCGCGTCGGCGGGCAGCCCGGCCAACGGGTCCGTCACGGATTCGGGCTCCTCCGGTTCCGTTGTCGTACGCTCGAACTCGCCCGCGGCGTGCCACGCCCGCTTCTCGGCTTCGAACGCTGCCGTCTGCTTGGCCTCGAATTCCGCGATGGATTCCGCGTTCTCGGCGAGCAATCGCAGATGATCGGCAAGCGCGAAGGTTCCTTCGCTCACCTCGGCGTCGAACCGGCCCGCGGCCGCCGCCGCGCGATGCTCGAGCAGCTCCTCGGGACTCACCGGCTCCCAGACGATGCGGTCGAAGAACCGGAACAGCCACGGGGTCCCCGGCTCGAAGGGCGCGGACTGCCGATAGCTGGACCAGATCGGCACGGTCCGGCCGATCAGCTGGTAGCCGCCGGGGGATGCCATGCCGTACACGCACAGGTACTTGCCGCCGATGCCGACCGCGTCGGAGGGGGTCCAGGTGCGCGCCGGGTTGTACTTGGTGGTCACCAGGCGGTGTCGCGGATCGAGCGGAACCGCGAGCGGCGCACCCAGATACACGTCGCCGAGGCCGAGCACCAGGTACTCGGCGTCGAACACGGTGTCGCGCACTTGCTCGACGCTGTCGAGACCGTTGATGCGCCTGATGAATTCGACGTTCGACGGAAGCCACGGCGCGGTGTCGCGGACGCCGCTGCGGTAGCGGTCGATCGCTTCGGCGATGGAGGGGTCGTCGAAGGAGAGCGGCAGCCGGATGGTGCGGCTCGGCACCGCGAGATCGTGCGTGGCGGGCAGCTCCGATTCCAGCTCGACCAGCGTGCCCAGCAACCGGTGCTGAGCAAGCACGTCGGGGTCGAAGTGGATGTGCAGCGAACGGACGCCCGGGGTCACGTCCACGATGCCGGGCAGACCGGCCGCGGCCAACGCCTCGGCGAGTGCGTGCACCCGCATGCGCAGACCGAGATCCAGCACCATCTCGCCGTATTCGACGAGGATGTTGTCGTCGCCGCCGCGCAGATACGCCACCGGCGGTCGCTCGTCGTCCCCGGCTGCCGAGCCGAGGACGCCGCGATCGCCGAGTGCGTCGCTGGTGGCGGCGACCGTCGCCGTCGCGCGCCGGTTGTCGGAACGGCGCAGCGCGGTGGCCTCGGCGTCGTCGACCGGCACGAACCGGACCGTGTCGCCGGGACGGAGCTGGCCGAGTTTCCACCGGTGCGCCGAGATCACGGTGATCGGGCAGGCGAAACCGCCGAGGCTCGGTCCGTCCGGGCCCAGCAGGATAGGGGTGTCGCCCGAGACGTTGAGCGCGCCGACGCTGTAGGGGTTGTCGTGCAGGTTCGACGGGTGCAGACCGGCATCGCCGCCGTCAGCCCGCGACCAGCTCGGCTTGGGGCCCTCGAGGCGGATGCCGGTGCGATTGGCGTGGCTGCCGACCCGCCACGGGTGCGCCGCGAACTGCTCCATGTCCGCGTCGGTGAAGTAGGCGGGGGCGGTCTGCGGGCCGATGCCGACGGCCAGCTGCCACTCGTGGGTGAACTCGGGGCGGGTCGGAGCGGGAGCCGGTTCGGTGAGTCCCGCGCGGTCGGTGACGATGTGCAGAACCTCCCCCGCCGCAACGGCTTTGCCCGTGGTGCCGCCGAATCCGCCGAGGGTGAACGTGGACGCGCTGCCGTGGTAGAGCGGGGCGTCGAGGCCGCCGCGCACGGCGAGATAGGTGCGCAGGCCGGCGTCGTTCGGTGCGCCGATGTCCAGCACCGAACCGGCGGGGAGCGTGATCGGTTCCCACATCGGTGCGGGCTCGTCGTCGACGGTGATCGGCGCCTCCGCGCCGGTTACGCAGACCACCGTGGTGGTGGCGAAGCGCAGTCTCGGGCCTTGCAGCGTGCACTCCAGCGCTGGCACGCCCGGCGGGTTGCCGACGGCGGCGTTGGCCAGGGTGAACGAGAGGTCGTCCATCGGGCCGGACGGCGGGATTCCGACCTCCCACAAACCGAGGCGGCCGGGGTGATCCTGGATGGTGGTCATGGTGCCGCCGCGCAGCACGTCGATGCGTGGTGCGATGGATTGGATGTCGGCGAGCGTGCCCGTGACGTGGGACGCCGAGCGGACGAGCGAATCCGTTGCCGCGGTGTGCAATTGGGCGAGATTCGTCTGGACCCCGTGGATTCGGGTCTCGGCGAGGGCGTCGGCCAGTTCGGTGAAGGCCGCGTCGCGAGTGGGACCGGCGGCGATCACCTTGGCCAGCAGGGGGTCGTAGTACGGGCTCACCTCGGTGCCGGTGTCCACCCAAGTGTCGACGCGCACGTCGGCGGGGAATTCGGCCGCCGTGATCAGTCCGGCGCTCGGCCGGTAGTCCTGACCGGGATCCTCGGCGTAGACGCGGGCCTCGACGGCCCAACCCGACTGTGCCGGACCGGCTTCCGGCAGACCGTCGAGCATCGTGGCATCACCGCCCGCGAGCCGCAGCATCCATTCGACCAGGTCGACGCCGGTGATCGCCTCGGTCACCGGGTGTTCCACCTGGAGCCTGGTGTTCATCTCCAGGAACGAGGCTTCGCCGCGTTCGGCGTCGTAGACGAATTCCACCGTGCCCGCCGAGCGGTAGTCGACCGACTCGGCCAATGCTCTCGATGCGGAGAGCAATTGGTCGGTCAGCTCCGCGCTGAGGCCGGGTGCGGGCGCTTCCTCGATCACCTTCTGATTGCGGCGTTGCAGGGAGCAGTCCCTGGTGCCGAGGCTGACCACTCTGCCGTGCCCGTCGCCGAAGAGTTGCACCTCGACGTGCCTCGCGCGGGCGACGAAACGCTCCAGAAAGACGCCTGTCGAGGAGAAGTTCGTCGCGGCGAGGCGCTGGACGCGCAGGTATGCCGCGCGGAGTTCTTCCGCGGTGAGACAGCTCTGCATACCGATACCGCCACCGCCGCCGACTGCCTTGAGCATGACCGGAAAACCGATCCGCTCGGCCTCGGCCACCGCGTGATCGGCCGAATCCAGCAGGCCGCTACCGGGAATCAACGGCACGCCGACGCGTTTCGCGGCCTCGCGCGCGGTGTGCTTGTCGCCGAAGATCCGCAGCTGCTCCGGCGTCGGGCCGACGAACGCGATGCCAGCATCGGCTACCGCGGCGGCGAAATCCGCATTCTCCGAGAGGAATCCGTATCCCGGGTGGATCGCGCCCGCACCGGTCGCGAGCGCCGCCTCGATCACCAGGTCGGCGCGCAGATACGACTCGGCGGCCTGCGCCGGGCCGAGCCGGACCGCGGCGTCGGCGGCCGCCACATGCGGCGCGGCGGCGTCGGCGTCGGAGTAGACGGCGACGGTCTTCAGGCCAAGCGCCTTCGCGGTGCGCAGCACCCGGCCCGCGATCTCGCCGCGATTCGCGACGAGCACAGTATCGAACTCCACCGTGCACTCCCTATTCAGTTGCCATCGACATCGCCGCGATGGCGCGGGTGACCCGCTCCAAAACGACATCCAGTGATTCCCCGATATGGGTGTGCAGCAGGCGATACGCCAGCGGCAGGTCGTCGGCGAGCACCGCGTCGAGGATCGCGAGATGCTCGGTGATCGTGGTCTCGATCCGGTTGTTGACCATGAAGTCGTACATGCGCACGTGCCGGATGCGGGAGTTCACCGATTGCAGCGCGTGCACCAATTCGGCGTTGCCCGCCGCGGTGAGCAGGGTGACGTGGAATTCCTCGTCGCGCACCACGAAACCCGGTTCCTGTTCCGGCGGAGCGGCCTGGAGCTCGAGCCAGCTCGCCCGCTCGGCCTCCAGCAGGGCATGGTCGTGGCGCACCGCCGGATTGCCGATGGCGCGCTGAATACCTCCTAATTCCAAAGTGATTCGCAACTCGTACAGATCGCGAATGAGCGGGATGCTCGGCCGCACCGGGCTGAACCCGTACTCCTCGCGGCGCAACAGACCGTCCGAGCAGAGTACGGTGAGCGCCTCGCGGATCGGCGTACGCGAAATGCCGAAGCGCGCGGACAATTTCGGCTCGGTGAGCCGCTCCCCGAACTTGATGTCCCCGTTCATCAGCTCATCGCGCAACGCCGCGTAAACCATGTCCCGCAACGGCCGTCCCGCCGCATCAGCCGCCGTGGCCACCCTTGTCGACATGCGTGTATACGCTATGGATCTCGCGTTTCCCCCATGTGTCCGCAAGTTATCAAGCGGTAAGCGTCTCCTCACCGCCCGCCGGCCACCACCCTACTGCCGCTCAGGAGCGCGCCGGCTCGGCCCGCAGCCCGGGATACGGATCGATGATCCGCGGATCGCGCATATCATGCGGATGCGCCGGAGCAGCCAGGGTCGGCACTCGGGGCGCGGGTAGATGTTGGCCAGCACCTCGGTGCCGGTCGCATCGAGCTCCGCGTCACTCGGTCATTTGTCGATGGCGCATCGCAGGCAAATGTTCACCGGAGGCGCGGATCGGCTGGGAGCAGACTGCAACAGCGGGCTACACGGGGATGTCGTCGGCGTCATATCGGACAGCGAAGCTGGGTGTAGCCCCGGTACCGGGGACGATGCCGTTCCCTCATCGGCACGCCACCGGCCGCGCCTTCGGGTGGCGCCCCGGCGCCGGGGTGTAGGCCCCTGTCGCTGGGAGGAAGCTATGGACGCCTCCGTGTTCTTCGGATTGCTCGCGCTGGTGTGTGGGTTGCTCGCGGTGATCGCCGCGACCATCTGGTGGCCGGTGCCGGGCCAGCCATCCGACGACGAGCTGCCGCTAGTCGATGCCGAACGGCGTGGCGTAGCGGGCGATTCCGCTCGGCAGTGGGTGGGCCGGGTCGATCGCCCGCGTCATCAGCGCCTCGTCGGGCGCCTCGATACTCGGGGCGATGCCGTACCGCGAGGCCCGGTCGAAGCCGAACCGCGGGCAATACGTCGGATGGCATAGCCACCACGCCGCGACACCGCGAGCGCGGCGCGAACGGCGATCGAGCCCGCGCCCGCGCGACGGAATGCGCAATCGGTCGAGTCCGAGACTCGCCGGAGCGACGCGCCGACGAATCCGGACATTCTTCGGGACATGCTGCGCGACAGGGTATTTGACCGACCGCATCGCATAGTGTGTGCACACCTCCCGTCGAGGGGCGGTGGACTCTGGTCCAGACACCGCGCCCAGAAGGGAGGTGGTGGGGGAATGGCGAAGCATCGCCGGAAGAAGAGCAAGGCCCCGGTCGATTACGGCATCCTGTTGGTAGCAGCTGTCGTGACCGCCGGGGGCGCTCTCTCTGGTCCGCCGAGTGCGGGCTAGGTAACCCACCCGGGTGGGGCGTCGTAACCCGCGGCGCTCCACCCTCTCGGCATCACCGAAGTGACGCCACGAACTATACCGTCTCGCCGTAGCCCCTGTCTCGAAAGCGATCTCGGCGGAATCAGCGCGTCAGCGGAGTCCTTCGAGTAGGTCGCGCATCAGTTCGGTGGCCTGGGGGCGGCCGTCGTCCACCTCGGTGAGGGTCAGTGAGAGTTCGGTGAGGGCGCCGTAGAACGCGCTGGCGAGCAACTCGGCGGGGTAGGGCTTGATCAGCTGGTCGGCCAGGAGGGTTCGGACGGCATCGAGCACCAAGCCGCCGAGATGCTGCCGATCGAGTTCGCGCCAGCGCTGCCAGCCGAGCGCGATGGGCCCGTCCATCAGCACGATCTTGCGGTAGTCGGGGTCGGCGCAGACGTCGAGAAACGCGCCGATGCCGCGCTCGGCCTGTTCGAGCGGATCCGAGCCCGACGCCGTCGCCTCGCGTATCCGTTGCGCCGCTTGGCTTTCCAATTCGTCGAAGACCGCCTCGAAGAGGCCGCGCTTGCCGTCGAAGTGATGGTAGAGCGCGCCTCGGGTGAGCCCGGCGGTCCGGACCAGCTCTTCGGCCGAGAGCTTGGCGTAGTCGCGCTCGACGAACAGCCGCCGCCCGGTGTCGAGCAACGTCTGGCGGGTGTTCTCGGCGTATTTGTCCCGCATGGTCTTGACAGGCTCCATACATAAGGGATATCACATACGCAATGAATCTCGAATACACGGTGTATGAAAGCAGGTCGGGATGGTGCAATCGACGGACGTCGTAGTCGTCGGGGCGGGTGTGGCCGGGTTGGTGGCCGCTCGCGAGCTGGTCCGCGCCGGGAAGGAGGTGCTGGTCCTGGAGGCGCGGGACCGAGTCGGCGGACGGCTGCGCAACGAAGACCTGCTCGACGGCGTCCCGATCGAGATGGGCGGGCAGTGGGTCGGTCCTGGACAAGAGCGGGTCCTCGGCTTGATCGCCGAACTCGGACTGTCGACATTCCCGACCCATGTCGCCGGACAGAACATCGGCGAGTTCGGCGGAAAGCGTGCGGTCTTCAGCGGCCGGATTCCCAAGTTGAACCCGGTGGCGCTGGCCGACATCGGGCAGGCGCAGCTGCGGCTGGATCGGGTGGCGCGCGCGGTCGCCGCACGCGACCCGTGGCTCGCCGACCAGGCCGACAAGCTGGACGGGCAGACCTTCGCGACCTGGGTGAACAGGCACGCCTACACACCAACGGGACGCGCTTTCCTGCGGCTGGTCACCGAGGCGGTGTTCTCCGCCGAACCGGAGGACATGTCCGCGCTGTGGGCGGCGTTCTACGTGGGAGCGGCGGGCGGGCTCGACGCGCTGATCAATACCGATGGCGGCGCGCAACAGGACCGCGTGGTCGGCGGAAGTCAGCGGATCGCCCTCGAGCTGGCCGCGGCACTCGGCGAGCGGGTCGTTCTCGACGCTCCGGTGACGGAGGTGACCTGGAGCGACGACGAGTTGCGGATCTCGGCCGGGCACACGGCTGTGCGGGCCCGGCGGGCGGTGATCGCGGTGCCGCCGCCGCTCGCCGCGCGGATCCGCTACCTGCCCGGGCTTCCCGGTGGGCGCGATCAGCTGGTTCAGCGCATGCCGATGGGGCGGGTCATCAAATTCAATGTCGCGTATCGGGACCCGTTCTGGCGGGCGCAGGGTTTCAGCGGCCAGGCCAACAGCGATACGCGGCCGGTGGGCACGGTCTTCGACAACACCCCGCCGGACGGCGCGCCCGGCGTGCTGGTCGGGTTCTTCGAAGGCAAGCACGCCGACGTCGCGTCCCGGTTGTCTCCCGAAGCGCGCCGAGCTCAGGTGCTGAAAGATCTCGTCGGCTACTTCGGCCCCGCGGCGGCCGACCCGATCGCGTACCTGGAACGCGACTGGGCCGAGGAGGAGTACAGCCGCGGCTGCTACGGAGCTTTCGCGACACCGTCCACCCTCACCCGCTTCGGCCCCGCGCTGCGCACCCCCATCGGACCGCTGCACTGGGCGGGCACCGAGACCGCCACCCGCTGGCCCGGATACATCGATGGCGCGGTGGAGTCGGGGGAGCGGGCCGCGGGCGAAGTGCTCGCCGCGCTGGAACGCAGCGGTGAATCGACTCGACGACCGGCGGCAGCAGCCGAGAAGGGCTGAGACCGGACTGGGAGGCATGTCGACCGGAAAAGATAGAGGCCCTGACCGTCGAAACGGTCAGGGCCTCTGTCGTGTCTCAACCACACGAGTCGGGGTGACAGGATTTGAACCTGCGACCTCTTCGTCCCGAACGAAGCGCGCTACCAAGCTGCGCCACACCCCGTGAAGCGAACCTGGAGTAGCTTACAACAGGGAAGGTCCAGACGTTAAACCGGCAGGTCAATCAGCTTTCGTAGGAGCGAACGCTGCGGAAGATCCGCTTCGCGGCCTCGGCGTCGACGGCGTTCGGGACGCCGGTGTCGGCCGCGATCACCATGACGAAGCTGCCGATGTCGGCGCCGGTGGCGAAGGTGTACACCGAGTACTCGGTGGCGCAGCCGGGCTTCGCGTCGGTGATGGCGCCCCGGGTCTCGACGAACGTGCCGTGCTGAGCGCCGTCGAGAGAGTCCAGTGGCTGCGGGACGCCGGGGACACCGCCGCCGGGCGCGTTGGGGTAGGCGATCTTCGCCGTCTTCGTGCCGAGTTCGGTCGCGGCGCCGACGGTATCGGTGTTGTCCGAGCCGGTGACGAACGCCACGGTGCGCGTCGAACCGGGGCAGTAGTCCTTGCCCTCGGTCGCGTAACCCTTCCCGCCGACAGCATTGGGCGGCTTGCCGAAGCCCCCGGAGTCGCCGACGGTCCAGTCGGCGGGCACGTCGTACGCGGCGCCGCTCTCGGGCGCTACGACGACCTGGTAACCCGCCACCACCGGCGGCCCCGCGTTCGTCTCCTGCCGCCGCGCCGGAGCTCGCGTACCGGACGAGGTGGTCAGCGCGCTCACCATCGACGGCGTCCCGTCCGCGCTGGCCTCCTCCGGCCCGCCCGCGACGACCACGGCAGCCGCGCCCGCCGCCAACACCGTCGCAGCGACGCCGATCCCGACCCAGGCCCGCGCGCCTCCCGAGCCGGACCGAGGGGATTCGGTCACCCACTGCGGAACCGACCCGCCCGCGGTGGTCCACTGCGGAGTCGAACCGTCCGCGGGCATGTGCGGCGCAGCAACCGGCGCAGGCGACCAACCGCCGAGGTTCTGCTGCGGCGCGATAACCGGAGTGGCCAGGTCGAGCCCGCCGATCCGGTCGTGCGCCCGGATGTGCGGCTCGATCTCGCGCCAGGCTTCCGGTGATCCCGCGGCGGACCGCATGCCCGGGGTGATGTCGCCGGGGGCGTGCGGAACCTGCGGCCCCGCCGCGAAAACGGGCTCGCCCGGCGCCGCGGGTTCGACGGGCGAAAACGGCTGGACCGCTGCAGGATTCGGCCCTGTTGCACCGCGGAACTCGGGGTGACCCTGCGCCGCCGCCGTCTGAACGGGCAAAGCTGGCTGGCCCGTTGGAGGATTCGGCGTTGCACCGTGGAACTCAGGGTGGCCCTGCGCCGCCGCCGTCTGAACGGGCAAAGCTGGCTGGCCCGTTGGAGGATTCGGCGTTGCACCGTGGAACTCAGGGTGGCCCTGCGCCGCCGCC
>NZ_JBFAHS010000018.1:0-19691 GCF_040654315.1 Nocardia sp. NPDC050713 | reverse complement strand
CCGTCTGAACGGGCGAAGACGACTGGGCCGCTGAAGGACTCGGCGCCGTTGTACCGCGGAACTCGGGTCGGTTCTGCGCCTCCGCCGTCTGAAGGGGCAAAGACGGCTGGCTCGTTGGAGGATTCGGCGCGGTCGCACTGCGGAACTCGGGTCCGCGCTGCTCCGCCGCAGACGACGGGACGAGCGAACTCTGGTGGGCCACTGATGGATTCGGCGTGGTCGCACCGCCGAACTCCGGTCGGCCATGCTCCGTCGCCGAAGCGTGGTCAGGTGCGCCGGGCATGCCGATGACGGCGGATTCGGTGCGCGGGTCGTCGAATCCTCTGCTCAAAGTCGTCCCCTAGTCGACTGATTCAAGTTTCGGCACGCGACCCTACCGGGTCGGCACCAGACGGCTCACGCCCGGTAAGCGCGGATAACCCCTGCGCTGCTCGAGATATGCGTCCCCCGCCTGCGCTACGGCCATGCGGAACCCAAGGGCGACCCTGCGCTTCGGCCGCGCGGGCTGTGGACGAACTAGTGCTCTGCCATGCGCAAGGTGTCGACGGACCTTCGTCCGCCTGTGGGCCGCCTACGGAAGCGTCAGCGGGACACGGTCTCCGAAGTCGACAGCCCGTGATTGCTCTCGGCGGTCGGACGCTTCGGCGGTGCGGCGACGAGGGTGAGCAGAGTGGCTTCGGGGCGGCAGCAGAAGCGGTAGGGCGCCCACGGCGAGGTGCCGATGCCCGCGGAGACGTGCAGCTGCGTGTGCTCGCCCCACTTCGACGGACCCTTCACGCGCGACTTATCGATGCCGCAGTTGGTGACCAGCGCGCCGTAACCGGGCAGCACCAGTTGGCCGCCGTGGGTGTGGCCGGCCAGCACCAGGTCGTAGCCGTCGTCGGCGAAGCGGTCCAGCACCCGCGGTTCGGGCGAGTGGGTGAGGCCGATGCGCAGATCGGCGAGAGGGTTCGGGGGGCCCGCGACCGTGTCGTACCGGTCGCGCTGCAGGTGCGGGTCGTCGACGCCCGCGGTGGCGATCCGGACGCCCGCCACCTCGAGGTCGCGGCGCACGTGGGTGAGGTCGAGCCAACCGCGTTCGGTGAACGCCGCCCGCAGGTCCTTCCACGGCAGCGGCGCGCCGAAGACGCGGCGGTGGTCCTTCTTGAAGTACTTCAGCGGGTTCTTCGGCACCGGAGCGAAGTAGTCGTTGCTGCCGAAAACGAAAAGGCCCGGGCGGGAGAGCAACCCGCCGAGGGCCTGAACCACCGCGGGCACCGACTTCTGGTGCGAGAGGTTGTCGCCGGTGTTGACGACCAGGTCCGGCTCCAGCCGATCCAGTTCACGCAGCCACTGCTGCTTGAGCTTCTGACCGGGCATCATGTGCAGATCGCTGATGTGCAGCACCCGTAGGCTCGACGAACCGGGCGGCAGCACCGGCATGGTCGCCTCGCGCAGGACGAACGCGTTGCGTTCGATCAGCGAGGCGTAGCCGATTCCGGCTACCGCGGCCCCGGTGGCTCCAAGCGCGGTTCGGCGGACGGCGGCGGTCGAGATCACGGGCATTTGCCCAGCATAGGTGAGGGTGCCTCAGAACGCCGAGTGTGTTTCCGCACAGCTCCGCCGAATCGGTGGAGCGGGTCCGCGAGCAGCGGTGTTTCCGCTTCGAGCCTGGAACCACCGCGGCGCCGCCGCCGCGAAATGTAATGGGCCAGACGACGGCGACCGGCTACCGTGTGCCTCATGTCGGAACTCAAAGATCGGCTGCGGACGGACATGACCGCCGCGATGAAAGCCAAGGACACGCTGCGCCTCGCGACGTTGCGCATGCTGCTTGCCGCGATCCAGACCGCCGAGGTCGCGGGCACGGAGGCGCGTGAACTCTCCGACGCCGAGGTGATCGCGGTGCTGCAGAAGGAGGCGAAGAAGCGCAACGAGTCGGCCGAGGTCTACACCCAGGCCGGTCGCGGCGAGCTCGCCGCCAACGAACACGCCGAGGCCAGGATCATCGACGAGTACCTGCCGACCCAGCTGACCGAGGCCGAGATCGCCGACCTGGCCGACACCGCGATCGCCCAGGTCGCCGAGGAAATCGGCGAACGACCCGGCATGCGCCAAATGGGTCAGGTCATGAAGATCGCGACCGCACTCGCCGCGGGCAAGGCCGACGGCTCGCGCATCTCCGCGGCCGTCAAAGCCCGCCTCTGACACAGCGCCCCGAAAACCAGAACCGCCGACCGGCAGCAACGCCGGTCGGCGGTTCTTCGTCTATCGATTACCTGGGCCACCAGGGCGGCAGCGGGAAGCCCGGCGGCAGCGCCGGAGGCGGCGGCAGCGGACCCTGAGCGGGCGGCGGCGGGGCCTGGCGCTCGGTGCCGTCACTGATGTAGATCGTGATGACCGATCCCGGGATGGCCGAACCGTTCGGCGCGGTGCTCATCACGCTGCCCTTGGGCGGCGGGCCCGCGCCGTTGACGGCCGACACCTGGAAGCCCGCGGCGATCAGCGCGGTGGTCGCCTCGCCCTGCGACATGCCGACCACGTCGGGCACCTGCGAGTTGTTCGCGCCGCGGACGTACTTGTCGTCCAGCGGCGGCAGCGCGGGCGGCGGGAAGTTGCCGATCACCGGCTTGATCGCGTTGAACCAGGTACGCGCGGGTTCGTTACCACCGAACAGGTTGCCGTCACCGCAGTTGCGCAGCGGGAACGAGCAGATCTCGCCGGGCGTCGGGCTGTCGCCGTAGACGTAGACCGCGGCGGCCAGCGAGTTGGTGAAGCCGAAGAAGGCCGAGGAGCGGTGGCTTTCCGTGGTTCCCGTCTTGCCCGCCATCGGCAGGTTCCAGCCGGTGGCCTGAGCCGCGGCCGCGGCGGTGCCCGCGGTGTCGTCCTTGCTCATCGCGTTGGCGAGCGTGTTGGCCAGGCCGGGCTCGACCACCTGCTCGCAGGCCTGCTGGGTGAGCGGAACCTGCTTGCCGCTGCGGTCGACGACCTCCTTGATCGGCGAGGGCGGGCACCAGCGGCCGCCGGAGGCCAGCGTCGCGGCGACGTTGGAGAGCTCGAGCGGGTTGATCGCGACCGGGCCGAGGGTGAACGAGCCGAGGTTCTGGCCCTTGATCATGTCGGCCAGGCTCTGGTTGCCGTGCCCGGAGCTGCCCGGGTTGGTGAACGAGCGCATGCCGAGCCGCACCGCCATGTCGACGGTCGGGGTGACGCCGACGGCCTGGATCAGCTTGACGAACGCGGTGTTCGGCGAGGTGGCCAGCGCCTCGGTCACCGACATCGGCGACTTGTAGCGGCCCGCGTTCTCGACGCAGTAGGTGGCGGGCGGGCAGCCGCGCGCGCCGCCGTTACCCATGCCGCGCGCGTCGAAGCGGCCGGGCACGTCGAGCTGGGAGTTGATGCCGAGGCCCTTCTCCATGGCGGCCGCCGTGGTGAAGACCTTGAAGACCGAGCCCGCGCCGTCGCCGACCATCGAGAACGGCTGCGGTTGCACCGTCTCGTTGGCGTCGCGGTTGAGGCCGTAGGTGCGGCTGCTGGCCATGGCGACGACGTCGTGCGAGTCCTGGCCGGGCGCGATCACCGACATCACCTCGGCGATGTCGTCGAGGTTCGGGTTGGCCGCCTCGGTGACCGCGCGCTTGACCGAGTCCTGCACGGCCGGATCGAGGGTGGTCTTGATCAGGTAGCCGCCCTTGTCGATCTGTTCGCGGCTGATGCCCGAATTGGCCAGGTATTGCAGCGCGTAGTCGCAGAAGAAGCCGCGGTCCTGGGCGGCGATGCAGCCACGCGGCAGACCCTTGGGCTCGGGCAGCACGCCGAGCGGCTCCGACTTGGCCTTGCGGAACTCCTCGGCGCGCGCCGGAATGTTCTGGATCATCGTGTCCAGCACGGTGTTCCGGCGAGCCAGCACGCCCTGCTGGTTGGTGTAGGGGTTCAGCTTGGAGCTGGACTGCACCATGCCCGCGAGCATCGCCGACTGCGGGACGTTCAGCTGGGCCGCGTCGATGCCGAAGTAGGTCTGCGCGGCGTCCTGGATGCCGTAGGACGAATTGCCGAACGGCACGAGATTCAGATACCTGGTGAGGATCTCGTCCTTGGTGAGTTCCTTGTCCAGGGTCAGCGCCATGCGGATCTCGCGGATCTTGCGCGCCGGGGTGGTCTCGATCGCCGCGCGGCGTTCGGCGTCGGTCTTGGCGACGACGAGCAGCTGGAAGTTCTTCACGTACTGCTGGTCGAGGGTGGACGCGCCCTGCTGCACCTCGCCGCTGGTGGTGTTGGTGAGGAACGCGCGCATCGTGCCCTGCCAGTCCACGCCGTCGTGGTCGGCGAAGCGGCGGTCCTCGATGGAGATGATCGCCAGCTTCATGTCGTTGGAGATGCGCTCGCTGGGCACCTCGAACCTGCGCTGCTCGTAGAGCCAGGCGATGGGAGACCCGTTCTTGTCCACCATGGTCGAGACCGCGGGGACGGTGCCCTCGACCAGTTCCGCGGAGACGTTGTCCACGGCGTCGGCGGCCCGGTTGGAAACGAACCCGAATCCACCGGCGAGGGGGAACAAGAGCCCGGCGACGAGCACCGCGGCCAGCGCGCAGCTGCCCGCCAGCTTCGCGAGCGTATGTGTGATCGGCACATTCGACACGTTCCCAAGGGTACGGGGTGCGCTTCTCGCCCTCTCGGGTGTGCTTGTCCGAAGGCGAGATCCGGCGTTCGTCCAGGCCTGTTGGGCGTGTCGCTCAGGCGTGTCAGGCGTGTCAAGCACCGGCGTGTCGCGAATCGGCCCGACTGATCGGTTCTTTATCACGTTTGCATGGACGGGCGTACCAAAAAATCTCGAGACGGTCTTGCGCTCGGGCCATACCTTTACCTAGATTGAGAACCCAGTGTGATGGAGCTAACACTCAAAGTGGAATGTGGTTCAGAGCGCAGCGGGGTTCGGGTTGCTGCGATCTGGCACGCGATTCTGGAGCGCCGTTGACCCGGTGTTCGGACTGCAAAGGGGCACACCAAATGCATATGACAACCCCCATCGCTCGATTGGACGTAGAGCAGGCCGAAGCGCGAATCGCCTGGGTATCCCAGGCCCGATGCAAGGAAGTAGATCCCGATCAGTTGTTCGTCCGCGGCGCGGCGCAGCGCAAAGCGGCGACGATCTGCAGGCACTGTCCGGTGCTGATGCAGTGTGGAGCCGATGCCCTCGACAATCGCGTCGAGTTCGGCGTGTGGGGTGGGATGACCGAACGGCAGCGGAGGGCGCTGCTGAAACAGCATCCCGAGGTGACCTCTTGGGCCGATTTCTTCCAGGCCCAGCGCCAGCACCAAGTGGCGATGTAGTCGACAGAACGAGAAAACGAGCCCGCGTTTGCGGGCTCGTTTTCGTTTGCGCCTATAGCGATTCCGATTCAATACCGAACGTTATGGTTAAGCGGAGATGCGGGCTCCGGTCAGCTGATCGCCCACTGCGCGCAGCGCCTCGAGATCGCAGACCTCGAACGGCAGCGCGGTCACCGGGACCATCGGCACGCGCGGATGCGCGCCGGTGAATCGGTGCAACAGATGCTGCTCGCGCTTGGCCGTGGCGACCCGTTCGGCGTGGATGCGCAGCACCGAGCTGGTCAGCGGATCGGATTCGGCAAGCTGGTCGGCGGCGGTGAGCGCGTGATCGGCGGGTAGGTCGCTCAGCGCCGGATGGGTCCGGTTGAGCACCAGTCCCGCGAGCGGCATCTGTTCGGTGGAGAGCCGATCGACGAAGAACGACGCCTCGCGCAGCGCGTCCGGTTCCGCGGCGGCCACCACAAGGAAGTGCGTGCCCGGCTTCGACAGCAACGCGTAGGTGCGGTCGGCCCGGTCCTGGAAACCGCCGAACAGCGACTCCAGCGACTGCAGGAAGACCGACGCGTCCTTGAGCAGCTGCCCGCCGACGACGGTGGACACGCCGCGCATGGCCAGGCTCATCGCGCCGGTGACGAACCGGCCGACGCCGCGTCCCGGCGCCATGATGAGCCGGATCATCTTGCCGTTGAGGAAGTTTCCGAGACGCTTCGGCGCGTCGAGGAAGTCGAGCGCGTTGCGCGACGGCGGGGTGTCGACCACGATCAGGTCCCATTCCCGCTTGTTCGCGAGCTGCCCGAGCTTCTCCATGGCCATGTATTCCTGCGTGCCGCCGAAGGACGACGCGAGGGTCTGATAGATCGGGTTGGCGAAGATCTGCTCGGCCTTCTCCGGTGTGGTGTGCTCGAGCACCATGTCGTCGAACGTGCGACGCATGTTCAGCATCATCGCGTACAGCTCGCCCTTGGCCTCCGGGCCGAGCGCCACCCGCTGCGGGCTGTTGTCCAAGTCGGCGACGCCGAGTGACTGGGCCAGTCGGCGCGCCGGGTCGATCGTCAGCACCACGACCTTGCGCCCCATCTCGGCGGCGCGCAGCGCGATCGCGGCGGCGGTGGTGGTCTTGCCGACGCCGCCGGAGCCGCAGCACACCACGACCCGCGCGGTGGGATCGGTGATGATCTTCGAGATGTCCAGGGTGGTCATCGCACTCCCTGCGCGCTCAGATGTTCGGCCAGCTCGTAGAGTCCGCCGAGGTCCATGCCGTCGGCCAGTGCGGGCAGGTGCAGCTGCGACACGTCGACCTTGTTCAGTTCAGCCGCGCTCGCGTCCTGGGCCTGCAACCGGGCGGAGTGCTCGTAGGTCTCGGCGATCAAGCCCTCGAAACTGTCCTCCGACAAGGCGATTCCGGCTTGCTCCAGTCCGGCGCGGATGGCGGCGCGGTCGATGTCGCCCTCGGCGGCGCGGTTGCGCACGTCGGTGGGCAGGAAGCTCTCGCCCGCGCGGTTCACGATCACCGTGCCGATGCGCAGGTCGTTGGAGGTGAGTTCGGCGACGGCGTCGGCGGTCTCCTGCACCGGCAGCGCCTCGAGCAGCGTGACCAGGTGGATCATCGTCTGATCCGAATGCAGCAGCCGGGATACGCCCTCGGCCTGCGAGGCGATCGGTCCGCCCTTGGCGATTTCGACCATCGCGGTGGTGACGTCGAGGAAGCTGGCGATCCGGCCGGTAGGCGGTGCGTCCACGACGATTTCGTCGTAGACCCGCTTGCCCGTGTTGTCCACGCGGACCGCGCACTCCTTGATCTTGCCGGTCAAGATGACGTCGCGCAGACCGGGCGCGATCGTGGTGACGAACTCGACGGCGCCCATCCGGCGCATCGCCCGTCCCGCGAAGCCCAGGTTGTAGAACATGTCGAGGTATTCGAGGAAGGCGTGCTCGATGTCGAGCGCCAGCGCGACCACCTCGCCGCCGCCGTCCGCGGTGGCGATTCTCGTCTCGGTCGGTGGCAGCGGCGGCAGGTCGAACAGCTGCGCGATGGACTGTCTGCTCTCGACTTCGACCAGCAGCACCCGGCGTCCGCCCGCGGCGAGTGCCAGCGCGAGCGCGGCGGCCACCGTCGACTTGCCCGTTCCCCCTTTGCCGGAGACATAGTGCAAGCGGGCCTTTTCCGCGCGCTTCGGCCAACCCGTCTCCAGCCCCGGCTCCGCCGAAATAGGCACTGCTGTTGGTACTCCCACGCTCGCGAGCCTATAGCCCGTTCTGCGATCACGCCCTAGGGATACGGTCACACTGCCGTTTTCGGCACCTTCTGTACCAGACAGTCTCGTCGGGGGCTATCATCCCGCCGACTCACGAGGCATATCCCGACAAGCCAGCCCGGGACGCGCGGCCCCGCGAGCTCGCCCATAAACTCACCGCATGAGTGATGTGACCCTGTGGGAGTACGCGACCGTTCCGCTGCTGACGCACGCGACCAAGCAGATCCTCGATCAGTGGGGAGCCGACGGCTGGGAGCTGGTGACGGTGCTGCCCGGCCCGACCGGTGAGCAGCATGTCGCGTACCTGAAGCGTCCGAGGCAGTAGGCCGTGGCTGTCGACGCGGCCACCCCGTGGCGTAAGAACCTGGAGCGGCTCGGACTGACCGTGCCTGCGGTGGCCGCGCCCGTCGCGGCCTACATCCCGGCGGTGCGCACCGGTTCGCTCGTCTACACCTCCGGCCAGCTGCCTTTCGTGAACGGCGAGCTGTCGGCGACCGGCAAGGTCGGCGCCGAGGTCTCGCTGGAGGCGGCGGCCGAGGCGGCGCGGCTGTGCGCGCTCAACGCGCTGGCCGCGGTGCACGACCTGGTCGGGCTCGACGAGGTGGTGCGGATCGTCAAGGTGGTCGGTTTCGTCGCGTCCGCGCCGGGATTCACCGATCAGCCGCTGGTGATCAACGGCGCCTCGGAGTTCCTCGGTGAGGTCTTCGGCGACGCGGGCGTGCACGCGCGTTCGGCCGTCGGCGTCTCCGAACTTCCGAAGAACACCCCGGTCGAGGTCGAACTGATCGCCGAGGTGCGTTAGACAGGTTGTCGGACAACGATTCCGAACGACCGAGGTAATGCGATGACGCCTACTCATCCCGCGTACGGGCAATTACGCCAGGTGACGCCGACGGCGGCGGTGCTGCTCGCGGACAATCCCGGCCAGATGACACTGGACGGCACCAACACCTGGATCCTGCGCGCGCCGGATGCGGCGGAGTACGTCGTGGTCGATCCGGGGCCGAAGGACAAGAAGCACAGCGAGGCCATCGCCAGGGTCACCGACGGCAAGATCGCGTTGACCCTGATCACGCACCGTCACCACGATCACACCGGCGGCATCGAGCGACTGGTGAAGCTGACCGGCACGCCGGTGCGCGCGAAGGATCCCGAATTCCTGCGCGGTGCCGCGCCGCTGACCGACGGCGAGGTGATCGAGGCCGCCGGACTGCGGATCGGTGTGCTCGCGACGCCGGGGCACACCGCCGACTCGCTGAGCTTCGTACTCGACGACGCGGTGCTCACCGGCGACACCATCCTCGGCAGCGGCACCACCGTGCTGGACTCCACCGACGGCACCCTCGCCGATTACCTCACCTCACTGGACCGGCTGATCGAGGCGGGCGCGGGCAAGGCGCTGCTGCCCGCCCACGGCCCGGACCACCCGGATCTGGAACCGGTCGCGCGGTACTACATCCAGCACCGCAGGGAGCGGCTCGACCAGGTGCGCGCCGCGCTCGCCGAACTCGGTCCGGACGCGGGCGCCATGGCGGTGGTGCGCAAGGTGTACGCGGATGTGGACAAGCGGCTCTGGTTGGCCGCGCGCAGCTCGGTGCAGGCTCAGCTGGAGTATCTGCGCGCCGAGCGATAGCCCGATTTCGACGCAGCCGACCGGAGTCCGCCGACAGCCTCGCGCATAGCCGGAGCGAAGGCGAAGGTACGCCTATCAGACGCAACCGGACGGAGTCCGCCAACAACCCCGCGCACGGCGGGAGCGAAGGCGCAGGGACGTCCGCCCGAAACACGACGGCCCGCCGGATCCAGTGGAGCGCTGGATCCGGCGGGCCGTGTCGTATTCAGGAGCGGGTCAGCGGGCGCGCCGCGCGAGTCGCTCGGAATCGGAGATGAGCACGCTCTTGCCCTCCAGCCGCAGCCAGCCGCGGTGCGCGAAGTCGGCGAGCGCCTTGTTGACGGTCTCGCGAGACGCGCCGACGAGCTGGGCGATCTCCTCCTGGGTCAGGTCGTGGGTGACCCGCAGGGCGCCCGCTTCCTGGGTGCCGAACCGCTGCGCGAGCTGCAACAGCGCCTTGGCGACGCGACCGGGAACGTCGGTGAAGATCAGGTCGGCGAGGTTGTTGTTGGTGCGCCGCAGACGGCGGGCGAGCACGCGGAGCAACTGCTCGGCGATCTCGGGCCGCTGGTCGATCCAGGACTTGAGGGCATCGCGATCCATCGTGACGGCGCGGACCTCGGTGACCGTGGTGGCGGTCGAGGTGCGCGGGCCCGGGTCGAAGATCGACAGCTCGCCGAACATGTCCGACGGGCCCATGATGGTGAGCAGGTTCTCCCGGCCGTCCGGGGAACGTCGGCCGATCTTCACCTTGCCCGAGGTGATGATGTACAGCCGATCGCCGGGTTCGCCCTCGTTGAAAATGACATGGCCGCGCGGGAAATCAACCGGCTGCAGTTGTTTGGCGAGTGCCGCCACCGCGGTGGGCTCTACGCCTTGGAAGATGCCTGCTCTGGCGAGGGCCTCGTCCACGAATGTGCTCCTTATGGGAAATGGCTCTGGGCTGGACCGAAGCGAATCGGCCAACAGCGCAGTCTACGCGGCATTGTGGCCGCGTAGTGACAGACACCACGTAACGAGTGGATTGCGCGGCGTCCAGGTAGTGGATTCAGCTCGCTCGAGCGACGTCCAGGTCGTCGTTACGGGAACGGCGCTTGCGCATCCGGGCCACCGCGGCGGGCAGTCCGGCCTTCGTCAACTCCTTGACCTCGGCGTTGCTGGCCCTGTCCAGGTACTGCTGAACCTCGGGGTCGGGTTCGAGAAGTTTGCGGAGCCGATTCTCGACCCGCTCCATCAGCAGTGCGAACAGCATCAACACCACTGGGAAGAGCACCACAGCGAGTCCTTGCATATCGCGTAGTAAACACGCTGAAGGTCTCAGATGGAACACGGCAGCAGATCTGGCCGGCCACCTTGTCGGAGCGGTTCCGTAAGGTGGACGCGTGCGTGCCTCCCCGTCTGTGACCGATGTGAACGGGTCTTCGGCTGCCGCCGGGGCGACCGATGCGCAACCCACGGGGGCGGCCGTTCCGAAACGGAAATCTCGCGCCCGACAGGCGGAAACGAAGCTGGGACTCGTGCGAAGGGCGCGCAGGATGAACCGCACCCTCGCGGCCGCGTTTCCCGGCGCGCACTGCGAGCTGGATTTCACCACTCCGCTCGAATTGGCCGTCGCGACAATCCTTTCCGCGCAGTGCACCGACGAGCGCGTGAATCTCACCACTCCCGCCGTCTTCGCCAAGTACCGCAGCGCGCGCGATTACGCCGAAGCGAACCGCGCGGAGCTGGAGGAATACATCCGGCCGACGGGGTTCTACCGGAACAAGACGAGCTCGCTGATCGGCCTCGGGCAAGCCCTGGTGACCGAACACGATGGTGAATTACCTCACACCCTCGCCGAACTGGTGAAATTGCCGGGCATCGGCCGCAAGACTGCCAACGTCATCCTCGGCAACGCCTTCGACGTGCCGGGCATCACGGTCGACACGCATTTCGGCAGGCTGGTTCGCCGGTGGGGCTGGACCACCGAGGAAGATCCGGTCAAGGTCGAGCACGCGGTCGGCGAACTCGTCGAGCGCAAGGAATGGACAATGTTGTCCCATCGCGTGATCTTTCACGGTCGGCGGGTGTGCCATGCCAGGAAGCCGGCGTGCGGCGCGTGCGTGCTCGCCGCCGACTGCCCGTCCTTCGGCGCCGGGCCGACCGAGCCGGAGCTCGCGGCGAAGCTGGTGAAGGGTCCGGAGCGCGAACATCTGCTCGGGATGGTCGGCCTGTGAAATCGCGGGCCGCGGACGAAACGCCGCGGGAAGAAGATTCCGGTACGGCGAGATTCTCCTCCGCGGTGCGCTGGGCGCTGGTCGGCCTGATCGTGGTCGTCGCCGCGGTGATCGCGCTGTGGCCGCGCGGCGGTGGCGAAGACACGGCGTCGGATCCGCGACCCGTCCCCGGCACGCAGCAGGTCCCCGCGCAACTGCGCGCTGATGCCGCGCTCGCACCCTGCCCGCGGCCCGCGCCGAGCGCGATGGGAGCGGGCCCGCTGGCCGGGATCACCCTGACCTGCCTGGCCGACGGCGCGCCCCTCGACCTCGCCGCGGCGCTCGCGGGCAAACCCGCGCTGCTCAACCTCTGGGCCTACTGGTGCGGACCGTGTGCCGAGGAGTTGCCGTACCTCCGCCAGTACGCGGAGCGGGCGGGTTCGGCGCTCACCGTGCTCACCGTGCACAGCGATCCCGAAGAGGCCAAGGCGCTGTTGCGCCTCACGGGATTGGACGTGCGTCTGCCCGGTGTGCTCGACGGCGCCGCGAAGGTGCGCGCCGCCGCGGGCGCCCCTGCCGTGCTGCCGATTTCGCTGCTGGTTCGCCCGGATGGTTCCCTTGCACAGGTTGTCGTGCGAACGTTTACCGACGTCGACGACATTGCCGATACGGTGGCAGCGGCGCTCGGAGTGCGAGCGTGACGGCGCGCGTGGTCGAACAAAAGGTTTGCGATGCCGTGAGAAGGTCTACACCGCAAGACATCTCGCAGCGTCTGTTGCGGGCGGACAGAACGGTTGTGGAGGTGGTGGTGCGCAGGTTCACCGGGGGAGCGGCATGACGATTCCGCTGCCGACCGACATTCCGCACTGGCTGCGCCGGGCCGTCGAGCCCGCGCACGCCGACGCGAGTGACACGTTGCGGATCGCGCGCGCCCTGCGCCGAGCCATGACGATCACCGGCGAGGCGCGCCAAGCCGCCGTGCTCGTGCTGTTCAGCGGTTCGACCGAGGACGATCCCACCGCTCCCGGCGGGTTGCCCGCGGACGCCGATGTGCTGCTGACCCAGCGCGCGTCGACCCTGCGCCAGCACCGGGGACAGGTCGCCTTCCCCGGTGGCGCTGTCGATCCCGAAGACGAGGGACCGATCGACACCGCGTTGCGCGAGGCGTGCGAGGAGACCGGCGTCCTGCGCGAGCACGTGCAGCCGCTAGCGGTGCTGCCGAAACTCTTCGTGCCGCCGTCGCGGTTCGACGTGACACCGGTCGTGGCCTACTGGCGCACGCCCGGTGAGGTGCGGGTGGTGAACCAGAGCGAGACCGAGCGGGTGGTGCGGGTGCCGCTCTCCGAAATGCTCGACCCGGCCAATCGCTTCCTCGTCCGCGGCAGCCTCGGCTACCAGAGCCCGGCCTTCCAGGTCGACGGCATGCTGGTCTGGGGACTGACCGGCGGGATACTCGCGGGCATCTTCCAGTCCGCGGGCTGGGAACTGGAATGGGACCGCGACGATGTGCGCGACCTCGAATCGGCGCTCGCCGCAGTGGGGATGACCTTATGAGCTCCTCGGCCTGGCTCGACATCATCGTGGTGCTGCTCGCCCTGGCCGCGGCCGCGTCCGGCTGGCGGCAGGGCGCCGTGGCCTCGGCGCTGGCCTTCCTCGGCGTCGTGCTCGGCGCCGTCGCGGGCATCCTCATCGCGCCGCACATCCTGGTGCACGTCGACGAGGGGCGGACCAGGGTGCTCACCGGTGTGCTGCTCATCGTGCTGTTGGTGATCGTCGGCGAGGTCGCGGGCATGGTGCTCGGGCGCGCCGCGCGCAGCGGGATGCGACATCCGTTCACCCGCAGCGTGGACAGCGTCGTCGGCGCGATGCTGCAGGCGGTGGCGGTGCTGGTCACCGCGTGGCTGTTGGCGCTGCCGCTGGCCACCTCGTCGCAGCCCGCGATCGCCACCGCGATCAACGGTTCCCGGGTGCTCGCCGACGTCAACCAGGTCGCGCCGAACTGGCTGCGCAAGGTCCCCAACGAATTCTCCAAGCTGCTCAACACTTCCGGCCTGCCGGACGTGATCGGTCCGTTCGGTCGCGCGCCCATCGCCGCGGTCGAGCCGCCGGATCCGAGCGTGCTCGCCAGCCCCGTCGCGGCCTCGCTGCAACAGAGCGTGTTGCGCATTCGCGGCGTCGCGCCGAGCTGCCAGCGCGCGCTGGAGGGTTCGGGCTTCGTCATCGCGCCGGAGCGGGTGATGACCAACGCGCACGTCGTCGCGGGCACCACCAGCGTCGCGGTGGACACCCCGCGCGGACCGCTGGACGCTCACGTCGTGCTGTTCGATCCGTCCAAGGACATCGCGGTGCTCTCGGTGCCCGGCCTGACCTCACCGGTCGTGCCGCAGGCCCCGGCGCCCGCGCGCTCCGGCGACAGCGCGATCGTGCTGGGCTACCCGGGCGGCGGACCGTACACGGCCAGCGCGGCCCGCGTCCGCGAGACGCTCGACCTCACCGGCCCGACGATCTACCGCAACGGCACCGTCGAGCGCGAGGTCTACACCGTCCGCGGCCTGGTGCGAGCGGGCAACTCCGGCGGCCCACTCGTGGACACCGAAGGCCAGGTGCTCGGCGTGGTCTTCGGCGCCGCGGTCACCGACGACGACACGGGCTACGTGCTGACCCTCGACGAGGTCCGCTCCGACCTCGACGCGGCCACCGGCGCGAACCTTCCCGTCGACACGGGAGCTTGTGTACTCAGCTGAGTGCGGTGAATGCGCGGATCGCGTCCGGGTGGTCGGACCAGCTCGGACGCGATAGCCGCAGCCTCCGTCAGCCCGCTTGGAGTTGCACGGTCGTCTCGTAGCCGTCGATGAAATTGTCGCCGTTGTCATATGCACGGAGGATGACGCTGGCCTGGCCATCTTGCCAAGCGAACGGGTGATCCTCGGTGCTGCGCTGGTAAAAGCCTTGCTGCCAGTGCCCGTTGTTGCACGCCGTAGGACGGGTGAGGGCGTTGCTGCCCTGACGGAGCACGACCTCGAGACTCGACACCCTATCGGCGCAAGTGCCCGCGAGGTACGCGACTTCCCTCGATCCGTTTATCTCTCCGGGAGAATGGACGGTGGCCACACGTTGACCTTGTTCGGCGTTCGCGACGCCCTGCATACCGCCGGTGGCGAAGGCGGCGACGGCGAGTGCGAGAACCATGATGCGGGTGTGAGGCAAGTGCACTTCCCTTCTGGTCACATGATCGGACTGCTCATCAACAGGGCTCAGGCGAGTTCGAGTCATCCAGCGACCGCGTTTTCTCGCCAAATCTGTAGCGGAGAGAGATAGCAAACGGCAATGACAATATCGGTCGATGGCGGACAAACCAGGTCACACCGGTTCGCGCGGCGCTGTCGCCTACGCGGCACATCGGTACCGCTGTCGGCCTCCATCTCGGAGCGGTTCGGAGGACGCGACGGTCAGCCGAGGAACTTGGCCAGTTCCGCGGTGACCACGTCCGGGTTCTCCTGGTGCGCGAAGTGGGCGGCGTTCGGCACGGTGACCATGCGGCGGTGCGGTGACCAGCGCAGGCCGCGGTGGAAGGTGGAGCGCAGCAAGTAGTTGTCGGATTCGCCGCGCATGGCGAGCACCGGGATGCCGATGGGGACGCGGACAGTGGCCATGAAGCGGCGGCCGTCGGGGCGCCACTGACTGCGGAAGGCCCAGCGCTGATACTCCAGCGCGCAGTGCGCGGCGCCGGGGATCTGGATGGCCGAGCGCATGCGCCGGGCCGCGTCCACGAATTCGGCGGTCCCCGACCAGGATCCGGTGACGCGCTGCCGCAGCAGGCGCTCCACCTCGAACCCGTCGCGGGTGGTCAGCCGGTGTTCCGGATAGCGGGGCAGCTGGTAGCGCAGGAAGTTCGGCAGCCACGTCCTGCGCTGCCGCCGATCGCGCAGCACGGCGCTCTTCAGCGCGCCAGGGTGCGGCGAACTCACCAGCGCGATGGCGCGCACCAGCCTGGGATGCAGAACCGCGGTGGCCCAGCAGACCAGCCCGCCTTCCGCATGGCCGACCAGCGCGGCCTCGGTGTGCCCGAGCGCGCGGATGAGTCCGGCGATGTCACCGGCGAGGGTCCAGCCGTCGTAGCCGCGCGGGGGTTTGTCGCTGTCGCCGTAGCCGCGCAGGTCCACCGCGACCGCGCGGAAACCCAGCTCGGTGAGCCCGGTCAGCTGGTGCCGCCAGGACCACCAGAAATCGGCGAACCCGTGCAGCAGCACCACCAGCGGTGCGTCGGTGCGCTCGGGCGCGGCCTCCACGACGTGGAATCGAATGCCGTTGGCATGAACGTCCCGGTGGGTCCACGGACCGTCGTAACGGACGCTGGACGGATCCGGAAGGAAGTTCGACGACACGCCGACCGAGCCTAGTGGTCGGCGCGCGGCGCCGCGACGACGACCCGCACGGTCAGTTGGTGCGCTTTTCCAGCGCCAGGTGCTCGTCGTGCGCGGCGGCGCCGAATCCGCTCGGCAGCACGGAACGCGCCTGCTTCAGCGAATCGATCGTCTTCTCCGGCGCGCGCAGCTTCTTCACCCGCCGATAGCCGAGGAACGCGAGCGCCGCGGTCGCGACGACCATCAGCAGGAACACGATCAGGAACGCGGCCCACCTGGCCAGCCACACGTCGAGCAGCTCGCCGAGGAAGAAGAAAAAGAAGAAGGTGCTGAACAGCAGCACGGTCAGCGCGAGGATGAAGTAGACGCTGCCTTGCAGGCCCTTCTTGATCTCGCCCGTGACCTCGGCCTTGGCCAGCTCGACCTCGGCGCGCACCAGGGTCGACATCTGCTCGGCCGCGTCGCGGACCAGGGTGCCGAAGCTGGCGGAGCCGATCGGGTTGGCATCGGTCAGCGGAATGGAGGTGACCGTGCGCCCGCTCTGCGCGTCGTTCCCGTTACCGCCCTGGGTGAAACTCACTTGGTCGACCCTTCTCCCTGTCCCGGCACTGCTTTCAGCTCCGTCACGCAGGCTACCGCCTGTCGGCCCGTCGCTCGCGTGGTGTTCCTGCTGCGGCGTGCTCGCGCTCGCGTTCACTCTTCCGGTTCTAGCGCACGAGCCGCGCGCCGCGCCTGGTGGACACGCCCACGCCGCAACAGTAGCGCCGAACCGGCGAGCGATGCCGCCATGGAGGTCACCAGCACCGCGGCCTTCGCCAGTTCGACGGCCGAGCCGTCGCCGACGTCGGACAGCGCGAGTTCCGCCACGAGAAGGCTAACCGTGAAGCCGATCGCGCCGAGGACCGACAGGGCGAACATGTCACGGTATTCGAGATTGGCCGGCTTCTTCGCGATGCCGAACCGGATTGCCACCCAGCTGATCCCGAAGATGCCGATGGTCTTGCCGAGCAGCAGCCCGAGAATGATGGCCAGCGCGAGCCGGTCGGTGAACAGCTCGCCGAAGACCTTGCCGTTCAACGGGACTCCGGAAGCGAACAACGCGAACAGCGGCACGCACAGACCGGCCGAGATCGGCTGGAACCGATGCTCCCACCTGGTCGCGGGCGCCTCGTCTTCGTCGGGGTCCGTGCGCACCCTGGTCAGCAGGCCGAGCGCGACACCCGCCAGCGTCGGATGGATGCCCGCCTCGTGCAGCGCGTACCAGGAGACCAGCGCCAGCGGCACGTACACCACCGGCGAGCTGATCCGCCGGTGCTGGGCAAGCGCCCACGCCGCGAAGCAGGCCGCGGCGGCGAGCAGCCACAGCAGCGAGAGCGCGGTGGTGAACAGCACCGCGATCAGAATGATGGCCAGCAGATCGTCCACCACGGCCAGACTGAGCAGGAACACCCGCGCGCCCGCCGGAATGCGCGAACCGGTCATGGCGAGCACGGCCAGCGCGAAGGCGATGTCGGTGGCGACCGGGATGGC
The DNA here is from genome assembly GCF_040654315.1 of Nocardia sp. NPDC050713. NCBI lineage: Bacteria > Bacillati > Actinomycetota > Actinomycetes > Mycobacteriales > Nocardiaceae > Nocardia > Nocardia sp. NPDC050713. Next base: position 2,425 of record NZ_JBFAHS010000018.1, on the reverse strand, counting down.
CCAGCCGCGGTCCATGCCTTCGACCCCGGATCCGACGATCGCCGCGATCAGCGCGGGCGTGACCACGCCGCCGACCGCGGCGATGATGGGTAACGCGGCGCGTTTGCGATCGGCCAGCTCACCGACCACGAGCTCGCGTTTGAGCTCGAGCCCCGCGACGAAGAAGAATACGGCGAGCAGACCGTCCTTGGCCCAATCGGCAAGCGTGAGTTCCAGGTGCAGCCGCTCGATCGGCAGCACCGTCTGGGTCATCGTGACGTAGCTGTCGCCCCACGGGGAGTTCACCCAGAGCAACGCGATCGCCGCCGCGACGAGAAGCAGGGCGCCACCGACGGTTTCGGTTCGCAGATAGCGAGCCAGCTCGGAGCGCACCTGGTTGATCACGGAAAACCTTTCGTCCGGGCGTGTAAAACCACGGACCCGCGATCGAGCTGTTCCGGCTCACACCACCTGCCCGCACGCCGACCAGACTTCCCGGCACACCTGACGCAATTCTAACGGGTACGCCCGGTGACAAGATCAGCCACCGGCCGTATCCTGCGCCCTCCCGGTGTGCACTTCGCAGAGCCGCGACACGCTTCGCTGGGGATACACCCGCTGCGAAGCGCGCGAACCGTCTGCGAGGAAGCTCAGGCGCGGCTGGCGCGGATCGCCTCGAAGACGTTGGGGTCGACCAGGGTGGAAGTGTCGCCGAGTTCGCGGCCTTCGGCGACGTCGCGCAGCAGGCGGCGCATGATCTTGCCGCTGCGGGTTTTGGGGAGTTCGGGCACGACGTGGATTTCGCGTGGTTTGGCGATGGGGCTGATCTCGCGGGCGACTTCGGCTTTGAGTTCGTCGACGAGTGCTTGGCCGGTGTCTTTGGCTTCGGCGGTGAGGATGACGAAGGCGACGATGCCTTGGCCGGTGGTGGTGTCGGTGGCGCCGACGACGGCGGCTTCGGCGACGCCGGAGTGTCCGACGAGGGCGGATTCGACTTCGGCGGTGGAGATGCGGTGGCCGGAGACGTTCATGACGTCGTCGACCCGGCCGAGCACCCACAGGTCGCCGTCGGCGTCGAGTTTGGCGCCGTCACCGGCGAAGTACCAGCCCTGTTCGGCGTAGCGCTCCCAGTAGGTGGCCCGGTAGCGCTCCATGTCGCCCCAGATGCCGCGCAGCATCGACGGCCACGGCTGATCGAGCACCAGGTAGCCGTTGGCCTCGGTCTCGCCGCGCTGCACCGGCTTGCCCTCTTCGTCCACGACTTGGGCGGAGATGCCGGGCAGCGGGGTCATCGCGGCGCCGGGTTTGGCGGCGGTGACGCCGGGCAGCGGGGAGATCATGATCGCGCCGGTCTCGGTCTGCCACCAGGTGTCCACGATGGGTGTGGCGTTCGCGCCGACGACCTCGCGGTACCAGCGCCAGGCCTCGGGGTTGATCGGCTCGCCGACCGAGCCGAGCAGCCGGATGCTGGACAGGTCGTGCGCGGCGGGGATCTCGCGGCCCCACTTCATGAAGGTGCGCACGAGCGTGGGGGCGGTGTAATAGATGGTGACGCCGTACTTTTCGACGATCTGCCAGTGGCGGTGTTCGTCGGGGAAGTTGGGGGTGCCTTCGTAGACGACCTGGGTGGCGCGGTTGGACAGGGGTCCGTAGACGATGTAGCTGTGGCCGGTGACCCAGCCGATGTCGGCGGTGCACCAGTAGACGTCTTGTCCTGGTTTGTGGTCGAAGACGTAGTGGTGGGTGTAGGAGGTTTGGGTGAGGTAGCCGCCGGAGGTGTGCAGGATGCCTTTGGGTTTTCCGGTGGTGCCGGAGGTGTAGAGGATGAACAGCGGGTGCTCGGCGTCGAAGGGCTGGGCTTCGTGTTCGGTCGAGGCTTGGGCGACGGTCTCGTGCCACCACAGGTCGCGCCCCTCGGTCCAGGGCACCTCGACGCCCGTCCGGCGCACCACCAGCACGTGCTCGACGCTGTGTCCATTTTCGCCCGAGCGGGCGCCCTCCGTGGGAGCTCCCTCCTCCGGGCCCTGACCGTCCGGGCGGGGCGGCACATCCCCATGCGCGTGGAGCGCCTCGTCCACGGCTTCCTTGAGCGGCGCGGACTTGCCGCGGCGCCACTGCCCGTCGGTGGTGATGACGAGCCGGGCGCGCGCGTCGTCGACGCGCTGGCGCAGGGCGGTAGGGGAGAAGCCCGCGAACACCACCGAGTGGGTGAGCCCGAGGCGGGCGCAGGCCAGGATGGACACGATGGCCTCGGGGACCATGGGCATGTAGATGGCGACCCGGTCGCCCGCCTCGAGCCCGAGCTCGGTCAGGTAGTTGGCGGCCTGGGACACCTCGTCGAGCAGCTGCCGGTAGGTGATGTCGCGGGAGTCGCCCGGTTCGCCTTCCCAGTGGATGGCGACCTGGTCGCCGTGACCATCGAGGACGTGACGGTCCACGCAGTTGT
>NZ_JBFAHS010000017.1:144696-201681 GCF_040654315.1 Nocardia sp. NPDC050713 | reverse complement strand
ATTTTTATTGGCTTCAGTGTTGTTCTTAGGTGTGATCTTCCTATCCCCCTATCTTGGGGGGCTGGGCCCGGGTGGACGGCGCCGTTCCGTACGGAACGGCGCCGTTCGCGTGTCCCGTCGCAACGAACGGCCTACCCGCGTCCTCGCCGCCGCCGGACTGCTCCGACTCGGCGGCTGCGTGGTGCGGTCGTCCTGACGCTCGGAGCGCGGCGACGCGAAGCCACACCTGCGCGGATCTGTCGGGGCCTGCCGATACGGTCGACATGTCGAGCCGTCGTCGCCACCGGAGGGAAGCATGAGCAGGTCCGCACACACCGATCTCGATATCGTCGAGGGTGCGCTCCAGCACGGAATGCCCTATCTCGCTTTGGGTTCCGGCCGTCCGCTGGTGTTCCTGCGGTGGTTCACTCCGAACCACGCCAATCCCACCGGATGGATGCGCGAGTCCGAGATCAAGACCCTCGCGCCACTGGCCAGGCACTTTCGCGTGTACGCGGTGAACAGGGCGCCCGATATGGCGGAGGGCACCACGATGGCCGAGATCGCCGCCCAGCACGCCGAGGCGCTGCGCGCCGAATTCGCCACGCCGGTGGACATTCTCGGCATCTCCTCCGGTGGATCGCTCGCGTTGCAGCTGGCCGCCGACCATCCCGATGTCGTCCGGAGGCTCGTCATCGGCGCTTCGGGCTATCGCCTGGAGGACGCGGTGCGCACCTCGCAGCTGAACTACGCCGAAGCGGCGGCCGAGGGTCGCAGGGCGCTGCACCACATGATGCCGTCACCCACCACCTTCACCGACCGCCTCACCAAGGGCGCCATGTGGCTGCTCGATCCGTTCGTGCGTCCGGCGAACCCGTCCGACACCCTCGCCTTCGTCCGCGCCGAGGACGCCTTCGACCTCTCGGACCGCCTCGGCGAGATCACCGCGCCCACCCTCGTCATCGGCGGCGAACGCGACGAGTTCTACTCCACCGCCACCTTCCGCCGCACCGCCGACGGCATCCCCGACTCCCGCCTCCACATCTACCCCGGCGCCTCCCACATGGGCACCGTCAAACACCCCCGCTTCGCCCCCGACGTGGTCGAATTCCTCACGGAATACGAGGATTGACGCCATTCAGCCGAGTTGGGTCATTCCGGCGGCGACGACCTGGGCGACGTTGAGGATTTCGTCGGTGGTGGGGAGGGGGATGCCGTCGAGGGCGTGCAGGCGGTCGGTGCTGGCGATGGCGAACATGGCCGAGACCCAGGCGGCGGCGCAGGCGCGCAAGGTGCCGGGGCGGACCGGGGCGGGCGCGCTGGCCTGGAGGACGCGGGCGGTCACGTCGAGGAGTTGGTCGCGCAGGTGGCGGAGTTGGCGGCGCACGTCGGGATGGGTGTCGGCCTCGCGCCACATGATCACCCGCAGCACCGAGGAATGGTGGTCGCGCAGGTTCAGCGCGGCGTCGAGGTTGACCAGGCTGGTGGCCGGGTCGCCGGGTGCGACGACGGCGCCGATGTCGTCGATCGGCTGCGTGGGCATGCGCTCGGCCATGAGCGCGGACAGGATCGAGTCCTTGGTGGGGAAGTAGTAGAAGACAAGGCCTTTGGGCACGCCGGCTCCCGCGGCGATGGCCGCCGTCGCGGTGGCGTCGAAACCCTGTGCCGCGAAGAGGCTTTCGGCGGCGTCCAGGATGAGCTGCCGGGCGTCGCCGTCGATCTTGGCGCTGCGGCGGCGCCCGGTCCGGGTGGGATCCACCGATCGCCGGACCAGGTGGCGACCGGGTTTGGGCATCTGCATCAGTGCTGCGTCCTCGTTGCCGTCCGGCCGAAGACCGTTGCGCGATGGGGGATTAGCACGTCACGCATCAGAGGTGCGGAGCCATTCCTCCGCTGGTCGTCCGGTGCATGCGCGCCGTGACCGCGGGCAGCGCCGCGACCGCGACGACTACGGTGACCACGCCGACGATCCACGAGGTCCAGGATGCACCGCGGAACTCGGTGTAGTCCATCGCCCAGGGCGCGATGAACAGCAGCGCACCGAACAGCGCCATGGCGTAGTCGGCCATCGCCATGGCCGGTCGGGCCATCTGGGCCAGGCCGGTGAGGGCGATCAAGACGCCGAGGACGATCATCGTCCACATTGCCCGGTCGTTCGTGTCCACCCAGATGGGGGACAGGGCGGTGAAGGCGCCGAGTATGACGGCAAGCAGGTCCTGCGCGCGACTCTCGGTGAACATGGTGTGCCTCCTAGGGCTCGAATTGTGCTCTGACCTCGGTATAGTCCTGATTGACCGACCGATCAATATCGGTACGGACACGATTGCGTGGCGATAGCCGACCCATCGAGAGTGACCGCCGACACATCCGAACTTGACCAAGCAGACGCTAGGGTGAGGATCGTGCCGACGGATGAAGGGATTGCCGCATGACCGCGCCGATCGTGATCGTGGGGGCCGGACTCGCCGGGCTGCGCACCGCCGAGGAACTGCGCCGCGCCGGATACACCGGCGAACTGGTCCTGATCGGCGACGAGGCGCGGTTGCCCTACGACCGCCCACCGCTGTCCAAGCAATTCGTCCGCGGCGAGACCGACGACACGACCCTGCGCCCCGCGGAATTCTTCGAGGAGAAGCGGATCGAGCTGCGCCTGAACACCGCGGCGACCGCCCTGGACACCGCGGCGCGGCGGATCACCCTGGCCGACGGCAGCGTCGTCGACTACGACCAGCTCGTCATCGCGACGGGCCTGCGTCCGCGCCGTCTGCCCGGCCTGCCCGAGCTGACCGGTGTGCACGTGCTGCGCGGGCACACGGACGCGGCCGCGCTGCGCGACGAATTGCGCGGCGCCACAAGGGCTCTCGTGGTCGGTGCGGGCTTCATCGGCTGCGAGCTCGCGGCCAGCTTCCGCGCGGCGGGTGTCGAGGTGACGCTGATCGAACCGCAGCCGACGCCGCTGGCCTCCGTGCTCGGCGAGCAGGTCGGCGAGCTGGTCGCGCGCATGCACCGCGCCGAGGGCGTCGACCTGCGCTGCCACACCGGACTGGACACCTTCCTCGCCGACGACGCGGGCCGGGTGCGGGGCGCGTTGTTGTCCGACGGTACCGAGCTGCTCGCGGACTTGGTCGTGATCGGCGTCGGCTCGCGCCCGGTGACCGAATGGCTGACCGATTCCGGGATCGCGCTCGCCGAACCCGCCGACGGTGGCGGCGTGCTCGCCGACGAGGTCGGCCGGACCTCCGCGGACCGGGTGTGGGCCGTGGGCGATGTCGCCGCGTGGCGGCATGAGACCGGTCAACGCAAGCGGGTCGAGCACTGGACCAACGCGGGCGAACAAGCCAAGCTGCTGGCCTGCGCGTTGCTCGGCGCGGAGCCGCCCACCGCGGCGCGGGTCCCGTACTTCTGGAGCGACCAGTACGACGTGAAGATCCAGGCCCTCGGCACCCCGAGTGCCGCCGACGAGGTCACGGTTGTCACCGACGACGGCCGCAAGTTCCTCGCCTACTACGCCAGGAACGGCGTCCTCACCGGCGTCGTCGGGGCGGGGATGACGGGCCAGGTGATGAAGGCCCGAGCGAAGATCGCCGCGGCGGCGCCGGTCGCCGACCTGCTCGCGTCCACCTGAGACGGTTCGGCCGGCGGGTTCGCCTGTAATACGGTAATCGATGTGATCGTCGCGCTCATCGACTCGGGGCTGGGTTTGCTGCCCACGGCCGCTTGGCTGCGCAAGCTACGGCCGGACGTGGACCTGCTGCTGCAACTCGACCCGGACGGCGCTCCCTGGGGCCCGAAGCCGGAGCGGTGGACCGTCGATCGCGTGGTCGGCGCGGCCCGCAGGTCGGTCGAGTCCGGCGCCGAAGTGATCGTGCTGCCGTGCAATACGGCCAGCGTCACCGCGTTGGAACACGTGCGCGCCGACGTCGGCCCGGGCGTCCCGGTGATCGGCACCGTGCCCGCCATCAAGCCCGCGGCCGCGGCCTGCCGCTCGGTCGCGGTATGGGCCACCGCGGCGACCACCGCGAGCAAGTACCAGGCCGACCTCATCGCGGAGTTCGGCGGCGAGGCCAAGGTGGTCGGCGTCGCCTGTCACGGCCTCGCCGACGCCATCGACCGTGGCGATCTGGTAGCTGCCCGCGATTCCATCGCCCGCGCCGCCGAGCAGACGCCCGGCGACGTCGAGGGCGTCGTCCTCGGCTGCACGCACTACCCGCTGGTCATCGACGCCATCGTGGCGGCGCTGCCGGTCGGCGTCCGCCTGTTCGACAGCGCGCAAGCCGTTGCCGCGCAGACCATTCGGCGGATGGACGCGCTCGGCAGGCCGACCACCGGCAACGGAGTGGTTCGGGTACTGAACAGCGGACGGCCCGGCACGCTGCCCGCGAGCGCCGCGGCCTTCGAATCGGGGCGCATCCTCGGCGCTGTGTCTGATTGAACGCGCGGGTCTGATTGAACGCGCGGGTCTGATTGAACGCGCGTGTCCGATTTGAACGCGCGGGTTCGATCCGGCTTTCCTGCTTCGTTCCCTCGGCGGTGTTGAATGATCGCGTGCGGGACGGATCCCGCGCCGCGCCGAGGGACGGGAGCCGTCGATGATCGAAACAGTGCCGACCGCGGCGGATGTTCGGCAGGCGCTCGCGGAGGTCGCCGATCCAGCCGACGCGATCCATCTCCAGCGCTTCTTCAAGACCGGTCCCGGCGAGTACGGCGAGGGTGACGTGTTCGTCGGTGTGCGCGTCCCCATGACCCGCGCGGTCGCCAAACGCTTTGCCGCACTGGAACTCAGCGAGATCGACGACCTGCTCGACAGCGCCGTGCACGAGGAGCGCTTGGCCGGTCTCGTCATACTGAACGCCCGCTTCGCCAAGGCGGCCAAGCCGCGCACGCTCGACGTGGCGGGGCAGGAGAAGATGGTGCGGCTGTACCTGGACGCCGTGCGGCGCGGCCGGGTGAACAACTGGGACCTCGTCGACGTGTCCGCCGAGAACGTCCTCGGCCCGTGGTTGCTGGACCGGCCACGGGATCTGCTCTTCGAGCTGGCTGCCGCGGATTCGCTGTGGGAGCGCCGCGTTGCCCTGCTGACCACCTTCGCCTTCATCAAGGCGGGCGATGCGAGCACGACCTTCGAGCTCTGCGAACGACTCCTCACCGACCGCCGCGACCTCATCCAGAAGGCGGTCGGCTGGATGCTGCGCGAGGTCGGCAAGCGCATCGACCGGGCGCTGCTGACCGGCTTCCTGGACGAGCACGCGCCCCGGATGGGCCGCACCGCGCTCGGCTACGCCACCGAACATCTCGGGGCCGCCGATCGAGCCGCCTACCGCGCGGCGCGGTGAGGGCGCCGATCGGCGCGGCGTCCGACGACTGGCCCCACGCCACGGGCGGCCTCGGCGCCAGCTCCGAACGCCCACCCCCGTGCGGCGCGCTGAGCGCAGGCAGGATGCCGCGATGCGCGGTCGGCGTATTGAGGCACAGGCTGAACCTGCGCGGTCGAGCGCCCCTCAGAACTGGATGCGCAACCGATCCGTGACCGGCCGCGCCTGGCAGCCGAGGATGTACCCGTTCTCGATGTCCTCGGGATCGAGGATCTCGGCGTTCTCCATCTCGACCTTGCCCTCCAGCACCGTGCAGGCGCAGGACCCGCATTCGCCCTCCTGGCAGGAGTAGGGCACGTCGAGACCCTTGGCGAGCATGATGTCGACCAGCGTCTGCTTGCGCGGCCAGCTCAGCTCGTGCACCTCGCCGTCGAGTTCCACCTCGACGGTCGCCGCGTCGGCGGCCTCCTCGTCGCTCACCTCGACCGGCGCCTGGTCGGCGAACGGGTCACCGGCAAGGGAATTGAACACCTCGGCGTGCGTACGCGACCGTGGAACGCCGAGCCGGCCGAGCGCGTCGTGCACCAGGTCCATGAACGGCTTCGGCCCGCACATGAACGCCTCGTAGCCGGTGTAGGGCGCGACGAGGGTGGCGACCGTGTCGGCGGTCGGCAGGCCGAGCAGCGGCTCCAGCCAGTGGATCACGGAGAGCCGCTGCGGATGCTTGTCGACGAGTTCGCGCAGTTCGCGGGCGAAGATCACGGTTTCCGCGTCGCGGTTGGCGTAGACGAGCACGATCTTGCCGGTGCCGCGGGCCAGCGCGGACTTCAGGATGGACATCACCGGCGTGATGCCGCTGCCCGCCCCGAACAGCAGCAGGTCCTCGTCGAGGTTCTTCGGTGTGAAGACGCCGGAGGGCGGCAGCACCTCGAGCTGATCGCCCGCTTTCACGTTGTCGCACACCCAGTTCGAGCCGTAGCCGCCCTCGGTGCGCTTCACGGTGACCTTGGGCTGGTCGTCGGTGTGCGGCGAGCTGGCCAGCGAGTAGCAGCGGGCCACCGAGCCGGTCAGGTCGCTGGGGATGCGCAGCGTGAGGAACTGTCCGGGCTTGTACTCGAACTTCTCGCGCAGCTCGTCGGGGACGTCGAAGACCAGCGAGTTGGTGTCGGCCGTCTCGGCGATGACCGCGGCAACCCGCAGCACGACCGAGCGCGAGCCGTGGGGAACTTCGACGGTTGTCATGACGTCCTCTCGAATCCGGCACCGTCGGCGACCGCGGGTCCAGCAGCCGCCGACAAAACTAGAACGTGTTTCAGTTTCATCGTACGTCGCGGTCCGGCTGGTGGACAAGCTGGGCCTCGAGACCGGCGATCAGCACCTCCATGCCGAAGTCGTAGGCGTACTTGCCGCGCAGGTCGGATATGTACTTCGTGGCCCGCTCCACCGACTCGGGCAGCGCGACTTCCGACAGCGGGGCCCGGTCGCGGGGATTCACCCGGCTGCGGCCGAACAGGTAGGTGTGGATCGTCGCGTAGGCGGCGAGCACGTTGCGGTCGGAGAACCCCGCCTCGAACAGGATCTCCATGATGGCGGCGATCAGGTCGAGCTGTTTGCCCAGCATCTGCTCGATGAGCACATCGCCGAGCCCGGGGTGCTTGCGCAGTTTCTCATCGATCTGATCGATGAGTTCGCGCAGGCGCTGCTGCCAGGGCCCGGATTCCGGCGGTGGCTTGCGCACGCCGGTGAGCGCGGCGCTGGCGACGAGGTCGAGCAGCTCGCGCTTGTCGGCCACGTAGTAGTACGGCGCCATGGGGGAGACGCCGAGTTCGCGGGAAAGTCGCCGCATCGACAGCTTTTCCACGCCATCCGCGCGAACCACGCGCAGCGCGGCCTCCACGATCTCGGACTCCGACAGTGTGTTTCCGCCCCCGCTCGCCTGCATTCGACCGACTCCCATGCCACCTCTACTGCCGCGGGCATGTGCCGCCCGTCACGTTCTGTTCAGCTGCGCTACACCCGAAGTCTAGAGTGCCGCGTTGTCGGCCGGTGGCGGTGCGGGCGGTGCCTGTGCGACCCGAGGTGGCGGCGTGCTGCCGCGGCGGCGCCGCGCGACGGCGGAAGAGCGGGTCCCATCGATTGGAACGTGTTTCACTTTTGCGGGGCTTGTCGCTATGGTGTGACAGGGACTACACAGGTGGTCGCGGTCCGTCGTCAACTCGGAGGTTCTCATGCCGCATCAGTTCATCGCACCGAGCGACACCGACGAAGCGGAGCTCGTCGAGGAGAGCCTCATCGAAGAGGTATCCATCGACGGCATGTGCGGCGTCTACTGACGGGGCGACCGGGATGCTCGATCTCGATGCCCGATGGCAACTGCATCCGAGGGTGGCGCTGCGGCCCGAGCCCTTCGGTGCGCTGCTCTACCACTTCGGCACGCGCAAGCTCTCGTTCCTGAAGAGTCCGCGCGTCGTCGAGATCGTGCGGTCGCTGCCGGAGCACGCTTCGGCGCGTTCGGCCCTGCGCGCCGCCGGTGTCGCCGACGAAGGCGCCGCGCCGTACGTGCGGGCGCTCGCGCAACTGGCCGAAGGTGACATGATCATCGGCGCGCCGGTGCTTTCGGCCGGCGCCGCGGGAGCCAAGCCCGCGCTGGCGCAGGCCGTCCGGCCGGATGCGGGGGTGGTCCCGCGGTCGGACGGCGCTGCGCCCATCGGCAGCGTGTCCACCGCCACAACCGCTGCGCCGCAAGCCGATCGGGCGGTCCGGCTGGTCGATCGTTTCGAGAGCGGCCTCGCCGCGCCGATCTGCCTCACCTGGGAGCTCACCTACGCCTGCAATCTGTCTTGCGTGCATTGTCTTTCGTCGTCGGGTCGGCGCGATCCGCGCGAGCTGAGCACAGAACAGTGCAAGGCGCTGATCGACGAGTTCGAGCGCATGCAGGTGTTCTACGTGAACATCGGTGGCGGCGAACCCACTGTGCGCCCGGACTTCTGGGAGCTTGTCGATTACGCGACCGCGCACCACGTGGGAGTCAAGTTCTCCACCAACGGCGTTCGCATCACGCCGGAGGTCGCGGCCCGACAGGCCGCGAGCGACTATGTGGACGTGCAGATATCGCTGGACGGCGCGGACGCGGCGGTCAACGACGCGGTGCGCGGACCCGGCTCCTACGACATGGCGATCCGGGCGCTGGAGAACCTGTCGGCCGCCGGTTTCCGTGACGCGAAGCTCTCCGTCGTGGCGACCAGGCACAACATCGGCCAGCTGGACGAGTTCCGTGCTATCGCCGAAAAGTACGGCGCCACTTTGCGTCTCACTCGGCTGCGGCCCTCCGGGCGCGGCGCCGACGTGTGGGACGAGCTGCACCCCACCCCGGACCAGCAGCGGGTGCTCTACGACTGGCTGTTGCGCAACGGCGAGGGTGTGCTGACCGGCGACTCGTTCTTCCACCTCTCGGCCTTCGGGCAGGCGCTGCCCGGCCTGAACATGTGTGGCGCGGGTCGTGTGGTCTGCCTCGTCGACCCGCTGGGCGACGTGTACGCCTGCCCGTTCGCCATCCACGACCGCTTCCTTGCCGGAAACGTGGTGTCCGACGGCGGTTTCCGCAACGTCTGGCAGACCTCGGAGCTGTTCTCCGAGCTGCGCGCGCCCAGCGGCGGCGGCGCCTGCTCGGGATGCGCGCACTACGACGCCTGCCGTGGTGGCTGCATGGCGGCGAAGTTCTTCACCGGACTGCCCGCCGACGGACCCGACCCGGAGTGCGTGCAGGGCTACGGCGAGGCCGCGCTCGCCGACACCGGACGGACCATTCCCCGCTCCACGGTGGACCACTCGCGCCGGGCGGCGCCACGCCGAGGCGGCGCGGCACGCAAGGCGGGGCCGATCCCACTCACCCTCTCGGCCCGGCGTCCGTCGCGCGCCTGCGACGAGAGTCCCCTGGCATGATCGCCCGCCGGTTGCCAGCCGTGCGCTGCCAGCCGGCGAGCGCAGCGGATCGAAGGTCCGTCGATGAATAGCCAACGAATTGCTGCACTGTGCGACCGAGTTGTCCGCAACTCCACCGCAACACGCCGCGGCGCGACGGGCGCACGGTCACGGGCCTATTCGCGCGGAATTCGATCTTTTTTTCGGGACCGATGATGCCCGCGCGCGAATCTCCGCCTAGCATGCCAGGAATGCGCCATGATCGACTGCCCGACGGCTTCGGGGTACGGATCGATCCACGGGTACGCGCATACTCCGGAGGACGCATCCTGATCGGGGGCTCACCCGCCAGGTTGCTACGACTTGCCCCGGAGGCCGCCGAGATGATCGGCGACGGGTACCTCGAGGTCACCGACCCCAAGTCGGCGGTTGTTGCCAGACGGCTGCTCGATTCCGGAGTCGCCAACCCGCGGCCGAGACTGCTGCCTTCGCCCGACGACGTGACCGTCATCGTGCCGCTGCACAACAACGCCGACGGCCTCGCCCGGCTGTTGACGACGCTGCGCGGCCACAACGTGATCGTCGTGGACGACGGATCCGACCAACCGGTGCGGATCCCCGAGTCCCGGGGCACCCGTTGCCGGGTCACCGTGCTGCGCCACGACCGGCGGCAGGGCCCCTCGGCGGCCCGCAACGCCGGGCTGCGGGCGGCGACAAGCGAATTCGTCGCCTTCCTCGACTCCGACGTGGTGCCGCGCAGTGGCTGGCTCGAGGTGATGCTCGGGCACTTCAGCGATCCCGAGGTCGCCCTCGTCGCGCCGCGCATCGTGGCGCTGGATCCGGAGTCCAACGCGCTGGCCCGCTACGAGCACACCCGCTCCTCGCTGGACCTGGGCAGACGGGAAGCCGCCGTGCGCTCGCGCGGCCTGGTCTCGTACGTGCCGAGCGCCGCGCTGCTGGTGCGGCGGCAGGCGCTGCTCGCCGAGGGCGGCTTCGACGAGACCATGCGGGTCGCCGAGGACGTGGACCTGTGCTGGCGGCTGGAGCGGGCGGGCTGGCGGCTGCGCTACGAGCCCGCCGCGCACGTGGCGCACGATCACCGCGTCTCGTTCCCGTCCTGGTTCGGGCGAAAGCTGTTCTACGGCACCGGTGCGGCGCCGCTCGGCGCGCGGCACGGCGACGGCATGGTCTCGCCGCTGTCGGTGCCGTCCTGGACGGTGCTCGCCGCCGTGCTGTTCGGGACGATGTCGAAATGGGGCCTGCTGGGCGGCATCGTCACCCTCGCCACCGCGCTCGCGCGGCTGCGCAGGGTGTTCACCGCGCTGGACAACCCGACGCGCATCGCGGCCATCTACCTCGCCCGCGGGTTCTTCGCCGGGCTGTGGCGGCTGGCGTCGGCGATGTGCAGGCACTACTGGCCGGTGACCGTGCTCGCGATGCTGGTCTCGCGGCGCGTCCGGCGGATCGCGGTGACCATGGCGGTGGCCGACGGCCTCGCCGACTGGTTCACCCATCGCGACGCGGGCGGGCTCGACCCGTTCCGCTACCTGGCCTACAAGCGTCTGGACGACATCGCCTACGGCACCGGGCTCTGGCTCGGCGCCTACCGGGCGCGCAGCGTCGAGGCGCTCAAACCCACGGCGCCGTCGCGGTGAAATCCACCGCGCCGCCGCGCTGATCGTTTCTTGCCGGGCCGACGGCCCGCCCGTCGGATGAGCTGGTTCCTATGGTCGACACCCTGATCGTCGGTGGCGGCACCGCGGGCTGCGTGCTCGCCGCAAGGCTGAGCGAACAGCCGGACCACACCGTGCGCCTGCTGGAGGCGGGCCCGGTGTGGTCGGCCGTGGCCGAAATGCCCGCGCCGCTGCGCGATGCCACGCGCTTGCCGATCGGGCCCGAGTCGCGGTGGCTGTGGCGATATCCCGCGACACTGGCGGCGAGCTCGGACGACGATCGCGCCGTCGAGGGGAACCTGGTGCGCGGGCGGGTGCTCGGCGGCTCGAGCACGATCAACGGCAGCTACTTCGTGCGTGCGCCCGCGGCCGATTTCGCGGCGTGGAGCGCGGCGCTCGGCGGGGCCGCGGAATGGTCCTTCGAGTCCGTGCTGCCCGCCTATCGCAAGCTCGAGGACGACCGCGACTACGGCGACCGGCCCGGCCACGGTCGCGGCGGCCCGATCCCGGTGCGCCGCATTGCCGTTCCGACGCCGGTGAGCCGCGCGTTCGCCACGGCCGCGCGCGCCGCGGGCTTCGCCGAGGTGCCCGATCTGAACGCATTGCCGGGGACAGGTCCCGCCGAAGGCGTCGGCCCGGTGCCGTGCAATGTCGACGGTGGTGCGCGGGTAGGCACCGCGTCCGCCTATCTGCTACCCGCGCTCGGCCGACCCAATCTGACCGTGCGTGGCGGAGTCGTGGTCTCGCGCATCCTTTTCCGCGGTACCAGGGCGGTCGGCGTCGACTACGAGCACGGCGAGACCACCGGCACGATGACGGCCGATCGGATCGTGCTGTGCGCGGGCGCGGTGGAGTCGGCGGCATTGCTGCTGCGGTCCGGGGTGGGGCCGCCGGATCAGCTCCAGGCGCTCGGCATACCGGTCGTGGCGCCGTCGCCCGTCGGCGTGCGGTTCGACGACCATCCCGAGATCGGTCTCGAATACCAGCTCGACGCTCCGACGCCCGCCACGGTGCCGCTGGAGTACGTGCTGAGTCTCGACGACATCGAAATCCGGCCTTACACAGTCCCGTTCGCCGGGGACCGGCACCGCATGGGCGTCGCGTTGATGCGTCCCGAGTCCGCGGGGGTGTTGCGGTTGCGCGGCCCCGATCCGCTCGTCCCGCTCGGAATCGAGCACCGCTACCTCGCGGGCGCCGCCGATCGCGCGCGATTGCGGGAGGCCGTCGCACTGGCTGTCGATGTGCTGCGACGAATACCGGGTGCGTACCCGTCTCACCCGCCGCCGGAGGGCGGCGACGACGTCTGGCTTCGCGCGAATCTTTCCACCTCGCAACATCTCTCGGGCACCTGCCGGATGGGCGCCGAGCGGGACGAGCAAGCGGTGGTCGACGCGCGGTACGCGGTGCGCGGGGTGGGCGGACTGTCCGTGGTGGATCTGTCCGTGGTTCCGGTGCCGCTGAGCCGAGGGCCGCAGGCCACGGCGGTGATGCTCGCCGAACATGCTGCGGGCTGGCTCACATCGTGAAGTGAAAGACGACTGGGTCACAAAATGAGGAGGTCCGCCCCGGGTGTGAGCTGGCGGACAAAGCGGAATAACCGCCCTTGCCCCTGAATACGCGCCGGTACAGTTTGGGTCGGAAAGAAAGGCAAATGGTCAGCAATCTTGCAGGTGGGCGGTCCCCACGGCACGGCGTCGAACCCGGCACGCAACTCGGCGCTTTGGAAGCCTATGCCGCACAAGCACACGGATATCTTAGCGCGGGTGGCGAACAGCTGTCGCAGCTAGCCGGTCTGCTGCGTCCGCTCGTGCTGGAATCCTGGCTGCGCAGCCTGCGTAGCGGCGTCGATCCGATGGACGTACTCAGCGAGCGCGGCCTGCGCGGCGCCGATCTGCGACGCTACCGCGACGCCCATCCGATGGCTGGCCTGATGCCGCTCATCGACAAATTGCTCGTCGAGGACGCGGCCCGCACGGGCTTGATCGTTTTGATCGCCGACCAATTCGGCCGGGTCCTATGGGTGCACGGCAAACCCGAACAAATCACCGCCGCGGCCGAAATCGGTTTGCGGGCGGGCGACGATCTCAGCGAACGCCGGGTCGGCACCAATGCCGTCGGCTTGGTGGTCCGCACCGGCCGTGCCGCCTGGATCCACGGGCCCGAGCATTTCCTGCACCGCATGCACCAGATCACCGGCGCCGCAGCGCCCGTGCACGATCCGGACGGCAGGCTCGTGGGCGTCCTGGTGATAGCTGGTGGTGTGCGGGTGGCGAAGCCGGAGATTCTCGCGCTGGTGAAGGCGACCGCCACCGCCGCGGAGATGGACCTCGTGCTCAGTGCGATGCGCTCGGGACGGCACGGCGGGCCTGGGCGGGACCGACCCGAACCCGCGGCGCCCGCCGAGTCGCGCGGGCTCGGGCTCGACGTCCTCGGCCTCGGGCAGCCGCAGTTGACCATCGCGGGCGATCGAGTTCCGTTGTCGCAGCGGCACGCCGAGATCCTGCTGTTGTTGGCCGAACATCCGGAAGGACTCGGCGCGGATCACCTCGCGCTGCTGCTGGACGACACCGATCTGGACAACGGGACGATTCGCGCCGCCATGTCCCGGTTGCGCTCGGTGGTCGGCCCGACCGTGTTCGGCTCGCGCCCATACAAGTTGCGCGTCCATGTCGCAACCGATGTGGAGGCGTTGCGGGCCGCGTTGGATTCCGGTGATGTCGATTCCGCATTACGTCTCTATGCCGGTCCGGTGCTGCCGCGTTCCACCGCTCCGGGAATTATCGATATTCGTGACGAACTGCGCGTCCGATTGCGCACCGCGGTTCTCGGTTCGCGCGAGGCCTCGGTGTTGCGGCGATGGACCGCCGGTGCGGAGGGTCGCGACGACGCCGCGGCATGGGCCGCGTACCGGTCGGTAGTAGATCGCGATTCTCCGCTGTATGCGCAGATCGAAGCCAAGATTCGGGTGCTCGATCGCCGCCTCGGCGCTGATGCAACGCGGATGCAACGTTCCGGCTCATAGTCTGCACATCCGAAAGTGCGGTAGCTCACATAGCGACCCTGTTTGTGGTCGCGCGCACAAATCTGCTCGGAGTTAACTGTCTCCCGAGATCGAGATGGACAAGCGTCCAGATTTTTTTAGCTGAACTTGTTCCTTTTTATTTCCCGACCGCCTAATGTTCGCAATGCGCGGTGACATCCGTGTGATGTAGGAAACACCACCGGGGGCGTGGACCGACCCCCCGGTAGCGGAGTTGGAGGAACGATCAAGAGTTAGGCCCGGTGGCTCCGGCCGCCGATCTCTTCTCACCCATTGTTGGATCTCGCGCCGGTGACGTCGTCACCGTCCGCGCTCTCGCCGAATCGCCTTCCGGTGGCACCCATGCCGTCTCTTTGTGCTGCCCAAAAGCGCTCGGCCAGCAGTTGTTTCGCTATCGAGGAGGCTCTGGTGCACGGTACGGAGTTGGGTGGGTTCAGCGCGCGGCCGAACGGGAACGCGGCGAGCCATACACCGTCCCCCACGCCGTTTTCGCTGGCTCCCGCACAGCTGGGCCTCTGGTACGCGCAGCTGCTCGAGCCCGAGATCCCGATCAACGTCGCGCAATACGTCGATGTGCGCGGTGAGCTGGACGCGGCTCTGCTGCAAGAGGTTTCGCGCGAGGCGGCACTCGACTACGGATCTACGCTGGTGCGGCTCGGCGAGGACGGCGGCACGCCGTACCAGTGTGTCGATCCCGAATTGGCCATCGAGATCCCGCTGATCGACTTCCGCTCACACGCGGATCCGATCGCCGCCGCGACGGAATGGATGCGCGCCGACGCCTGCGCCCCGGTGGATCTCGTGCGAGACCGCCTGTTCGCGGGCGCGGTACTGCGGGTCGCCGACCAGCGCTACTTCTGGTACCTGCGCGCCCACCACATCGTGCTCGACGGCTACGGCGCGCTGACCAACACCATGCGGGTCGCCGAGCGCTACACCGCGCGGGTGCTCGGCACCGAGCCGGAAGCGATCCGGCCGGGCAGCTTGGAAGCGCTGGTCGAGGGCGAGATCGCCTACCGGGAGAGCGGGCGCTACCAAACCGATCGCGCGCACTGGGCCGAACGAGTGGCCGGGCTGGACGGCGTGACGAGCCTGGACCCGCGCACCGCGCCGCGTGCGGCGACCAACCTCGTCGTCGGACTCGGCCTGCCCGACGAGCTGGTCGAGCGGATGAACGCCGTTGCCGAGAGCCAGGATTCGACGCTCGCGGTCGTGCTGCTCGCGGCCTTCGCCGGCTACCTCGGCCGCCTGACCGATCGCGACGACGTGGTGCTGAGTCTGCCGGTCACCGCGCGCACCACCGCCGCGATGCGGCGCTCGGCGGGCATGCTCTCCAATATCGTGCCGCTGCGGATGACGTTGGGCGCGGCCACCTGGGGTGACCTGCTGCGCGCCACCCGCGTCGAGGTCGCCGGTGCGCTGCGGCACCAGCGGTACCGGCACGAGGACATCCGCCGAGACGCCGAACACGACGGCCGCCCGGCCCGGCGCGCGCTGTTCGGGCCGCTGGCCAACATGATGCTGTTCCGTAGCGACCTCACGCTCGGCACCACGACCGGCCGGTACCACGTGCTCTCCACCGGGCCGGTGGAGGATCTGAGCCTGAACGTCTACTACGGCGAGCGCGACCGCGTGCACGTCGACTTCGAGGCGAACCCGAACCTCTACGCAGCCGACGATCTGGCCCGCCACCACGCGCGCTTCCTCCAGTACCTGGAGCGCTTGGTGGCCACGGACCTGGAAACGCCGATATCCGCGATCGACGTGACGACCGAGCTGGAAATCGAGGTGAGCACCAGGATTTGGAATGCCACCGGCTGCGACGTCGACGCGCTGCTCGCCGCCCGCGCCCCCGGCGCGCATTCGCCCGCGACGCTGGTGTCGATGTTCGAGGCGCAGGTCGCCCGCACCCCGGACGCGGTCGCGCTTCGTTTCGCGGGCGCTGAAGAAGCCACTCTGACCTACCGCGAGCTGGCCGCCCGGGTGAACCGGCTGGCCAGGTATCTCATCGAGCGCGGTGTCGGGCCGGAGAGCCTGGTCGCGCTGCACCTGCGCCGGTCGCCGGAGCTCGTCGTCGCCATGTACGCGGTGCTCACCGCGGGTGCGGCCTACGTGCCGCTGGACCCGGACCATCCGGCCGAGCGCACCGCGCACATCCTCGCCACCGCCCGCCCCGTCTGTGTCCTCGGCGCCGAGGACCTGGAGCTCTGCGCGCCGACGGTGCGGCTGGATCACCTGGATCTCTCCGAATACCAGGACGGTCCGGTGTGGGAGCGCGAACGGATCGCGGCGCTGCGACAGGACCACCCCGCTTATGTGATCTTCACCTCGGGCTCCACCGGCAAGCCCAAGGGCGTGCTGGTGACCCACGGCGCCATCGTGAACCGGCTGGTGTGGATGCAGGAGACCTACCGGCTGACACCCGCCGACGTGGTGTTGCAGAAGACGCCCGCCACTTTCGACGTGTCGGTGTGGGAGTTCTTCTGGCCCTTGCAGATCGGCGCCGAACTGGTGCTCGCGCAGCCGGACGGACACCGCGACCCGGCCTACCTGCGCAAGGTCATTGCCGAATATCGCGTCAGCGTCGCGCATTTCGTGCCTTCGATGCTGGAAGTGTTTCTGGCGCACCAGGACATCGCGCGCGAGTCGACCCTGCGAGCGGTGTTCGCGTCCGGCGAGGCTTTGCCCGCGTCGCTGGCGCAGCGACTGCGGGTGCTGACCGGCGCCCGGCTGCACAACCTGTACGGTCCCACCGAAGCCGCGGTGGACGTCACCTTTCACGAGGTGACCGATACCGATACCCTCTCGGTGCCGATCGGCGCGCCGGTGTTCAACACCCGGCTCTATGTGCTCGACTCGCGGCTGCGGCCGGTTCCGGTCGGGGCTCCGGGTGAGCTGTATCTGTCGGGGGTACAGCTCGCCCGGGGTTACGTGGCCAGGACCGGCCTGACGGCCGAACGTTTCCTCGCCGACCCGTTCGCCGGTCCGGACGGCCCCGCCGCGCCGGGCGACCGGATGTATCGCACCGGCGACCTGGTCAGATGGATACCCGCATCGCGAAGCGATTCGATGGGGGGTGGTGGCCGGGCGACGGGTGGGCCCACCAACGGCGAGCTGGAATACCTCGGCCGCACTGATTTCCAGGTGAAGCTGCGCGGCCTGCGGATCGAGCTCGGCGAGATCGAGGCGGTGCTCGGCACGGTCGACTCGGTGGTACGCGCGGTCGTCGTGGTGCGCGACGACGCGGGCGCGGGCGAGCAGCTGGTGGCCTACGCGGTCGAGTCCGAGCCGGACACAGTGCGTCCCGAGCAGCTGCGGGCCGCGGCGACCGCGTCGCTGCCCGGCTATATGGTGCCCGCGGCCTACGTGGTGCTCGATGCCCTGCCGGTCAACGCCTCGGGCAAATTGGATCGCGGTGCGCTGCCCGCGCCGCAGCGTCGCACCGGTGAATACCGCGCGCCGGTCACGCCGGTCGAGCAGGCGGTCGCCCGCGTGTTCGGCGAGGTGCTCGGCCGCGAATCGGTCGGCCGCGACGACGACTTCTTCGCACTCGGCGGCAACAGTCTGGTGGCCACGCAGGTGGCCGCCCGGCTGGCCGCCGACTTGGGCTGCCCGCTCGGGGTTCGCGAGTTGTTCACCGCCACCACGGTGACCGATCTCGCCGAACTGATCGAGCGGGCGGGCGGAACCGGCGGCGCGTCCGCGCCCCGCCTGCTGCGGGTGGTGCCGCGGCCGCCGCTGGTTCCGCTTTCTCTCGCGCAGCAACGGATCTGGTTCCTGAACCGATTCGAACGCTCCGCCGACTACAACATGCCGTTCGTGGTGCGGTTGCGCGGCGACGTGGACGTGACCGCGCTGCGGCTGGCGGTCGCCGACGTGGTGGCGCGGCACGAGGTGCTGCGCACCGTCTTCCCCGCCGTGCTCGACGAGACCGGCGTCCCGGCCCAGCAGATCGTGCTGCACGACGACGAGGTCACCGTGCTCGCGGCGGCCGAGCCGATCGGCGCGGACGAGCTGGACGCGGTGCTCGCCGGTTTCGCCGCCACCGGATTCGACCTGGAGCGGGAGATCCCGCTGCGCGCCCGGTTGTTCGCCGTGGACGCCGACGGCTACGCGCTGGCCCTCGTGTTGCACCACATCGCCGCGGACGGACTTTCGCTGCGCGTGCTGGCCCGCGACGTGGCGACGGCGTACCGGTCCCGTCGGACCGGCGCCGCGCCGGACTGGGCGCCGCTCGCGGTGCAGTACGCGGACTACGGTCTGTGGCAGCGGGAGTCGCTCGGCGCGGCGTCGGACCCGGACGCGCCGCTGGCCCGTCAGCTGGCCTACTGGACCGAGGCGCTGGCCGAAGCCCCCGATCTGCTGGAGCTGCCCACCGACCGGCCGCGTCCCGCGTTCGCCACCGGACGTGGCGCGGTGTACCGCTTCGAGGTGCCCGCCGCGATCGCCGAGCGCGTCACCGCGACGGCGCGCGCCAACGGCCTTTCCGACTTCATGGTTCTGCACGCCGCGCTCGCGGTACTGCTCGCCCGGTTGTCGGGGAGCGCGGACATCGTGATCGGCACCCCGGTGGCCGGGCGCGGTGAACGCGAACTCGACGACCTGATCGGCATGTTCGTCAACACGCTCGTGCTGCGGACCCGGGTCGACGCCGCGGCGACCGGCGTGGAGTTGCTCGCCGCGGTGCGCGCGGCCGACCTCGCCGCATTCGGTCACGCGCAGGTTCCGTTCGAGCAACTGGTCGAGGCGCTGAATCCGCCGCGCTCCCAGGCCAGGCATCCGCTCTTCCAAGTGCTGCTCTCGGTCGACAATGCCGCCGACATCGAGTTCGCGCTCCCCGGAATATCGGTGCGCACCGGTACCCTGGACACCGGGGTGACCAAGTTCGATCTCCAGCTCACGGTCACCGCAGGCTTCGCCGGTGCCGGACTCGGGGAAGGTTCGGCACCGGCGGGGGTTCCGGCCGAATTCACCTACGCCACAGATCTGTTCGACGAGGCGAGCGTCGCCGACTTCGCGCGGTGGTACCTGCGCGTGCTGGAAGGGCTGACCGGCGATGCGGAGACGGCGGTCGGTGATCTGCCGCTGCTGGATACCGCGGAATTGCGCTGGGCTATCGAGCTGGGGACGGCTCCGGGGGCGAATTCGGCGGCGGTGCTGGACTTTCCGGGCGAGCTGGGATCGGTTGCGGAGCAGAACTCGCCGGTCGAGCTGAATTCGCCGGCGGCGCTGAACGTGTGGGCGCAGCAGGGTCCGTCGTCGGCGCGGGACTCGGCGGCGGCGGGTTTGTCGGCAGAGCTGGATGCGTCGACGGAGCAGGGTTCGTTTGCGCAGCGAGGCTCGTCGGCGGAGCTGGGGTCGTGGACGGCGCTGGGCTCGTCGGCGGCCCCAGGTTCCGCGCCCGCGACGCGCACCACGGGGGAAACGGTGCTCGCAGCGTTCGAAGCGCAGGTCAGCCGCACTCCGGACGCCGTCGCCGTGATCGACGGCCACCGCACGCTGACCTACGCGGAATTCGCGGCCCGGGCGCGTCGGCTGGCCCGGCACCTCATCGATGCCGGGGTGGGCCCCGAGACGCTGGTCGTGCTCGGCATGCGGCGCAGCGCCGACTTCGTGATCGCCGCCTACGCGGTGCTGACCGCGGGCGGCGGGTACGTCCCGGTCGACCCGGATCAACCGGCGGCTCGGATCGCCCACGTGCTGGCCGCCGCGCGCCCGGCGTGCGTGCTGACCAAGTCCGCCGACGACTGGGCGTCGGAAGACGTCCCGGTCATCGAGGTGGACACGCTCGACCTCACGGAGTACCCGGCCGCTCCGGTGCTCGACGGCGAACGCCAGCGCCCGCTGCGCGCCGCCGACACCGCCTACGTGATCTTCACCTCCGGCTCCACCGGACGCCCGAAAGGCGTTGCGGTGCAGCACGGCTCGATGGCGAATCAGATCCGCTGGATCGTCGGCGAATACGGTGTCGGCCCCGCCGATGTGGTGCTGTTCAAGACACCTGCGACCTTCGACGTCTCGGTCTGGGAACTGTTCGCGCCGTTGACGAGCGGCGCGCGACTGGTGGTCGCGGCGCACGACGGGCACCGCGACAGCGCCTACCTCGCGTCGACCATCGCCGCGCACGGCGTCACGATGACCTCCTTCGTCCCCTCGATGCTCACGGTGTTCGCCGCGGCCGCGCCCGCCGCCTCGCTCGCCAGCCTGCACACCGTCCTCGTCGCGGGCGAGGCGATGACCGGTGAGGCCGCCGCGTCCTTCGCCGCCGTCAGCCGCGCCGAACTGCACAACCTCTACGGGCCGACCGAATTCACCGTGCATGCCACGCACGCACCGGTCACCGCGACGGCGGGTCCGACCCCGATCGGGCGGCCGGTGCGCGCCAGCCAAGTGCTCGTGCTGGACGGCCGGCTGCGACCGGTGCCGGAAACCGTTGTCGGCGAGCTGTATCTGTCGGGGATACAGGTCGCGCGGGGCTACCACGGCCGCGCCGAGCTGAGCGCCGAACGGTTCGTCGCCAATCCGTACGGACCCGCGGGCGCGCGCATGTATCGCACCGGCGATCTGGTGCGGCGCAACCGGGATGGACAGCTGGAATACCTGGGGCGCAGCGATTTCCAGGTGAAGCTGCGTGGTCAGCGCATCGAGCTCGGCGAGATCGAGGCCGCCCTGCTCGCCGCCGCCGATGTGCGCGCCGCCGCGGTGCGGGTCTTCGCCCATCCGGCCGGTGAGCTGCTGGCGGCGTACGTGGTGACCGACCTCCCGGAGGACGAGGTGGCCGCGGTACTGACGAGCAGGCTGCGCGCGGCGCTGCCGTCCTACATGGTGCCGACGGCTTACGTCGCTCTGACGGCCATGCCGCTGACCACCTCGGGCAAGCTGGATCGCAACGCGTTGCCCGATCCGGTTCTCACGGCCAAGGAGTTTCGCGCTCCCGGCACCCCGGCCGAACGGACGGTGGCCGAGGTGTTCGCCGAAGTGCTCGAGCTCGACCGCGTCGGCCTGGACGACGACTTCTTCGCGGTGGGCGGAAACTCGTTGGTGGCCACCCGAATCGCCGCGCGGCTCGCGGCACGGGCCGAAGTCGACGTGCCGGTCCGGCTGCTCTTCGAACATCCCACCGTGGCCGCGCTGGCCGCCGCGCTCGCCGACGCGCGGACCACACGCACCCGTTTTCCGCTGGTCGCCGCCGAGCGCCCCGACTTCGTGCCGCTGTCCTACGCGCAGCAGCGAATGTGGTTCCTGAACCAGTTCGACGCGGCGTCCACGGCGAACAACCTGACCGCCGCGGTGCGCCTCACCGGCCCGCTGGACCGGGCGGCGCTCGCCGCCGCCTTCAGCGATGTCGTCGCCAGGCACGAGGCGTTGCGCACCAGGTACCCGGCCGTCGACGGCATCGCACGGCAAGAGGTACTGCCCGCCGACCGAGGCCCCGTCTTGGCGGTCGATGACGAAGCCGGTGATCTGCTCGAACGGGTACGCGACCTCGCCGCAACACCTTTCGTCGTGACCCAAGCGCCGCCGGTGCGACTGACGCTGCTGCGCTGCGCCGACGATCTGTGGCGCACCGGCCCTGGCGGAGGTCATCGTGATGCCCGCGCCGCCGTGGTGCACGACGAACACGTGCTGGTCGTCGCCCTGCACCACATCACGGCGGACGGCTGGTCCATCGCGCCCTTCACGCGGGACCTGTTGCGCGCCTACGCCGCCCGCCGCGACGGCGCCGCGCCGGAATGGTCGCCCCTCCCGGTGCAGTACGCCGACTACACGCTGTGGCAGCGCCGAACCCTCGGCTCGGCGGACGATCCCGGCTCGCTGCTGGCCGAGCAACTGCGCTTCTGGTCCGCCGAACTGGCCGACCTGCCCGATCTGCTCGCCCTGCCCGCCGATCGGCCGCGCCCCGCAGCCGCTTCGGGGCGCGGCGCGCGCTACGCCTTCCGCATCCCCGCCGCGACCCACAGCCGCCTGCGCGAGATCGCCGAGTCCGCGAACGCCTCGCTGTTCATGGTGCTGCACGCGGCCTTCGCCGCCACGCTGGCGAAGCTCTCCGGCCAGCACGACATCGCGATCGGCACCCCGGTGGCGGGCCGCGGTGACCAGGCGCTCGACGAGCTGGTCGGCATGTTCGTCAACACCCTGGTGCTGCGCGCCGACGTGCGCCCCGACCGCACCTTCGCCGAACTGGTCGCGGCCGTGCGCGACGGCGACCTGCGCGCGTTCGCGAACGCCGACGTGCCGTTCGAGCGGCTGGTCGAGGCGCTCGAACCCGAGCGGTCGGCGGCAAGGCACCCGCTGTTCCAGGTGATGCTGGACTTCCAGAACACCGCGAGCGCCGCCGTCGAGCTGGCGGGGTTGCGCATCGATCGGCTCGACATCGACACGCGCACAGCCAAATTCGATCTCCAGCTGACCCTCGCCGAGACGGCCGACGGCCTCGACGCCGCCTTCGAGTACGCGACCGACCTGTTCGACGCCGACACCGTCGCCGCGTTCGCGGCCCGGTTACAGCGCGTGCTCGACGCGGTCTGCGCCGACCCAGGGGTGCTCGTCGGCGACATCGACACGCTCTCGGCCGGTGAGCGCACGCGACTGCTCGGCTCCTGGAACGCCACCGCGCGCGCCCTCGACCCCGCCGCGACGCTGGTGTCGCTGTTCGAGGCGCAGGTCGGACGCACGCCGGACGCGGTCGCGGTGAGCTTCGATGGCGAGTCGCTGGCCCACCTGGCGCCCGACCATCACCTCTCGTCGAGTCGCGACGCGACGCTTGCCCATCCGTCGCCCGACCACCTCTCACCGAGTCGCGACGCGACGCTGACCTATTCCGAGTTCGCGGCCCGGGTCAACCGCCTGGCCCGGCTGCTGGTGTCCATCGGCGTCGGCCCCGAGAGCACCGTGGCGATCGGCATGCGCCGCTCGGTGGACCTGGTCGTGGCCATGTACGCGGTGCTGACCGCGGGCGGCGCCTACGTGCCGGTGGACCCGGACCATCCGGCCGAGCGCATCGAGCACGTGCTGCGCGGGGCGCGGCCGGTGTGTGTGCTCAGCCGCACGGGCGACGGCCTGGTTCTCACGCCCTCCGAGCGCGATTCGCGGGTGTGGGCGGTGCTGGACGTCGACCAGTTCGACACCACCGACTACTCCGACGCCCCGCTGACCGACGCTGACCGGCTCGGTGCGCTCGTCCCGGGCAACGCGGCCTACGTCCTGTTCACCTCGGGGTCGACCGGCGAGCCCAAGGGCGTCGCCGTGTCGCACGCGGCGATCGTCAACCGGCTGCTGTGGATGCAAGCCGAGTACGAACTCACGGCCGAGGATGTCGTCCTCCAGAAGACGCCCGCGACGTTCGACGTCTCCGTGTGGGAGTTCTTCTGGCCGTTGCAGGTCGGCGCGAAGCTGGCCGTGGCGCGCCCGGACGGCCACCGCGACCCGCGCTACCTGGCCGAACTCATCGGCCGGGAACGGGTGTCGGTGACGCACTTCGTGCCGTCGATGCTCGCGGTGTTCGTCGCGGAACCGGAAGCGGCGCGGTGTGATTCGCTACGCATGGTGTTCGCCTCCGGCGAGGCGCTGACGCCGGGCCCCGCGCAGCGGCTGCGCACGCTGACCGGCGCTCGGCTGCACAATCTGTACGGGCCGACCGAAGCGGCCGTGGACGTCACCTACCACGAAGTCTCCGACGCCGACATCGACAGCGTGCCGATCGGCGTTCCGGTGGCCAATACCCGCGTGTACGTGCTGGATTCGCGCCTGCGTCCGGTGCCGGTCGGTGTGCCGGGCGAGCTGTACCTCGCGGGCGCGCAGCTGGCGCGCGGGTACGTCCGGTGGCCAGGCCTGACCGCGGACCGGTTCGTGGCCAACCCGTTCGCCTCTGCCGAGCGCATGTACCGCACCGGCGATCTCGTGCGATGGATGCCTGCGCGAAGCGCTTCGACGGGGAGCGGTAGAACGGGTGGACCCGAGCGCGGTGAGCTGGAATATCTGGGCCGCACCGATTTCCAGGTCAAGCTGCGCGGTCTGCGCATCGAGCTCGGCGAGATCGAGGCCGCGCTGACAGCGCTGCCGGAGATCGACCAAGCCGTGGTCGTGGTGCGCGACGACACCCAGCTCGTCGCATACCTGATAGGCACGCCCGCCATCGACGCCGACTCGCTGAAAGCGGCATTGGCGCAGCGCATTCCGGCATACATGGTGCCCTCGGCGTTCGTGCCGATGGACGAGTTCCCGCTCAACGCCTCCGGCAAGCTCGACCGCAAGGCGCTGCCCGCGCCGGTGTTCGAGGCGGCGGCGTTCCGCGCGCCGGTCACGCCCGCGCAGCAGATCGTCGCGCGCGTCTTCGCCGATGTGCTCGGCGCGCCGCGAGTCGGACTCGACGACGACTTCTTCGTGCTCGGCGGCAATTCGCTCACCGCGACCCGGGTGGTGGCCCGGCTCGGCGCCGCGCTGGACACCCAACTGCCGGTCCGGCTGCTCTTCGACGCGCCCACCGTGCATGCCCTGGCGACGCGGGCGGAAGCGCTGCGCGGTCGCGGCGGGCGTCCCGCGCTCACCACGCGCCCGCGGCCGGAGCGGTTGCCGCTCTCGCCCGCGCAACAGCGGATCTGGTTCCTGAACCGCTTCCTCGCCGACGCCGATGGGCCGGGCGACGCGGTGAGCAACATCCCGGTCGCGCTCCGGCTCGGCGGTGATTTCGATGCCGCGGCGCTCACCGCGGCGCTCGGCGATGTCGTCGAACGGCACGAGGCGCTGCGCACCGTGTATCCGGCCGGACCGGACGGCGCCGAGCAGGTGATTCTGCCGCGCCGCACGCCCGTACTGCGCCGCGAAGCGGTGGCGGAGTCGGCACTGGTCGAGCGCCTCGCCGCGTGCGCCGCGGTCACTTTCGATCTCACCGAAGAGACGCCCCTGCGCGCCCACCTGTTCGCGCTGACCGGAACCGGAACGGCCGAGCACGTGCTGCTGCTCGTGCTGCACCACATCTCGGCCGACGGATTCTCGCTCGGCCCGCTGGCCACCGACCTGATGACCGCCTACGCCGCCCGCCGTGACGGCAGCGCGCCGCAGTGGGCTCCGCTGCCCGTGCAGTATGCGGACTACACCCTGTGGCAATCCGAAATCCTCGGCGACGCCGACGATCCCGAGTCCCGCGCGCACCGCCAGCTGGAGTTCTGGCGGCGCGCACTCGACGACCTGCCCGATCAGCTGGAGCTGCCCGCCGACCGCAAACGTCCGGCCGTGTCCACCCACCGCGGCGCGACGCACCGGCTGCGCATCGACTCCGACCTGCACAGCGAACTGCGCGAGCTGGCACGTAAGCGGGAGACGACGCTGTTCAGCACCGTGCACGCGGCGCTCGCGGTGTTGCTCGCCCGGCTGTCGGGCAGCGCGGACGTCGCCATCGGCACCCCGGTCGCCGGGCGCGGCGAGGCCGAACTCGACGGCTTGGTCGGCATGTTCGTCAACACCCTGGTGCTGCGCAGCCGCATCGATCCGCGCGCGCGGTTCGAGACCGTCCTCGACGAGGTCAGAGCGCGCGATCTGGAGGCGCTCGCGCACGCCGACCTGC
This sequence comes from Nocardia sp. NPDC050713, assembly GCF_040654315.1. Lineage (NCBI taxonomy): Bacteria > Bacillati > Actinomycetota > Actinomycetes > Mycobacteriales > Nocardiaceae > Nocardia > Nocardia sp. NPDC050713. The sequence goes on along the minus strand of NZ_JBFAHS010000017.1, from coordinate 176,193 downwards.
CCTTCGAGCGGCTGGTCGAACTGGTCGCCCCGAACCGGGCGCGCAACCGCCACCCGCTGTTCCAGGTGGCGCTCACCATGCAGAACTTCACCGTGCCCGTGCTCGAGCTCGCCGGACTCCGGGTGCGTCCGGTCGAGCTGGACGCGGTCGCGGCCGAGTTCGACCTCCAGTTCACCGTGCTCGCCGCCGACGACGCGGACGGCCGCGCCGATGGCATCGATATCGAGATCACCTACGCCACCGATCTTTTCGACCACGAGACGATCGCGGTGCTGGCCCGCCGTTTCACCCAGGTGCTCGCCGCGGTCGCCGCGGACGCGACGGTGGTGGTCGGCGACATCCAGCTGCTCTCCGCGGAGGAGCAGCGGCGGGCACTGGTCGAATGGGCTTGCACCGGAGCCGATCTGGCGGCCGCCGACGAGACGCTGGTGGACCGCTTCCGCCGCGCCGCCGCGCTCGACCCGGCGGCAGTCGCGGTGCGCGCGGGCGAGGACGTGCTGACCTACGGCGAGCTGGCCGCCAAGGCGAATCGGCTGGCTCGTCGGCTGATCGCCGCGGGTGTCGGGCCGGAAACCCTGGTGGCGGTGGCTCTTCCGCGTTCGGTCGAGCTGGTCGTCGCGTTGCTGGCCGTCCTGGAGGCGGGCGGCGCCTACCTGCCGATCGACCCCGACTATCCGGCCGACCGCATCGAGTACATGATCGACGACGCGCGCCCGATCTGCGCGGTCGGCTCGGCGGCGACGGGCCTGCCGCGCGACTGGTTCGGCGGCCCGGTGCTGGATGTGCACGCCGACCCCGAGTCGGTGAGCGCCGAGCCGCTGACCGACGCCGACCGCCGCGCGCCGCTGCACCCGGCGCAGACCGCCTACGTCATCTACACCTCCGGGTCCACCGGCCGCCCCAAGGGCGTCGTCGTCCCGCACCGCAATGTGCTGCGGCTGCTGGACAACACCCGGCGTCACTTCGAGTTCGGGCCGTCGGACGTGTGGACGATGTTCCACTCCTATGCCTTCGACTTCTCGGTGTGGGAGCTGTGGGGCGCGCTGCTGCACGGCGGTGAACTCGTGGTGGTGGACTACTTCACGTCGCGCTCGCCCGAGCAGTTCCGTCGCCTGCTCGTCGAGCGCGGGGTGACGGTGCTGAACCAGACGCCGTCGGCCTTCTACCAGCTCATCGCCGCCGACGCCGCGGCCGAGCCCGCCGAATTCGCGTTGCGGCAGGTCGTTTTCGGCGGCGAGGCGCTGGAGCCGCAGCGGCTGGCCGGATGGTTCGCGCGGTATCCCGACGGGCCACGCCTGGTGAACATGTACGGCATCACCGAGACCACGGTGCACGTGTCGTATCGTCCGATCGAGCCGGGCGCGGGCTCGGCCAGCGTCATCGGCGGCGCGATTCCCGGCCTCGCGGTGCGGGTGCTCGACGCGCGGCTGCGGCCGGTCCCGGTGGGCGTGCCCGGCGAGATCTACGTCTCCGGCGGCCAGCTCGCCCGCGGCTATCTCGGCAGGCCCGCGCTCACCGCGAGCCGCTTCGTCGCCGACCCCTACGCAGCGGACGGCTCGCTCGCCTACCGCTCCGGCGACCTGGCGCGCTGGACCCCCGACGGCGAGCTGGAATACCTCGGCCGCGCCGACCAGCAGGTGAACTTGCGCGGGTTCCGCATCGAGCTCGGTGAGATCGAGGCGGCCGTGCTGGATACCGGCGCGGTCCGCGAGGCCGCGGTGGTGGTGCGCGCCGATCTGGTGGACGAGGCGCGCATCGTCGCCTACGTCGTGGCCGACGGCCCGGTGGACGCGGCCGCGCTCCGCGGAGAACTGGCGCGGACGCTGCCCGAGCACATGGTGCCCGCCGCGATCGTCGCGCTGGAGCGAATCCCGTTGACCGTCAACGGCAAACTCGATCGCGCCGCGCTGCCCGCACCGGTCTTCGCGTCGACGGCCTACCGCAAGCCGGGCACGGTCGTCGAGGAGATCGTGGCCGGGGTGTACGCCGACGTGCTCGGCCTGGCCGCCGACGCGCGCCGGGTCGGCGCCGACGACGACTTCTTCGCGCTGGGCGGCAGCTCCCTGCTCGCCGCCAAGGCCGCCGCCCGGATCGGCGCGGCGCTGGGCGAACCGGTCGGCGTGCGCGCGCTGTTCGAGGCGCCGCGGGTCGCCGAACTCGCCGCGACCGTGAGCGCGGGCGAGGCCGGAGCCGCGCGGCCGCCGCTGGTGGCCGGTGCGCGTCCGGAGACGCTGCCGCTCTCGCCCGCGCAGCGGCGGATGTGGTTCCTGAACCGTTTCGACGGCGCGTCCGTCGCCTACAACATCCCGCTGGCGCTGCGGCTGACCGGCGACGTGAACGTCGCGGCGCTCCAATCGGCGCTGGCCGACGTCATCGGCAGGCACGAAGCGCTGCGCACCACATACCCGGAGCTGGACGGCGTGCCGACGCAGCGCATTCTGCTTGCGGCGCAGGCAGTTCCGGCACTGTATTCCGTCGACGTCACCGAAGCCGCACTGCCGGAGCGCGTTCGGGAGCTGGCGAGTTCGGCCTTCGATGTCACCGCCGAGATCCCGTTGCGCATGAGGTTGTTCCGGATCGGGTCCGCCGATTTCGTGCTGGCGGGCGTGCTACACCACATCGCCGCCGACGGATCTTCCGTCGCGCCGTTCGTGCGCGATCTGATGACGGCCTACACCGCGCGCTTGGACGACCGCGCACCGTGCTGGTCGCCGCTGGCGGTGCAATACGCCGACTACGCGCTCTGGCAGCGGGAACTGCTCGGCGCGGAGGACGATTTCGACTCCCGCGCCGCCGAGCAGATCGCCTACTGGACCGAGGCGTTGGCCGGACTGCCCGATCAGCTCGCGCTGCCCACCGATCACCCGCGCCCGGCGCGGCAGAGTCTCCGCGGCGCGAAGACGACCCGGCCGGTGCCGCCGCGGTTGCACGAGCAGCTGATCGGCCTCGGACGCGCGCACGGTGCGACGCTGTTCATGGTCGTGCACGCCGCGTTCGCCGCGCTGCTCGCCCGGTTGTCGGGCACCGGCGACATCGCCGTCGGCACCCCGATCGCCGGGCGCGGCGAGGCCGAACTCGACGACGTGATCGGCATGTTCGTCAACACCCTGGTGCTGCGCACGCGCGTCGAAGGCGGACAGACCTTCGCCGAGCTGCTCGGGCAGGCCCGAGGCGCCGACATCGCCGCCTTCTCGCACGCCGACGTGCCGTTCGAGCGACTTGTCGAGGTGCTCGAGCCGCGGCGCTCCACCGCGCGGCACCCGCTGTTCCAGGTCGGCTACTCGTTCCAGAACCACGAGCGCGGCGAGCTGCGGCTGCCCGGGCTCACGGTGCACGAGCTCGAATTCGACAACGGCGTCGCGCAATTCGACCTGCACCTGTTCGCCGTCGACCGATACGCCGCGGACGGCACACCGGAGGGCATCGAGCTGACGCTCGGCTACGCGACCGATCTGTTCGAGTCCGCGACCGCCGAACGTGTGATCGGCCGACTGGTGGATGTGCTGGAATGCGTTGTCGCACAGCCCGGCACCCTGGTCGGAGAGCTGGATATGCTCGGCGAGGAGCGTGCCCGCGTACTGGGGGAGTGGAACGCCACGGCCCATCCGGTCGAGCCGGTGACGCTCGCCGATCTGGTGGACCGGCAGGCGGCACGGACGCCGAACGCGGCCGCGCTGATCGACGCCGACACCGAAAAGACGCTGAGCTACGCCGAGTTCGATGCTCGCGTGAACCGGCTGGCACGGGCGTTGATCGGTCATGGCGTCGGCCCGGAGCGCACGGTGGTGCTGGCCATGCGCCGGTCCGTCGAGCTGGTGATCGCCATGTACGCGGTGGTGCGAGCCGGTGGCGCGTACGTGCCGGTCGATCCGGATCACCCGGCCGACCGCATCGCCTACATCGTCGACACCGCCGCGCCGGTTTGCGCGCTCACCACCGTGGCCGACGGCATGCCGATCGAGACCTCGGTGCGGGTGCTGGAGGTGGACTGGCTCGAGGCGGCGCACCGATCGGCGGCGCCCGTCACGGACGGCGAGCGGATTCGGCCGCTGCGCCCGGAACACCCGGCCTACGTCGTCTTCACCTCGGGCTCGACCGGGCGGCCGAAGGGCGTCACCGTTCCGCACGCGGCGATCGTCAACCAGTTGGTCTGGCTGCGTGAGCGTTTCGCGCTCGGCGCGACCGACCGGACACTGTTGAAGACCCCCGCGACCTTCGATCTCTCGGTGTGGGAGTTCTGGTCCCCGCTGGTCACCGGCGGCGCGCTGGTGGTGACCCGGCCCGGCGACGAGCGCGACCCGGACCGGTTGCGCGCGCTGATGGCGCGGCACGGCGTGACGGTGCTGTACGCGGTGCCGTCCCTGGTCGGCATGCTGCTCGCCGCGACGCCGGATGCCCCGCTGCCCGCCGGGATGCGGCAGGTGTTCGCCATCGGCGAGGCGCTGGCGCCCGCTACCGCCGCTGAGTTTCTCGATAGAGCGGCAGGCACGCGGCTGCACAACCTCTACGGACCCACCGAGGCGGCGGTCTCGATCACCGCGCACGAGGTGGTCGCGCGGCCGAGCCGGACGGTGCCGATCGGCGCGCCCGCGTGGAACAGCCGGGTGTACGTGCTGGACGGCAGACTCCAGCCGGTCGCGGTCGGCGTCGCGGGCGAATTGTATTTGGCTGGCGTGCAATTGGCGCGCGGCTATCAGGGCAGGCCTGGGCTGACGGCGGACCGTTTCGTCGCGGACCCGTTTACCGAGGCGTCGCGGATGTACCGCACCGGCGATATCGTCCGGTGGCGCGCCGACGGCGAGCTCGAATACCTGGAGCGGGCCGATTTCCAGGTCAAGATCGGCGGCTTCCGCATCGAGCTCGGCGAGGTCGAGTCGGCGCTGCTGCGCCTGCCCGAGGTCCGGGCCGCGGTGGCGGTCGCCAAGAAAGACGAGCGGGCGGGCGCGCGGCTGGTCGCGTACGTCGTACTGGGTGACGGGCACGCCGAATCCGCGGCGGACCTGCGCGCGACACTCGCGACGCGGCTGCCGACCTATATGGTGCCCGCCGCCATCGTCGTGCTGGATTCTCTGCCGCTCAACACCAATGGCAAGGTCGATCGCGCGAAGTTGCCCGAGCCGGTGTTCGCCGAGGCGGCCTTCCGCGCACCGGCCACCGAACTGGAGCGATTGGTCGCCGCCACCTTCGGCGAGGTGATCGACGGTGCGCACGACCCTGAGGCCAGCCGGGTCGGCGCCGACGCCGACTTCTTCGCTCTCGGCGGCAATTCCCTGCTCGCGACGCGGCTCGCGGCCCGGCTCGGCGCCGAACTCGGCGTACGGGTGCCGGTCGCCGCGGTGTTCGAGGAGCCGACGGTGGCTGGGCTCGCCCTGCGGCTCGCCGAGCTGGACGACGCCGAAGCGCGACCCGCCCTCGTACGGCGCGACCACAGCCGCCCGGCCCGCCTCGCTCCGGCGCAGCAGCGCATGTGGGTGGTGAACCGGCTCGCTCCGGACTCCGCCGCGTACAACATCCCCGCCGCCATCCGGCTCACCGGCGCACTGAACCACGACGCGCTGACGGCGGCCGCCCGGGACGTCCTCGCGCGACACGAGGCGCTGCGCACCCGCTATCCGGACCTGCCGGAAGGCCCGGTGCAGGACGTGTTGGACGCCGCCGCGGTGTCCTTCGACCTGACGCCGATTCCGGTACCGCCCACCGAGATCGACGCCCGCATCGCCGAATTCGTCGCCCTCGGTTTCGACGTGACCGTCGCACCTCCGGTCCGTGCCGCGCTGTTCGCACCGGCCGCCGACGAGCACGTCCTGGTCGTCGTGCTGCACCACATCTGCGCGGACGGCTACTCCATCGCACCGCTGACCAGGGATCTGGTCCGCGCCTACGCCGAACGCGCGGCGGGCCGCGCGCCCTGCTGGACTCCGCTCGCGATCCAGTACGGCGACTACAGCGAATGGCAGCACGCTCTGCTCGGCGCAGCGGACGACCCCAATTCGTCGCACGCACGGCAACTCGACCACTGGACCACAGAATTGGCGGGGGCGCCCGAAGTCTTGGCGCTACCGACCGATCGTCCACGCCCGGCGCACCGCGATATGCACGGCGGGGCTGTCGATTTCGAGGTCGACGCCGAGTTGACGACCTCGCTCGAGCAGACCGCGCGTGAGCACGGCACCACGCTGTTCACCCTGATGCACGCCGCGCTCGCGGTGCTGCTGGCCAAACTGTCCGGCACGTCCGACATCACCATCGGCGCACCGGTGGCCGGGCGCGGCGAGGCCGAACTCGACGACGTGATCGGCATGTTCGTCAACACCGTCGCGTTGCGCACCGAGATCGACCCGCGCTCCCGCTTCGCCGATCTGCTCCGCCAAGCCAGGGATCGCGACCTGGCCGCGCTCTCGCACGCCGACGTGCCCTTCGACCAGGTGGTCGAAGCCATGGGCCGCACCAGATCCAGCGCCTACACGCCGCTGTTCCAGGTGATGTTCACCTTCCAGAACATGCCCACCAGCCGGGTCGAACTGCCGGGCCTCGCGGTCGAAGTCCTCGATCCCGCGCCGGACGAGGCGAAATTCGATCTACAGCTCACCGGCATCGAGTGCTTCGACGCCGACGGTGCGCGCACCGGTATGGCGCTCCGATTCGGGTATGCCACGGACATTTTCGATGCGGCGACCGTCGAGCGATATGCCGAACGACTGCTGCTGGTGCTCGCCGCGGTAGCGGCGGACCCGACCGTCGCGATCCGCGCCATCGACATCCGCACCGACGGCGAGCAGCACCCCTCGGCAGCGCCGACGGCAACGGTCGCCGACCTGCCCGAGCTGATCGCGTCGGCCGCCGCTGTCGCTCCCGGCGCGCTCGCCTTCAGCCACGGCGCGCACCGGGTGTCCTACGCCGACCTCGCCGTGAAGCTGACCACCGTGGCCAAGGCCATGGGCGCGGCGGCGACACCGGAAGTCCTCATCAACGTCTCGCTCGCCGGGCTGGTGCCCGGCGTACTCGCGGCGCTCGGCGGCGATGGCCTCGCCGCCGCGCTGCACCGCCTCCTCGCCGAGGCTCAGGCCGTGGTCTCCGAAAGGAATTAGCTGATGTCTCACGCAGAATCGGTCGCATCCAGCGGGCTCGGCAACCGCAACCACCCCCGACATGCCATGCTGCGCCGGGCCTACGGCGTCGAAGACCTACCCGGCCTAATCGAGACCGTGGCCGACCTGGCGCCCGACCGGATCGCGCTACGGCACGGGGCTACCGAGATCGGCTACGCGGCGCTGGCCTCCGAGATCGCGGCGCTCGGCGCGGCCATGGGCGGCGGCCTGAGCCCGGATGTCCTTGTCTCCGTGGTCATCTCCGGACAGCTGCCCGAACTGCTCGAGTCCGGCGACGGCGCGCTCGGCGCGGTGCTCGACCAACTGCTCGACGACGCGCTGCTGATCGCCGCCGACGTGCTGCCGACCGCCTTCACTCCCGTGGAGACGCTGGTCAGCGAATTCGAGGAGCAGGTGCGGCGCACGCCGGACGCCGTCGCGCTGCAATGCGGCGACGCCACCCTCACCTACGCCGAGTTCGACGCGCGCGCCACCGCGCTGGCACGGCGGCTGCTCGAGCTGGGTGTCGGGCCGGACGCGCTGGTCGGGCTGGCCGTGCGGCGCTCGTTCGAACTGCTCGTCGGCATGTACGCGATCCTGAAGGCGGGCGGCGCGTACGTGCCGATCGACCCCGAGCATCCGGCCGAGCGCATCGCCTACGTGCTCCAAACCGCGGCGCCGACGCTCGTGCTCACCACGACCGCCGACCAGCCGGACTCGCTGGCCGACAGCCGGGTGTTGCGCATCGACGAATTCGAGGCCGCCCTCCGCGCAGCGGGTCTACAGTCCGGCCAGCGACCCGACGGCGAGCTCCTGCCGCTGCCCGCTGCGGACAACACCGCCTACGTCATCTTCACCTCCGGCTCGACCGGCCGCCCGAAAGGCGTCGCGGTCTCGCACCGTTCGATCCTGGCGAATCTGCGGTGGCGCCAGCGCTTGTACCGGTTGTCCGAGGACGATGTGGTGTTGCAGAAGACGCCGTTCACCTTCGACGTGTCGGTGTGGGAGTTCTTCTGGCCCTTGCAGATCGGGGCGCGCCTGGTGATCGCCGAGCCGGACGGCCACCGCGACCCGGCCTATCTGGCCCGCGCCATCGCCGAATACGGCGTCACCGTCGCGCATTTCGTGCCGTCGATGCTCGCGGTGTTCGTCGCCGAACCCGAGATCGAGACCGCCGTCGATACTCTGCGTCTGGTGTTCGCCTCCGGCGAGGCGCTGCCCGCGGCCACCGCGGCCGCGTTCCGCGACGTCAGCGGCGCGACCCTGCACAACCTGTACGGGCCGACCGAGGCCGCGGTGGACGTGACCGCCCACGAGGTGACCGCCGCCGACACCACGAGCGTGCCGATCGGCGTCCCCGCCGACGACACCGAACTGCTGGTCCTCGACAACAACCTGCGTCCGGTCCCCACGGGCGTGGTCGGCGAGCTGTACCTCTCCGGTGTCCAGCTGGCCCGCGGCTACGTGGCCCGGCCCGGCCTCACCGCGGACCGGTTCGTGGCGAATCCCGAGGGCGCGCCGGGTGAACGGATGTACCGGACCGGCGATCTGGTCCGCTGGACGTCGGGGGTGGACGGCGGCCCGTCCGAGCTGGAATACCTGGGGCGCACCGACTTCCAGGTCAAGCTGCGCGGGCTGCGTGTCGAACTCGGCGAGGTGGAGGCGGGCCTGCTGCGCGATGAGCAGGTGGCCCAGGCCGCAGTGCTGCTGCACCGGCACGCGGGCGGCGATCACCTGGTCGGCTACGTGGTGGCGGCGGGCGGCGTCATCGACACCGCGGCCGTGCTGGACACCGCGCGTGCGCACCTGCCGGAGTACATGGTGCCCACGCTGGTGCAGGTGCTCGACGAGATGCCGGTCAACGCGAACGGCAAGCTGGATCGGCGAGCGCTGCCCGAACCCGACTTCGGCGTCGCCGCCGTCGAATACCGCGAACCCGCCACCGAGGCCGAGCGCCTGGTCGCGGAGATCTTCGCCGACCTGGCCGCCGCGCCGCGGGTCGGCGCGGACGACGACTTCTTCGCACTGGGCGGCAACTCACTGCTCGCGACGCGGGCGATCGCCAGGGTCTCGGCCGCGCTCGGCGTCGCGATCGACGTCAGGGACTTCTTCGATCGCCCGACGGTGGCGGCGGTGGCCGCGCTGTCGGGCTCGGCGACGCCGCGTCCGCAGCTGGCGGCGGGCCCGCGTCCGGCGCACGTCCCGCTCTCGCCCGCACAGCGCCGCATGTGGTTCCTCAACCAGCTCGGCGCGGATTCGAACTCGGACCGGACCGCGCACAACGCCGCGGTGGACAACATTCCGGTCGCGCTGCGCATGCGCGGTGCGCTGGACGTCTCCGCGCTCTCGACCGCGATCACCGATCTCGTCGCGCGCCACGAGATCCTGCGCACCGTCTACCCGCAGACCGAGGCGGGTCCGGCGCAGGTGGTGCGGCCGGTGCACGCCGTCTTCGACCTGACGCCTTCGGAGATTCCCGCGGAGCGGCTCGCCGAGGCGGTGCGCGCTGTGGCCAGCCAGGGCTTCGACGTCGCCGAGGAGATCCCGGTGCGGGTGCGCCTGCTGCGCAGCGGCCCGCGCGACCACACCCTGGTGCTGGTGGTGCACCACATCGCCGCCGACGGCGTCTCGCTGGGCCCGCTGATGCGCGACCTGGTCACCGCCTACACCGCGCGCCGGGAGAGTACGGCCCCCGGTTGGTCGCCGCTCGCGGTGCAGTACGCGGACTACGCGCTGTGGCAGCGCGCGGTGCTCGGCGCCGAGGACGACCCGGACTCGGCGGCCGCGCGTCAGTTGAGTTTCTGGCGGTCCGAATTGGCGGAACTGCCAGCACAATTGGACCTTCCGTTGGACCGCCCGCGCCCCGCCGTCGCGTCTTACCGCGGCGCCACCCACGAATTCGCCCTCGACGCCGACCTACGCGTCGCCGTGGAACGGCTCGCCGCGCGCCGCGGAGCTACCCCGTTCATGGTGCTGCACGCCACGCTGGCCGCGCTGCTCGCCCGGCTCTCCGGCACCTCCGACATCGCCATCGGCACCCCTGTCGCGGGCCGTGGCGAGCCCGCGCTGGACGACCTGGTCGGCATGTTCGTCAACACCCTCGTGCTGCGCACCGAGGTGTCCGCCGCCGCGAGTTTCACCGAGTTGGTCGGGCACGCGCGCGCACGTGATCTGCGCGCCTTCGCCCACCGCGACATTCCGTTCGAGCAGTTGGTCGAGGCGGTGAACCCGGTGCGCTCGCGGGGCAGGCACCCGCTGTTCCAGGTCGCGCTGTTCATGCAGAACATGGCGCCGGTCGCGCTGACCATGCCCGAACTCGACACGGAGCTGGTCGATTTCGAATCCGGCTTCGCCAAGTTCGATCTCCAGCTGACGCTGTCCGACACCGCCGACGGCTACCGTGCCGAATTCACCTACGCCACCGACCTGTTCGACGCCGCGACGGTCCGGGAGTTCGCCGCGAAGTTCGTTCGCCTGCTGCGCGCCGCGGTCACCGCGCCGGACGTCCCGGTCGGCGATATCGAACTGCTCGACGCGGGCGAGTTCGACTACGTGACCGCGAGCTGGAACGCCAGCGGCCACCGGGTCGCCGACCGCTTCCTGCACGAGGGCTTCGACAACCAGGTCCGCCGCACCCCGGGCGCGGTCGCCCTCGTCGCGGACGGCGCCGAGCTCACCTACACCGAACTCTCCGACCGCGCCAACCGGTTGGCGCGCTTGCTGATCGCCACCGGCGTCGGGCCGGAAACGCTTGTGGTGCTGGCGATGCCGCGCTCGATCGACCTCGTGGTCGCGATGTACGCGGTGCTGCGCGCGGGCGGCGCGTACGTGCCGGTGGACCCTTCGCATCCTGCCGAACGCATCGGACACATCATCGACACGGCCGCGCCGCACACCATCCTGACCACCCGCGCCGCCGGTTTCACACCGCCCGACACTGTGCCGCCGACCGTCCTCGTGCACCATCTCGACGAACTCGACCTCGACGAACACCCCGCCGCCAAGATCGCCGACGGACACCGGACGTCGCCATTGCACCCCGAGCACCCGGCCTACGTCATCTTCACCTCGGGCTCCACCGGGCGGCCCAAAGGCGTGGCGATCAGCCACCGCGCCATCGCCAACCAGCTGGCCTGGATGCACGACGAATACCGTCTCCGCACGGGCGATGTGTACTTGCAGAAGACCGCGACCACCTTCGACGTCTCGCTGTGGGGCTACTTCCTGCCGTTGCGCGCGGGCGCGACCCTGGTGCTCGCCGCCCCGGACGGCCACCGCGACCCGCGCTGCATCGCGGAAACCATTGCCGGATACGGTGTCACGCTCACCGACTTCGTACCGTCGATGCTCGCGGTGTTCGCCGCGCACGCCGAGGCCGACGAATTGCGTTCGCTGCGCGACGTCTTCGTCATCGGCGAGGCGTTGCCGCCCGAGACCGTCGCGGCCTTCCACGCGGTGTGCGACGGCGGGCTGCACAACCTGTACGGCCCCACCGAGGCGGCCGTGTCCATCACCTACCGTGAGGTCACCGCCGACGACGCGCCGCTGGTGCCGATCGGTGAGCCCGAGTGGAATTCCCAGGTCTACGTGCTGGATTCGCGGCTGCGCCCGGCGCCGATCGGGGTGCCCGGCGAGCTGTACCTGGCGGGCGAGCAGCTGGCCCGCGGCTATCACGGCCGGGCCGACCTGACCGCGGACCGCTTCGTGGCCAACCCTTTCGGCGGCAACGGCGAACGCATGTACCGCACCGGCGATCTGGTGCGGTGGAGCCAGGACGGCGAACTCGTCTACCTCGGCCGCGTCGATTTCCAGGTGAAGTTCCGCGGCCAGCGCATCGAGCTCGCCGAGATCGAGACCGCGCTGCTCGCCGCGCCCGAGGTCGGTCAGGCCGCCGTGCGGCTGATCTCCACCGAGACCGGTGAATACCTGGCCGGGTATGTCGTCGCGGCACCCGGCGCGGAACTGGACCCGGACGCGCTGAAGTCCGGTCTCGGTCGGGTACTTCCCGGGTACATGGTGCCGACCGCGCTGGTCGAGCTGCCCGAATTCCCGCTGAACACCAGCGGCAAGCTCGATCGTGCCGCACTGCCGCTTCCGGTATTGCAGGCCAGACGTTTTCGCGCGCCCGTCGACGCGGCGCAGCGCCTTGTCGCGTCCGTGTTCGCCGAAGTGCTGCGAGTGGAGCAAGCCGGACTGGACGACGACTTCTTCGCCCTCGGCGGCAGCTCGCTGGACGCCACGCAGGTCACCGCGCGCACCGGCGCCGCGATCGGCGCGCGTGTCCCGGTGCGCACCCTGTTCGAGGCCTCGACGGTCGAGGGCTTCGCCGCGGCCGTTGCCGAGCTGGCCGAGGCGGGCGTGACCCGGCCGCCCCTGGCGCGGCGCGAGCGGTCGGACCGCATTCCGCTGTCACCCGCCCAGCGGCGGCTGTGGTTCCTCAACCGTCTGGAGAGCCAGGACGGATCGCCGGGCGTCTACAACCTGCCCGTAGTGCTGCGGCTGACCGGCAGGCTCGACGTACGCGCGCTGGAGCGCGCCGTGCTGGACGTCCTTGCCAGGCACGAATCGCTGCGGACCAGCTATCCCGAGAGCGAGGACGGCCCCTACCAGTCGATCCTCGACGCGGACGACATCGGCCTGAGCCTGAATCCGGCGCCGGTCGAACGCGCCGAACTCGCCGACACCATCGCGGCCATCGCGGGCGGCGGCTTCGACGTCACCACCGAGCTGCCCGCGCGAGTCGCGCTGCTGACCCTCGACCGGATCGACGACGCGCACGGCGTGCCCGGCGACGAATACGCGCTGGTGTTCGTCGTACACCACATCGCCGCCGACGCCCTCTCGATGACGCCGCTCGTCGCCGATCTGATCCGCGCCTACCGCGCCCGGCTGATCGGCCAGCGACCCGACTGGGCCGAATTGCCCGTCCAATACGCCGATTACAGCCTGTGGCAGCGCGAGCTGCTCGGCTCGCCGGAACGGCCCGGCGCTCTGGCGCACCGGCAGCTGCGCTTCTGGCGCGACACCCTCGACGGCCTGCCCGCCGAACGGCCGCTGCCCACCGACCGTCCGCGCCCGGCGCGGCCGAGCATGCGCGGCGCGGCCGTCGATTTCGCGATCGATCCCGAGGTGGTCGCCGAGCTGCGCGCGCTGGCCGCCCGGTCGGGCGCGACGCTGTTCATGGTGCTGCACGCCGCCTTCGCGGCCACGCTGGCGCGTTCGAGCGGCGCCGACGACATCGTGGTCGGCTCGCCCATCGGCGGTCGCGGTGAACGCGAACTCGATGACATGATCGGCATGTTCGTCAACACCCTCGCGCTGCGCACCAGGGTCGCCTGGGACACCGCGTTCGAGGATTTCCTCGCCGAGGTGCGCGACGCGGATCTCGCCGCGTTCGCCAACGCCGAGCTGCCGTTCGAGCAGCTGGTCGACGCGATGGACGTCGACCGAAGCACCGGCGCGCATCCGCTGTTCCAGGTGCTGCTCAGCTTCGGCGCGGCCCCGCGGGCGCTGCCGGCCGTCGAGGTCCCGTGGCTGACCGTGGAGCCGATCGACATCCCGGACGGCGGCGCGAAATTCGACCTGCACTTGGTGCTCGTCGAACGCGCCGACGGACTGAGCGGCAGCCTGCGCTATGCCACGGATCTGTTCGACGCCGCGACGGTCGCGGCGTTCGTCGCCAGGCTGCGCCGGATGCTCGTCGCGGTGGCCGCCGATTCCACGGCGCGCGTCGGCGAGATCGAGCTGCTCGATGCCGACGAGCGCGCACTCGTGCTCGACCGGTTCAACGACACCGAACATTCTGTCGACGAAACGGCGACGCTCGCCTCGCTGTTCGCCGCACAGGCCGCGCGCACCCCTGATCGCCCCGCCCTCACCTTCGAGGGCGAAACCAAAGCCCACCCGTCGCCCGGCCACCGCCCCTCATCGAGTCGCGACGCGACGCTGGCCCACCCGTCGCCCGGCCACCACCCCTCATCGAGTCGCTCCGCGACGCTGACTTATGGCGAGCTTTCCGCGCGGGTCAACCGGCTGGCGCGCTGGCTGATCGCGCAGGGCGTCGGCCCGGATTCGCTGGTGGCACTCGGCATGCGGCGCTCCATCGACCTGGTGGTCGGCATGTACGCGATCACGGTGGCGGGCGGTGGCTACGTGCCGCTCGACCCGGACCATCCGGTCGAGCGCACGGAACACATTCTCGCCACCGCGATTCCGGTCGCGGTGCTGACCTCCGGCACGGATCTGGATCTCGCCGCGGCGCAGGTCCGCATCGACCGGCTCGACCTGTCCGGCTACTCCGACGCCCCGATCACCGACGCCGAACGCCGCGCCACGCTGCGCGCCGACAACACCGCGTATGTCATCTTCACCTCCGGTTCGACGGGCACACCGAAGGGCGTCGCGGTGAGTCACGGCGCGATCGTGAACCGGTTGCGCTGGATGCAGTCGGCGTATGTCGCGCTGGACGGCGACGATGTGCTGTTGCAGAAGACGCCGGTCGCCTTCGATGTGTCCGTTCCGGAGTTCTTCTGGCCCTTGCAGGTCGGCGCGCGGCTGGTGCTTGCCCGCCCGGACGGTCACCGCGACCCGGCCTACCTGGCCGAGCTGATCCGGCGCGAGGGCGTCACCGCGGCGCACTTCGTGCCGTCCATGCTCGCCGCGTTCGTCGCCGAGGAACCCGAGACGCCCAGCCTGCGGCACGTCTTCTGCTCGGGTGAGGCGCTGCCCGCCGCCACCGCGCAGCGGATGCGCGCGCTCACCTCGGCTCGGGTGCACAACATGTACGGGCCCACCGAGACGGCGGTCGAGGTGTCGGCGCACGAGGTGACCGACGCGGACACCGGCGCGCCGCCGATGGGTGGGCCGGTGTGGAACACCCGGATGTACGTCCTCGACGCACGCCTGCGACCGGTCCCGGTCGGCGTGCCCGGCGAGCTGTATCTGGCCGGTGCGCAGCTGGCCCGTGGCTATCTCGGCCGTGCCGATCTGACCGGTGACCGCTTCGTGGCCAACCCTTTCGGCGAGCCGGGCGCACGGATGTATCGCACCGGTGACCTGGTGCGCTGGACGGCGGCGGGGGAGGTGCGGTTCCTCGGCCGCACCGATTTCCAGGTGAAGGTGCGCGGCCTGCGCATCGAACTCGGCGAGATCGAGACGGCGCTGCTCGCGGCTCCCGGGGTGGCTCAGGCCGCGGTGCTGGTGCGCGACGACCACGGCACCGGCGATCAGCTGGTGGCGTACCTGGTGCCGGAGACCGTGCTCGATCTCGACCTGGTTCGCGCGGAGATCGCCCGTCGGCTACCCGCCTACATGGCGCCCACGGAGTTCGTCGTGCTGGACGCCTTCCCGGTGAACGCCTCCGGCAAGCTGGATCGCCGGGCGCTGCCCGCGCCCGCGCCGCGGACCGTCGAGTTCCTCGCCGTCAGCGGCACGGCGGAAACCCTTGTCGCCGAGACGTTTCGCGCGCTGCTCGGCGCCGAGCGGATCGGTGCGGACGACGATTTCTTCGCACTCGGCGGCAACTCGCTCATCGCGACCCAGCTCGCCGCGCGGCTGTCCAAGGCGACCGGAACGCAGGTGCCCGTGCGTGCCGTGTTCGACGCGCCCACCGTGCGTGAGCTGGCGCCGTACCTGAGGTTCGACGGCCCCGCCGCTCCGGTGACGCTGCCGCCGCTGCTCGCGCGGGAGCGCGGCGAGTCCGTCCCGCTCTCGATCGCCCAGCAGCGCATGTGGTTCCTCAACCGATTCGACAGCGCCGGAAGCGGTTACAACATCCCGTTCGCGCTGCGGCTGACCGGCGCGCTGAACGTGGACGCGCTGGACGCGGCCGTCGCCGACGTGATCGGCAGGCACGAGACGCTGCGCACCCTCTACCCCGAACACGACGGCGCGGCCACCCAGCTGGTCTTGCCCGCGGGCACCCGGCTGGTCGACCTGGCGCCGAAGCCGGTGCGCGTGGCCGAACTGCCCGCGCTGATCGACGCCGCGGCCGACGCCGGGTTCGACGTGACTTCCGAAGTGCCGCTGCGGGTTCGGCTGCTACGAGTCGAGGACGGCGGCGCTCCGCAGGAGCACGTGCTGCTGTTCGTCGTGCATCACATCGCGGCCGACGGCTGGTCCTTCGCACCGCTGACCCGCGATCTGGCCGCCGCCTACGTCGCGCGCTGCGCGGGGTCCGCGCCCGCCTGGCGTTCGCTGCCCGTCCAGTACGCCGATTTCGCGCTCTGGCAGCGGGACGCGCTCGGCGACGCACAGGACCCGACCTCGGTGCTGGCCGGGCAGCTGCGCTACTGGACGCACCGTCTCGCGGGTCTGCCCGAGGTGCTCGCCCTGCCTTCGGACCACCCGCGCCCGGCGGTGGCCTCGAACCGCGGCGGCGCTGTCATCGGACGGCTCGACGCCGCGCTGCACCGCGACATCCAGGAACTCGCCGCCGAACACCGCGTCACCCCGTTCATGGTGCTACACGCCGCGCTGGCCGTATTGCTGAGCAGGCTGGCCGCCACCGGCGACGTCGTCGTCGGCGCGCCGGTGGCCGGGCGCGGTGACGAGGCGCTGGACGAGCTCGTCGGGATGTTCGTCAACACCCTCGTGCTGCGCACCGAGGTGCGCGCCGACGCCACCCTCGCCGAGCTGCTCGCCGAGGTACGGTCCGCCGACCTGGCCGCCTTCGAGCACGCGGCGGTGCCGTTCGAGCAGCTCGTCGACACGCTGAATCCCGTTCGTTCACAGGCGCATTCGCCGCTCTATCAGGTGGCGCTGACGCTACAGAACCAGACCGCGCCCGACTTCCGTTTGCAGCGCCTCGCCATCGGCGCGCTCGACATCGGCCCGGCTCCTATCCAGCTGGACCTGGACTGGACCCTGACCGACCGCTACGACGCGGACGGCGAGCCCGAGGGCATCGACGTGCACCTGCACTACGCGCTCGACCTGTTCGACGCGCACACGGTCACCGATCTCCTCGCCGCGTTCGAGCGGGTGCTGCGCGCGATGGCGCGCGACACCAGGACCGCGGTCGGCGATGTCGAGCTGATGTCGGTCGCCGAGCGCGGAATGCTGCTCTCCGACCGCAACGCGACCGCGCGCGCACTGCCCGCCGAGACCCTCGACGACCTGCTCACGGTGCGCGCCGCCGCGGACCCGGTCGGTCGCGCGGTGACCTTCGAGGACGAGTCGCTCGCCCACCCGTCACCCGGCCACCACCCCTCATCGAGTCGCTACGCGACGCTCACCTATGGCGAGCTGGCCGCGCGGGTGAACCGGCTGGCTCGGCACCTGATCGCCGAGGGCGTCGGCCCGGAGACCATCGTCGGACTGGCCGCCCTGCGTTCGCTGGACATGCTCGTGGCGATGTTCGCGATCGTGCGCGCGGGCGGCGCGTACCTGCCGCTCGACCCGGCTCATCCGGCCGACCGGCTGGCGCAGGTGATCGAAAGTGCCGATCCCGCATTGATAGTGATCGTCGGCGGAGCGGAACTGCCGCCGCTGAACGCGCGCGTGCTTCGCCCCGCCGAGCTGGACCTGTCGGGCTACTCGGCCGAGCCGGTGACCGACGCCGAGCGCCGCGCAACGCTGCGCCAGGACAACACCGCGTACGTGCTGTTCACCTCGGGCTCCACCGGACGGCCCAAGGGCGTCGCGGTCACCCACCGCGCCATCATGAACCAGCTGCGCTGGCTCGAGCATCGCTACGAGGTGACCGCGGCCGACCGCATCCTGCAGCGCGCGCCGCTGACCTTCGACGTCTCGGTGTGGGAGTGCTTCCTGCCCGTCGCGGTCGGCGCGCCGCTGGTGATCGCCAGACCCGGCGGGCACCTGGACCTCGCCTATTTCGCCGGACTGCTGCGCGAGCACGGCATCACCATCGCCGAATACGTGCCATCGGTGCTCGCCGCGCTCATCGGCGAGGGCATGGGCGACGCGCTGCGCTCGTTCCGGCACCTGCACTGCGGCGGCGAGGCGCTGACACCCGATCTGCTCGCCGCGATCCGCGGCAGTTTCGACGGCGCGGTGCACAACGCCTACGGTCCGACCGAGGCGGCCATTTCGGCGGTCTACCACGAGTTCACCGATGCCGACGTGGCTTCCGGTCGCGATGTGGCGATCGGGCGTCCGTGCTGGAACACCCGCGTCTACGTGCTCGACGCGCGACTGCGGCCGGTGCCGGTCGGCGTGCCGGGCGAGCTGTACCTGGCGGGCGACCAGCTGGCGCGCGGCTATCACGGCCGTTCCGGGCTGACCGCCGAGCGGTTCGTGGCCGACCCGTTCGGCGTGCCCGGCGCGGTGATGTACCGCACCGGCGATCTGGTGCGCTGGAACCGCTCGGGCGATCTGATCTACCTGGGCCGCAACGATTTCCAGATCAAGCTGCGCGGTCAGCGGATCGAGCTCGGCGAGATCGAATCGGCGCTGGCCGGTGTGCCCGGCGTGCGCAACGCGGCCGTGCTTGTCGCGAAGGACAGCTCCGGCTACGAATGTCTGGTCGGCTATGTCAGCGGAGAGGTCGCGGCCGACGCCGTTCTGGACGCGGTGCGCGAGCGGCTGCCCGGCTACATGGTGCCCGCGCACTTGGTCGTGCTGGACGAGATGCCGCTCACCACGGTCGGGAAGCTGGATCGCGCGGCGCTGCCGACGGTCGAGGTCAGCGGCGGCGCGGTGGCCTACCGCGCGCCACGGGAGGGCGCGGAATCGGTGCTCGCGGCCCTGGTCGCCGATCTGCTCGGCGGGTCGGCGCGCATCGGTGCGGACGCCGACTTCTTCGCGCGCGGCGGGAATTCGCTGCTCGCCATGCGGCTGGTCGCCCGCGCCAACGCGGCGCTGGGCTGCGCGCTCACGGTGCGCGAGGTGTTCGAGGCGCCGACGGTGGCCGAACTCGCGGTGCGCGTGCGCCATTCGGCCGACGACTCCCGTCCCGCCCTGGTGGCAGTCCCGCGACCGGAGCGGATTCCCCTGTCGCTGGCGCAGACTCGGATGTGGCTGCTGAACCGCCTCGATCCGGAGTCGGCGGTCTACAACATCCCGATCACCATCCGGCTGACCGGCGCGCTGGACACCGCGGCGCTGGCCGCCGCGCTCGGCGACGTGATCGCGCGGCACGAGTCGCTGCGTACGGTCTTCCCGTCCGACGGCGACGGCCCGTTCCAGTCGGTGCGGGCGGAAGTGCCCGCCCTGGAATTGGACCCGGTGGCGGTCTCCGAGGCGGAACTGCCAGAGACCGTCGCGGTGTTCGCGGCGTTGCCCTTCGACCTGCGCGGCCAGATTCCAGTGCGCGCCTGTCTTTTCCGTGCCGCGGCGGATGACCATGTGCTGGTGGTCGTTGTGCACCACATCGCTGCCGACGGTGTGTCCACCGCGCCACTGGCCCGTGATCTCATGGTGGCCTACACGGCGCGCAGTGCTGGCGCCGCGCCGCAGTGGCGACCGCTCCCGGTGCAGTACGCCGACTTCACGCTGTGGCAGCACGAGGTGCTCGGCGCGGCCTCCGACCCGGAATCGGTGTTGGCCGAGCAGATCGCGCACTGGCGCGCCGAGCTGGCCGACCTGGCACCGGTGCTGGAACTGCCCACCGACCGCCCGCGCCCGCCGGTCGCCACCGGGCAGGGCGCCGCGGTGGAATTCGCGGTCACCGCCGAACTGACCTCGGCGATCGCCGAACTCGCGCGGCGACAGGGTGTTTCCTCGTTCATGGTGGTGCACGCCGCCTTCGCCGCCCTGCTCGCCAGGCTGGCCAGGACCGAGGACGTCGCGATCGGCACCCCGGTCGCGGGACGTGCCGAACAGGCGCTGGACGAGCTTGTCGGCATGTTCGTCAACACCCTCGTACTGCGCACCGGGGTGCGCGCCGACACGTCCTTCGCCGACCTGCTGCGGCAGGTCCGCGAGGTGGACGTGCGCGCCTTCGCCCACGCCGACCTGCCGTTCGAGCGTCTCGTCGAAGAGCTCAACCCGGTTCGCTCGCAATCGCATTCGCCGATCGTGCAGACACTGCTGACCTTCGAGCATCGCGACGACACGGTGCTGGAGCTGCCGGGGCTCCAGGTGTCGGCCTACCCGCTCGACAATCGCGTCGCGCAGTTCGACCTGGCGCTGGAGCTGGTCGAGCATCAGCAGGGCGCGGGCACGGCGCTGCGCGCGCTGCTGCGCTACGCGACCGATCTGTTCGACCGCGCCACGGTCCAGTCCTTCGCGGCGCGATTCATCAGGATCCTGGAGACCGTGGTGGCCGACCCGGCTCTCCGAGTGGGCGACATCGAACTGCTGGACCCGGCCGAGCGTTCGCTCGTGCTCGAGCGGTGGAACGACACCGCGCACCCGGTCGCGGCCCGCCCGCACACGCTGATCTCGCTGTTCGAGGAGCAGGTCGCGCGCACGCCCGAGGCGGTGGCGCTGACCTTCGAGGGAACCAGCCTGGCGTATGGCGAGTTCGCCGCTCGGGTGCACCGACTGGCCCGCTGGTTGGTCACCCAGGGCGTCGGCCCGGATTCCTTTGTGGCACTCGGCATGCGGCGCTCGCTCGACCTGATCGTCGGAATGTACGCGGTGACGGCGGCGGGCGGCGCGTATGTGCCGATCGATCCCGATCACCCGGCCGACCGCATCGAATACGTGCTGGCCACCGCGCGTCCGGTGTGCGTCCTGACTTCCGGGATGGATCTGGAAGTCGCCGCGGCACGGCAGGTTCGGATCGATCGCTTGGATCTGTCCGCCTTCGCCGAATCTCCGCTGACCGACGCCGACCGGATCGGCGCGCTCACGCCGGGCCACCCCGCGTACGTCATCTTCACCTCCGGCTCCACCGGTCGCCCCAAGGGCGTCGCGGTCTCGCACGCCGCCATCGTCAACCGGCTGGTCTGGATGCAGGATCGCTACGGGTTGCGTCCCGACGACGCGGTGTTGCAGAAGACGCCCGCCACCTTCGACGTGTCGGTGTGGGAGTTCTTCTGGCCCTTGCAGGTCGGCGCGCGCTTGGTCGTCGCGCGCCATGACGGTCACCGCGATCCCGCGTACCTGGCCCGGCTCATCGCGGCCGAACGCGTCACCACGGCGCATTTCGTGCCCTCGATGCTCGCGGTGTACCTCAACGAGCCATTGGCGCGCGAGCGCACCGCGCTGCGCCGGGTCTTCGCGTCCGGCGAGGCGCTGCCCGCCGCCGTCGCACAGCGCACGCGGCGCGTGCTCGGGGTCAGAGTGCACAACCTCTACGGCCCGACCGAGGCCGCCGTGGACGTGACCTATCACGAGGTCACCGACGCGGACACGGACTCGGTGCCGATCGGCAGGCCGGTGTTCAACACCCGGCTGCTCGTGCTCGACGACCGGCTGCGGCCGGTGCCAGTCGGCGTGCCTGGCGAGCTGTATCTGGCGGGCGGACAGCTGGCCATCGGTTATGTGGCGCGACCCGAGCTGACCTCGGATCGCTTCGTGGCCAATCCTTTCGGCACCGCGGGCGACCGCATGTATCGCACCGGCGATCTGGTCAGATGGCTGCCTGCATCGCGAAGCGATGCGATGGGGGGCGGTGGCCGGGCGACGGGTGGGCCAGCCGGCGGCGAGCTGGAGTACCTGGGCCGCACCGACTTCCAGGTGAAGCTGCGCGGACTGCGCATCGAGCTCGGCGAGATCGAAGCCGCTCTCACCGCGGTGGCCGCGGTCGACCAGGCGGTGGTGGTCGTTCGCGGCGGGCAGGTGTCCGGCGGTGATCAGCTGGTGGCGTACCTGACCGGCGCGTCGATCGACATCGATGCCGTGCGCGCGCGGCTGGCCGCCGAACTGCCCGGCTACATGGTGCCCTCGGCCTTCGTGGTGCTGGACGAGTTTCCACTCAACTCCTCCGGAAAGCTGGACCGCAAGGCACTGCCCGCGCCCGTCGTGGCGGCGGCGGTCTTCCGCGCACCGGAGACCGACGCCGAGCGGACCGTCGCGGCGCTGTTCGGTGAGCTGCTCGGCGTCGAACGGGTCGGGGCGGGCGACGATTTCTTCGCGCTCGGCGGCAACTCGCTGATCGCCACCCAGCTGGCCGCGCGGCTCGGCGCCGAGCTGAACACCGATGTCCCGGTGCGGACGCTGTTCGACGCGCCGACCGTCGCGGCACTCGCCGAGCGCGCGGTCGAGGGCACGGGCGCGGCCCGCCGCCCCGCTCTCACCGTGGGACCGCGCCCGGAAACGATCCCGCTCTCGCCCGCTCAGCAACGCATGTGGTTCCTGAACCGCTTCGATCCCGCGGAGACCGTCAACAACATCCCGGTCGCCATTCGCTTCGTCGGCGAGCTGGACACGGCGGCGCTGGCCGCCGCGATCGCCGACGTGATCGCCAGGCACGAGACGCTGCGCACCGTCTACCCGGACCGCGACGGCGTCGGCCACCAGCGGATCCTCGACGCCGCCGTCCCGTCGATCACCGAGCTGGACGCCGCCGACCCGGAAGCGGCCCTCGTCGGCTTCGTCGCCACGCCGTTCGACGTGACGGCCGAGGTGCCGCTGCGGATCGGGCTGGCGAAGCTGTCGGAGCACGAACACCTGCTCGCCCTCGTCGTGCACCACATCGCCGCCGACGGCTTCTCGATGGGACCGCTGGCCCGCGATCTCGCCACCGCCTACGCCGCGCGCGTCACCGGCGGGGAACCGGACTGGGCGCCGCTGCCCGCGCAGTACGCCGACTACGCGCTCTGGCAACGCGAACTGCTCGGCGCCGAGGACGATCCGGAGTCGATCGCCGCCCGTCAGCTGAAGTATTGGCGGCGTGCGCTGCGCGGTCTGCCCGCCCAGCTGGACCTGCCCGCCGACCGCCCGCGCCCGGCCGTCGCCTCGCACGCCGCCGCGAGCGCCACCCTGCTCCTGGACCCGGCGGTGAACTCCGGCATCACCGCGCTGGCCGCGCGGCACGACGCGACGCCGTTCATGGTGGTGCACGCCGCGCTCGCGGTGCTGCTCGCACGGCTGTCGGGCACCGCCGACATCGCCATCGGCGCGCCGATCGCCGGTCGCGGCGAACGTCGGCTGGACGAGCTGGTCGGCATGTTCGTCAACACGCTCGTGCTGCGCACCGAGGTGCCCGGCGCGGACTCCTTCGCCACCGTGCTGCGGCGGGTGCGCGAGGACGACCTGGACGCGTTCGCCAACGCCGAGGTGCCGTTCGAAAGGCTGGTGGAGGTGCTCGACCCGCCGCGCTCCCAGGCGCGGCACCCGCTGTTCCAGGTCGCGCTGTTCTTCCAGAACCTTTCGCCGATCGGGGTCCGGCTCCCGGGCCTGAGCGTGGCGGAGTACGAGTTCGACTACGAGACAACGCGTTTCGACCTGCAACTCACCGTCTCCGACGACGCGGTGCGTTTCACCTACGCCACCGACCTCTTCGACGCCGCGACCATCCACACCATGGGCGAGCGATTCCTGCGGCTGCTGACCGCGGTGATCGCGGATCCGGAGCTGCCGGTCGGCGACATCGACCTGTTCGGCGCAGGCGAGCTGCACAGGGTGGTCACCGAATGGAACGACTCCGCGCACACCGCGTTCGTGGCGGAGATGCTGCTCGACGAGTTCGAGGCGCAGGCCGCGGCCACGCCCAACGATCCCGCGCTGGTGTACGTCCCGGACGGCGGTCCCGCCACGGTGCTCACCTACGGCGAACTCGATCAGCGCGCCAACCAGCTGGCCCGCCATCTCGTCGAGGCGGGTATCGGGCCGGAATCGCTGGTGGCCTTGGCCATTCGACGGTCCACCGACCTGGTGCTCGCCATGTACGCGGTGCTGAAGGCGGGTGGCGCGTACGTGCCGATCGATCCCGATCACCCCGCCCAGCGCATCGCCCACATCCTCGACACCGCGCGGCCCGCCGCGCTGCTCACCACCGAACGCGACCGTGCCGAACTCGGCTACACCGGGCGCACGGTGTGCGTGGACAGCGTCGCGCTGGACGGCTACGCCGACGATCCGATCGCGACCGAGGAGCGCGGCGTGCCGATCCACCCCGGGAACCCCGCGTACGTGATCTTCACGTCCGGGTCGACCGGAAAACCCAAAGGCGTCAGTGTTTCGCACGCGGCGATCGTCAACCAGATGACGTGGATGCAGTCGGAATACCGGCTGCGCGCCGACGACGTGTACCTGCAGAAGACCGCGACCACCTTCGATGTCTCGCTGTGGGGGTACTTCCTGCCGCTGCGCGTCGGCGCGACCGTGGTCCTCGCGACCCACGACGGGCACCGCGATCCCGGCTACCTCGCGGAGGTGATGGGTCGTTACGGCGTCACCGTCACCGATTTCGTGCCGTCCATGCTCAGCGTCTTCGCCGGACATGTGCACGGCACCGGGCAGCGCCCGGCCGCGCTGCGCACCGTCTTCGTGATCGGCGAGGCGCTGCCCGCCGAGACCGTCCGCGCGTTCGGTGCGGTGAGCGAGGCGCGGCTGCACAACCTGTACGGACCCACCGAGGCCGCGGTGAGTATCACCTACCGGGACGTGACGGGCGAGACCGAGCGCACCGTGATGCCGATCGGCAACCCCCAGTGGAACAGCCGTGTCTACGTGCTGGATTCGCGCCTGCGGCCGACGCTGCCGGGTGTCGCGGGTGAGCTGTACCTGGCGGGGACCCAGCTCGCCCGGGGCTACCACGGGCGACCCGACCTGACAGCGGAACGTTTCGTGGCCAACCCCTTCGGCGCTCCCGGCGAACGCATGTACCGCACCGGCGATCTCGTGCGTTGGGACACCGGCGGCGACTCCGCCGAGCTGGTGTACTTGGGGCGCACCGACTTCCAGGTGAAGTTCCGCGGCCAGCGCATCGAGCTCGGGGAGATCGAGGCGGTGCTGGCCGGGGTGGCAGGCGTGTCCCAAGCGGCGGCGCGGGTGGTCGGCGATCACCTGGTCGGCTACGTCGTGGCGACACCGGAGCGCACCGCCGATCTCCAAGACGCGCTGCGCGCAGCGGCGCGGGCGACGCTGCCGTCCTACATGCTGCCGTCGGCCTTCGTGGTGCTGGACGCCTTCCCGCTCAACGCCTCCGGCAAGTTGGATCGAAAGGCGCTGCCGGAGCCGGTGTTCGATCGCCGCGCCTACACGGCTCCGGTCACCCCGGCCGAGCGCCTGGTGGCCGCCGCCTTCGAGGACGTGCTCGGTTGTGGACCGGTCGGCGTCGAGGACAGCTTCTTCGATCTGGGTGGGAACTCGCTCAGCGCGACCAGGGTGCTGGCCAGGCTCGGCGAAAGGCTGGGCAGGCGAGTGCCCGTGCGTCTGCTGTTCGAGGCGCCGACGGTCGGCGCGCTGGCGGCGGGAATCGCCGCGGAGACAACCGATTCGGTCGTTCCGCTGATCGCGGGTCCGCGTCCTGACCCGGTGCCGTTGGCGCCCGTGCAGCGCGGCATGTGGTTCCTCAACCGGCTCGATCCGTCGTCGGCCGCGCACAACATCCCGGTCGCGATGCGGATTCGCGGCGAACTGGACGAAGTGGCGCTCGGCGCGGCGTTCGCCGACGTGGTGGCGCGGCACGAGGTGCTGCGCACGATCTACCCCGCCGCGACCGACGGCACCGCGCACCAGGTGATCCTGCCGGTGGCGTCCGCGCCCGTGCGGCTGGCCGTCGAATCGATCGGCGCGGGCAGCGTCGAGGATCGGATCGCCGAATTCCTCGCCGCCGGTTTCGATGTCACGAGCGAGGTTCCGGTGCGCGCGGTGTTGCTGCGCGAGAGTCCGACGAGCCGGGTGCTCGTCGCGGTGCTGCACCACATCGCCGCCGACGGATACTCGATGCGGCCGCTGCTGCGAGATCTGCTCGCCGCGTACCTGTCTCGCGTGCTGGGAGCCGCACCGGTGTGGCCCGAGCTGGCCGCGCAGTACGCGGACTACGCGGTCTGGCAGACGGCGTCGGTCGAAAATGCGGCGGCCGAGGAACTTTCGTTCTGGCGCGAGGCGTTGCGCGAACTGCCCGAGGAGCTGGCCCTGCCCACCGACCGCCCCCGCCCGCCCATCGCGAGCAAGCGCGGCGGGAACGCTCGGGCACGGATCGGCGGCGAGGTCGGCGCACGGGTGCGCGAACTCGCCCTCGCCTACCACGCGACTCCCTTCATGGTGGTGCACGCCGCGCTGTCGGTGCTGCTGGCCAGGCTCTCCGGTTCCGACGACATCGCGATCGGCACCCCCGTCGCGGGTCGCGGCGCGGCGGCGCTCGACGACCTGGTCGGCATGTTCGTGAACACGCTGGTGCTGCGCACCCGGCCGCGTCCCGACCAGTCCTTCACCGAATTGCTCGCTGAGACGCGGGCCGCCGACCTGGCGGCGTTCGCCCACGCCACCGTGCCGTTCGAGCGGGTGGTCGACGAGCTCGGCGTGACCACGACGCAGGCGCGGCATCCGTTGTTCACGGTCGCCCTGAGCTACCTGAACACCGGGGACGACACCTTCGCCGTGCCGGGTCTCGAGCTCTCGACGGTCGAATTCGACGAGCCGGTGGCGCGTTTCGATCTCCAGTTCACCGTGTCCGCGGATATGGACGCCGACGGACACTTCGCTGTCGAGCTGAATTACGCGACCGACCTGTTCGACGCGGACACCGCCGAAGGGCTGCTGCGCCGGTTCGGTCGGGTCCTCGGCGCGCTGACCGCCGAACCGGAACGTTCGATCGGCGCGGTCGAGCTGCTCGCGCCCGCCGAGCGTGCCGAACTCCTCGCCAGGCGCGGCGCCGAGGCGGTGCCGCAGCGGACCCTGGCCGAGATGATGGCAGCGGCCGTCGCCATGAACCCGGACGGTGTCGCGGTGGTCTGCGGTGACCGCGAGCTGACCTACCGCGAGCTCGACGAACAGTCCGCGCGCCTGGCCAGGATGCTCGCCGGGCACGGCATCGGCGCGGAGGACGTCGTCGCGATCGCCATCCCGCGGTCGGCCGAGGCGCTGCTCGCGGTGTGGTCGGTTGCCAAGACCGGGGCGGCGTTCGTCCCGGTCGATCCGACCTATCCGGCCGACCGGATCGAGCACATGCTCACCGATTCCGGCGCGGCCTTCGGCCTCACGATCGACGCTGCGCGTGCCGCGCTGCCCGGCGCCGTCGAATGGCTCGCGCTGGACGCGCCCGCCACCGTGGCGCGGATTCGGCACATCAGCGGGACGCCGCTCGGCGCGGACGAGCTGGTGCGTCCGGTGCGGGTAGATCATGCGGCGTGGATCATCTACACCTCCGGCTCGACAGGTGTGCCGAAGGGTGTCGTGGCGACGCACGCCGGGATCGCGGGAGTCGCTCGCGCGCAACGGGATCGGTACTCGGTGACCGCCGACGCGCGAGTGCTCACGGTGTCCTCGCCCAGCTTCGACGCCTCGATGCTGGAACTACTGATGGCGCTTCCGGCGGGCGCGACCATGGTCGTCGCACCGGCGACCGTCTACGGCGGGGCCGAGCTGACCGCGCTCATCCGCGATCAGCGGGTGACCCACGCGTTCATCACACCAGCGGTCCTGCAAACCCTCGATCCGGCGCAACTGCCGGAGCTGCGGCAGTTGACCGTCGGTGGCGAGTCCTACGGGCCGGATGTGGTGCGGCGCTGGGGCGTCGGACGCGCGATGTACAACACCTACGGCCCGACCGAGACCACGGTCATCACCACGATCAGCGCGCGGATGCGGCCGGGCGATCCGCTCGACATGGGCGCGCCGATCCCCGGCATGTCCGCGCTCGTGCTCGACGACCGGCTGCGGCCGGTGCCCGTGGGCGTCGCGGGCGAGCTGTACCTGCGCGGTCCCGGCTTGGCGCGCGGATACCACGCGCGGCCAGGACTTTCGGCGGACCGGTTCGTCGCGGACCCCTACGGGCCCGAAGGCGGGCGGATCTACCGCACCGGCGATCTGGTCAGATGGGTGCCCGCATCGCGAAGCGATTCGATGAGGGGCGGTGGCCGGGTGACGGGTGGGCCAGCGTCCGGCGCCCTCCAGCACCTCGGCCGCACCGACCATCAGGTGAAGGTGCGCGGTTTGCGCATCGAGCTCGGTGAGATCGACGCGGTGCTCGCCGCGCACGAATCCGTCGAATACGCGGTGACCGTCGGACACACCGATGCCAATGGTGTCGTCGCGCTGGTTTCGTACGTGGTCGCCGTGCCGGGGCACAGCGTCGACACGACGGCGCTGACCGCCTTCGCGGGTCGTTCGCTGGCCGCCTACATGGTGCCCGCCGCCATCATGGTCCTCGACCAGCTGCCGCTGACGCCGGTCGGGAAGCTGGACCGGAAGGCGCTGCCGGAACCGGAATTCCGAACTGCCATGTACCGCGCGCCGGTCACGGTGGCGCAACAGACGGTCGCCGCGACCGTCGCCGCCGTACTGGGAGTCGATGACGTCGGCCTGGACGACGACTTCTTCGCGCTCGGCGGAAACTCCCTCACCGCAACGCAACTCGCCGCGCGGCTGGGTGCGGCGCTCGGCGTCACGGTCGGCGTGCGCACCGTGTTCGAGCACTCGACCGTCGCGGCCATGGCCGCCGAACTGGGTGGCGCGGACACCTCGCCCGCCCGCCCCGCGCTGGTCGCGCGCCGGGGCGACGAGCCGGTTCCGCTCTCGCTCGCACAGCAGCGCATGTGGTTCCTCAACCGGCTGGACCGCCAGTCCACCGCCTACAACATCCCGCTCGCGGTGCGGCTCAGCGGCGAACTCGACATCGCCGCCCTGAATGCCGCCATCGCCGACGTAGTCGCCAGGCACGAGGTGCTGCGCACGGTCTACCCGCCGCGCACGGCCGGACCGGTGCAGGTGGTGCTGCCGGTCGAGGCGGCGGGCACGCCGGTGCTCGCACCGATCGCGGTGCCGATCGATGATCTGCCCATCGCGGTCGCGGATTTCGTCGGCGCGGGATTCGACGTGATCGGCGCGGTGCCGGTGCGCGCCAGGCTCTTCCGTCCGGAGGCCGAGAACGGCTCGGCGGCAACGGAACACGTGCTGGTCGTGGTGGTGCACCACATCGCGGCGGACGGCTCCTCGCTCGCTCCGCTGGCCAGGGACGTGATGCTGGCCTACACGGCGCGCAAGCAGGGGCGCGCGCCGGGCTGGGTGCCGCTGCCGGTGCAGTACGCCGACTACAGCCTGTGGCAGCGCGAACTGCTCGGCTCGGAGGACGATCCGGAATCGCTGGTGGCGCGCCAGCTCCGGTTCTGGACCGAGGCGCTCGACGAACTGCCCGCGCAGCTGCCGCTGCCGACGGACCGGCTGCGGCCCGCGGTCGTGTCCACCCGCGGCAAGCACGTCGATTTCGCCGTCGATGCCGAAACGCACTCGGCGCTGGTCGAATTGGGCCGCGCGTCGAGCGCCACGCTGTTCATGGTGGTGCACGCCGCCTTCGCCACGTTGCTCGCGCGGCTGTCCGGCACCGGCGACATCGCCGTCGGCACACCCGTGGCCGGTCGCGGCGCGGCCGAGCTGGACGACGTGGTCGGCATGTTCGTCAACACGCTCGTACTACGCACCCGGGTGGACGCGGGCGACGGATTCAGCGCGCTGCTCGAACGGGTGCGCGCCGCCGACCTGGCGGCGTTCGCGCACGCCGACGTTCCATTCGAGCGGCTGGTCGAGGTGCTCAACCCCGAGCGCTCCACCGCGCGGCACCCGCTGTTCCAGGTCGGCTTCTCGTTCCACAACCAGGCCGAGGCCGATTTCACCCTGGACGGGCTGACCGCGACCGCGGTCGACTTCGACTCCGAGGTCTCCCAGTTCGACCTGCACCTGGTGGTCACCGATCGCTACGACGCGCAGGGCGGGCCCGCCGGACTCGCCGCGACGATCACCTACGCCACGGCGCTGTTCGACGAGGCGACCGTCGCGGGCTTCGCGAGCCGGTTGCAGCGGCTGCTGAAAGCCGTGTGCGCCGCGCCGCGGGTGCCGGTCGGTGACCTGCCGCTGCTGGACGACGCCGAGACCGAACGCATGCTCGTCGCGTGGAACGCCCCTGACCGTGAGTTCGCACCGGACACGCTGGTCACCGCCTTCGAGTCGCAGGTGGCGCGCACGCCCGACGCGATCGCCGTCGTGGACGACGCGCACACCCTGACCTACGCCGAGTTCGCCGCGCGGGTGAACCGGCTGGCCCGGGTGCTGATCGGCCGCGGCGTCAGCCCGGAATCGCCGGTGGCGCTGGCTATTCCGCGCAGCGTCGACCTGCTCGTAGCGATGTACGCGGTGGTGACGGCGGGCGGCGCCTACGTGCCGCTCGACCCGGCGCATCCACTCGATCGGACCACCGGCGTACTGGCCGCGGCGAATCCGGAGCTGGTGCTCACCTCCGCGCGCAGGCCGATGCTGCCCGCCGAGGTGTCCGACCACGAGGTGCTGCTCGACATCACGACGGTCCCCGAGGGCGGCGACGCCACACCGGTCCGCGACGCCGAACGGGTGCGGGCGTTGTCGCCGTGGCACACCGCGTACGTCATCTTCACGTCCGGCTCCACCGGCGTTCCGAAGGGCGTCGCGGTCCCGCACCGCGCCGTCGCGCACCAACTGGACTGGATGCAGTCGGAATACGGCCTCGGCGCCGACGACGCCACGCTGCTGATGACCTCGGCCGCGTTCGACCTCTCGGTGTGGGAATTCTGGTGGGCGCTGCGCACCGGTGCGCGCGTGGTCCTCGCGCCGACCGGCGCGCAGCGTGACCCGGAGGGGGTGCTCGACCTGGTCCGTCGAGCCTCGGTCACCACGATGACGCTCGTGCCGTCGCTACTCGCCATGCTGACCGAGGTGTCCGGCGGGCGCAGATTGCCCCGCTCGCTGCGCAGGCTGTTGGTGATCGGTGAGGCGTTGCCCGCCGCGACCCTGGCGAGGGTCGGAGCGCTTACTGATGCTCGGGTCGACAACTTGTACGGGCCGACGGAAGCGGCGGTTTCGGTGACTCGATACCGGACGGCAGTCGGCTCCGCGGCATCAGCGCTGACCGGCACCGTGCCGATCGGTACGCCCGAGGCGGGCAACCAGGTGTACGTCCTCGACGACCGGCTGCACCCGGTCCCCGCGGGCGTCACCGGCGAGCTGTACCTGGGCGGCGCGCAGCTGGCCCGCGGGTATCACGGCAGGCCGGACCTGAGCGCGGAACGCTTCGTGGCCGACCCCTTCGGCGCGCCGGGCAGCAGGCTGTACCGCACCGGCGACATGGTGCGCTGGGGCTCCGACGGCAACCTCGGCTACGTCGAACGGCGCGACTTCCAGGTCAAGGTGCGCGGGTACCGCATCGAGCTGGCCGAGATCGAGCACGCGCTGCGCGCCAGGCCGGAGATCGCGGAGGCCGTCGTGGTCGCGTACCGGGCGGATGGTGAAAATGCCATGCTGGTCGGCTATTTCACGTCGGCATCGCCGGTCGACACCAAGCGGCCGCACACCGCGTTGGGCACGGATACACCACGCGCTGGGGTGCACGCCGAACAGCTGAGCGCTGGGTTGGACGCCGACGGGC
>NZ_JBFAHS010000017.1:0-144596 GCF_040654315.1 Nocardia sp. NPDC050713 | reverse complement strand
CGCACGTCGGGGCGGAAGCCGAGGGTGCGCGGGCCGGGTTGGTGGCCGATGGACAACGTGCCGGGTTGGGCGCCACGGCGCCACACGCTGGGTTGGACGCCGACGGGCCGCACGTCGGGGCGGAAGCCGAGGGTGCGCGGGCCGGGTTGGTGGCCGATGGACAACGTGCCGGGTTGGGCGCCACGGCGCCACACGCTGGGTTGCGCGCCGACGAGCCGCACGCCGGATCGGGCGACGGGCAGCACGCCGCGTCGGACATCGGCGCACTGCGTGCCGCCCTGGCAGAGGCGCTGCCGAGCTACATGGTGCCCGCCGCGCTCGTTCGACTGGACGCGCTGCCGCTCAACGCCAACGGCAAGGTGGACCGCGCCGCACTGCCCCGGCCCGAACCAACCGCACGCGAGTTCCGTGCTCCGGCAACGGACCTGGAACACGCTGTGTGCGCCGTCTTTACCGAGGTACTGGAGGCGGAGCGAATCGGCATGGACGACAACTTCTTCGAGCGCGGCGGCAACTCACTGCTCGCCACGCGCCTGGCCACCCGGCTCAGCGCGGAACTCGGCGAACCGGTCCCCGTTGTCTGGTTGTTCTCCGCGCCGACGCCCGCCGGGCTCGTCACACAGCTCGAGCTGACCAGGTCCGGCCGGGGCAGGGTGGACGCGGCGGCGGCCTTCGACGTGCTGCTGCCGCTGCGACCGGGCGGCGGCAAGGCGCCGCTGTTCTGCCTGCACCCGGTCGGCGGTGTGGCCTGGTCGTTCGCCGGTTTGGCCGCGCACATCGACCCGCAACGGCCCATCTACGGGCTGCAATCCCCGGCGCTGAATTCGGCGGAACCACTGCCCGATTCGATCGAGGACTGGGCCCGGCGCTACGTCGCGGAGATCCGCGCCGTGCAACCGGAAGGGCCGTACCACCTGCTCGGCTGGTCGCTCGGCGGCGTTCTCGCGCACGCCGTCGCGATCCAGTTGCAGGACGAGGGGCAGCACGTCGCGACGCTGGCCATGATGGACAGCCCGCGCACGGAATCGGTGGCCGAGACCACCGTGCCGCTCGCCGACCTGCTCGGCGGACTGCTCGGCGAACAAGCCGCCGAGGCGGACACCGAACTCGGCCTCGCCGAACTCGCCGAGCGCATCGCCGAACTGCCGGAACCGTTCGCCTCCTTCGGCGCCGAACGGCTCGGCCGGGTACTGGACGCGGGAACCCGCTCCCTCGAACTACTCGCCCGCTACCGGCCTCGCCGCTACAAGGGCAACCTGGTGTATTTCACCGCCGCACTGGACGATCCGACCGGCGCGACCGGAGCCGCCAGCTGGTCCGATGCCGTGGACGGCACCGTGCACAACCACGCCGTCACCGCCACCCACTGGCGAATGACCACCGAATCCGCGCTCGCCCGCATCGGCCACGTGCTGACCGCGGCCTGGGCCGACACCGACCGCGCATGAACCTGTAGACGACTCACGAAAGGCCAACCATGACAAACCCATTCGACGACGATGACGCCCAGTTCTACGTCCTCACCAACGCCGAGGGCGAACACTCCCTGTGGCCCATCTTCGCCGCCATCCCCACCGGCTGGACCATCGCCTACGGTGCGTCCCCCCGCAGCGCCTGCCTGGAATACGTCGAAACCCACTGGACCGACATGCGCCCCAAGTCCCTGATCGCCGCCATGAACCCGAAGACGAACTGAACGCGGGGCGCGTCGGTCCTACTGCCGCGCCCAGAATGGCAGGCGCGGTAACCGACCGAAGGTGCCCTTCGTCCCGCCAGACCGGCTGGAGGTCACCTTCATCCCCGACCTGCGTGCCCAGGGCGGACCGACCCAGGGTGACCTTCATCGCGGCGGGTCGACTGGATCACCGCACCCCGCGCGACTACACGTCCACCCGCTGGGCGTCGACGACCTCCCTGGCCCGCTGCCGCCACTCGCTCACCGCGCGCCCGCTGCCGTTCAGCAGCGCCGAGTCGAATCGCTTGGCGCGCTTGGTGACCGTCAGCCCGACATAGGTGCGCGCGTTGGTGATGGCGGCGGTGGCGACGGCGCAGGCTTCGTCCACTTCGCCGGAGGCGAGCAGTGCGGTCGCGTGTTCGAAGCGCACCAGCGCGGGTTCCATCGTCTCGCTCGGGTCGTACAGCGAGATGGCTTGTGCCGCGGCGGTGGCCGTCTCGTCGGGCTTGCCGAGCCTGGCGTATCCGACGGCGCGGTAGAAGGCGAGCTTCTCCGGTCGGAACGAGAAGATGCCGATCGGCAGCTCCTCGGTCGCGACGGTGTCCAGCGCCCGCGCGGATTTGTCGATGCAGTGGGCGAAGTGGCGTTCGTCGCCGAGATCGGCGTGCGCGCGCGCCGCCATGCCCCAGAGCCAGGCGGCGGCCGCGCCGGTCGCCGGGTCCTGCGCGAGGCGAGGATCGAGCAGGCGCAGCACTTCCCTCGGTTTGTCGCTGTAGGTGGGCAGGTAGGCCAGTCCGGCGAGCGCGATGTCCTCCGAGTAGCGGTCGCCGATGTCCTGTGCGGCGTGGATGGCGGTGGCATACCACAACCGCGCTTGGCCGAAATGCCCTTCGTTGAACAAGATCTCGCCGACCACGTTGGCCAGTCGTCCCGCGGTGCGAACCAGCCGGATCTGGTGGTGGGTGGCCTGGCGCTCGCCGAGACATGCTCGCACCGTGCGGAACTGGTCGAGCGTGCCTTGCAGCAGCTCGTGCGGCGGCACCTGGACGACGTGCTTGCCCAGCGCCGCAGTGGATTCTTCCAGGAAACCGAGCCTGCGCTCGCTCATCGACCCGGCGTCCAGGGTCGCGAGCATCCGCTCCGGTTCGCTTGCCAAGAGTTCGGCAGCGTGTCCCGCCAGACCTGCGCCGATGCAGGCCAGCATTTCCCGCCTTCTCACGTCGTCATCCTCGACTTCCTCGTCGAGCCCGATCGGCGTCGACCGAACCTCCGGTCCGGCCTGCGCTTTGTCCCTACCGAGCTTGATTGTCCGATCGAGCGCCGCGCTCGCATCGTCGGTGTGGCCTGCCGCTTCGCGACCCGCCTTGATCGCCCGCTCGAATCGCGTGACGACGACTGAATCGGCCTCGGACAGCACTCGATCGAGTAGTCGACGGCTTGCGGCGTGCATCCGGGTTGTCCGGCCGTTCTCCCACAAGACCACGGTGCGCGGGGTAACGCCCACCAAACGTGCGAACTCGTAACGACTCCGCTTCATCGCCGTGCGAAGGGCAAGCACGTCCTCGCCCGTCCAGTCGACCTCAACCATAGGACCCGCTTCCTCGCATCAGGCCGATTCACTCGAAAATTACTCGCATTTATCGCATTCCGGACTGTTATGTACCCAATCGCAACGCGCAGTCTGTATTGGCACCCGGCGCCGGGGTTGTGCCCAGACCCTATGGGGGCGCCCACTCTCCGGAACCCGGCGCACGGTCCCGACGCGGTCATGATCCAGCCGCTTCGAGCGCGGTTCCGCCGGCGCTCCCGGCGCCGGGTGCACTGAACTCCGCGGAGGTGGACGATGAACGTACCGCATTCGGACTTGCGCGAACTGTGGCTTGTCCAAAGTCGTGACTGCGCAGCAGAACCGCAGGTCCTGGACTACGACAAGGCGAGATTCATCCTCTCCGTCCACGCCGGCCACGGCAGCGGCTGCCGCCAGTACCTAGCCGCCTCCGCCTACTGCTTCCGGCGCGCCGTAGACAAGTGATCCGATGTACTCGACGCTGTCCATCCTGACCGGTTGCGGTCTGGTCGTCTCCCTCATCGGCATCATCGGAACCTGCGTCGGCGACCCCCGCTCCGCAGCCGGACACCGCGCTCCCACAACACCTTTCACGGTCTCCGAAGCGCACCGCGCAATGCAGCAACACCGCGGTTGCCGGGCAGATGCTTGCGCCCGCAAAGGAGCCGCCTTCCGAACTTTGGTCGCGGCGGGACGCATAGTTCCCGATACCCGCGCCGACGGTTATTCGATGTAGTCGTCTGCGCGGCAACGGATGCCGTCGATCGCGTCTGTCAGTAACACTCTCAGTAGACTTCGACGTCGGAGAAGTCGTGCGGGTGGAAGCGACCTCGACCGCCATCGGCGCCCACTCGAAGTCGCGGTTCCAGCCCACAGGCCGCCCCTGGCGGAGGGGAACAGGCGCGCCTGTGTTCATCGACCGGTCGAACAACAGCACGACACTCGAGGCGTGGCGCCATGAACACCGGAGCCTGGCTGGTTCGGTGCGGAAATGATCCTCGGGGCTGAGGGGAATATCGGGGTGGTCCCGGATGTGCGGGGCACCGGACCTGCCTACCGTCGAGGTATGCGTCTGATACCGATCGTCGTGGCCGCTTCCGCGGTGGCACTGCTCACCGCGGGGTGTGCGAGTGACAGCCGGACGGAGTCGGCCGGGGTGTCGGATGCTCGGCTCGAGGCTGTGCAGGCGGACATCGACCGGGTGGTGGGGGCCGGGGTCACCGGGGCCATCGCGACGGTCACCGAGAACGGGGAGACCGTGGTCCGTACGGCCGGGGTGGCGGACCTGGGCACCGCGGCGCCGATCCCCACCCAACCCGCACAACAGACCCGCGTCGGCAGCATCACCAAGACCTTCACCAGCGCCCTCGTGCTGCAACTGGTCGCGGAGGGGAAGGTGCGGCTCGACGAACCGATCGACACCTACCTGCCCGGTCTGCTGCGCGGCGACGGCATCGATGGACGCGCCATCACGGTCCGGCAGATCCTGCGCCACCAGAGCGGTCTACCGGACTTCGCGGACGACCCGCGCGTCGACGAATACCGCGCGGGAGTCGAGAACCGCACGATGACACCCGCGGAAGGCATCGCGATCGTCAACGGTGGGCGGGCGGTGTTCGTGCCGGGCGAGCGCTACGAGTACAGCAATTCGAACTACCTGGTCGCCGGGATGTTGATCGAGCGGGTGACCGGAGCTCCGTACGCGGCGGAGTTGGAACGGCGCATCCTGAAACCCCTCGGCCTCGCCGACACGTACCTGCCCGGCGCTGGTGAGCGCGACATCCGCGGCCCGCACCCCGCGGGTTACGCCACCCTGAACGGCGTCGTCACCGACGTCTCCCGCATCGAGCCGTCCATCCCATGGGCGTCGGGCGCCCTGGTCTCGTCGGGCACGGACCTGAACCGCTTCTACGGCGCGCTGCTCGCGGGCCGGGTGTTGGAGGCCGCGGAGCTCCAGCAGATGCGCGATGGTGTGCCCAGCGACCAGGAATCGGGAATGGTCTACGGACTCGGCCTCGGATCCATCCAATTACCCTGCGGTGCTGAGTACTTCGGCCACAGCGGCGGAATCTATGGCTACTACACGGTATCCGGTGCGACCGTCGACGGGCGCGCGATCACCGTCGCCCTCACGAAGGCCCCGGAGACCGAACCCGACCTCATCGGCATGCTCGAACACGCACTGTGCCCATGAGAAACCGGACAAGCTCGCATTGCGCGCAGTCCAGCGTCAGCTGAAACCCACCGCCGCCAGGGGAATCATCGCGATGCCCGTGAGCGGACGGCTCGATGTCGACGGTGGGCGCCCACCTCTCAGACCAGGTTCTTCTCCTTGCGGATCCGGTGG
The DNA here is from genome assembly GCF_040654315.1 of Nocardia sp. NPDC050713. Taxonomy (NCBI): domain Bacteria; kingdom Bacillati; phylum Actinomycetota; class Actinomycetes; order Mycobacteriales; family Nocardiaceae; genus Nocardia; species Nocardia sp. NPDC050713. Next base: position 139,007 of record NZ_JBFAHS010000017.1, on the reverse strand, counting down.
CGTAGATCGACCATCAGCGCGTGGCTGCCGCCGTGCCGCAGGAACCGCGGGATGAACCGGTTGACGAAACCGACGAACACGAAAAGGTGCTCGAAGCGGCGCTGATCGGCGGCGGTCCACTCCAACCGCATCTGCTCGCGGAAGTACGGCGCGAGGAAGCCGATCGTCAGGAACTTCAGCAGGTTTCGGAACGGCAGGCGCAGGTACCAGTGGATCATGCGCAGGTTCAGCAGATCGTCGACGTAGGCGCGCACGTAATCGTCGAGTACGGCCTGGCGGCACGCCTGGTTCCAGTAGACGTCGAACTCGGCGCGCGTCTTGGGCCACATGTCCTCGGTGACCTGAAGCGTGGTGCCCAGAGTCGACGACGAGGCGTAGAAGGCTTCGGCCTGCTCGTCGTTCATCTTGCCTTGCAGCAGCTGGTAGGTGTCCTCGAAACCGATGTAAAGACATGCGGCGACCCACAGTTGGAGGTTGCGGTCGAACGCGTTGTATTTCACCGGGGCCCCCGGCTCGGACCGCACGTGGCGGTGCACCGAGTCGACTGCCTTGCGGTAGGCCATGCGCTCTTCCTCGGTGCCGAGGATCGCCACCGCCAGGTACTGGGTGGTGGTGCGTGCGCGCTTCCACGGATGCTTCATCAGCGCACCGGATTCCACCTTGCTCTCCGCGACGCCGTAACCCACGCCGGGCCTCGCCATCTGCATCGCCACGTTGGCCGCGGCGCCGGCGAAGGACCAGAAGTCCAGCGCGTCGGCCAGTTTGATCGGCCGCTTGGTGAACGGGCGGTGCGCGGAGCTGATGGGGATGCGCGTCTGCTCCTTGGTCAGTGGCGCCGGTTCGTTCTGGTACGAGAAGTGGGCGACCGCGGTCATCGGAGTCCTTCCGTTGTGTTCCTCGTGGTCCGGACCAGCCGCGCGACTCGCGCGGCGGTGGATCGTCCGGTGCCGAACAGGAATCCGGCGAGGAACAGCCAGCCGAGGAACTCGAAGACCGTCATCTCCACGCTGAGAATCCTGTTGAGTGCTTTCATCGTTCGACCTCCTGGAGGCCGATGCGGGGTCGAGGCGGGGTGTGATCACCCATCCGTCGATTATGTTACTGATTATTCTGCCTGACAAGAGTGCGCCTTGTCCGGGGTTTGCCCAGTTTCGAGACGGTCCGAGGCGGTGGAAGTGTGGTCGTGTTCTGACCGGAAATATCGGTGAAAGTCTTCCGTCCTGCCGTGAATCGTGCGTAACATACGGGACCATGCCGGACCGGATCTCAGCGGTCGGGTGCGCCCGCGACGTCGCGATCTCCTTCGGTACGCGTGGGCGACCTCGACGGGGTTCGGCCCGGCGCAGGAAAGGATGCGACGTACATGCTCAAGAGGCTGGATCGAATATTCAGCTACGAGATGAAGGTCTCCGAGTTCTTCGGGACACTCATCATCCTCGGAATCCCTTACGGGCTGGTCGGAGTCGTCTGGACGCTGACCCACACGAGTCACCTGCGCGAGATGCACGGCATCGACGTGGTGATCTCGTTCCTCGGATCGATCGTGTGCTGGCCGGTGCTCACCTTCTCGAATGTGTGCATGACCTGATGATGATCTTGGTGTGGCTCATCGACATCTTGGTGATCGGCGTCAAGATCCTCGGTGGGCGGATGGAAGTGAATCCGATTCTGCGCTACGGGCTTTGGGTCGCCGTGCTGAGCGCCGTCGCCGCGGGCGTCGCCGTCGTCGGCTACGGGCTGGTGGCGGGGGCGGGTGTAGCTGCCCAGGGGTGGTTCTCCGGGTGAGTACCTGCCAACGGATAAGGCCGGGTTGCTCGTGTGCCGTCTACGCACATGGGCACCTGCCGTGAGCGGATTCACCTGCTCGGCGCCGACCGGACGTGACGTGGATGGGTGTCCGGAATGGATGTGATTGTCTGGTCACTTCTCTGGCGTCGAGTGTCTGACATGGGCGCGGAAGTACGGCGATCACCTCGATTTCTTCGCAGGTGACGCGCCTACTCGGTAATCGAACCCAGCTCGTCCCGTTGGGCCGATACCCTCGGAAATATTGAGAATTCTTATTCACATGTGACTTGTGTCGCCCACTGCCTCCGTGCGACACTTCACACGCTCCGCGCCCCCGAAGGGGTCACCGTTACCGGTCGGCGAAGTGAGCGAAAGAAGGCCGAGAAAGGACTCGGGCACCGTGACAACCATCGAACGACCTCCGGGTCGGATCGAACCGGGGGAGTCTCCGGAGCGCACCGATCTGGAGCAGGCCGTCGAGGACCTGAAGGGGCTGTGGCGGCGTCATCCGCAGCGGTCGCTGGAAACCCTCGGCAGGCAGGTGATGCTCGGGCGCGACGCGGTCATCGAACTGATCCGCGCGATCGTCGCCCGGCGTTTCCCGTACCACGAGTTCATCAGGCAGTGCGCCTTCATGTCGAGCGTCTCCGCGGCGCCGACGGTGTTCGTCGCGATCCCGATCGCCGTCGTCGTCTCGATTCAGGTCGGAGCGCTGGTGAATCAGGTCGGCGCGACGACGTTCATCGGCGCGGTCGCCGGACTCGGCATCATCCGGCAGGGTGCGCCGCTGGTCACCTCGCTGATGATCGCGGGCGCGGTCGGCTCGGCGATCTGCGCCGACCTCGGCTCGCGCACCATCCGCGAGGAGATCGACGCCATGATGGTGATGGGCGTCGATCCGGTGCGCAGGCTGGTCGCGCCGCGCCTGGTGGCGGCGGTGCTGGTCAGCATGCTGCTGTGCGGGTTCATCGTGTTCGTCGGTTTCGCGACGGCCTACATGTTCAACGTCTACGCCCAATCCGGCACGCCGGGTTCGTTCATCGGCTCGTTCGCGTCCTTCGCGGTGGCCAACGATCTCATCGTCGCGCTGGTCAAAGCCGCCATCTTCGGCGCGCTCACCGCGATCATCGCCTGTGACATCGGGCTGCACGCCAAGGGCGGTCCCGGCGGTGTCGCGAACGCGGTGAACTCCGCGGTCGTCACCTCGGCGCTGATGCTCTTCGCCACCAACATCATTCTCACCCAGCTGTACAACACGCTGTTCCCGACGAAGGTGATCTGAGGTGGGCACGAAGTACACCCCGCCCGCCCTGAGACCATTCCGGGCGGTCGGCACCGCGGTCGCCGTGCCGTACCGGGCCAATCAGCGACTCGGCCACCAAGCCATCACGTTCTTCCAGGCGCTTGGCGCGATTCCGTTCGTGCTCAAGCACTATCGCAAGGAAGTGCTGCGGCTGACCGCCGATGTCGGGTGGGGCAACGGCTCGCTCGTCGTCGGCGGCGGCACCGTGGGCGTGGTGATCATCCTGTGCGCCTTCGGCGGCATCACCGTCGGCATGGAATCGTTCACCGCACTCAACCTGCTCACCATGGGTCCGCTGACCGGCGCGATCTCGGGATTCGCCACCACGCGCGAACTCGCTCCGATCCTGGCGACGCTGGCCTTCGCCATCCAGGCCGGCTGCCGGTTCACCGCGCAACTCGGCGCGATGCGGATCTCCGAGGAGATCGATGCATTGGAATCCATTGCCATCCGGCCACTTCCGTATCTGGTCAGCACCAGGATGATCGCGTCCACGCTGACCATCGTCCCGCTCTACACGGTGGGCCTCGCGGTGGCATACCTGGCCACCAAGCTCTCGGTGCTCTTCCTCGGCGGTACCTCCGCGGGCACCTACGACCACTACTTCTTCCAATTCCTCATCGGGACCGATGTCTTCTTCTCGCTGCTCAAAGTCGTCGTCTTCGTGCTGCTCGCGACGTTCATCCAGTGCTACTACGGCTATGTCGCCTCGGGCGGGCCGGAGGGCGTCGGCGTCGCGGCCGGTCAGGCGATCAAGATGGTGATCGTCGTGATGGTTTTCGCGAATCTGTTCATGACACTGGCCATTTGGGGCATCGACCCCGGCTTCCGGATCTCGGGATAGGGGCCGCGCATGCTTCTCGATCCCAGTGGCCGCGGGCCGAGCGCCCGCCAGCTCTCCCTGGCCGGTCTGGCCATGCTGACGGCCACCGCGATATTGCTCGGCCTGCTGATGCTGCGCTACAACGGCTTCTTCGAGGACAAGGTCCGGGTGACTGCCGAGCTGACCAGCACCGGCGATGGTCTGCCATCGCGCGCCGACGTGAAGTTCCGCGGCATGGTGGTCGGCACGGTCGCGGCCGTCGAGGTGGTCGCCAAGGGTGAACGGCAGCGCGCCGAGATCCACCTGAAACCTGCCGTCGCTCCGACGATTCCGGCCGGTGTCACGGCGCGCGTGGTGCCCAACAACCTGTTCGGCGTCACCGCGATCGAACTCGTCGACAACGGCTCGGCGGGCGCGAAACTCGCCGCCGGTGCGGTGATCCCGGAGGACACCAGCACGTCGACGATGCAGTTGCAGACCACGCTCACCGTGCTGCGCGACGTGCTCGACAACATCCAGCCCGAGAAGCTGGGCCGGGTACTGGCGACTCTTGCCGCCGCGCTCGATCCCGCCGCGCGCGTGCCGGGTTCGACGATCGAGCGGCTGGACCGCTGGGTCACGGAAGTGCGCGCGATCCCCGGTGTCGGCGAGCTGCTCGGCGATCTCGGCAGGGCCACAACGGAACTCAGCAAGTCGGCGCCCGACCTGGTCGGCGTGCTCGCCGAGTCGGTCACGACGGCCCGAACGCTCACCGAGCGCCGTGACAACCTGATAGCGCTGCTGGCCAACGCGAGCAGCACCATCGACTCGGTCAATTCCTTGTTCGCCCGAAACCCGGACGCGGCAAAGGATCTCGTACCCGGCTTGGACGAGCTGTTCGGCAGCTTGGCCCAAGACCCGCAGGCCATCCCGGACACCGCGCGCAACCTCAACGCCTCGCTGGCGAAGCTGGCCACCGTGTTCCACTTCGGCCCGAGCCGCCAGATGGTGTGGAAGATGGACGTCAGCTTCACGCCCTTCCAGCAGTACACCGCCGCGGACTGCCCGTCCTACGGTTACCTCACGGGCCCGCGTTGCGGCGGTCCGACGGTGCCGGAAGTCGCGCCGGAGCAGGAGTACCCGGCCCAGTTGCGGCCGCGCTGGCTCGACGCCGCGGGACCGCGGCCGACGCTCGCTCTCCCGGGACTCGAAGCGACTCCCGCACTTCCGGGCCTCCCGAGCCTGCCCGCGATTCCCGGACTCCCCATTCCCGGACTGCCGGCGATTCCCGGAATCACCGTGCCCGCCGCGGGCGCCCCGGCAGCTCGCCCGATCGCGGGCGGCCGCGGGCACGCCGGAGTCGCGGCGATCGTCGGCGGCCAACCGACCGCCGCGCAGCTCCTGCTGCTGACGCCGCTGCTGGCGGGCGGGTCGGTGACCGTGTACGACACCGAAGGGGGCAACTAGATGAAATCCGGAAAGGCCCTCGCGGGCTTCGGCTTCTTCGCCGTGCTGGCCATCACGCTGACCTACACCATCTGGTCGACCTTGCAGCGCTCGGTTCCCGGCGACACGCACACCTACTCCGCGACCTTCTCCGACGTGATGGGCGTGCGGGTCGGTGACGACGTCCGGATGGCGGGCGTGCGAGTCGGCCGGGTCGACCGGATCGATTTCGACGACGCCTACAAGGCGGTCATCGATTTCCGCATCCAGGACCGTCAGCGGCTCACCACCTCGACCAAAGCGCTTGTGCGATATCAGAACCTGATCGGTCAGCGATATATCGCGCTAGTTCCCGGCAAGGAAGAGGGCGAGCCGCTTCGGCCTGGCGGTCATATCTCACTGGACAACACCGAACCGTCCTTCGACGTCTCGGCGCTGCTCTCCGGTTTCGAGCCGCTGTTCAGCGTGCTGCAACCCGATCAGGTGAACTCGCTGTCGGAGACGCTGATTCAGGCCTTGCAAGGCGACGGCGTCTCCCTGAGCACCCTGATCACCCAGGCCGCCGATCTGGCAAGCACCTTCGGCCAGCGCGATCGCATCCTCGGCGACGTGATCACCAACCTGAGCAGCGTGATCGCCGGATTGGCCAATCGCTCAGCCGAATTGGAGACGCTCATCGCCCAGTCCAGGGCGCTCGTCGAGGCGCTCTACGCCGAAGGTGAGTCGCTGAAGCAGTCCGTCGATTTGGTGGCGAAATCCACCGACTCCCTGGTCTCTCTCATCGCCCAGGTACAGCCCGACTTGGCCGGGGCGCAGAACGACGCCACCACCGGCATCGCCATGCTGCTGCTCAACGGCGCCGCGCTGGACAAGGCCGCCGTGCAATTCCCGACGCTGCTCAACGCGCTGGCCCGCTTCACCAGCTACGGCGCCTACGGCAACGCCTACATCTGCCGCCTCGACGTCTCGCTGTGGGGCGTATTGCTCCCGCCGGGTCTGTTCTCGCAGGTCGGCGGCGAATCCCAATCGGAGGTGTGCCGATGATGGCGCGGATTCGGTTGCCGAGGTATTCGGCGAACCGCTACCTCTGGCTCGGCGTGCTCGCGGCGGCCTTCGTAGCGCTGCTGCTGGTCGGCTCCAGCGTGGTGTCCGAGGCGCGGCTGTCGGACAAGACGATCAAGGCCGAGTTCGCCCAGGCGGCGGGACTGCGGCCGGGTGCGACGGTCGACGTGTCGGGCATCGAGGTCGGTCAGGTCCGCGCGGTGCGGCTGGACGGCGACAAGGTGGTCGTCGACCTGCGCGTGCGCCGCGATCTGCGGCTCGGCCCGAACGCGCGGGCCGCGATAAAGATGTCGACCATCCTGGGCAGGCTGCACATCGAACTGACTCCGGGCGACGGGAAGGGATTGCCGGACAACATCATCCGGCTGTCCAACACATCGGTTCCGTACAACCTCGGCAAGGTCATCCAGGACCCGCAGTACAAGTCGTCCTTCGAGCGGATCGAGCGGATCGATCCGGACAAGCTGCGCCAGGCGCTGGACGTGTTCGACCAGCAGATGGGCGACTCGCCGCAGCTGACCGTCGCCGCGCTGGACAGCATCGGCGCGCTGGCCAAGGTGATCAACGATCGCCGCGACGAGGTCGACCTGCTGCTGAAGAGCATGGACGAGGTCTCGCAGCTGGTCGCCGACAACCAGAACAGCGTGCTGCTGCTGCTCACCCGCGGCGAGGCGATCGGCAACGCGGTCGCGCTGCGCCAGGACCTGCTGCGCCAGCTGCTCGACAACGTCGCGGCGCTGTCGGCCCTGCTCCAGGAGATGGGCATCGAGAACAACGACCAGCTCGGGCCGCTCATCCAGAACCTCAACACCATGACCGAGGGGCTGGAGAAGAACCGGGAGAACCTGGACCGGTTGTACGAGATCATGCCGGTGGCCATGCGGCAGTTCAACAACGCGCTCGGCAACGGGCCGTACGGCGAGGTCTGGGCGCCGTGGTTTCTCCCGGACAACTGGCTGTGTTTCGCGCAAGCGGTACCGGGGTGCAACTGATGACGATTCGTGGAGTCCTGAAGCTGGCCGCCCTGTGCGTGGTGGCGGCGGTGAGCAGCGGCTGTTCGCTGCTGCCCGAGAGCGTGAGTTCGCTACCCGACCGATATCTCGGTGAACAATTGCGGATCAGCGCGGATTTCGAGAACGTGGCGGGCCTGTACGCGGGCAACGAGGTGGCCGTTCTCGGTGTTCCGGTGGGCCGGGTCGACACCGTGACCGCGCGCGGCAGCTACGTCGAGGTCACCATGTCCATCGACAAGGACGTGCAGGTGCCCGCCGATGCCATTGCCGCGCTGGTCTCACCGCAGCTGATCACCAACCGGCACGTCGAGCTGGCCCCGGCCTACACCGGCGGCCCGACTCTCGCCGACGGCGCGCACATCCCGCTCGCGCGCACCAGAACACCGGTCGAACTGGACCGGATCCTGGAGAACTTCGACCAGCTCGGTGCGGCGCTGAAAGGCGACAACGAGAGTGGCCCAATGGCCAGCCGGGTGCTGTTCCCCCTGCTCGACGGCAACGGCGACCGATTGCGGGAGACGCTCGACTCCCTCTCCGCCGCTTTCGAGGTGACCTTGGCCAACAAGGACCAGATCGCCAACACCATCATCAAACTGAACGAGATCACCCAGGTGATCGCGTCCAACGATCAGACGGTGCGCGACTTCAGCGGCAGGCTCACCGAGTTGGTGCGTTTGATGGGCGAGCAGTCGCCCGGTCTGCACGCGGTGCTGACCCAGCTCAACGATTTCGTGAACAACACCTCGACGGTTGTCGGACAGAACCGAGACCAGTTGGCGGGCGCCCTCACTCGCTTCGTCGCCATCACCGAGCAGATGCGCGCGAACTCGCGTCAGCTCACCGAGATCGTCGACGTCACACCGCTGTTCTTCGAGAACATCACCAACGCGATGAGCCGCGAGCACCAGGCCGTCCGACTGCACGGCCTGCTCGACAAGGCCGTGCTGGACGGCGAGGCGCTCGCGCTGTTCTGTGAGCGGATTCAGCTGCGGCTGGACGGCTGTCGCACCGGAAAGATCCAAGACATGGGACCGGATTTCGGTCTCACCGCCGCACTGCTGGGGATCACGAAATGAGGACGAAGGCGGCGTTGCGTCGTTCCATCGCGGCCGGGTTGGTCGCCGCGAGCATCGGCGCGACGACCGGTTGCGCGGTGACCGTGGACAACGTGCCGCTGCCCAAGCCGGGCATCGGCGCACCCGGATACAAGATTCACGCCGCGTTCCGCGACGCGCTCAACCTGCCGGATCGCGCGCACGTGAAGATCGGCGGCACCGACATCGGCGTGGTGACCGCGATCAGCACCACGAACTTCCTCGCCGACGTGGAAATGGAGATCCGCGAGGACATCCGGCTACCGCGCGGCACCACCGCGGAATTGCGACAGGCGACCCCGCTCGGCGACATCTTCGTCGCCATGACCCTGCCCGCCGCGCAGGACAGCACGGAGATGCTGCGTCCGGGCGACACCATCGGCACCGAACACACCTCGGCGGGCGCGTCGGTGGAGCAGCTGATGGTCTCGATCTCCATGCTGCTCAACGGCGGCGGGCTCAATCAGGCGGCCAAGATCACCGCCGAGATGAACTCGATGTTCGCGGGGCGGGCGCCGCAACTGTCGCACCTGCTCATCGAATTGAGCAGCGCCATCGACGCGTTGAACCGGCGCACCGCCGACATCGACAGCGTGCTCTCCGGCGTCAACCTGCTGACCGGCGAATTGGCCGCGCGCAAAGCCGAACTCGGCGCGGCCGCCGACACCTTTCCCGCACTGCTCGGCCTGTTCGCCGAGAACAACAGGGACATCTCGGCCTTGATCGGCAAGGTGTCGGTGACCATGTCGGCGCTCGGCGATTTCACCGAGACCACCGGTCCGGAGTTCGTCGGCCTCTTCGACAGCATCCAGCGGCTGATGTCCGGCTTCACCCAGATGGGCGAGGAATTGGGACTGGCGTTGGAGCGTTTCGATCAAATGTATCCGTCCGTCATGGCGTCGTTCGACGGACCGAATCTGTCGGTCGCGGCGACGGTTTCGTATCTCAGCATCGGCGCGCTGACCGATCCGAGCGGCAGCCGTCCGCCGGAACTCGGTGACGTGCCCGCCTTCATCGGCAGCCTCGCGCAGGTCATCGAGAAGGTGATCGGCAGGCTCACCAGCCCGCCGCGCACGGAGGGCGGACGATGAACATCCCGCTCTGGAATTACCTGGTACGCAAGCGGATCGCGGTCGCCAACATCGGCCTGGTACTCGTGCTGATCGCGGGCTCGGTCTACCTGAGTTCGCAGGTGCTGCGCTTCAACCCGGTGCCGAACACGTATCTGGTCACCGTGCAGTTGCAGACCTCCGGCGGGTTGCTGGCGAACAACGACGTCACCTTCCGCGGCACCAGGGTCGGCCTGGTGCGCGAGGTCCGGGTGGCGGACGTCGGTATCGAGGCCATCGCCGAAATCCAGTCCGGCGCGCGCATCCCGGTCGGCGGCACCGTCGCGGTCGGCCGCCTCTCCGCCGCGGGGGAGCAGTACCTGGATTTCCGGCCGGACTCGGACACCGGTCCCTACCTCGGTGACGGCGATGTGGTGCCGGTGTCCCGCACCGCGGCACCGGTCTCGGTGCAGTCCGTGCTGGCGAACGTGAGCGGCATGATCGGCGGACTGAACCCGCAGCGGCTCACCGTGATCGTCGACGAGCTGGACAAGGCGTTGGCCGGTGGCCCGGATCGCTTGCGCAACATGATCTCCGGAATCAGCAGAGCCATGGCGGGACTCAACGACCTGCTGCCACAGACCAGGCAATTGATCGAGAACCTCGAGATCATCGCGGAGACCACCTCGCACGCCCAGCCCGACCTGACGACCCTCACCACCGGCGCGGGCGCGCTGTTCGAACAGCTGACGGCCGCCGACCAGGAGGTCCGGCGCTTCCTCGACCTGGCGCCCGGCCAGCTGGCGACGCTGGGCGGCTTCGTCGCCGAGACCGAGGACCCGGTGACCAACCTGGTGACGAACTTCGTGGCCATCACCAAGTCGGCGAAGCTGCGCCAGCCCGCCATCGCGGCGTTGTTCCCCGCGCTGCGCACCGGCACCGAGGCGATCGGCGTCCCGGCACACGACGGCGCCTTCCATACCCTCGTCGACCCCTGGCCGCGGCCGACCTGCGACTACGAGACGATCCCCGTCGTGCCGACGCTGGCCACCACCGACACCAGGGTGCGGCTCTACAACTACTGCGTCACGAGCAACCCAGCTCTACAGGTGCGCGGTTCGGCCAACGCGCCGCGGCCCAATGTGCCCGACAACGGCTCCGGCCCGCCGCCGGGTGTGACCGGAAACGAACTGTCCCGACCCGTTCCCGGGCGATAGGAAGGAAAAGCCATGAGTGACAACGATGTCGACAAAGGCGCCGCGCCCGTTGCGGAGCGTGCTGCGGCGAGCGGCGGGTCCGCTGGCCCGGCCGCTGGTGCCGAGGCGCCTGTGTCGTCCACCGACAAGTCCTCCCCGGAGGCGAAGGACGCTGCGGCGGAGGTCGATGCGACGAGCGGAAGCGCTGCCGGTCGGGCTGGCGCGGATGCGAAGGATGCTGCGGCGGTCGGCGAGTCGGCGCAGGGCGTGACCATGGCCGTAGCTGCCGCGGATGCGAAAAGCGCTGCGGCGAAGCCTAGTTGGCGCGGCCGTCTGGGGATACCAGGCGGTGCCAAAGGGCTCGTCGCGGCACGTGCCGCGGTGGCCGTCCTGCTGGGCGGCGCGCTCGCCTCGACCGGATACTTCTTCGTGCAGAACAAGGACAACGAGGCCCTGCTGGCGGCCCACGAGGAGGCAAGGGCGGCGGCCTGCGCGTACGCGCCCGTGCTTGCCAACTACGACGCGAAGAACCTCGACGCCTACTTCACCGCGGTGTTGGACGGCGCGACCGGCGACTGGAAGAAGCAGTTCGACGACACCAGCCGTGAGCTGAAAGAGGTACTGTCCCAAGGCGAGGTGGTCTCCAAGACCAACGACGTGCAGTGCGCGGTGAAGACCGGCGACGAGACCTCGGCCGAGGCGATCGTGGTGATCGGCCAGACCATCACCAGCGTCGGCACCCAGGGCAAGCCCGCGCCCGGCCAGCTGTCCATGGTGATGCGCATGGCCAAGGTGGACGGTAAGTGGTTGGTGAACATGGTGAATTCGCCGCTGGTTCCGGCTCCGCAGCAGTAGGTTTCGTCGGTTCAGCGGGCCGCTGGCCTGCCGAACAGGATGACCTGCATCAGGTGGACGACCCGCGCCTGCGAGCTGGACGGATTGTCCGGGCCCAACCACTGACCTAGGTCGACGACCAACGCGAAAGCGGCGTGCACCAGCACCCGCGACTCGGCGGCGGACAGCTCGGGGCGCACCCCGACGACGAGCTTGGCCCACTCTTCGACGTTGAGCCGCTGGATGTTTCGCAGCACCGTGCGGTCTTCCTGCGGCACGTTGCTGATCTCGGCGTAATAGACGAAGGTCAGTTCCCGTTCGGCGAACGAACCGGCCACGTACAGCTCGATGAGCCTGGTGAGCGCGCGCTCCGGGTCGCCGTCGGAGGCGGCGATGGCTGGACCGATGGCGGCCGAAACGCGGTCCGCCGCACGGCGAAACGCGGCGGCGAGCAGATCGCCCTTGCTCCGGTAGAAGCGGTAGACGGCCGAGGAAGCGGGCAGCTCGGCGGCATTGGCGATGTCCTCCACGCTGACGTTCGGATAGCCGCGCTCGTGGAACAGTTCGATGGCGCGCCGCAGCAGCAGCTCGTGCTTGAACCGGAGCGGGACCTCGGTGGCCCCCTCGGTGGTCGGCGAGTCGCCGACCGGCGGCAGGTCGCAGCGGACGACGTCCAGGCATGCCGTGCGCAGCAGCTTGGTCAGCGACCGCACCGGGATGGACACGTGGTGATCGGAAATGCTGCCGATGACGCTGAGCACGGCGGTGGCCAGAACGAGGCTGTCCGCGCGCGCGAGTTCGGGCCGTGCCTCGGCGAGCAACGCGCCGACCACCCGATACGCCTCGATCAGCTGGTCGATCAGGATCCGGTAGTCGTCCTGCTCGAGGTAGCGGCTCTGCCACCGCAGCAGCGCCGCGCCGCGACGGTTGGTGATCGACCTCTCGATGAGCGTGTCGATGATGTGCTCGAGCCTGCGATACGCGTCGGCGTCGGCCAAGTCGTCGGGCAGCTGCACCGCCTCCGCGCAGAGCGCGCTCAGCCGCAGCGCCTCCTCACGGAACAGCGCGTACTTGCTGGGGTAGTGGCGATACAGCGCGGTGGAGCTGATGTCGAGCCGGGAGGCGATCTCTTCCATGCTGACGCCGTGGTAGCCGAGGGCGCCGAAGGCCTCGGCGGAGGTCGCCGCGATCTGCGCTCGCCGGTTTCGCGGCCGACGCCGGATCGCCCGTGCGTTCTCACCGCTCGCCGCCTCCCGGCGGGCGCCGCCTTTCCGCGCATCCATGCGGCGATGCTAACCCAAACGGATGCTCGGTAAACCCGGCTTTCGCAGGCCGGAATCAAACTGAATGATAGATCACAAACAAGTAGTAACACCGGCGGTAACGGGGACGATTATAACGATGCGGGCCAGAATACTCGGTAACATTACCGAGTGTGGCCCGGGTCCTTGGCTCCCTGTGCGCAATGGTTTCAGCCCTGTGCCGGACGGCCGAACAACGCGACCTGCATCAGCAGTCGCACCCGGTCCTGCGCGGCGATCGGGTCGCTGCCGAACGCGCGGCCGAGATCGATGACGAGCGCGAAGGCCGCGTGGATCAGGAAGCGCGCCTCGGCGGGCGAGAGTTCCGGTCGCACCTCGCGCAGCAGCTTGGCCCACTCTTCGACGCTGAGTCGTTGGATATTGCGCAGGACGGTGCGTTCCTCGGCCGGAACATGTTGGAACTCGGTGAAATACACGAAGGTGAGGGCGCGCTCGGCGAACGAGCCGGAGACGTAGTACTCGATCAGTGTGGTGAGCGCGGATTCCGGTCCGTCGGACGCCGCGACGGCGGGGCCGATCGCGGCCGACACGCGTTCGGCGGCTCTGCGGAACGCGGCGGCCAGCAGATCGCTCTTGCCGCGGTAGAAGCGGTAGACCGCCGACGCCGCGGAAAGCCCTGCGGCGCTGGCGATCTCCTCGACGCTCACATTGGGATAGCCGCGGTCGTGGAAGAGCTCGACCGCCTTGTGCAGCAACAGCTCGTGCTTGAACGACTCCGGGATCTCCACCGCCGCCGTCGGTTCCGGTTCGGCCGCGGCGGGCGGCAGCTCGGTGTTCGCCACCGACCAGCAGGCCGAGCTGAGCAGCCGGGCAAGGGCTTTCGCGGGCAACGCGGCGTGGTGATCGGCGATGCTCGTGATGGCGCTCAGCAGTGCGGCGCGCAAGACCCGGACGTCGTCATCGCCGAGTTCGGGGCGCAGCCCGCGCAATTCGGTGCCGAGCGCGTCGAGGACGGTGGCCTGCTGCTCGGCGAGCGTCTTCTGGTCCTCCGGCTCGAGGTAGCGGCCCTCCCAGCGAACCAGCGTGACGCTCGGGCGGTTCTCGATGGTGGCGCCGATCAGCGCGTCGAGCACGACGTGCAGCCGCTGCTCGGGGGAGAGTTCGGCGGCGTCGGCGGGCAGCTGGACCGACTCGGTCATCGCCCGCCCGACCCGCAGGAGCTCCTCGCGGAACAGCGCGTACTTGCTCGGATAGTGCCGATACAGCGCGGCCGAGCTGATCCCGAGCCCGGAGGCGATGTCCTCCATGCTCACGCCGTGATAGCCGAGGGCGCCGAAAGCGGCTGCGGACGCCGCGGCGATCTGCGCGCGCCGATTTTTCGGCCGTCGCTTGATCTCCCGTGGTGCCGAGTCGCCGCTGACTGCCTTTCGCGCCGTACGGCGATTGTCGACACTCATGCCGGACATCGTAACGACTTCGCGCCCGCCGTGATTTGCCCAGGTCGCGCTGCGTCGAACGGGTCGAGAGCTGAGCACGGCGGCCGTTCCGTGTGGCCCCGAGGCTCGGTCGCTTCGGGGCCACACGGTTCGCCGTTCGGCTCGCCGCGGCGGCGAGGCGGGATGCGCCGCGCCGATCCGTTCGGAGATCGGCGATCGAACGTCCGCGCTGGGGGCACCAGGAGTCGGGCCTTCATCGATCGCCGAATATTTATAAACATACAGCAGAAACGCAGCAGGTCAACAGGAAATAGACTCATGAACCGATAATCACTATGACGTAGGCGCTCGGTGCTGTCGGTGTTACCGTTGCGGTGGTTCGTCTCAGGGGCGGTTCGTCGGGAAGAGGGGGTAGCTGTGTCGGCATTTCAGATCGCGGTGGTGTTGTATCCGGGCATGACGGCGCTCGACGCGATCGGACCGTACGAGGTGTTGCGTTTCGCGCCGGGCGCGGAAGTCCGCTTCGTCGGGCACGAGATCGGTCCGGTCATCACCGACAGCGGCGCGCTCGCGCTCGGGGTCACCCACACCTTCGACGAGACACCGGCCCCGCGGCTGGTCGTGGTACCAGGCGGCCCGGCCGCGACCGCCGTCGCCGCGGACGAGCGGGTGCTGAACTGGTTGCGCGCCGTGCACGAAACCAGCGAATGGACCACCTCGGTGTGCACGGGTGCGCTCGTGCTTGCCGCGGCGGGTCTGCTCGATGGCCGGTCCGCCACGACGCATTGGGCGGCGCAGCGCGCGCTCGGCCTGCTCGGGGCCGTGCCCAAGCGCGGCGAACGATTCGTGGTCGGCGACCGCATCGCCACGGCCGCGGGTGTCTCGGCGGGTATCGACCTGGCGCTGTGGTTGGTCGGCGAGATGTTCGGCGAGGAGCGCGCCGAGGCGATTCAACTCGCCATCGAATACGACCCCCGACCGCCCTTCGACGCAGGCCACCCAGACAAGGTCGCGCCCGCGATGCGCCGCTCCGCGTTGATCGACCAGGTCCGCCTGCTCGGAGACCTGCGCCACAGCGGAACCCTGGTACGCACCCTCACGGGCGCGCAGCAGGCGTTGTGGCGCAGCGCTATTCGCCGCATCCGCGCCTGACCGGCGCGGTCGGGTCAGCGCGCAGGACGGATCTTCGCGTACCAGTCCAGCAGGTCCGGGTCGTCGACGGCGCTGCGCTCCACCACGCGCGCGGCCTCGGCGCCCTGGAACAGTTTCTTGATCGGCACCTCGAGCTTCTTGCCGGTGCGGGTGTGCGGGATGCCGGGCGCGACCAGGATCTCGTCGGGCACGTGCCGGGGCGAGACCTCGGTGCGGATGGTCGAGCTGATGCGGTCGCGCAGCTCGTCGGTCAGCTCGGCGCCGGGCGCGAGGACGACGAACAGCGGCATCCAGTACCCGCCGTCGGGCTGTTCCGCACCGATCACCAGCGCCTCGGTGATCTCCGGCAGCCGCTCGACGGACTGGTAGATGTCGGCGCTGCCCATCCGGATCCCGTGCCGGTTCAGGGTGGAATCCGAGCGGCCGTGCACGACGATGCTGCCGTGGTCGGTGATGGTGATCCAGTCGCCGTGCCGCCAGACTCCCGGGAACATGTCGAAATAGGCGTCGTGGTAACGCTTTCCGTCCGGGTCGCGCCAGAAGCTCACCGGCATGGACGGCATCGGCGCGGTGATCACCAGTTCGCCGACCTCGCCGCGCACCGGCTTGCCCGCTGGATCGAACGAGTCGAGCGCGACGCCGAGATAGGGCGCCGACAGCTCGCCCGGCCAGACCGGCACCGTGCGCACACCGCCGATGAAGGCCGAGACCACGTCGGTGCCGCCGCTGATCGAGGACACCGGAACGTGCTCGCCGACGTTGTCGCGCAACCACAGTGCCGAGGAGGGCGGTAGTGCGGATCCGGTGATGCCGACCGTGCGCAGCGCCGAGAGGTCGTGCTCGTCGCGCGGGACGACGCCCGCCTTGATGCAGGCCAGCACATAGCCGGGACTGGTCCCCACCACAGTTGCCCGCGTCTCGGCGGCGATGCGCCACAGCGCGTCCGGCGCGGGGTAGGTCGGGCTGCCGTCGTAGCAGACGATCGTCGCGCCGACCAGCAGGCCCGCGATCTGGAAGTTCCACATCATCCAGCTCGGGCTGGTGTACCAGAAGAAGGTGTCGTCGGCGCCGATATCCGATTGGAGGGCAATGGCTTTCAGGTGCTCGAGCAGCACGCCGCCGTGGCCGTGCACGATGCCCTTCGGAAGGCCGGTGGTGCCGGAGGAGAAGACGATCCACAGCGGATGATCGAAATCCACGGTCTCGGTCTGGATGACGGCCCCGGCATTGTCGGTACCGACCGCCTCCGCCCACGGCATGGCATCCGGGACCTCCAAGCCGAGCCGCGAGACGGCGACCGTAGCGCGCAGCGATTCGAAACCGCTTTGCAGCGCGGCGATATCGGCACGCTTGTCGTGCGCCTTGCCACCGAAACGGTAGCCATCGGCCGTGACGAGGACCGTCGGTTCCAGCTGGCCGAGGCGGTCGAGTGCGGCCTTCGGCGAGTAGTCCTGCCCGCACGCGCTCCAGATCGCGCCGAGACTCGCGGTCGCCAGGAAGGCGATCACCGCCTCGGGAATGTTCGGCAGGTAGCCGACGACCCGGTCACCCGGCTCGACGCCCAGTTCGCGCAGGGTGCGTGCGAAGGCGGCGGTGGCGTCGATCAGCTCGATCCAGGACACCTCGCGGGTCGGCTCGTCCTCGCCGACGGCCAGGATGGCGGGGCGGTCGGCGCGCGCCTGGCGCACGACCTGGTCGACGTAGTTGAGCTTGGTGCCCGGAAACCACTGGGCGCCAGGCATCTCCGTGCTCGCCAACACCTCGCCGTCGATCTCGCCGAGTTCGAAGTACTCCCAGACCGCCCGCCAGAAGCCGGCCAGGTCGTCCACCGACCACTGCCACAGCGAGTGGTAGTCCGACGTGGCGACGCCGGTGCGCTCGGCGACGAACCGCGCGAACTCGGTCACCTCGGCGTCGGCGATGTCCCGTTCGGTCGGCACCCACTGTGGTTGCACCGCAATACCTCCTGGCTCGTGGGGGTGGATCAGTTGTGGGCGTGCGCGCGCCGCACGATCTGTTCGGCGTGCCGCAGCACCGGGGCGTCGACCATCCGGCCCTCGAAGGCGAAGACGCCGCGGTGCTTGGGCACCTCGTCGAGTACCCGCCTCGCCCAGGCGATTTCGTCGTCAGCGGGTGCGTAGGCGGCGCGGATCACCGGCACTTGGCTGGGATGGATCGCGACCTTCGCGTCGAACCCAATGGCCACCGCGTCGTCGGTCTCGGCCCGCAGGCCCTCGAGATCGCGGATGTTCAGGTACACCGAGTCGAGGGCGAACTTGTCGTAGGCCTTGGCGGCGAGCAGCGCGCCGGAGCGCACGTGCCGCGCGACGTCGCGATAGCCGCCGTCGGCGTGCCTGCTCGCGGTGCCGCCCAGACCCGCGATCAGGTCCTCCGCGCCCCACATGACGCCGATCGCGTTGCGCGCCGTGACCGCTTGTCCGATGTTCAGCGCGCCGAGCGGCGATTCGACGAGCGCGATAACCTCGTAGTCGGACAGCGCGATGATCTGTTCGGCCGCTTCGGTTTTCGGCAACATGACGCGGCGGTAGCCGGTCTCGGCCAAGGCCGCGAGATCCAGCTCGTGCTCGTCGGTGCCCGCCGCGTTGACCCGCACCACGGTGGTCTCCGGGTCGAGCGGGGACGCGATCAGGGCCGCGCGTGCGCCGGCCTTGTCACCGGCCGCGACGCCGTCCTCCAGATCGAGGATCACCACGTCGGCGGCCGCCGCTGCCTTGGCATAGCGTTCGGGTCGGTCGGCGGGGCAGAACAACCAGCCCGGACCCGCCATCTGCCACGTCATGCCTGCTCCGGCGCCATGCGGACCAGCGTCTTGCGGGTGGCCGTCGCGACCACTTCACCGTGCTGATTGCGCCCGGTGTGGGCGAAGGTCACGATGCCCTCGCCGGGGCGGGACTTGGACTCGCGCTTGTCGGTGACCACGGTCTCGGCGTACAGGGTGTCGCCGTGGAACACCGGGTGCGGGAAGTTGATCTCGGAGAAGCCGAGATTCGCCACGATGGTGCCCTGGGTCAGCTGGGCGACCGAGAGCCCGACCAGGGTGGACAGGGTGAACATGGAGTTCACCAGTCGCTTGTTGAACGGCGGCAGCGCGTCGCTGAACGCCGCGTCCAGGTGCAGCGCCTGGGTGTTCATGGTCAGCGTGGTGAACAGGACGTTGTCGGCCTCGGTGATGGTGCGACCCGGCCGGTGTTCGTAGACGACGCCGGTCTCGAACTCCTCGAACCACAAGCCGCGCTGGACGATTCGCCGCTCGCTGTGTTCCGTCACAGACCCAACTCCCGTCCGATCAGCATCAGCTGCACCTCCGTCGTGCCCTCGCCGATTTCCAGGATCTTGCTGTCGCGGTAATGCCTGGCCACAGCGTATTCGTTCATGAAGCCGTTGCCGCCGAAGATCTGGGTGGCGTCGCGGGCGTTGTCCATCGCGGCCTCGCTGGCCACCAGCTTGGCGATGGAGGCCTGCTTCTTGAACGGCTTGCCCGCGAGCATCAGCGCGGCGGCGTCGTAGTAGGCGGTGCGCGCGGCGTGCGCGCGGGTCTCCATGCGGGCGATCTTGAAGGCGATGGCCTGGTTGCGACCGATCGGCTGACCGAACGCGAGCCGCTCCTTGGCGTAGCGCACGCTCTCGTCGACGCAACCCTGGGCCGCGCCCACCGACAGCGCGGCGATCGCGATGCGGCCCTCGTCCAGGATGCGCAGGAAGTTGGCGTAGCCGCGGCCGCGCTCGCCGAGCAGGTTCTCCTCCGGCACCCGCACGTCGCTGAAGCTGAGCGGGTGGGTGTCCGAGGCGTTCCAGCCGACCTTGTTGTAGGCGGGCTCCGCGACGAAGCCGGGGGTGTCGGTCGGCACCAGGATGGTGGAGATCTCCTTCTTGCCGCCGGTCGTGCCGGTCACCGCGGTCACCGTGACGAGCTTGGTGATGTTCGTGCCGGAGTTGGTGATGAACTGCTTGCGGCCGTTGATGATCCACGTGCCGTCGTCCAGCACGGCCTTCGTGGTGGTGCCGCCCGCGTCGCTGCCCGCGTCCGGCTCGGTGAGCCCGAACGCCGCCAGCGAGCGGCCGCTGGTCAGCTGCGGCAGCCACTCCTGCTTCTGCTTGTCGTCGCCGAAGCGGTAGATCGGCATGGCGCCGAGCGAGACGCCCGCTTCCAGCGTGATGGCGACGCTCTGGTCGACCTTGCCCAGTTCCTCGAGCGCGAGGCACAGCGCGAAGTAGTCGCCGCCCATGCCGCCGTACTCCTCGGGGAAGGGCAGGCCGAACAGGCCCATGTCCGCCATGCCCGCGACGACCTCGTACGGGAAGGTGTGGTTCGCGTCGTGCTCGGCGGCGACCGGGGCGACCACCTGCTGGGCGAAATCGCGGACCGTCAGGGCCAGATCGCGGTAGTCCTCGGGCAGCGTGCCGGTGGACAGGAAGTCGGTCATTCGGAAGTTCCTTCTCGCTCAGAGGTATTCGACTCGGCGACGATGCGGGCCAGCGGCTGGTCGAGGCGCACCTGGGCGCCCGGCTCGACCAGGACTTCGACGACGCCCGCGACCGGCGCGGTGAGCGTGTGCTCCATCTTCATCGCCTCCACCACGACGACCGGCGCGCCCGCCGCCACCGTCGCGCCGGCGGCCACCGGGACGGCGATCACCGAACCCGGCATGGGACTGCGTATTTCGGCGTCGCCGACGTGTTCACCGCCGCCGCGCACGTTGACCTCGGCGACCTCGCGCAGCACCGAGACGCCCGCCGGACCCGCCACCCAGAGCTGTCCGTCGTGTTCGGCCACCCGGTAGTCGCGGCGCAGGTCGTCCAAGGTCAGGGTCAGGACACCGCTTTCCGCCGTGTCCGCCACGAAAGAGGCCGACAGCGTACGGGATTCGCCGTCGCCGACCTGGACCTGCGCCGATTCGGGGCGGCCGGTGAGGTAGACGTGCTCGGTGCGGTCGCCGCCCGCGAGCCGGATCGGGGTGGGCGCGTGCACGCCGATTCGCCAGCCGGACGGGATGTCCCACGGATCGTTCGCGTCGGCGGGCCAGCGGCGCAGCCAGTGGTAGGCGGCCGCGACGACGAATTCCTCGTCGCGCACCGGCTGCGGCCGGAAATCGCCGACCCTGCGGTCGAGCAGGCCGGTGTCGAGTCGTCCCGCCGCCACGTCCGGGTCGGCGAGCAGGAAGCGCAGGAACTCGACATTGCTGGTGACGCCGAGCAGCACGGTGTCGGCCAGCGCGCGGTCCAGCGCGCCGAGCGCGGCGGCGCGGTCCGGGCCATGCGCGATGACCTTGGACAGCATCGGGTCGTAGTCGCTGCCGACCACGGTGCCTTTGCGCAGACCCGAATCCACCCGCACGCCAGGGCCTTCCGGCTCGACGAGATCCAACACCGTGCCGCCGGTGGGCAGGAACCCGCGACCGGGATCCTCGGCGTAGACGCGCGCCTCGATGGCGTGGCCGGTGAGGCGGATCTCCTCCTGGCGCGCGCCGATCTTCTGGCCCGCCGCGACCCTGACCTGGCATTCCACCAGGTCGACGCCGGTCACCAACTCGGTGACCGGATGCTCCACCTGCAACCGGGTGTTCATCTCCATGAAGAAGAACTCGTCCGGCCGGTCGGCGGAGACGATGAACTCGACCGTGCCCGCGCCGACGTAGTTCACGCTGCGCGCGGTGTTGCAGGCGGCGGCGCCGATGCGCGCCCTGGTCTCCGCGTCCAGCAGCGGAGACGGCGCTTCCTCGATCACCTTCTGGTGCCTGCGCTGCAAGCTGCATTCGCGCTCGCCCAGGTGCAGGACGTTGCCGTACTGGTCGGCCAGGATCTGCACTTCGATGTGGCGCGGACGGGTGACGAACCGCTCCAGGAACAGGGTGTCGTCGCCGAACGCCGCGCCCGCCTCGCGCCGCGCGCTGACCAGCGCGTCGGGCAGCAGCGCCGGATCCTCGACCAGGCGCATGCCCTTGCCTCCGCCGCCCGCCGACGGCTTGACCAGCACCGGGTAGCCGATCTCGGCGGCCGCGGCGATCAGCTCGTCGTCGGTGAGGCCGGGCTTGGCGATGCCGGGGACCACCGGGACGTCGAAGGCCGCGACGGTGTTCTTGGCGGCGATCTTGTCGCCCATGATCTCGATGGCGCGAGCGGGCGGACCGAGGAAGACGATGCCCGCCTCGGCCAGCGCGGCGGCGAAAGCGGCGTTCTCCGAGAGGAATCCGTAGCCGGGGTGCACGGCTTGCGCGCCGGTGCGCACGGCGGCCGCGACGACTTTGTCGATGGCCAGGTAACTCTCGCGTGCGGGTGCCGGGCCGAGCCGCACGGCGGTGTCCGCCTCGACGACGTGCCTGGCCCCGGCGTCGGCGTCGCTGTAGACGGCGACCGAGCGAATGCCCATGGCGCGCAATGTGCGGATGACGCGCACCGCGATCTCGCCGCGATTGGCGACGAGCACGGTGTCGAAACCGACGGGGTGGGATTTGTTCAACATCGGGATCACATCCGGAAGACGCCGTAGGAAACCGGTTCGAGCGGCGCCTGTGCGCAAACCGAAAGGGCGAGGCCGAGAATGGTTCTGGTGTCGGCGGGGTCGATGACACCGTCGTCCCAGAGGCGGGCCGTCGAGTAATACGGATTGCCCTGGTGTTCGTACTGGTCGCGGATCGGCGCCTTGAACGCCTCCTGATCCTGCTCCGACCAGGGCTGCCCGCTGCTGTCCAGCTGATCGCCGCGCACGGTGGCCAGCACCGAGGCGGCCTGCTCGCCGCCCATCACCGAGATCCGCGCGTTCGGCCACATCCACAGGAAGCGCGGCGAATACGCGCGCCCGCACATCGAGTAGTTGCCCGCGCCGTAGGAACCGCCGATGACGACGGTCAGCTTGGGCACCCGCGCGCAGGCCACCGCGGTCACCATCTTCGCGCCGTGCTTGGCGATGCCGCCCGCCTCGTAATCACGCCCGACCATGAAGCCGGTGATGTTCTGCAGGAACAGCAGCGGGATCTCGCGCTTGTCGCACAGCTCGATGAAATGCGCGCCCTTCATGGCGGATTCGCTGAACAGCACGCCGTTGTTGGCGACGATGCCCACCGGGTGGCCGTGGATGCGCGCGAACCCGGTGACCAGCGTCTTGCCGTATTCCGCCTTGAACTCGTGGAATCCGCTCTCGCCGTCGCCGCCGTCCACGATGCGGTGGATGACCTCGCGCACGTCGTAGGGGGTGCGCAGGTCGACCGGCACCACGTCGTACAGCTCGGACTCGGGCAGCGCGGGCGGCCTGGAAGCCGTGATCTCCCAGGGGCTTTGCGGTCGCGGGCCCAAGGTGGCCACGATGCGGCGCACGATGCGCAGCGCGTCCTGGTCGTCCTCGGCCAGGTGGTCGGTGACGCCTGAGGTGCGTGAGTGCAGCGCGCCGCCGCCCAGCTCCTCGGCCGTGACCACCTCGCCGGTGGCCGCCTTCACCAGCGGCGGGCCGCCGAGGAAGATCGTGCCCTGGTCGCGCACGATCACCGCCTCGTCGCTCATCGCGGGCACGTACGCACCACCCGCGGTGCAGGACCCGAGCACGGCCGCGATCTGCGCGATGCCCTTGGCGCTCATGGTCGCCTGGTTGTAGAAGATGCGGCCGAAGTGCTCGCGATCGGGGAACACCTCGTCCTGGTGCGGCAGGAACGCGCCGCCCGAGTCGACCAGGTACAGGCAGGGCAGCCGGTTCTGCAGCGCCACCTCCTGCGCCCGCAGGTGCTTCTTCACCGAGAGCGGGTAGTAGGTGCCGCCCTTGACCGTGGCGTCGTTGGCCACGATGACGCACTCGCGTCCCGACACCCGACCGATCCCGGCGATCACGCCCGCGCCGGGGCATTCGTCGCCGTACATGCCGTTCGCCGCGAGCGGGGAGAGCTCGAGGAACGGGCTGCCGGGATCGAGCAGCTGATCCACCCGCTGCCGCGGCAGCAGCTTGCCGCGCGCGATATGCCGCTCCCGCGCCTTGGCGGGCCCGCCGAGCGCGGCCGCCGCCAGCCGAGCGCGCAGGTCGCTGGTGAGCGCCTCGTGCGCCGCGCGGTTGCCGACCTCTTGGGTAACCGTCATCACGTCCGCCGTCCAGTTAGTCGCCGATAACTGGAATTCAGGTTAATATCGATTAACCGAGTTGTCCAGATCGGGTGAAAGGAGCGGGTGTGACCGGCACGGAAGCTGTGGCACTCACCCGCCGCGAGCAGCTGAAGGCGGAGCGGCGCAAGCAATTGCTGGAGGCGGGGGCGCGGCTCATCGCCGATCGGGGTTTCCTCGGCGTGCGGCTCGACGATCTCGGCGCGGCCGTCGGCATCAGCGGCCCCGCGGTCTACCGGCACTTCCCGAACAAGGAGGCGCTGCTGGTCGAGCTGCTGGTCGGGGTCAGTCAGCGGCTGCTGGCCGGTGGCCGGGCCGTCGTGGTCGGCGCCAACTCCGCCGAGGCCGCGCTGGAAGGTCTGATCGACTTCCATCTGGACTTCGCGTTCGGCGAGCCCGAACTCATCCGCATCCAGGACCGTGACCTGGACAACGTGCCCGCCGGGCCGCGTCGCGAGCTGCGGCGCACCCAGCGCCAGTACGTCGAGGTCTGGGTGGAGGTGTTGCGCAAACTGCATCCTGGGCTGCCCGAGGAGGGGGCGCGGGTGCAGGCGCACGCCGCGTTCGGCCTGCTCAACTCGACCCCGCACAGCGCGCCGCCCGCGACCGCGAGCAAGGCGCGGCCGATCCTGCGCGAGATGGCGCTGTCGGCGCTGAACCGAACCGGCTGATCCCGCGCGGACCGGCCGACTCATCGAGCGCTCCACCCACCGTCCATGGTGTAGGACGCGCCGGTGACCATGCCCGCGTGTGGGCCGGTGAGCCAGCCGACCAGAGCCGCGACCTCGTCGGGTTCGACGAGCCGCTTGATGGCGCTCTCGGTGAGCATGATCTTCTCGATCACCTGCTGTTCCGGGATGCCGTGCGTTCTGGCCTGATCGGCGATCTGCTTGTCCACCAATGGTGTTCGGACGTAACCGGGGTCGACGCAGTTGCTGGTCACGCCGTGCGCGCCGCCCTCCAGCGCGGTGACCTTGGACAGCCCTTCCAGGCCGTGCTTGGCCGTCACGTAGGCGGCCTTGTACGCCGAGGCGCGCAGCCCGTGCACCGACGAGATGTTGACGATGCGCCCGAATCCGTTGCGGTACATGTGCGGCAGCGCCGCGCGGATGAGCAGGAACGGCGCTTCGACCATCAGGGTGAGGATGTCGCGGAACTGCGCGGGCGGGAAGTCCTCGATCGGATGGATGCGCTGGATTCCGGCGTTGTTCACCAGCACGTCCGCCTCGAGGCGCAGGTCTTCGAGCGCGGCGACGTCGAGAAGGTCGACCTGCCACGGCTTTCCGCCGATCTCGTTGGCCAGCTTCTGGGCGCCGTCGCCGTCGATGTCGGCCACGGTGACCTCCGCGCCGCGGGCCGCGAGCTCGCGCGCGCAGGCCGCGCCGATGCCGCTCGCGCCGCCGGTGACCAGGGCGCGCCGTCCGAGTAGGTCGGTCATCGAGCGGTCACCTCGGCGTCGGCCCGGTCGACCGCCTGCAGGTCGAGACCGCTTGTCTCCCTGGCGAAGAGCACGGCCACCACTGTGACGGCCGCGGCGCCCGCCAGGTACCAGGCGATCGGCACCGACGAGCCGAAGCTGTCGAGCAGCCGGACCGCGATGATCGGCGCGAGCGAGCCCGCCACGATGGAGGTGACCTGATAGCCGAGGGACACACCGGAATAGCGCATCCGGGTGGGGAACATCTCCGCCATGATCGCGGGCTGGGCCGCGTACATCAGCGCGTGAAAGACCAGCCCGACGATGATCGCCGACATGATGACCAGGTGGCTTCCGCTGTCCATCATCGGAAAGGCGAAGAAACCCCAGGTGCCCGCGGTGAGCGCGCCGACGAGATACACCGGCCGCCTGCCGAATCGGTCGGACAGGTGCCCGGCCAGCGGGATCGCCGCGAAGTGCACCGCGTGCGCCGCCAGCAGCCACCACAGGATGGTCTTCGTGTCCGCACCGACGTGCACCTTCAGGTACGTGATGGAGAACGTGACCACCAGGTAGTACATGATGTTCTCGCCGAAGCGCAGGCCCATCGCGGTGAAAACGCCTCGGGGATAACGCTTCAGCACCTCGACTACGCTGAACGAGGTCGCCTCGAGCTGTTCGGCCTCGCGCTGCGCCTCCAGGAAGATCGGCGCGTCGGTGACCTTGGTGCGGATGTAGTAGCCGACCAGCACGACCACCGCCGACAGCCAGAACGCGACCCGCCAGCCCCAGGACAGGAACGCGGCGTCCGAAAGTGTCGAGGTCAGCGCGAGCAGCACGACCGTGGCCAGCAGATTGCCCGCGGGCACACCCGCCTGCGGCCAGCTCGCCCAGAAACCGCGACTGCGGCTGGGACTGTGTTCGGCGACGAGCAGCACCGCGCCGCCCCATTCGCCACCCACCGCGAAGCCTTGGATGAAACGGAGGGTCACCAGCAGTGCGGGCGCCCAGTAGCCGATCTGCCCGAAGGTTGGCAGGCAGCCCATCAGGAACGTCGCGCTGCCGACCAGCAGCAGGCTGAATTGCAGCAGCTTCTTGCGTCCGTAGCGATCGCCGAAGTGTCCGAAGACGATGCCGCCGAGCGGTCGCGCCGCGAAGCCGACCGCGTAGGTGACGAACGCGGCGAGAATCGCGTCCAGATCGCTGGTCCCCTTGGCGAAGAACACCTTGCTGAACACCAGCGTGGCGGCCGTGCCGTAGAGGAAGAACTCGTACCATTCGACGACCGTGCCCGCCATCGAAGCGGAGACGACCCGCCGTAGACCGGTGGGTGTCGGACTGGGATCGCTGTCCGTCGCGATTTCGCGCACGCTCATCGAACTCTCCTTCATGACGGGAGCCACATCACCCCTCATCTGTGATGCGGCACACACGTTGTGGCTGGAACGAGTATTCGTGCAGATCTCTGTCGGTGGCAATGCCCAGATGTGCACGACCAATCTGCAAAGATGCAGATATGAGTCCGGCTTCCCCCGGATTCGGCCGCCGTCCCAGCGCCGACGACCTGCTGGTGCTGCTCGCGGTGGGCCGATCCGGTCGCTTCGTGTCCGCCGCCGACGAACTCGGCATCAACCACACCACCATCTCCCGCCGCATCGCCGCGCTCGAGGAAACGCTCGGCGGGCGCGTGCTGACCCGGGTGACCGGCGGCTGGGAACTCACCGACCTCGGCCGCGACGCGCTGGCCGCCGCCGAAGCCGTCGAATCGGCAGTCAAGTCGCTGGCCGCCGACCCGGCCGGTAACCGGACGCTCGAGGGAGTCGTGCGCCTCTCGGCCACCGACGGATTCAGCGCCTACCTCGCTGCGCCCGCGGTGGCGCAGGTGCAACGCAGGCATCCGAAGATCGCCGTCGAGATCGTGACGGCCACCCGTCGCGCTTCCCAGCAGCGGTCCGGGCTGGACATCGAGGTCGTCGTCGGCGAGCCGCAGGTACACCGCGCCAAGGCGATTCGGCTCGCCGACTATCGGCTGGGTTTGTACGGCTCGCGACAATATTTGCGCGAGAACGGAATCCCCGCAGGCATCGAGGATCTCGCGCGGTACCCGCTGGTCTACTTCATCGACTCCATGCTCCAAGTCGACGACCTCGACCTGGCCTCCAGCTTCGCCCCTTCCATGCGCGAATCCATCTCATCCACAAACGTTTTCGTGCACGTCGAGGCGACGCGCGCGGCGGCGGGGCTCGGGCTACTGCCCTGCTTCATGGCCGACCGCCACGACGATCTGGTGCGGGTTCTGCGAGACGAGGTTTCGGTGCAGTTGGCGTACTGGTTGGTGACGCGGACGGAGACGTTGCGCAGGCCGGAGGTCGCGGCGGTGGTCGATGCGATCCGGGAGCGGGTGTGGGAGCAGAAGGGGATGTTGTTGGGGGAGGACGGGTAGGGAACTGCTTCCAAGAACCGGCCGGAAGCCACAATCAGCCGAGCATCTCGTCGATGGTTTTCGCGGTGGCAGCCCGTTCGACCCAGCTGTTCAGCAGATCCGCGTCAGCGCACCCGCGCAGGCGGACTTCGGTTTCGATCGGGATTCGGCTGCGTCGGGCGCGGAGCATTGTCAGCAGTGCCCGTGCCTCTCCGCGTGCCTCGCCCTCGGCCTTCCGAGCGCGTAGTACCGCCGGGCGTACTCGCTCTTGTACTCGTATGTGTCGGTCGTCATTGGGCCAAGATGTACCTCCGCCTCCGGCCATGCGCAGGCTGACGACGGACTTCGCCGGGCAGCGCCCGTTAGGGTGTGCGCATGACCTCTCTGTCGGATCCCAAGGTGCGCGAATTTCTCGAGCACGGCACGCGGACGGGCAAGGTCGCCTTCGTGGCGGCGGACGGGCGTCCGATCGTCACGCCGGTGTGGTTCCTCGTCGAGGGCGAGGAGATCGTGTTCAACACCGGGAAGGAGACCGCCAAGGGCCGGGCCTTCACGCGCGATGGGCGGGTCGCGCTGTGCGTCGATCTGGAGGAGCCGCCGTACGCGTCGGTTCAGATTCAGGGCGTGGTCACGATGTCCGAGGATCCGGACGAGTTGCTGCGCACCGCGACGGCGCTCGGTGGGCGGTACATGGGTGAAGATCGGGCCGAGGAGTTCGGGAAGCGCAATGGAGTGCCCGGGGAACTGGTGGTTCGGCTGCGGCCGACCAAGGTGATCGCGCACTTCGACGCGACCGCCTGATCGCGGGGGCTGGCGCCTTAAACCTCTGATCAGACGCGGCGGCTTATTGCGGCAGGGGAGCGAACCGCCGTGTGGTTCGGTCAGCTTGCTGATCGGCCTGCGCGGCGACCGACGAGCGCTGGAACATCCCGCCGCTGGACTCGAGCTGGTTGGCCTACGACCTCACGAGGCCGCTGAGACAGGGTCACGCTGCTGCAGGAAGCTCCGCCTTCACTCCGGCCGTGCGCGGACTATGGCCGGACTTCGCCCACATACACTGACCCGCATGACCGTGCACTTCATCGGGGCCGGGCCGGGCGCCGCGGACCTGCTGACCGTGCGAGCGGTCACCCTCCTGCGCACCTCCCCGGTCTGCCTCTACGCGGGCACCTACCTGGACCCCGAGGTGCTGGCCCACTGCGCGCCCGACACCGAACTGATCGACACCCAGCGCCTCGACATCGACCAGATCACCGCCCACCTGGTACGCGCCCACGAATCCGGCCGCGACGTGGCGCGGCTCTGCTCCGGCGACCCGTCCCTCTACTCGGCGCTCACCGAACAGACCCGCCGCCTCGACGCCCACGGCATCCCCTGGGACGTCACCCCTGGCGTCCCCGCCTACGCCGCCGCGGCCGCCTTGCTCGGCACGGAACTGACCGTCCCCGAACTCGTCCAGTCGGTCGTGCTCACCCGCACCCAAGCCCGTTCCACCGCCATGCCGGAATCCGAAGCGCTGGCCAACTTCGCCCACACCCGCGCGACCCTCGTCCTGCACCTGGCCATCACCCGCATCCGCACGTTGGCAGCCGAACTCACCGCCGACTACGGACCTGACTGCCCCGTCGCGGTCGTCTACCGGGCCAGCCAGCCCGAACAGCTAGTCCTCCGCGGCACCCTCGCCGACATCGCCGACCAGGTCGAAGCCGCCGAGCTGCGGCAAGCGGCCGTCATCCTCGTCGGCCGCGCCCTGACACCGGCTCTGTCGTGCACCGGTTCCCATCTCTACGACCCGGGGCGCGACCGGCACTCGGTACCGGAGGGCGGATGGGGCCGTCGCTGAGATTCGGCGGCTCAGCGATCGCCCGGCGGAGCCCCGCGGCGCCCGTCCCTCGGTTCGGTCGTGCGTCGACGAGGGGTTGAAGCGTCGGATCGGCACACAGCTTTCCTACGCCTCACAAAGCCGTCGCCTCTGTGAGGCTTAGGAAACGTCTGTGGCAAGGGCGAACGATCTCGGCGGGGCGGGGGAGTTGCTGGGGGTCAGAAGTAGGACAGCACGTCGGTATCGAACTCGTCGCTGTCCGGTACCGTGGTCGGCGGCTGATAGCTCGCATCCCGTACGTGGTACAGGAATTCCTCCGGAAAGTTCAATCGGTAGGTCGCTAGGTAGTGGATCGAATCCACCCGCCAAATCCACCGTCCATCCGAGATCAACGAAGGCCCGCCCGGAATCGCTGTACTGCCGTCGAGCAGGTCGGTGACGTCCTCCAGTACGTCGAAAACCGGTGGTGCTGAACGCATGTACTCCAGGATCGCGTGCCGATCGGTGAGCGGTTGCGTCGCCTGAGCATCTCGTAGCGACGGCAACTCATTTTTCGGATTCCGGTACATCTCCCGGTAGATCCCGACGGTGTTCAAACTGGGCATTCGTCCCCCTCGTTTGCTAACTAATTGCTGATTCGGAAGTTTGATCGCGATTAGGACCCTATCGCTGGTATGTTCGATCTCCACTCGACGCCGTCGGGATGGCTGGAACTCAGTCGGTTCTTTCCTGTTTCCGAAGGTCGTTAACTCTCAGAAGCTTCGGGTTTGGAAGTGCCCCAACGAAAGTAGGCCTCTCTCCGGGTGTCCGGACGGCCCTTGGCTCGTCGGTCGGCAAGCTTGCGTTTGCGCTCGATCACGCCTTCACCACGGAGGGCGAACCAGGAGGTTACGGAATCCCACCGCTTCTCAATTCTTCCGGACTCGTCGAGCAGCCACAACGGCGGGTCTGGGTGCGCGAGATCAGTGCCGTCGATAACGAGGTAACTGTAGGATTTCCCTTCGGCGACTACAAGTAGATGCTCGGGATCCTGCATCTCGTGCGATTCGGCTTCCTCGAGGCATTCCATAGCTTTTCTCTTGACCGCGGAGTTCACGGCGTCGACGCCGAATGTCGTGCCAGAGAACCATGCTGGGGCCTTTTTGCCGAGCAATCTCATGATCTCGCGGACCGCCTCCGGGACCGTAGCCACGCCCTGGGCGGCCGCCATCGAATCGATCTCTGCATCGGTAGCGCCTCGGGTCATCTCCGATCGGAGGCCCGCAGACGTCACCGCATCGAAAGTTCGCCGGATTTCGTCGGCTGCCGATGCGCTGTTGTCAACTACTAGAGGTCACCCCACATAGTTTCTCCGTCCGGGGCGGCCGGTAGCCCGCATCCCGCACGTGGAACAGGAACTCCTCCGGAAGACCGTCCGGGCCGCGCGTCCGACCGGCGAAGTCACCTGGATCGCGCGACCAGTCGAACGCCGTGGTGAGGGCCACAATGACGTGGCTGCTTATTTCGATCTATTTGTCAACTCGACATACGCCTGATGGCGCATATCAGGATCCGGCGTCGATGCCTGATATCCATGCGACGCGATGTAAAGCAGGAACTCGTCCTCCGGAGCGATGTCATATTTTTCGAGATAGTATCGGGCAGCGGCAGTCCATATCCATGCGCCGTCGGTCTTGTATACGCGCGGTACAACTTTCCCGTTGGTTGCGTCGATCATGTCGACCGATTTTCCGTTTGCTGCGAGAATGACCGCTCCACCACGCAGGAAGCCGAGAATCCTCTCCTTGGTTGCCGAGTCCGTAATTTTCCGGCGGGACTCGATTATCGGCGTACCCGATGGGTCGATATCGTCGAACAGGCGCGCGATCTTCACCAATATATCCTCCTTGCCTATTTATCCTGTGGTTCGAACAGTACCCAATGACCATCCGGCGGTTCCTTGGCCTGATTCTCGCCCAGGACCGGGTCCCAGACTTCGGTCGCGACCACAATGTGTCCGTCCTCGCCTGTCCATGCGATCTCATTGGGCGCCCATACTTGCACGCCCAGCTCGTTGGCGAGGTGCTGGGCAAAGGGGTTTTCACCCTGTCCTGTTTCGCAGGAGAGCAACCGGATCGGCTGGTTGCGCCAACGCGGATCAGCTCGAATTAGGGCGGCAAGGTCTGCGGGCGAGAGCTCGTCGTCGCCAATCCCTACAGCACTCGGGTCTCCGTGCATGTCCACCGTATAGAATCCAACGGCCGGGATGACCCAGTGAGCATATTCTCGCATTTCCGTGTCGGACTCTTCATAATACGATCGACCAGCTGGCGTGTTCTGCCCCAGATCGAAGTAGCGTTGCAACCGAGGGCTCAACTGTGTCGCCGGAACCACGGGGAGTGGCTGGGTCGGTAGATCGTGTAACGGTTCACCGGTATCGGTCTGATCGGCTGCCGTGTGCGGTGTGCCGTGAGGGCCCGGTTGAGTTCTCCCGATGCGGTCGGCGATGTCGCCCGGTGTTCGGTTTTGAGAGGCGGGGGCGGTCGGAAGCGCCGCTGGTTCGTCCGTCTGCAGGGAAGGGATGCTCGTCGGGTTGATCGGGGTGTTGGCGTGACTCGACGTCGACGGTTGCGTGGGGATCCGGGCGGGGTCAGTGGTTTGGTGCTGTTGGTTGGAATGAGTCGGGGTGTTGGGGTATGGCCGTTGAGTCGGGCTGGTTTCGGTATTCCAGGGGTTCGAGTGGGGATTGTATTCGTGTTGCTCGAACAGTTCGCGCCATTCCTGGTAGGAGCGCTGGTAGGTGTCGGGGTTGGTGGGGGAGTTCGTATTCGGTTGACGGGTGAAGTCCGCCGTCTCGCGAGGGTCGGGGGTGGTGGTGCGATTCGGTATGTCGCTTGGATCGGCGTTCTGAGATGCGGGGTGGTTAGGTGTGTTGCGGGGGTCGGCGTACTGCGGAGTCGTGTGGGGCGGCTGCGGACCGGGGCGGTGGGGTGTGTTGTGCAGGTTGGTGTTTTGCGGGGTCGCGCGGGTGTGCGGTTGACCCTGTTGCGGGGGAGACGATTCCGGTGCGCGGACGTTGGGGAGTGGCGTCTGCGGGCGGCCCGGATCGGCAGGTGTGCTGGTCGGTGTGGTCGCGTTGGGCTGCGGCTGGACCGGATAGGCGCTGTTGCCGGGATGCGTTGGGGTGTCGGAGGTTGAGCCGGATGACGCGGTGTTGGTCGTCGTGGTGTCCGGGCTGTTCGAGTTGTTCTGGAGCTGTTCGCGTTCGGCGCGGATTTCGGCTTCGGTGGGTTGATAGCGGCCGATGTGCGGGTTGTATTGGCCCGCGTAGAAGGGGTCGCGGGGGATGGGACGGCCGTCGTTGTAGTGGGCGATGAATTTGTGGTTCGCGGGGTCGAAGCCGGGGCGGTTGGCGGGGCCGAGCGGGTTTGGCTTCTGTTGCGCGGGAGTCTGGTTCGCCGGGGATTCGTCGTTCGGACGCGGCTGTGTCGGTTCGCCGGAGTCGGGGGTGTTCGAGGGCGAGTTGGTGGAGGGCTGAGTGTTCGTGGGCGTGCTCGGGCGGGGAGCGGTGGAAGGCTCGATGCCGTGGCTCGCGGGCGTGTTCGGGCGCTGGGTCGGTGCGGCCTCGGTGGCAGTGTTCGGGGTGGTTCCGGTGGGTTGGCCAGCATTCGTGGGCGTTGGCGGCGTGCCGGGAGTTCCCGTGTCTGCCGAAGATGGGGTGGGGGCTGCCGGGTTTGGTGCGGTGCCGGGGCGCTGGGCAGTGTTCGCGGAAGTTGCCGGAGTACCGGGAGTTCGGGTGTCTGCCGGAGATTGATTGGGGGATGCGGGGTTTGGTGCGGTGCCGGGGCGCTGGGTCGGCTGATTTTGCGGACCGGTGCTCGGGGTGGTTGCCGCCGGTTGGTTCGGGGTGGTTCCGGGCTGTGCGGTGGTCGGCGTGCTGGAGGCGGGAGTGCCGGTGGTGGGCGTGTTCGGAGCAGGGGTGGCCCCCGTGCCCGCCTGGGTGGATGCGGGGGCGCTGTCGCCGGTGGGGCGCGCGGTGTCGGTGGGTGAGGAGGCCGGGAACGCGGGTGCTGACGGAGTGGCTGTCGCCGTTGCGGAGGCGGTGCTGGTGTCCGTCGATACGGGGGCGGTCGGATTCGACGTGGTGGGGCTGGTCGTCGTCGGCCCGGTGGGATTCGTTGCGGGGGTGCTGTTAGCGGGCGCGGTGGGCGCAGGGGTGGTCGGAGGGCCCGAGGCGGGAGTGCCGGTGGTGCCCGGCGGAGTGGTCGACGATGTTGTCGCGCTGTCCGGGTTCGATGGTCCCGGGTTCGACGCGGTCGGGGTGGACGGTGTCGTAGCGGGGTTCGACGGGGTCGTGGTTCCCGGAGTCGACGGTGTAGACGGAGTGCCGTTCTCAGGAGTCGACGGTGTAGACGGGGTGCGGTCGTCCGCCGGGCGGGACGGTTCCTGGGAAGGAGTCGTTCCTGGGATACCGGAGGTCGGGATGGTGGGGTTGCTCGGCGAGGACGGCGTGGTCGGTTGCGTAGGGACCGAACCGGGCGGGGTGTTCGATGTGGGGTTGTTCTCGCGGCCGGACTGATCGGAGGTGTCCGGGGCGGGACGTTGAGCTGATGGGTCGCTGCCGGTCGGGATATCAGTTGTCGAGCCAGGGCTCGGCGTGGTCGGTGGCGAGTCGTTGCGCTGGGACCGGGTCGGCTCGGTGCTCGAAGACTGGTCTTGCTGGGTGTTCTGACCGGGCTGGGTCGGCTGACCTGTCGACGGATGCGTGGGGTCGCTCGACTGGGCGGGCGGCTGCGGCTGTTGGGCGGAGGGCTGCGCCTGCTGGCCGGAGGGCTGTGGCTGTTGCCCGGTCGGCTGTTCCGAGGGCTGCGTTTGTTGGCCCGACGGCTGGCCGGGTCGGTCCGAGGATTGCTGATCAGACGGCTGACTCTGCTGATCCGGCTGCGACGGTTGTCCAGACGGCTGAGTGGGCTGGCTCGACGGCTGGTTCTGTTG
This sequence comes from Nocardia sp. NPDC050713, assembly GCF_040654315.1. Classification (NCBI taxonomy): domain Bacteria; kingdom Bacillati; phylum Actinomycetota; class Actinomycetes; order Mycobacteriales; family Nocardiaceae; genus Nocardia; species Nocardia sp. NPDC050713. Next base: position 104,835 of record NZ_JBFAHS010000017.1, on the reverse strand, counting down.
GCCGGATGGATGGCTCGACTGGTCCGTGGGCTGGTCTGGTTGCTGGTTTTGCTGGCCGGAGGGCTGGCTCGACTGGTCCGACGGCTGGCTCTGTTGGCCGGATGGCTGATTCTGCTGGTCCGAGGGTTGCGTCGGCTGCGTGGGCTGTTCCGACGGCTGTGACTGTTGGCCCGTTGGCTGGGTCGACTGGCCCGTCGGCTGGGTCGACTGATCCGTCGACTGCGACTGCTGACCCGAGGGCTGCGTCGACTGCTGCTGCGAGGGCTGTGACTGCTGATCACCCGCGGGCTGGGTCTGCTGACCAGGATCGTTCTGCGTCCCCGACGGCTGCGTCCGCCCCGGATCCTGCTGATCCCGTCCCGGATCACCCTGCTGATTCTGGTTCTGCTGACCCTGATCGCCCTGCCGACTTTCATCCTGGCTGTGCCCGGGATCGTCCTGCTGATCCTGCCCAGGATCGTCTTGCTGGTCCCGATCCCCCTGATCACCGGGATCCCCGGCCCCCTCATCACCCCCACGATCCCCCGCCGACTCGATCCCCGACTGCACACCCCCGGCCAACGACGAGGTCAACGTCTCGGTCGTGAACACCTCCCCCAAATCGAACGGCTTATCGTTCAACGCCGCATCCGTCGCCGCCGCCGCGACTTCCCCCGCCAACCCCGTCAACGTCTCCTTCCCCGCCTCCTTCAACCCCTCCGACAACGGATTCCCACCCCGCCCCGGACCACCCGACCCACCCAACAACCCCTCCGTCGCCCCCGCCACCCCCGCGGTCAACAACGTCTTGCCCGACTCGACCCACTCCTCCTTCGACAACGGATCCCGCCGATCCGCCGCCACCTGCGCCAACTTCAACCCCACATCCAGGAAGGCCTCCTCCAACACCGCCTCCCACGCCCCACGCAACGCAGCCCGCCCCGCCGCCTTCATCGCCGCCTTCGAGATGATCCGCTTGACCAGCTGCTTGATCGCCACCCGGATCGCCACCTGCGTCGCCGCCCGCGCCGCCGCGCCCGCCGCCGCACCCGCGGGCGCACCCACCCCCGTCGCCATCGCCGCCAACGCCGCGGCCATCTCCACCGCGAAGATCACCAACGACGCGATGATCACCAACTTGGTGTGCTCGATATCAGCAGCACCATCCCCGATCTGATCAGCCAACGTCTCCACATGCTTGATCAGCCCATCGAACGCCCCCGCGCCCCCACCCAACTTCTCCCAATGCGACGACAACGCCGCCCCGGTCTCACCATCCAACGCCGAGATCGCGGCCTTCACCACATGGGTCGCCTCGGAATCCAACCCCCGCAACGTCTCCGCCAAACCCGACCACGCCGACTCCACCCGACGCATCGCGGTCTCATCACCCTCGGGCCAATCCCCCGCCCCCACAACATATTTCGCAGCCCACTGCAACGGCTCCGGAATCTCGATGCCCACGCCCGACCCCTCCGCTACTCCGCCCCGACCGTGCTGGGCCTAGAACATACCGACAACCAACTAGACGCGGCCGGGTCGGCATCGGTTCCAACGAAAAGTAGCTAGGGCCCCGTCGGCGCTGGTGGCGACGCCGAAGCGGACTGCGCGACAGGTGGGTCCGGACGGGGCGGCGGAACGACCCTCCGGCGGACCGCGTCTCGTGGCGTGAGCCATCTCGCTGTGAGAACCGCTACACCGAATTCAGCAAACTCGACCCGAACGCCCTGCCAGCGGTGATGTTCCACCGCTATGGATCTTGGTTGGTCGCTGAGGGTAGGCGCGGGTAGATTGTTCCGGTGATCAGCGACAAATGTCCCGGCTCGGCCGGTCGGTGGGTAGTGGTCGGTCCCATGTAACAAGATCGGCCCACTGGACAGATAGTGCCAGTGAACTTTTTTAGCTTGATTGATACGAGAACTGAACCCGGGGACGCAGGCGCCACGCTGTGAAAGGTGTGCGTCCTGTCCGGGTGTCGTCGGGGAGCGCTTGCGTGGTGTTCCGGAAGCGAGGTTACGGTTGGACCGGCTGGATTTCGGCGGGAACGGCGAAGCTGGTGGCGAATTCTTCCCGCTGTCGCCCGCACAGCTGGGCATCTGGTATGCCCAGCACGTCGATCCGCAGGTGCCGATCAATATCGCACAATATGTCGACCTGCGGGGTGAGCTCGATCTCGCCGCGCTGGAGCGGGCCAGCCGCGAGGCCGCGCTGGAGCTCGGCTCCGGCTTCCTGAAGGTCGTCGAGCTCGACGGTCAGCCGTTCCAGACCGTCGACCCCACGCAGGACGCCACGCTGGAGTACGTCGACCTGCGCGATGCCGAGGACCCGGAGGCCGCGGCCGCCGAGTGGATGCGCGCCGAGTACAGCCGCCCGCTGAACATCGTCGGCGACCGCCTGGTCCGCGCCGCCGCCCTGCGGCTCGAGGACAAGCGCTGGTTCTGGTATTCGCGCGCGCACCACATCGTGCTCGACGGCTTCGGCGCGATCACCTTCATGTCCCGGATCGCCGCGCACTACACGGCCGCGGTCAACGGCGAAGAGCCGAAACCGGCCAAGGCCGCCGACCTGAAGACGCTCTACGAGTCGGAGATCGCCTACCGCGACAGCTCCCGCTTCCAGGCCGACAAGCAGCACTGGGCCGAGCGGGTCGCCGGGCTCGAAGAGGGCTCCAGTCTGGCCGGTCGTTCGGCCCCGCCCGCGCCGGTCAACGGGATCTCCAGCGCCGCGCTGTCGCCGGATCAGGACGCGCTGCTCGCCGAGGCCGTCGCCCGTCACGACAACTCGCCCGCCGGTCTGCTCATCGCCGGTTTCGCGACCTACCTCGCCCAGCTGACCGGCGCCGAGGACGTGATCCTCAGCCTGCCGGTGACCGCGCGCACCACCGCGACCATGCGTCGTTCCGGCGGTGTGGCCTCCAACATCGTGCCGCTGCGGCTGCGCGTCGGGCACGACACGACCGTCGCCGAGTTGCTGAAGTCGGTGCAGATCGAGGTGTCCGGCGCGCTGCGGCACCAGCGCTACCGGCACGAGGACATCCGTCGCGACGCGGCCGGTGACGGCATGGTGGCCACGCAGTTCTTCGGCCCGTGGGTCAACATCATGCTGTTCACCAGCGAGATGATGCTCGGCCCGATGGCCGGTCGGATGCACGTGCTGTCCACCGGCAGCATCGACGACCTGGGCGTCAATTTCTATCAGTCGGGCACCAGCTCGCACATCGACTTCGAGACCAACCCGAATCTCTACACCGCCGACGAGGCGCGCGCCCACCACGGCCGGTTCCTGGAGTTCTTCGACCGGTTCCTGGCCGCCGACGCCGACGCGCGCGTCTGGGAGCTGCCGGTCACCACCGAAGCCGAGCGCGAGACCACGCTGGTGGAGTGGAACGACGCCGAACAGGACGTTCCCGAGACCACCTTGGCGGCGTTGCTGGACGCCCAGATCCCGCTGACTCCGGACAACATCGCCCTCGATTTCGAGGGTGAAACGCTGACCTACGCCGAGTTCGGCGCGCGGGTCAACCGGCTGGCGCGGTTCCTCATCGCCGACGGCGTGGGCCCGGAGTCGCTGGTGGCTTTGGGTATGCGGCGTTCGCTGGAGCTGGTCATCGGCATGCACGCGGTGCTCAAGGCCGGTGGCGCGTATGTGCCGATCGATCCGGATCATCCGGCCGATCGCACCGCCTACATCCTCGAATCCGCCGATCCGGTGTGCGTGCTGACGCTCTCGCACGACGACCTGGAACTGCCGGAAACGGTGCGGCGAGTCGAGATCGACACCCTGGATGTGTCGGAGTTCTCCGACGCGCCGGTCACCGACGCGGACCGGTTGGCGCCGCTGCGCCCGGCCAACACCGCCTACGTCATCTACACCTCGGGTTCCACGGGTCGCCCGAAGGGTGTGGCGGTCACCCATCACGCGATCGTCAACCAGCAGCTGTGGATGCTGGACGAGTACCGGCTCACCGCCGCCGACGTCTACTTGCAGAAGACCGCGACCACCTTCGACGTGTCGCTGTGGGGCTACTTCCTGCCGTTGATGGTCGGCGCGAAGCTGGTCGTCGCCGCCCCGGACGGGCACCGCGACCCGTTGTACGTGGCGCAGATGATCCAGCGCCACGGCGTGACGGTCACCGACTTCGTGCCTTCGATGCTGACGGTGTTCGTCGCGCACGCCACCGCCGAGCAGTGCGCGACGCTGCGCGCGGTGTTCGTGATCGGCGAGGCGCTGCCGCCGGAGACCGCCGCGGGCTTCCGCGCGATCACCTCCGCTGGCCTGCACAACCTGTACGGACCCACCGAGGCCGCGGTCTCGGTGACCTACTGGGAGGCCACCGCCGCCGACACGGTGACGGTGCCGATCGGCATCCCGGAGTGGAACGTCGAGGTCTACGTGCTGGATTCGCGGTTGCGTCCGGCCGCGATCGGCGCCCCCGGTGAGTTGTACCTGGGCGGGCGTCAGCTGGCCCGCGGTTATCGCGGTCGCCCCGACCTGACCTCGGATCGCTTCGTGGCCAACCCGTTCGGCACGAACGGTGAGCGCATGTACCGCACCGGCGACCTAGTGCGGTGGAGCCCCGCGGGCACGTTGGAGTACATCGGTCGTACCGACTTCCAGGTGAAGTTCCGCGGTCAGCGGATCGAGCTCGGCGAGATCGAGACGGTGACGCTGGCGCACCCGGCGGTGAGCCAGTCCGCGGTGCTGGTGGTCGATACCGCGACCGGTCAGCAGTTGGTGGCGTATGTGGTTCCCGCGCCGGGTCATTCGATCGATCCGGCGGAGCTGACGCGCTTCGCCTCCGAGCAGTTGCCCAGCTACATGGTGCCCGCGTCGGTGATGGTGTTGGAGGCGTTCCCGCTCAACACTTCCGGCAAGCTGGATCGAAAGGCGTTGCCGGAGCCGGTGTTCGCCGCGGACGCCGGTTATCGCGCGCCGCGCACGCAGGCCGAGCAGATCGTGGCCGGGATCTTCGCCGATGTGCTGAGCCAGCAGCAGATCGGTATCGACGACAACTTCTTCGATCTGGGTGGTAACTCGCTGGTCGCGACCCAGGTGGTGTCGCGGATCGGTGCGGCGTTCGGCATCCAGCTCGGGGTGCGCGCGTTGTTCGAGACGCCGACGGTGGCCGGTCTTGCCGCGCGCGCGGAGACCGCGGGGCCGGGCGAGGGTTCGCGTCCGCCGCTGGTGGCTCAGCAGCTGCCCGCCCGCGTGCCGCTGTCGTTGGCGCAGCAGCGGATGTGGTTCATCAACCAGTTCGATCCGTCGGCGCCGACTTACAACTTGCCGTTCGTGGTGCGGTTGCGCGGACATGTCGACATCCCGGCGCTCGAGGCGGCGCTCAACGATGTGATGGCGCGGCAGGAGTCGCTGCGCACCGTGTTCCCGGAGTCCGGTGACGGCGGCTACCAGCAGGTCGTGCCGGACGACGAGATCAACTTGGCGATCTCGGTGCAGGCCATCGACGAATCCGAGTTGTCCGGTGTGCTCACCGAATTCGCCAGCACGGGCTTCGACGTGGCGCGCGAGCTGCCGATCCGGGTGCGGATCTACCAGGTGACCGGCGGGTCGACCAACGGAACGCCCGATCACGCTGTCGCGTTCGTGGTGCATCACATCGCGGCCGACGGTTTCTCCTTCGGCCCGCTTTCGCGGGACGTGGCCACCGCGTATCTGGCGCGGGCCGCCGGTGAGGCGCCCGCGTGGTCGCCGCTGCCGGTGCAGTACCAGGACTACAGCATCTGGCAACGCGAACTGCTCGGCTCGGAAGCCGATCCGGGTTCGATGGCTGCCCGTGAGATCGCCTACTGGCGACGCCAGCTCGGCGGTCTTCCCGACCAGCTGGACCTGCCCACCGACCGGCCGCGTCCGCCCGTGCAGAGCTTCCGCGGCAGCACGGTGCGCTTCGACATCGACGCCGAATTGCACACCGCCCTTGCGGGATTGGCGCGCGCGCAGGGCGTCAGCCTCTTCATGGTCGTGCACGCCTCGCTCGCGGTGCTGCTCGGTCGCCTGTCGGGCACCAGCGACATCGCGATCGGCACCCCGATCGCGGGCCGCGGCGAGCAGGCGCTCGACGACCTGATCGGCATGTTCGTCAACACGCTGGTGCTGCGCTCCGACGTGGACAGCGGCGTGTCCTTCGCCGACTTCCTCGCCCGCACAAGGGAAACCGACCTCGCGGCGTTCGCCTACGCCGACGTGCCGTTCGAGCGGCTCGTCGATGTGCTCAACCCGACTCGCTCGCAGGCGCGGCACCCGCTGTTCCAGGTGATGCTCTCCTTCCAGGAGATGGCGCACGGCGCGCTCGAACTACCCGGGCTTTCGGTGACCGCCACCGAGCTCGAGGTCGACATCGCCAAGTTCGACCTGCAGTGGACCATCACCGAGGAGCGCGGCGGCAACGGCGAGCCCGAGGGCATGACGGCGGCGGTGCAGTTCGCCACCGACATGTTCGACACCGAGACGGTGGCCTCCTTCGCCGAGCGCTTCGTGCGCATCCTGCGCAGCGTCGTCGCCGATCCGGCGGTCGTCGTCGGCGAAATCGATGTTCTCGCCGCCGACGAGCGGCTCGCGGTGTCGCGCGACTGGGTGTCCTCCGGCACGGACGGCGGCACCGGGCGTTTCGCCGACCCCGAAACCACCCTGGTCGCGCTGTTCGACCAGGCGGTCGCCGCCTACCCCGAGCACGTCGCCGCGCGGTTCGGCGCGGAGTCGCTGACCTACGCCGAGCTCGACAAGCGCGCGAATGTCTTGGCGCGCAGGCTGATCGCCGACGGCGCGGGCCCGGAGTCGCTGGTCGCGGTGATCCTGCCGCGCTCGATCGAACTCGTCGTCGCGCTGCTCGCCGTGGTGAAGACCGGTGCGGGTTACGTGCCGGTCGACCCGACCTATCCGGCCGACCGTATCGCCTACGTGCTCGCGGATTCGCGTCCGACCAGCGTCGTCATCGACGCCTCGGTGGACGTGGCCGTTCCGGACGACCTGCCCACCGTGGTCCTGGACGAATTCGCCACCGCCGCACACGGTTTCGCCGATACGCCGATCACCGACGCGGACCGCTCCGCGCCGCTGAACCCCGACAACGTCGCCTACGTGATCTACACGTCGGGTTCGACGGGCCGTCCGAAGGGTGTGGCGGTCGCGCATCGGAACGTGGTGCGGTTGTTCGCGAATACCGATCGTGATTTCGGTTTCGGTCCGGATGATGTGTGGACGTTGTTCCACTCGTATGCGTTCGACTTCTCGGTGTGGGAGTTGTGGGGTCCGCTGCTGTTCGGCGGCACGGTGGTCGTTGTCGACTACTTCACCTCGCGGTCTCCGGAGCAGTTCCTGGAACTGCTGCGCGACGAGCGCGTGACCGTCCTCAACCAGACGCCCTCGGCGTTCTACCAGCTCGCCGAGGCCGACCGTGCCGCGGGACCCGCCGCGCCGCCGCTGTCGCTGCGCTACGTGGTCTTCGGCGGTGAAGCCCTCGAGCTGCGTCGTTTGTCGGATTGGGTCGCCCGGCATGGCGATTCCTCACCGGTGCTGGTCAACATGTACGGCATCACCGAGACCACGGTGCACGTGTCCTACCGTGCGCTGGACGCCGCGACCATCGAGGCCGCCTCCGGCAGCATCGTCGGTCGCGCCATCTCCGGCCTGAGCGTCTACGTCCTGGACAACCGGCTCCAGCCGGTCCCGGTCGGCGTGGTCGGCGAAATGTACGTCGCCGGACCGCAATTGGCGCGCGGCTACCTCGGCCGCCCCGACCTCACCACGACCCGCTTCGTGGCCAACCCCCTCGCCGATGCCGCCAGCGCGGGCTCGCGCCTGTACCGCTCCGGCGACCTCGCGCGCTGGAACCGCTTCGGTGAACTCGAGTACCTGGGTCGCGCCGACGACCAGGTGAAGGTGCGTGGTTTCCGCATCGAACTCGGCGAGATCGAAGCCGCCGTCCTCGAACAGCCCGGTATCGCCCAGTCCGCGGTCATCGTGCGCGAGGACCAGCCCGGCGGCCAGCGCATCGTCGCCTATGTCGTCGCCGAACCCGGTATCGAGCTCGACCTCGACGACGTCCGCCGCGCCGCCTCGGACCGGCTGCCCGCCTACATGGTGCCCTCGGCGTTCATGGCGCTCGACGCGATCCCGCTGACCGTCAACGGCAAGCTGGACCGCCGCGCGCTGCCCGCGCCGGTGTTCGAGGTGCGCGAATTCCGCGCTCCTGCAACGCCGATCGAGGAGATCGTCGCCCAGGTCTTCGCCGATGTGCTCGACCTGCCCCGCGTCGGCGTCGACGACGACTTCTTCGACCTCGGCGGCAACTCGCTGATCGCTACCCAGGTCGCCTCCCGTGTCGGCATCGCACTGGACACCCGCGTCCCGGTGCGCATGCTCTTCGAGGCGCCCACCGTCGCCGCACTCGCCGCCCGCGTGGAATCGCAGGCGGGCGACGGCGCGCGCAAGGCGCTGGTCGCGCGCGAGCGGCCCGAAGAGGTGCCGCTGTCGCTCGCTCAGCAGCGCATGTGGTTCCTGAACCGCTTCGACACCTCCTCGGCGGTCAACAACATTCCGGTTGCCATCCGTCTCTCCGGTGAGCTGGACGTGGCCGCGCTGCAGGTCGCGGTCATCGACGTGATCGACCGGCACGAGTCGCTGCGCACCGTCTTCCCGGAGACCGGGAGCGGCCCGGTGCAGGTGGTCCTCGACGCGGCGCAGATCGTGCCGGACCTCACCCCGTACCGGGTGACCGAGGAGACCCTGCTCGAGCACCTGATCGACCTGGCCACCATGGCCTTCGACGTGACCAGCGAAGTACCGCTGCACGCACGGCTTTTCGAGATCAGCGAGACCGAGTACGTGCTCGGCATGGTGGTGCACCACATCTCCGCCGACGGCTGGTCGATGGGGCCGCTGTCGCGCGACGTCATCGTCGCGTACGCGGCGCGCACCACGTGGGAGGCGCCGACCTGGGCCGAATTGCCGGTCCAGTACGCCGATTACGCGCTCTGGCAGCGCGAGATCCTGGGCTCCGAGGACGACCCGCGTTCGCTGATCTCCAGCCAGATCAGCTACTGGACGCGCGAACTCGCCGACCTGCCCGACGAGTTGGTGCTGCCGTCCGATCATCCGCGTCCCGCGGTCGCCTCCTACCAGGGCGGCACCTACGCGTTCGTGATCTCCGGCGAAACCCAGCGCGCCCTTGTGGAATTGGGCCGCCGCTACAACGCCTCGCTGTTCATGGTCATGCACAGCGCCCTCGCGGTGCTGCTCGCGCGGGCCAGCGGCACCTCCGACATCGCCATCGGCACGCCGGTCGCGGGTCGCGGTGAGGCCGCCCTCGACGACCTGATCGGCATGTTCGTCAACACCCTCGTGCTGCGCACCGAGGTGGATGGCGCGGGCACCTTCGCCGAACTGCTCGACCGGGCCAGGGAAACCGACCTGCAGGCGTTCGCGCATTCCGACGTGCCGTTCGAGCGGCTGGTCGAGGTGCTCAACCCCGCCCGCTCGCAGGCGCGGCACCCACTGTTCCAAGTGATGCTGGCCTTCCAGAACACCAAGCAGGCCACCCTGCAGCTGCCGGGCCTCTCGGTCAACGGCATCGACTACGACGCCCGCCTGGCCAAGTTCGACCTGCAGCTGACCCTGCAGGAGACCCAGGACGAGCTGGGCGAGGCCGCGGGCATGTCGGCCGAATTCTCCTACGCGCTCGACCTTTTCGACGAGTCGACGGTGGCCGCCTTCGCGCGTCGCCTGGACCGCATCCTGGCGGCCGTCATCGCGAACCCGGACGTGCCGATCGGCGACATCGATCTGCTCGCGCCCGAGGAGCACGCGCAGGTGCTCGTCGACTGGAACGACACTGACCACGCGGTGCCCACCGAGACGCTGGTCTCGCTGTTCGACGCGCAGGCGGCGGCGAGCCCGGACGCCATGGCGCTGGTCTACGAGGACGAACAGCTCACCTATCGCGAGCTCCAGGAGCGCGCCAACCGCATCGCCAGGGAGCTGATCGCCTCCGGCGTCGGCCCGGAATCGCTGGTGGCGCTTGCCATGCGGCGTTCGACCGAGCTGGTCGTCGCCATGTACGCGGTGCTGCAGACGGGCGCGGCCTACGTGCCGCTGGACCCCGATCAGCCCGCCGACCGCATCGGTCACATCCTCGACACCGCGCGGCCCAGCCTGCTGCTGACCACCCGCCGCGACGGGTTCGTCACCGACGGCGCGGTCGACGCCCGATACGTCGAGGACCTGCCGAGCTCGGCGCAGACCTCCGGTGCGCCGATCACCGACGCCGAGCGGGTGCGCCCGCTGCGTCCGGGCAACACCGCCTACGTCATCTTCACCTCCGGTTCGACCGGTCGGCCGAAGGGCGTGGCGGTCAGCCATGCCGCGATCGTGAACCGCCTGCTGTGGATGCAGCACGAGTACCCGATCGGCGCCGACGACGCCGTGCTGCAGAAGACTCCCGCCACCTTCGACGTGTCGGTGTGGGAGTTCTTCTGGCCCTTGCAGACCGGCGCTCGCCTGGTCGTCGCGAAGCCGGACGGCCACCGCGACCCGGTGTACCTCGCGCAGATCATCGCCGAACAGGGCATCACCACGGCGCATTTCGTGCCGTCGATGCTGTCGGTGTTCGTCTCCACGCTGGGCAACGAGAACGGCGACGCCGCGACCGTGCCCGCGCCGCGCCTGCGTCAGGTGTTCGCCTCCGGTGAGGCGCTGCCCGCGCCGACCGCGCAGCGTCTGCGTGAGCTGACCGGTGCGCGTCTGCACAACCTGTACGGCCCGACCGAGGCCGCGGTCGACGTGACCTACCACGAGGTCGTGGACGCCGACGTGGTGTCGGTGCCGATCGGCCGTCCGGTGTGGAACACCAGGGTTTTCGTGCTGGATTCGCGTTTGCACCCGGTGGCGCCGGGTGTCGCGGGTGAGCTGTATCTGGCGGGCGATCAGCTGGCGTTGGGCTACCTGAGCCGCAGCGACCTGACCTCGGATCGCTTCGTCGCCAACCCTTACGGCGCCGCTGGTTCGCGTATGTACCGCACGGGTGACTTGGTCGCCTGGACCAAGCAGGGCGAGCTGGAGTATCTGGGCCGCACCGACTTCCAGGTGAAGCTGCGTGGTCTGCGTATCGAGCTGGGCGAGATCGAGGCGGCGCTGCTGGCGCAGCCGGGTGTCGCACAGTCGGTGGTCGTGGTGCGCACCGATCCGCACGCCGGTGATCAGCTGGTGGGTTACGTTGTCGCCGAACCGGATTCCGTCGTGGACAGCACTGCGGTCAAGTCCGGCCTCGCCGCGGCGCTGCCCGGGTACATGGTGCCCGCGGCGCTGGTCGTGCTGGACGCCTTCCCGCTCAACGCCAGCGGCAAGCTGGACCGTAAGGCGCTGCCCGCGCCGGTCTTCGAGGCCAAGAGCTTCCGCGCGCCGTCCACCCCGATCGAGGAGATCGTCGCGGACATCTTCGCCGACCTGCTCGGCGTCGACCGCGTCGGCGTGGACGACGACTTCTTCGAACTCGGCGGCAACTCGCTGGTCGCGACCCAGGTCGCGGCCCGGCTGAGCAAGGCGCTGGACGCCGAGGTCGGCGTGCGCACGCTGTTCGAGGCGCCCACGGTCGCCGCACTGGCGGCCCGCGTCGAATCGCACGCGGGAACCGGTGTGCGCCAAGCGCTCAGCGCGCGGACCCGTCCCGAGCACCCGCCGCTGTCGCTGGCGCAGCAGCGGATGTGGTTCCTCAACCGCTTCGATCTCGGCACCGAGCCGGGCGCGGCGGCGGGCACCTACAACATCCCGGCCGCCGTCCGGCTGCGCGGTCTGCTCGATCTGAGCGCGCTGCGCGGCGCGCTCGGCGACGTGATCGCGCGGCACGAGTCGCTGCGCACCGTCTACCCGTCGCACGAGGGCGTCCCGTACCAGCGGGTGCTTCCGTCCATCCGCGCCATTCCGGAGCTGGACGTCGTCGAGGTCGACCAGACCGAGATGTACGGCGCGCTCTACGAATTCGTCAACCGCGGCTTCGACGTCACCGCCGAGCCGCCGGTGCGGCTGCGCATCTACGAACTGGGCGAGCGCGATTACGTGCTCGCGGTCGTGGTGCACCACATCGCCGCCGACGGCTTCTCCATGCGGCCGCTGGTGCGCGACCTGATGACCGCCTACGTGGCGCGCACGTCGAACTCCGAACCGGGCTGGCCGCCGCTGGCCGTCCAGTACGTCGATTTCGCGCTCTGGCAGCACGAAACCCTCGGCGACGAGGACGATCCCACCTCGCTCATCTCCGAGCAGCTCGACTACTGGCGTACGGCGCTCGCCGATCTGCCCGACGAGTTGCGCCTGCCCGGCAAGCCGCGCCCGACCGTGGCCTCCTATCAGGCCGGTACGCACCGCTTCCGGGTGCCCGGCGAGCTGATCGACGAGCTGAACCGGGTCGCGCACACGCACGGCACCACGCTGTTCATGGTGGTGCACAGCGCCTTCGCGACGCTGCTCTCGCGCCTGTCCGGCGCCGACGACATCGCCATCGGCATCCCGGTGGCGGGCCGCGGCGAGCAGGCGCTCGACGACCTCGTCGGCATGTTCGTCAACACCCTGGTGCTGCGCACCCAGATCGACACCACCGCCTCGTTCACCGACCTGCTCGCCCAGGTCCGCGAGCGCGACCTGCAGGCGTTCGCGCACGCGGACGTGCCGTTCGAGCGGCTGGTCGAGGTGCTCAACCCGGCCCGTTCGCAGGCGCGGCATCCGCTGTTCCAGGTGATGCTCACGTTCCAGAACATCGGCCGCACCTCGCTGGAGCTGCCGGGCCTGACCGTGTCCGAACTGGGCATCGATCAGCCGACGGCCAAGTTCGACATGCAGCTCACGCTGAGCGAGATCCCGGACGGCGAGTCCGAGATGGACGCCGAACTCGTCTACGCCACCGACCTTTTCGATTCCGCCTTCGCGGATTCCTTCGGCGCTCGCTTCCTTCGCGTGCTGCGCGGAATCGCCGCAGCGCCGTCCACCGCGATCGGCGACATCGAGCTGCTCGACGCCGCCGAGCGCGCGCTGGTGCTGAAGCAGTGGAACGACACCGAATTCGCGGTGGACGCGGCACTGGCCTCGCCGGTGGGCGACGACGACGCCGCGACGCTGGTCGCGCTGTTCGAGGCGCAGGTCGCGCGCACCCCGGACGCGACCGCGCTCACGTTCGAGGGGACGAGTCTGTCCTACGCCGAGTTCGCGAGCCGGGTGCACCGGCTTGCGCGCTGGCTCAAGCAGAACGGCGTCGGCCCGGAATCGTATGTGGCCCTTGGTATGCGCCGCTCGCTCGACCTGCTTGTCGGCATGTACGCGGTGTCCGCGGCCGGTGGCGCGTACGTGCCGCTGGACCCGGACAACCCGACCGAGCGCATCGAGCACATCCTCGACACGGCGCGCCCCGTCTGCGTGCTGACCTCCGGCGCGGACCTCGGTGTCGCGCTCGCGCGCCAGGTGCGCATCGACGAGCTGGATCTGTCGGCGTACTCCGACGAGCCGCTCACCGACGCGGACCGGCACCGGCCGCTGCGCACCGGCAATACCGCGTACGTGATCTTCACGTCGGGTTCGACCGGTCGCCCGAAGGGTGTCGCGGTCTCGCACGCCGCGATCATCAACCGCCTGGTGTGGGGTCACGCGCAGTACGGCCTCGCCGCCGACGACGTGGTCCTGCAGAAGACCCCGGCCACGTTCGACGTGTCGGTGTGGGAGTTCTTCTGGCCCTTGCAGGTCGGCGCCCGCTTGGTGATCGCCAAGCCGGACGGCCACCGCGACCCGGCCTACCTCGCCCAGCTGATCATCGAGGAGCAGATCACCACGGCGCACTTCGTGCCGTCGATGATGTCGCTGTTCGTCGTCGAGCCGCGCGCGGCCGAATGCACCGGTCTGCGCAACGTCTTCGCCTCCGGCGAGGGCCTGCCCTCGGTCACCGCGCAGCGCCTGCGCGAGCTGACCGGCGCGCGCCTGCACAACCTGTACGGCCCGACCGAGGCCGGCGTCGAGGTGACCTTCCACGAGGTCACCGACGCCGACACCGTCACGGTGCCGATCGGCGCCCCGGTGTTCAACACCCAGGTGTACGTGCTGGATTCGCGCCTGCGGCCGGTTCCGGTCGGCGTCCCCGGCGAGCTGTACCTGGCGGGCGCGCAGCTGGCGTACGGCTACGTCACCCGCCCCGACCTGACCACCGAGCGCTTCGTCGCCGACCCGTTCGGCAACGGCGTGCGCATGTACCGCACCGGCGACTTGGTGGCCTGGACGCCCGCCGGTGAGCTGGAGTACTTGGGCCGCACCGACTTCCAGGTGAAGCTGCGCGGTCTGCGCATCGAGCTCGGCGAGATCGAGGGCGCGCTGACCGCGCTGGACGAGGTCTCGCAGTCGGTCGTGGTGGTGCGCACCGACGAGCGCACCGGCGATCAGCTGGTGGCCTACCTCATCGCCAAGCCGGGCACGGCCATCGACATCGAGCGCGTCAAGTCCGCGCTCGCCACGCAGCTGCCCGCCTACATGGTGCCCGCCGCCTTCGTGGTGCTCGACGCGTTCCCGCTGAACACCTCGGGCAAGCTGGACCGCAAGGCGCTGCCGGAGCCGACGTTCGAGGCCAAGGTCTTCCAGGCGCCGGTCACCCCGGTGCAGCAGATCGTGGCCAGCGCGTTCGCCGACGTGCTCGGCATCGAACGCGTCGGCCTGGACGACGACTTCTTCGGTCTCGGCGGCAACTCGCTGGTCGCCACCCAGGTGGCGGCCCGGCTCGGCGAGGCGCTGGACACCCAGATCCCGCTGCGCACCCTGTTCGAGGCGTCCACCGTCGCCGCGCTGGCCGCCAAGGTGGAATCGGCCACCGGTACGGGCGCGAAGGCGCCGCTGGTCGCGCAGCCAAGGCCGGAGCTGGTGCCGCTCTCGCTCGCACAGCAGCGGATGTGGTTCCTCAACCGCTTCGACAACCGCACCGCGGTGAACAACATCCCGGTCGCCATCCGGTTGACCGGGAAGCTCGACGCCGTCGCGCTGCAGGCCGCGATCCGCGACGTGATCGCCCGCCACGAGGCGCTGCGCACCATCTACCCGGAGGTGGAGGGCGCGGGCTACCAGCGCGTCGTGCCCGCCGACGAGGTGCGCTTCGACCTGTCCGCGGAGTGGGTGCCGAGCACCGAACTGCCTTCGCGCATTGTCGAACTGGCGAGCGTGCACTTCGACGTGACCAGCGAGATCCCGTTCCGGGCCTACCTGCTCACAGTCGATGAACGCAGCCATGTCGTGGTGCTGGTCATGCACCACATCAGCGCCGACGGCTTCTCGCTGCGTCCGCTGCTGCGTGACGTGGTGGTGGCCTACACCGAGCGCGCCGGCGGGGAAGCGCCCGGCTGGGCGCCGCTCGACGTGCAGTACGCCGACTACGCGCTGTGGCAGCGCGAGGTCCTCGGCTCCGAGGACGACGCGGAGTCGGTGGCGGCCAAGCAGATCGCCTACTGGACCGAGCAGCTGCGCGATCTGCCGGATCAGATCGAGTTGCCCGCGGATCGGCCGCGCCCGGAAATCGCGTCGAACACCGGTGGGCTGCACGCCTTCTCGGTGGACGCCGAGCTGCACCGCGCGCTCGAGGATGTGGCGCGCGCGCACGGCGTGACGTTGTTCATGGTCGTGCACGCCGCATTGGCGACTTGGGCGGCACGGCTGTCCAACAGCACCGATATCGCGATCGGCACCCCGATCGCCGGTCGCGGCGAGCGTGCCCTGGACGACTTGGTCGGCATGTTCGTCAACACGCTGGTGTTGCGCAACGAGATCGACCTGGGCGGAAAGTTCAGCGATCTGCTCGAGCAGGTGCGGCGCACGGATCTGGCGGCCTTCGCCAACGCCGACGTGCCGTTCGAGCGGTTGGTGGACGTACTGAGCCCGGCGCGTTCGCAGGCGCACCACCCGCTGTTCCAGGTGGCGTTGACCTTCGAGGCGGCCTCGGCCGCCGACATGGGCACCGTCGCGCTGCCCGGCTTGGACCTGGATGTCGTCGAGTTCGACGCGGGCACCGCGAAATTCGACGTGCAGCTGACCGTGGGCGAGGGCCGCGACGGTGGGCTGGCGATGTCGTGGAACTACGCGAGCGAGTTGTTCGACCCGGAGACGGTCGCCTCGTTCGCCGATCGTCTGGTGCGCATCCTGCGCGGTGTGGCCGAGGACCCGGCGGTGGTCGTCGGTGACATCGATCTGCTGGGCGAGGCCGAGCGGCTGGATGTCTCGCAGCGTTGGGTGTCGGCGGGCTCGGATGCCGGTGTGGGCCGGTTCGCCGAGCCGGGTGTGACGCTGGTCGAGTTGTTCGATCAGATGGTCGCCGCGCATCCGCACCGGGTCGCGGCGCGGTTCGGCGCGGACTCGTTGAGCTACGCCGAGCTGGACAAGCGCGCGAATGTGTTGGCGCGCAGGCTGATCGACGACGGCGCTGGGCCGGAGTCGCTGGTCGCGGTGATCCTGCCGCGGTCGTTGGATCTGGTCGTCGCGCTGCTCGCGGTCGTGAAGACCGGTGCGGGTTACGTGCCGGTGGACCCGACCTATCCGGCCGACCGTATCGCCTACGTGCTGGCGGATTCGCGTCCGACCAGTGTGGTGCTGGATTCCACGGTCGAGGTCGAGATCCCGGCGGGTCTGCCCTCGGTGGTGCTGGACGGGTTCGCGGTGGAGACCGGCAATGTGGTCGACGCCGACGACGCGCCGATCACCGACGCCGATCGCCGCGCCGCGCTGACCCCGGACCATGTCGCCTACGTGATCTACACCTCCGGCTCCACCGGCCGTCCGAAGGGTGTGGCGGTCGCGCATCGGAACGTGGTGCGGTTGTTCGCGAACACCGATCGTGATTTCGGTTTCGGTCCGGACGATGTGTGGACGTTGTTCCACTCGTATGCGTTCGACTTCTCGGTGTGGGAGTTGTGGGGTCCGCTGCTGTTCGGCGGCACGGTGGTCGTTGTCGACTACTTCACCTCGCGGTCTCCGGAGCAGTTCCTGGAGCTGTTGCGCGACGAGCGCGTGACCGTCCTCAACCAGACGCCCTCGGCCTTCTACCAATTGGCCGAAGCCGACCGCAATGCCGCCTCGGATGCCGCGCCGCTGTCGCTGCGCTACGTGGTGTTCGGCGGTGAAGCACTGGAGCTGCGTCGTCTGTCGGATTGGGTTGCCCGCCACGGTGATTCCGCTCCGTTGCTGGTCAACATGTACGGCATCACCGAGACCACGGTGCACGTGTCCTTCCGTGCCCTGGACGCGGCGACGATCGACGCGGCCTCCGGCAGCATCGTGGGTCGCGCGATCGCGGGCCTGAACGTGTACGTGCTCGACAACCGGCTGCGTCCCGTGCCGGTCGGTGTCGCTGGCGAAATGTATGTCGCCGGACCGCAGTTGGCGCGCGGCTACCTCGGCCGCCCCGATCTGACCGCTGCTCGTTTCGTGGCCAACCCGCTGGCGACCCCGGGCGATGCGGGTTCGCGCCTGTACCGCTCCGGCGACCTCGCGCGCTGGAACCGCTTCGGTGAACTCGAGTACTTGGGTCGGGCCGACGATCAGGTGAAGGTGCGTGGTTTCCGCATCGAGCTCGGCGAGATCGAAGCCGCCATCCTCGAACAGCCCGGGATCGCCCAGTCCGCGGTCATCGTGCGCGAGGACCAGCCCGGTGATCAGCGCATCGTGGCTTACGTCGTCGCCGAACCCGATGTCGTCCCCGACCTGGACGCGGTGCGTTCCGGCGCGGCCGAGCGGCTGCCCGCCTACATGGTGCCCGCGGCCATGGTGCGCCTGGAATGGATCCCGCTGACCGTCAACGGCAAGCTGGACCGCCGTGCGCTGCCCGCGCCAGCCGCCAAGGCCAGGGCTTTCCGCGCTCCGGTGACGCCGGTGCAGGAGACGGTGGCCGCCGTGTTCGCCGAGGTGCTCGACCTGCCTCGCGTCGGCGTGGACGACGACTTCTTCGATCTCGGCGGCAACTCGCTCATCGCGACCAGGGTGGTGTCCCGGATCGGCGCGGCGCTCGGCACTTCGGTGCCGGTGCGCACGCTGTTCGAGGCCTCCACCGTGGAAGCCCTTGCCGCACGGGTGGAATCGCATACCGGTGGCGACGGCCGCGCCCCGCTGGTCGCGCGCAAGCGCGCCGCCGGCGAACTGGTGCCGCTGTCCTACGCGCAGCAGCGCATGTGGTTCCTGAACAAGTACGACACCTCCTCGGCCGCCTACAACCTGCCGATCGCGATCCGGATGTCCGGCGCGCTCGACGTCGAGGCGCTGCGGCTCGCGGTGGCCGACGTGGTGCGCAGGCACGAATCGCTGCGCACGCGCTACCCCGAGCACGGCGGCACGCCGGTGCAGGTGATCGTCCCGGCCGAGGAGATCGCGCTCGACCTGCACCCGGTCGCGGTGCCGCAGGC
The DNA here is from genome assembly GCF_040654315.1 of Nocardia sp. NPDC050713. Classification (NCBI taxonomy): domain Bacteria; kingdom Bacillati; phylum Actinomycetota; class Actinomycetes; order Mycobacteriales; family Nocardiaceae; genus Nocardia; species Nocardia sp. NPDC050713. Next base: position 86,443 of record NZ_JBFAHS010000017.1, on the reverse strand, counting down.
CGAGCTGCTCGGCGCGGTGACCGAGTTCGTCACCGCGGGATTCGACGTGGCCGAACAAGTTCCGCTGCGCACCAGGCTGTACGCCGCGGGACCGGACGAGCACGTGCTCGTCGTCGTCGTGCACCACATCGCCGCCGACGGCTTCTCCATGGGCCCGCTGACCCGCGACGTCATGCTGGCCTACACGGCTCGCACCCAGGACAGCGCGCCCGGCTGGTCGCCGCTCGCGGTGCAGTACGCCGATTTCGCGGTCTGGCAGCGCGAGGTCCTCGGTTCCGAGGACGACGCGGATTCGCTGCTGGCCCGCCAGGTGGCGTACTGGCAGCGCGCCCTCGACGGCGTGCCGGACGAGCTGGCGCTGCCGACCGACCGCCCGCGTCCGGCGATCGCCTCGCATCGCGGCGCGACGCTGCATCACGAGCTTCGCGGTGAGCTGATCGCGGCGCTCGACGAGATCGCCCGCGCCAGCGGCGCTTCGCTGTTCATGGTCATGCACAGCGCGCTCGCCGTGCTGCTCGCGCGCCTGTCCGGCGGCGACGACATCGCGGTCGGCACGCCGATCGCGGGCCGTGGCGAACAGGCGCTCGACGACCTCGTCGGCATGTTCGTCAACACGCTGGTGCTGCGCACCGGCATCGACAACGGCGAATCGTTCACCGAACTGCTCGACCGCGTCCGCAAGACCGACCTGGACGCCTACGGCAATGCCGACGTGCCGTTCGAGCGCCTCGTCGAGCTGCTCGCGCCGGAGCGTTCGCAGTCGCGCAACCCGCTGTTCCAGGTGATGCTGGCCTTCCAGAACCTGGACCGGACCGCGTTGGAACTGCCGGGTCTTTCGGTCTCCGCGCTCGATCTCGAAGAGAACGTGGCGCGCTTCGACCTACAGTTCACGCTGTCGGAGAACGATGCGGTGGCCGGTAACGGCGTCGCGGGCATGACGCTCGCGCTGACCTACGCCACCGAGCTGTTCGACGAATCGACCGCGCGGGAGATCGTGGACCGCTGGGTGCGCGTGCTCACCGCCGTCGCGGCCGATCCGGCCGTCACGGTCGGCGCCGTCGACGTGCTCGACGCGGCCGAACTGGCCGATCTGGTCGCGCGCACCGGCGCACCCGCGGTGCCGCCGCGCACGCTGCCCGAGCTGCTCGCCGAGGCCGCCGCGCACGACCCGGACGGGCCCGCGGTCGTGTTCCAGGGGACAACTCTCTCCTACGCCGAACTCGACGAACGCTCGAATCGCTTGGCCCGCTTGCTGATCGCCGAAGGCATCGGCGCGGAAGACCTGGTCGCGGTCGGCGTTCCGCGTTCGGCGGATTCGGTGTTCGCCGCGTGGGCGGTGTCCAAGACCGGCGCCGCGTTCGTGCCGGTGGACCCGAACTATCCGGCCGAGCGCATCGCGCACATGGTCACCGATTCCGGTTCCCCCCTTGGCATCACGGTCACCGCGGTGCGGGAAGGTCTGCCCGAGTCGGCGCGCTGGCTGGTGCTCGAGGACCTCGCGCTGGACGGCTTCGACGGCGGTCCGATCACCGACGCCGACCGGGTCCGCCCGGTGCGTCCGGAGCACCCGGCCTACGTCATCTACACCTCCGGTTCCACCGGTGTGCCCAAGGGCGTCGTGGTGACGCACGCGGGTCTGGCCAACTTCAGCGCCGAGCAGATCGAGCGCTACGGCCTCGACTCCGATTCGCGCGCACTGCATTTCGCCTCGCCCAGCTTCGACGCCTCGATCCTCGAGCTGTTGCTCGCGGTGGGCGCGGGCGGCGCGCTGGTCGTGGTGCCGCCGGGCGTGTACGGCGGCGAGGAGCTGTCCGAGCTGATTCGCGGCGAGCGGGTCACGCACGCGTTCATCACCCCGGCCGCGCTGGCCACCTTCGACCCGAGCGGCCTGGACACGCTGCGTGTGCTGGTCGCGGGCGGCGAGGCCTGCCCGCCGGAGCTGGTCGCGAAGTGGGCCGTGCCGCTCGGCGAGGGCGGCGCGCTGCGCGCGTTCCACAACGGCTACGGCCCGACCGAGACCACCATCATGACCAACATCAGCGATCCGCTGGTGGTCGGCGAGACAGTGACCATCGGCGGACCGATCCGGGGCATGCGGTCGCTGATCCTGGACGCCCAGCTCAGGCCCGTTCCGGTGGGTGTCGCGGGTGAGCTGTATCTGTCGGGCGTCCAGCTGGCGCGCGGCTACCATGCCCGCCCCGGCCTGACGGCCGAACGTTTCGTGGCCAACCCGTACGTCGACGGCGAGCGCATGTACCGCACCGGTGACGTGGTCCGCTGGACGCGCACCGGCGAGGTCGAGTACGTCGGTCGTTCCGACTTCCAGGTGAAGGTCCGCGGGTTCCGCATCGAGCTCGGCGAGATCGACGCCGCGCTCGCGGCGCACGAGACCGTCGACTTCGCGGTCACCGTCGGCCACAAGAACGCCGCGGGCGCGGTGTCGCTTGTGTCGTACGTGGTTGCGGCGCAAGGACATTCCATCGATGTCGCGGCGCTCACCGCGCACGTCGAGGACCGGCTTCCCGCCTACATGGTGCCCTCCTCGATCATGGTGATCGACCGGGTGCCGCTGACCCCGGTCGGCAAGCTGGACCGCAAGGCGCTGCCGGAGCCGGTGTTCGCGACCGAGGTGGTGTTCCGCGCCGCCCGCACGCCGGTCGAGCAGATCATCGCCGAGGTGTTCGCCGAGGTGCTCGGCGTGCAGCGGGTCGGCGTCGACGACTCGTTCTTCGCGCTCGGCGGCGACAGCATCGTCTCGATCCAGCTGGTCTCGCGGGCGAAGGCGCGCGGCGTGGTGTTCACGCCGCGGCACGTCTTCGAGCAGAAGACCGTCGCGGGCTTGGCCGCGGTCGCCGAGACAGCCGACGCTTCGGCGCCCGCCGTCGCCGCGCTCGCCGAACTGCCCGGCGGCGGCGTCGGTGACATGCCGCTCACCCCGGTGGTGCGGTTCATGGCCGAGCGCCCGGGCTCCTTCGGCCGGTTCAACCAGACCCTCGCGCTGGAGCTGCCGCTCGGCATCGACCGCGCGGGCATCGCGACGACCGTCGGCGCGGTGATCGACCGGCACGACATGCTGCGCGCCCGGCTCTCCCGCGAGGGCGACGACTGGGTGGTGCGGACCGCCGAGCCCGGCGCCGTGGACGTGGACGCGCTGATCGAGCGCGTCGAGTTCCCGGCCGCGGCCACCGATGCCGAACTGCTCGACATCGCTTCCGCCGCACTGGATTCCGCGCTTGACCGACTGGATCCGGCGGCCGGTGTCGTGGTGCGGTTCGTCTGGCTCGATCCCGCGCAAGGCGGCCGGATGGGCCGCCTGATCGTGGTCGCCCATCACCTGGTGGTCGACGGCGTCTCGTGGCGCATCCTGGTGCCGGACTTCGTCGCCGCCTGGGGCCAGCTCACCGCCGGGCAGCAGCCCGAGCTGGTGGCTCCGGCGACGTCGATGCGGGCCTGGGCGCACGCGCTGGAGCGCGAGGCCGAAAGCGCTTCGCGGGTCGGCGAACTCGACTACTGGCGGGCTGTGACCGACACCCCCGATCCGCTGCTGACCGCGCGTCCGATGGATCCCGCGGTGGACGTCTCCGGCGCGATCGAGAAGGTTCAGGTCGTGGTCTCCGCCGAGACCACCAAGGCACTGCTCACCACGGTGCCCGCGCTGTTCCACGGCGGCGTGAACGACGGTCTGCTCACCGCGCTCGCGCTGGCGACCGCGAAGTGGCGGGCCAGCCGGGCGGGCGCGCGCACCGACGACGCGCTGCTGATCCGCCTGGAAGGCCACGGCCGCGAGGAAGACGTCGTCCCCGGCGCCGATCTGTCCCGCACCGTCGGCTGGTTCACCGCCATCTTCCCGGTGCGGCTGGACCTGACCGGCGTCGACGTGGACGCCGCCCTCGCGGGCGGTCCCGCGCTGTCCAAGGCCGTGAAGGCGGTCAAGGAGCAGCTGCTCGCGGTGCCGGACAAGGGCATCGGCTACGGCCTGCTGCGCTACCTCAACCGGCGCACCGCCGCGGAGCTGCCCGCGCAGCTGCCCGGCCAGGTCAGCTTCAACTACCTGGGCCGCGTCTCCGACAGCGACGTGCCCGAGGCCCTGCGCGGCTTCGGCTGGACTCCCGCGCCGGAACTCGGCGCGCTCGGCGGCGCCTACGACGCCGACATGCCCGCGATGGCCCCGCTGGACGTCAACGCGATCGTGGTCGGCGACAAGCTGACCGCGAACATCGGCTACCCGTCGACGCTGCTCGACGCCGCCGAGGTGCGCGAGTTCGCCGAGCTGTGGACCACCGCACTGGACGCGGTTGCCCGGCACGCCAATTCGGCCGAGGCGGGCGGGCACACCCCGTCCGACTTCGCCCTGGTTCGCGCGAGCCAGCGCGACATCGAGGGCTGGGAGCGGCGCTTCCCGGCGCTGGCCGACGTGTGGCCGCTCTCGGCGCTGCAGGCGGGTCTGCTCTTCCACGCCCGCCTCGCCGCCAGCTCGGTGGACGTCTACACCGCGCAGGCCGTGCTCACCCTCACCGGCCGCGTCGACGCGGCCCGGTTGCGGGCGGCCGCGCAGGCACTGGTCGACCGTTACGAGAACCTGCGCACCGCGTTCGTCAGCGACGCCGACGGCAACCCGGTGCAGGTGGTGCTCGACAGCGTGCGCGTCGCCTGGGCCGAGCACGACCGGACCGAAACCGGTTCGGCCGCCGACCTGATCGAGGCCGACCGCATGCAGCGGTTCGACCTCACCGCGCCGCCGCTGATCCGTTTCACGCTGATCCAGGTCGCGCAGGATCGTTGGCAGTTCGTGGTGTCCAACCACCACATTCTGCTCGACGGCTGGTCGATGCCGCTGCTGATGCGCGACCTGATCGTGCTCTACGCGGTGCACGCCGACGCCAGCGCGCTGCCCGCGGTGCGCTCCTACCGGCACTTCCTGGAATGGACCGCGCGCCAAGATCATTCGGCCTCGCTGGCCGCCTGGTCGACGGCGCTGCGCGGGGTGAGCGAGCCGACGCTGCTCGCGCGCCCCGACGCGGGCCGGGAGATCACCGCGCTCTCCGGCGAGTACCTGTTCGACCTCGACGAGGCCGCGACCGCGCGCCTGACCGCGCTGGCGAGCTCGCTGGGCGTCACCCCGAACACGGTGCTGCAGGTGGCCTGGGGCATCCTGGTCGGCCGCACGACCGGCTCGGAGGACGTGCTGTTCGGCACCACCGTCTCCGGCCGCCCGGCGCAGCTGTCCGGCGTGGAATCCATGGTGGGTCTGTTCATCAACACCGTCCCGGTGCGGGTGCGCTTCGATCCCGCGGAGTCCGCGCGCGAACTGCTGACCCGCACCCAGGGCGAGCAGGCCGACCTGCTCGACCACCACTACATCGGACTGGCCGACATCCAGTCCGCCGCGGGCGTCGGCGGCCTGTTCGACACCCTGGTCGTGTTCGAGTCCTACCCGGTGGACGCCGAAGGCCTGCGCTCCCAAGCCGCCGACATCGACGGCATGGCCGTGGCCGACCTGGAGGCCGCCGACGCGACGCACTACCCGCTGACGCTGATCGCCCAGCTGGATTCGCGCCTGCGCATCCGCGCGGGCTACCTGCGCGACCTGTTCGACGAGCAGACCGTGCGCCGCATCGCCGACCGCCTGGTCCGCGTGCTGTCCGCGATCACCGCCGATTCCGGTGTGGCCGTTGGTGATATCGAGCTGCTCGACACCGCCGAGCGCGAGCTCGTGGTGTCCGGCTGGAACGAGACCGCGCACGAGGTCGACGCGGCGGCGACGCTGGTGTCGAAGTTCGAGGCGCAGCTGGCCGAGACGCCCAACGCGACCGCGGTGACCTTCGAGGGGACGAGTCTGTCCTACGCCGAGTTCGCTGGCCGGGTCTACCGCCTGGCGCGCTGGCTCATCGAACGCGGCGTCGGCCCGGAGTCCTCGGTGGCGCTCGGCATGCGGCGCTCGATCGACCTGGTCGTCGGCATGTACGCCGTCACCGTCGCAGGCGGCGCGTACGTGCCGCTCGACCCGGATCACCCGGCCGAGCGCACGGAATACATTCTGGCCACGGCCGATCCGGTGTGTGTGCTGACCTCGGGCAGCGACCTGGAGATCGACACCGCGCAGGTGCGCATCGATCTGCTCGACCTGTCCGGTGTGTCCGAGGCGCCGGTGACCGACGCCGAGCGTCGGGCGCCGCTGCGTCCGTCGAACACCGCGTACGTGATCTTCACGTCCGGCTCGACCGGCCGCCCGAAGGGTGTCGCTGTCTCGCACGCGGCGATCGTCAACCGCCTGGTGTGGATGCAGTCCGAGTACGGGCTCACCGAGTCCGACGCGGTCCTGCAGAAGACGCCCGCCACCTTCGACGTGTCGGTGTGGGAGTTCTTCTGGCCCTTGCAGATCGGCGCGCGGTTGGTCGTCGCCAAGCCGGACGGCCACCGCGACCCGGCCTACCTGGCCGAGGTCATCGCGACCGAGCGGGTCACCGTCACCCACTTCGTGCCGTCCATGCTCGCGGTGTTCGTGGCCGACGCGGCCGCGGCCCGCTGCGACACGCTGCGCATGGTGTTCGCCTCCGGTGAGGCGCTGCCGCCCAAGCCCGCGCACCGCCTGCGCGAGCTGACCGGCGCGGAACTGCACAACCTGTACGGCCCGACCGAGGCCGCGGTCGACGTGACCTATCACCGGGTGACCGAGGCCGACACCGACACCGTGCCGATCGGCGCCCCGGTGTTCAACACCCAGGTGTACGTGCTGGATTCGCGGCTGCGGCCCGCTCCGGTGGGTGTCGCGGGTGAGCTGTATCTCGCGGGTACCCAGCTGGCGCGCGGCTATGTGGCCCGGCCGGACCTGACCGCGGATCGCTTCGTGGCCAACCCGTTCGCCGACGGACAGCGCATGTACCGTACCGGTGACCTGGTGGCCTGGACTGCCGACGGCGAGCTGGAGTACTTCGGCCGCACCGACTTCCAGGTGAAGCTGCGCGGTCTGCGCATCGAGCTCGGCGAGATCGAGCAGGCGCTCACCGCGCTGGACGAGATCGCGCAGTCGGTGGTCGTGGTGCGCGGCGACCAGCGCACCGGCGATCAGCTGGTGGCCTACGTCGTGGCCGCGCCGAACGCGCGCGTCGACGGCGACGTGGTGCGCGAGGACCTCGGCAGGCAGCTGCCCGCCTACATGGTGCCCGCGCTGGTCGTGGTGCTCGACGAGTTCCCGCTCAACGCCTCCGGCAAGCTGGACCGCAAGGCGCTGCCCGCGCCGGTGTTCGAGGCCGCGGTGTTCCGCGCGCCGACCACGCCGGTGGAGGAGATCGTCGCGCGCACCTTCGCCGACGTGCTCGGCCTCGATCGGGTCGGCCTGGACGACGACTTCTTCGCGCTCGGCGGCAACTCGCTCAGCGCCACCCAAGTGGCGGCGCGGCTGTCCGTGGCGCTGGAGACCGAACTCGGCGTGCGCGAGCTGTTCGAAGCCTCGACCGTGGCGGCGCTGGCGGCGCGGACCGAGTCGAAGGCGGGCGCGGGCGCGCGTGCGGCGCTGGTCGCGCAGCGGCGGCCCGAGCGGGTGCCGCTCTCGCTGGCCCAGCAGCGCATGTGGTTCCTCAACCGGTTCAACATGGGCGGCGGCGGCGAACACTCCGCGGCCGCCGCGGCCGACAACATCCCGGCCGCCGTGCGGCTGTCCGGTCTGCTCGACCGGCAGGCTCTGCAGGTCGCGGTCGCTGACGTGCTGGCCAGGCACGAGTCGCTGCGCACGTACTACCCCGAGGTCGGTGGCGTCGGCTACCAGCAGATCGTGCCGACCGCGCAGGTGATCCCGGATCTCTCGCCGATCGACATCACCGAAGCCGAACTGCCGCAGCGTCTTGCCGAGGTCGTGCTGACCGCCTTCGACGTCACCGCCGAGGTGCCGTTCCGCGCCAGCCTGTTCGAGATCAGCCCCACCGAGCACGTGCTCGCGCTGGTGGTGCACCACATCTCGGCAGACGGCTTCTCCATGGGGCCGCTGACCAGGGACGTGATGATCGCCTACAGCGCGCGCGTCGACGGCGACGAGCCCGCGTGGCGTCCGCTCGACGTGCAGTACGCCGACTACGCGCTGTGGCAGCGCGCAGTGCTCGGCGCCGAGGACGACCCGGACTCGCTGATCTCCGGTCAGATCGAGTTCTGGAAGAACGAATTGGCCGGGCTGGTCGAGCAATTGGATCTGCCCGCCGATCGCCCGCGGCCCGCGACCGCCTCCAACCGCGGCGACACGGTGGCCTTCACCGTGGACCCCGAGGTGCACGCGGCCCTGCGCGCGCTGGCCCAGCAGCACAATTCGACGCTGTTCATGGTCGTGCACGCCGCGCTCGCGGTGCTGCTCGCGCGCCTTTCCAGCACGTCGGACATCGCCATCGGCACCCCGATCGCGGGCCGCGGTGAGCGCGCGCTCGACGATCTGATCGGCATGTTCGTCAACACGCTCGTGCTGCGCACCGAGATCGAGCCCGGCGTCGCGTTCGAGGAACTGCTGCGCACCGTGCGGCGGGTCGACGTGGACGCCTTCGGTCACGCCGACGTGCCGTTCGAGCGCCTGGTCGAGGTGCTCGACCCGGTGCGTTCGCCGGGCAGGCACCCGCTGTTCCAGGTCGCGCTGACCTTCCAGAACACCGCGCCGACCGCGCTGGAACTGCCGGGCCTGACGGTGTCGGGCGTGGACATGGCCGTGCCGCTGGCCAAGTTCGACCTCCAGTTGACGCTGGAGGAGAAGCTCGGCGCGGACGGCGGACCGCAGGGTATGTCGGCCGAATTCAGCTTCGCGACCGACCTTTTCGACGCGAGCACGGTCCGCGGTTTCGCGGATCGCCTGCTGCGCGTCCTCGGCGCGGTCTCGGCGGACGCGAGCGTGGTGGTCGGCGATATCGACCTGCTCGCCGACGGTGAGCGCGAACTGGTCCTGCGCGAATGGAACACCGAGGGCGTCGAGGCGCCCGCGGCCACGCTGGTCGACCTGATCGGCGCGCAGGCGCGGCGTCGTCCGGACGCACCGGCGATTCGCTTCGGCGAGACCGCGGTCTCCTTCGGCGAGTTCGAGCGCCGGGCCAACCGGATCGCGCGTGCGCTCATCGGGCTCGGCGTCGGGCCGGAATCCAAGGTGGCGGTGGCTGTTTCGCGCACCGAGGAACTGCCGATCGCGCTGTACGCGGTGCTGCTGACCGGCGCGGCCTACGTGCCGATCGACACCACCTACCCGGTGCAGCGGCTCGAGTTCACCCTCGCCGACGCGGCGCCGGTGTGCGTGCTGACCACCGCCGCGGACGCGGAAGCCGTTCCGGCTGGCGATCTTCCGCTGCTGCTGGTCGAGCGGACCGCGGACGAGTCCGACGCGCCGGTCACCGATGCCGACCGCGTCCGGCCGCTGCGCCAGGACAACCTCGCCTACGTCATCTACACCTCCGGTTCGACCGGTGTGCCCAAGGGCGTCGGCGTCTCGCACCGCAACGCGGTGGAGCTGTTCGCGAACACCCAGCCGCTGTTCGGCTTCGACGAGTCCGACGTGTGGACGCTGTTCCACTCGTTCGCCTTCGACTTCTCGGTGTGGGAACTGTGGTGCGCGCTGGCCTACGGCGGTTCGGTGGTCGTCGTCGACTACCTGACCTCGCGTTCGCCGGAGCTGTTCCGCGAGTTGCTGGTTCGCGACCGGGTCACCGTGCTGAACCAGACGCCGTCGGCGTTCTACCAGCTGGTGGAGGCCGACCGGGCGGCGAGCGCCGCCGACGACAACGGTGAATTCGCGCTGCGCCACGTCATCTTCGGCGGTGAGGCGCTCGACCTGCGCCAGCTGCGTCGCTGGTACGAACGCCATCCGGCGGACGCGCCGCGCCTGGTGAACATGTACGGCATCACCGAGACCACGGTGCACGTGTCGTTCCTGGCCCTGGACGACCAGGACGTCGACAACCCGGCCAGCGTCATCGGCCGCGCCCTGCCCGGCCTGAGCGCCTTCGTGCTCGACAACCGCCTGGCCCCCGCGCCGGTCGGCGTCGCGGGCGAGATCTACGTGACCGGCGCGCAGCTGGCGCGCGGGTACCTCGGCAGGCCGGGCCTGGCCGCGACCCGTTTCGTGGCGAACCCCTTCGGGGAGCCCGGTTCCCGGATGTACCGCTCCGGTGACGTCGGTCGCTGGTTCGGCACCGGCGACGCGGCCAACCTCGAATACGCGGGCCGCAGCGACCAGCAGGTGCAACTGCGCGGCTTCCGCATCGAGCTCGGCGAGATCGAGTCGGCGCTGGTCCGCTGCGAAGGCGTGCGTCAAGCCGTGGTCATGGTCCGCGCCGACGAGCACGCGGGCGACCGCCTCGTCGGTTACGTGGTGCCCGAGACCGGCGCCGCGGTCGACCCGGTCGCGCTGCGCGAGGCGGTCGCGGAGTTCCTGACCGCGTACATGGTTCCGGACGCCATCGTGGTGCTCGACACCCTGCCGCTCACCCCGAACGGCAAGCTGGACCGGCGCGCGTTGCCGGAGCCGGAGTTCGTCAGCACCGCGACGTTCCGCGCACCGAGCACGCCGATCGAGCAGGCCGTCGCCACGGTGTTCGCCGAGCTGCTCGGCGTCGAGGAAGTCGGTCTGGACGACGACTTCTTCGCCCTCGGCGGCAACTCGCTGCTGGCGACCCGCGTCGTCGCGCGGATCAACGAGGCGGTCGACGCCGACCTCGCCGTGCGCGAGCTGTTCGAGGCGCCCACCGTGGCCGCGCTCGCCGCGCGCACCGCGGCGAAGGCGGGCAGCGGGCGCAGGCGCGAATTGGTCGCCGGTCCGCGTCCGGAACAGATCCCGCTGTCGCTCGCGCAGCAGCGGATGTGGTTCCTCAACCGCTTCGACAACCAGACCGCGGTCAACAACATCCCGCTCGCGGTCCGGCTCACCGGCGCACTGGACACCGACGCGCTGCGCAGGGCGGTCGCCGACGTGGTCGACCGGCACGAGGTGCTGCGCACCGTGTACCCGGAAACCGCCGACGGCCAGGGCGTGCAGGTCGTGCTGCCCGCGGGCCAGGAGAACCTGGACCTGACCCCGATCGTGGTGTCGGAGACCGAGATTCAGGAGCGCATCAGCGAGCTGGTGCTCACCGGATTCGACGTCACCGCCGCCGTGCCGGTGCGCGCCGCGCTGTTCCGTATCGCCGGTTCGATGGACGGCTCCCAGCCGGACACGCATGTGCTGGTCTTCGTGGTGCACCACGTCTCGGGTGACGGCTGGTCGGTCGGCCCGCTGGCCCGCGACGTAATGGTCGCCTACGCGGCGCGCTCGCGCGGCGAGGCGCCCGGCTGGGCGCCGCTGCCGGTGCAGTACGCCGACTACGCGCTGTGGCAGCGCGAGACGCTCGGCTCCGAGGACGATCCGGACTCGCTGATCGCGGCGCAGGTCGCCTACTGGTCGCAGAACCTGGCCGGTCTGCCCGACCAGCTCGACCTGCCGTCGGACCGCAAGCGTCCGGCCGTCGCGTCCAACCGCGGCGGGGTCTACGAGTTCGAGCTCTCCGCCGAGCTGGCACAGGCCTCCGAGGCGCTGGCGCGCGAGCACGGCGCGAGCTTGTTCATGGTGGTGCACGCGGCGTTCGCGGCGCTGCTCGGACGCCTGTCCGGCAGCGACGACATCGCCATCGGCACCGTGGTCGCGGGCCGCGGCGAGGCCGTGCTCGACGACGCCATCGGCATGTTCGTCAACACGCTCGTGCTGCGCAGCGCCGTCGACCCGGCCCAGCCGTTCGCCGAACTGCTCACGAGGACAAGGGAAACCGACCTCGCCGCGTTCGGGCACGCGGACCTGCCCTTCGAGCGGCTCGTCGAGCTGCTGAACCCGGCGCGTTCGCAGGCACGGCACCCGCTGTTCCAGGTGATGCTCTCGTTCCAGAACACCGGCGAGACCACCTTCGAGCTGCCCGGCCTCGAGGTCTCGGGCGTGCCGCTGGACGTGGTGACCGCGAAGTTCGATCTGCACCTGAACTTCACCGGCTCCGCCGCCGAGGGCATGAAGGCCGAGATCGCCTACGCCACCGACATGTTCGACGGCGCGACGGTGGCCTCGTTCGCCGAGCGTCTCGTCCGGATGCTGGACGCTGTGGTCGCGGACCCGGCCGTGGTGCTCGGCGACGTCGAGCTGCTCGACGCGAGCGAGCGCGCCACCGTCGTGCGGACGTGGAACGACACGGCGCACCGTGTCGACACGGACGCGACCCTGGTGTCGATGTTCGAGGCGCAGGCGGCGCGGACGCCGGACGCGATCGCGTTGACGTTCGAGGGGACGAGTCTCTCCTATGCCGAGTTCGCTTCTCGCGTGCATCGTTTGGCGCGGCATCTGATCGCCTCGGGCGTCGGACCGGACACGCTGGTCGCGCTCGGCATGCGCCGCTCGCTCGACCTGGTCGTCGGCATGTACGCGGTGAGCGTCGCGGGCGGTGCGTACGTGCCGCTGGATCCGGATCACCCGGCCGAGCGCACCCACTACGTGCTCGACCTGGCCGACCCGGTGTGCGTGCTGACCACCTCGCGGGACGGCTTCGACTCCGGCTCGGTCGCCGCGCTGGAGATCGACACGCTCGACGTGTCGGCCTACGACGACGCGCCCGTGTCGGACGCCGCGCGCCGCGCGCCGCTGCGTCCGTCGAACACCGCCTACGTGATCTTCACGTCGGGTTCGACGGGTCGTCCGAAGGGTGTCGGCGTCACGCACGACGCGATCGTCAACCGCCTGGTGTGGATGCAGTCCGAGTACGGGCTGGACGGCACCGACGTGGTGCTGCAGAAGACCCCCGCGACGTTCGACGTGTCGGTGTGGGAGTTCTTCTGGCCCTTGCAGATCGGCGCGCGACTGGTGGTCGCCAAGCCGGACGGCCACCGCGATCCGGGCTACCTGGTCGAGGTCATCAAGCGCGAGCGGGTCACCACGGCGCACTTCGTGCCGTCGATGATGTCGGTGTTCGTCGCCGAGGAGCGCGCGGACGAGTGCACCAGCCTGCGCAACGTCTTCGCCTCCGGCGAGGCGCTGCCCGCGGTGACGGCGCAGCGTCTCCAGGAGCTGACCGGCGCCCGTCTGCACAACCTGTACGGCCCCACCGAGGCCGCGGTCGACGTGACCTATCACGAGGTCACCGAGGACGACGTGGTGTCGGTGCCGATCGGCGCCCCGGTGTTCAACACCCAGGTGTACGTGCTGGATTCGCGCCTGCACCCGGTTCCCGTCGGCGTCGCGGGCGAGCTGTATCTGGCCGGTGTCCAGCTGGCGCGCGGTTACGTGGCGCGGCCGGACCTGACCTCGGATCGCTTCGTGGCCAACCCGTTCGCCGACGGCGAGCGGATGTACCGCACCGGTGACTTGGTCACCTGGACTAAGAAGGGCGAGCTGGAATACCTGGGCCGCACCGACTTCCAGGTGAAGCTGCGCGGTCTGCGCATCGAGCTCGGCGAGATCGAGGCCGCGCTCACCGCGCTGGATGCGATCGCCCAGGCGGTCGTGGTCGTGCGCTCGGACGAGCGCCTCGGCGACCAGCTGGTCGGCTACGTCATCGCGGACAACGGTCAGGCGATCGACGTCGAGTCCGTGCGTTCCCAGCTGGGCGGCGAGCTGCCCGCGTACATGGTGCCCTCGGCGTTCGTGGTGCTCGACGAGTTCCCGCTGAACGCCTCCGGCAAGCTGGATCGCAAGGCGCTGCCCGCGCCGGTGTTCGAGGTCAAGGCCTTCCGCGCCCCCTCGACGCCGATCGAGGAGATCGTGGCGAACACCTTCGGCGACGTGCTCGGCGTCGCGCGGGTCGGCTTGGACGACGACTTCTTCGAGCTGGGCGGCAACTCGCTGGTCGCCACCCAGGTGACCGCGCGTCTCGGCGCGGCGCTGGACACCCAGCTCGCGGTGCGCGACCTGTTCGAGGCGTCCACCGTGGCCGCGCTGGCGACCCGGGTCGAGCGCATCGCGGGCTCCGGCCGGACGCGTCCGGAACTGACCGCCGCCGAGCGGCCCGAGCGGATTCCGCTCTCGCCCGCGCAGGCTCGGTACTGGTTCCTCAACCAGTTCGACACGGCCACTTCGGCGGTGGACAACATCCCGCTGGCCGTCCGGCTCTCCGGCGCGCTCGACGTGCGGGCGCTGGAGCAGGCGATCGGCGACGTGTTCGCCCGCCACGAGGTGCTGCGCACCACCTACCCGAGCTCGGCGGACGGGCCGCACCAGGTGATCCTGCCGGTGAACCTGCCGCAGCTGGACCCGGTCCAGATCGACGAGTCGGAGCTGATCGGGCGGGTCATCGCGTTCGCCATGACCACCTTCGACGTCACCACCGAGGTGCCGCTGGCTGTCGCGCTGTTCCGCATCTCCGAGCAGGAGCACGTGATCGCGTTCGTCGTGCATCACGTGTCGGCGGACGGCGCGTCGATGGGTCCGCTCGCGCGCGACCTGATGGCGGCCTACGTCGCCAGGGTCGCGGGCGACGCACCGCAGTGGACGCCGCTGCCGGTGCAGTACGCCGACTACGCGCTGTGGCAGCGCGCGGTGCTCGGCTCCGAGGACGATCCGGAGTCGGTGGCCGCACGCCAGGTCGCCTACTGGAAGCAGGCGCTGGCCGGGCTGCCCGATCAGCTCGAGCTGCCCGCCGACCGGCCGCGCCCGCCCGCGCAGTCGTTCCACGGCAAGGCGCTGCGTTTCGAACTCTCGCCGCAGCGGCACGCCGAACTGGCCGAATTGGCGCGCGCCAACAACGCCTCGCTGTTCATGGTCGTGCACGCGGCGCTGGCGGTGCTGCTGGCGCGGCTCTCCGGCACCGAGGACATCGCGGTCGGCACGCCGATCGCGGGTCGCGGTGAGCGCGAGCTCGACGACCTGATCGGCATGTTCGTCAACACGCTGGTGTTCCGCACGGGCGTGCGGCCGGGCGACCGGTTCGCCGACCTGCTCGCCGACGTGCGCGAACGCGACCTGGAAGCCTTCGCCAACGCCGACGTTCCGTTCGAGCGCCTCGTCGAGGTGCTGAACCCGGAGCGCTCCACCGCGCGCAACCCGCTGTTCCAGATCGGCCTGTCCTTCCAGAACCTGGCCGAGACCACGTTGACGCTGCCCGGGCTCCAGGTGAGCGCGGTCAACTTCAACTCGCAGCTGGCCAAGACCGACCTGCACGTGACGCTCTACGACCGGTACGCCGACGACGGCACCCCGGCCGAGATCATCACCGAATTCGGTTACGCCACCGACCTGTTCGACGAGGCCACGGTGCAGGGCTTCGCGGACCGGTTCGTGCGGGTGCTGGACGCGGTGATCGCGGACGTGACGGTTCCGGTCGGCGAGATCGACCTGCTCGCCGAGACGGAGACCGAGCGGATCCTCGGCAAGTGGAACGACACCGCGCGACTTGTGGACACCGACGCCACGCTGGTGTCGCTGCTCGACGCCGCGGTGGCCCAGGCCGCACCGGGGACGGTCGCGCTGGTCGCCGACACGGCTTCCGGCGAGCGGACCCAGCTGACCTACGCCGAGCTGGACGCTCGGGTGAACCGGTTGGCGCGGTACCTGATCGGTCGTGGTGTGGGTCCGGAGGATCGGGTGGCGTTGGCCATTCGCCGGTCGGCGGATCTGGTGATCGCGATGTACGCGGTGGCCAAGGCCGGTGCGGCGTACGTGCCGATCGATCCGGACCAGCCGGTGGATCGTGTGGACTACATCCTCGGCACGGCCGCTCCGGTGTGCGTGCTGACCACGGCTCGGGACGCGTTCGAGACCGAGGCGGCGCGGACCGTCGCGATCGACGAGGTGGACCTGTCCGGCTACTCGGACGCGCCGATCGCGGCGACCGAGCGCAATGGTGTTCTGGTTGCGGCGAATACGGCGTATGTGATCTTCACGTCGGGTTCGACGGGTCAGCCCAAGGGTGTGGCGGTGCCGCACGCGGCGATCGTGAACCAGTTGTTGTGGAAGTCGGACGAATTCGGTCTCGACAGCGAGAACGTGGTGCTGCTGAAGACGGCGGCGACGTTCGACCTGTCGGTGTGGGAGTTCTGGTCCGCGGCGGTCAGTGGTGGTCGCTTGGTGATCTCCACCGCCGACGGGCACCGCGACCCGGCGTACCTGAACGAGCTGATGCGTTCGACGGGTGTGACCACGTTGCATGTGGTTCCGTCGATGCTCGACGCGCTGCTCACCGAATCCGAGGGGCGCATGCCGCATTCGCTGCGGCGCATCCTCGCCATCGGTGAGGCGCTGCCCGCGGCGACCGCGCAGAAGTTCCGGCGCGGCAACGCGGCCGGGCTGTTCAACCTCTACGGTCCGACCGAGGCGGCGGTGTCGATCACCAACCACGCCGTCACCGATGCCGACGAGTTCTCGGTGTCGATCGGCGCGCCGGAGTGGAACAGCCAGGTCTACGTGCTGGATTCGCGCCTGCGGCCGGTTCCGGTCGGCGTCTCCGGCGAGTTGTACTTGGCCGGTGCGCAATTGGCGCGCGGCTACTTCGCCCGTCCGGATCTCTCCGCGGAACGGTTCGTCGCGAACCCGTTCGGCGAGCCGGGCGCGCGGATGTACCGCACCGGTGACCTGGTCGCCTGGAACGCCGACGGCGAGCTGGAGTACCGGGGCCGCACCGACTTCCAGGTGAAGATCCGCGGTTTCCGCATCGAACTCGGCGAGATCGAGGCCGCGCTGCTGCGGCAGGACGCCATCGCCGCCGCGGCGGTGCTGGCGCACAACGATCCCGGCCTCGGCGATCGGCTCGTCGCCTACGTCGTGCCGTCGGCGGCCGGAATCGACCCGGAGACCGGCGAACTGGACAAGCGCAAGTTGCAGTCCGCGCTGTCCGCGGAGCTGCCGTCCTACATGGTGCCGAGCGCCTTCATGGCGCTGGACGCCTTGCCGCTCAACGCGAACGGCAAGCTGGACCGCAACGCGCTGCCGCAGCCGACCTTCGAGAAGGCGGCGTTCCGCGCGCCGGTGACCCCGGCCGAGCAGATCGTGGCGGGCGTGTTCGGCGACGTCCTCGACGTCGAACTCATCGGCGCCGACGACGACTTCTTCGCGCTCGGCGGTAACAGCATCCTGTCGATCCAGCTGGTCTCGCGGGCCAAGGCGCTCGGCGTCGAGTTCAGCGTGCGCGACGTGTTCGACCAGCGCAGCGTCGCCGCGCTGGCGGCCATCGCGACCGCCACGCAGGCCGAGCGGGAGCAGCCCGCCGAACTGCCCGGCGGCGGTGTCGGCGAGATGCCGCTGCCGCCCGCCGTCGCGGCGGCGCTGGCCGGTGGCGCGCCGTTCCAGCGGTACGCGCAGTCCGCGCTGCTGCCGCTGCCCACCGCGCTCGACTGGTACACGCTGCTCGACGCGCTCGAGGCCCTGTTCGACCGGCACGACGCGCTGCGCACGAAGCTGCGCGCCGACGGCGACGGCTGGGTGTTCGAGGCCGTCGATCGCGTCGAGGTGGAGCCGCTGGTCAGCGAGGTCCGGGTCGAGAAGAACGTCGATCTGGCCGACCTGCTCGCGGCCGAACGCGCCGCGGCGGTCGATCGACTCGATCCGGCCCAGGGTGTGATGGCGCAGTTCGTGCTGTTCACCTTCGCCGACAACCGCCCCGACGAATTGCTGGTCGTGGCACACCGTTTCACGGTGGACGCGCGGTCCTGGCGGGTCCTGCTCGGCGAGCTGACCACCGCGGCCGAGCAGCTCGGCGTCGACGCGCCGCTCGAGCTGCCCGCCACCGGCACCACGCTGCGGCGCTGGGCGCACAGTGTGGCCGCCGACGACGCCGCCGCGCACGAGTCGGAACTGGCTTTCTGGCAGGAGATCTCGGCGACCACCGAGCCGCTGGTCGGCGCGCGGGCGCTCGACCCGGCGACCGACACCGCGGCCACCGTGGACCGGGTGCGGGTCACCGTGCCCGCCGAGGTCACCGAGGCGGTATTGAGCACGGTGCCCGCCCGCTACCACGGCGCTGCGGCCGACGGCCTGCTCGCGGCGCTGGCCATGGCGCTGGTGCGCTGGCGCGGCGAACAGCACGGCGCCGCCGCGCTGATCCGCCACGCGGGCGACGGCCGCGCCGCACGCGCCGCCCGTGGCGCGGAGCTGGCGCGCACGCTCGGCTGGTTCGACCTCGCCCACCCGGTGCGGATCGACCTCGACGGCGCCGACCTCGACGAGGCCTTCGCTGGCGGAAACGCCTTGGGCCGCATCGTGAAATCGGTCAAGGAGCAGCTGCTCGCCGTGCCCGATCACGGACGCGGCCACGATCTGCTCGGACTGGCCGACGCCGCGCAGGTCGGCTTCCGCTTCCTGGGTTCGCTGCCCGCCGAGATCACCACCGTCGCCGACGACGACCGGCCCGCGGACGCGGCGCTCGACATCGACGCGATGGTGCTCGACGGTGCGGGCGGTCCGGAGCTGGTGGCGTCGTTCGCCTTCCCGACCGGCCTGCTCACGGCCGAGCGCGTCGGCGAACTCGGTGAGCTCTGGGTGTCCGCGCTGACCGCGCTGGCCGCGCACGTGCGTCGGCCCGGCGCGGGCGGCCACACGCCGTCCGACATGCCACTGGTGCGGGTCGACCAGGCCGACATCGAGCTGTGGGAGCGGACCTATCCCGGCCTCACCGAGGTCTGGCCGCTCACGCCGCTGCAGTCCGGCCTGCTCTTCCACGCGCAGATGACCACGACCACCGTGGACGTCTACAACATGCAGGCCGTCATCGAGCTCACCGGCGAGGTGGACACCGAGCGGCTGCGCGCCTCGGCGCAGGCGCTGCTGGACCGCTACCCGAACCTGCGCACCGCGTTCGTCACCGACGCCGCAGGGCAGTCCGTGCAGATCGCGATGGACCGGGTCGAGGTGCCTTGGCGCACAGTGGATCTCACCGGGGCGCCCGAGGGCGAGCGGGACGCGGAACTGCGGAAGCGGCTGGCCGAGGACCTGGCGCAGCGGTTCGACATGGCCGCGCCGCCGCTGGTGCGCTACAGCCTGTACCGCACCGCCGCCGACCACTGGCACCTCGTCATCAGCACCCACCACGTGCTGCTGGACGGCTGGTCGATGCCGCTGCTGATGCAGGACCTGCTCGTGCTGTACGCACTGCACGGCGACGCCTCGGCGCTGCCGGAGGTCGCGTCCTACCGGACGTTCCTGGAGTGGCTGGCGGGCCGCGACCTGGACGCCTCGCTGCGGACCTGGTCGCGCGCGTTCGACGGTCTCGACGATCCGACCGAGCTCGCCCCCCAGGCGCGTTCGGCCGAGGACTACCGGACCGGCGAACTGGTGACCCACCTGGACGCCGACCGCACCCGCAGGCTCACCAAGCACTGCGCGGAGCTCGGCATCACGGTGAACACCCTGGTGTCGGCGGCCTGGGGCATCCTGCTCGGCAGGCTCACCGGTCGCTCGGACGTGGCCTTCGGCGCCACGGTGTCGGGCAGGCCCGCGGAGCTGCCCGGCGTCGAATCGATGGTCGGCCTGTTCATCAACACGCTGCCCGTCCGGGTGCGCATCGATGATCGCGCCACCATCGAGGAGCAGCTGCGGCAGTTGCAGCGCGAGCAGGCGGATCTGCTGGATCACCACTACGTCGGCCTCGCCGACATCCAGCGGGCCGCGGGCGCCGGGTCGCAGTTCGACACGCTGTACGTGTTCGAGTCCTATCCGATCGACCGCGAGGCGATCGCGGCGGCTAGCTCGATCGACGGCATGTCGGTGACCGGGGTGGACGTCAGCAACACGACGCACTACCCGCTGTCGCTGAAGGTGGCGGCCGAGTCGATCCTGGAGATCAGCTTCGAATACCTGCTCAGCCGGTTCACCGCCGAGGAGGTGCAGACGCTGTCCACCCGGTTGGTCCGGGTGCTGGAGTCGCTGCTCGGCGATCCGTCGGGGCTGGTCGGCGACATCGACATCCTGGACAGCGAGGAACGGGCCCGGCTGCTCGCCGAGTCCCACGTCGCTTCGGCGGCCGCGGCGCCGGAGTCCGCGAACCGGGTCGGCGCGCGGACCGTGGCCAAGGTGCTCGCCGAGGTCGTCGAGGCGGATCCGCAGGCGCCCGCGCTGCTCGCCGACGGCGACGAGATCGCCTACCACGTGCTGGATCGGCGTTCCTCGCAGCTGGCCCGGGTGCTGATCGCTCGGGGCGCTGGTCCGGGCGACGTCGTCGCGGTGGCGCTGCCGCGCGGTGTCGACGCGGTGGTCGCCGGCTGGGCCGTGCAGAAGGCGGGCGCCGCCTGTCTGTTCGCCTCGGGCCTCGGCGCGGACGAGATCGCCGCGGCCGGAGCCGGTTTCGGTATCGGCTCGGCGCCGGACGGCGCGGACGCGGTGAACTGGCTGGTGCCGAGCGATCCGCAGGTCCAGACCGAACTGGCCGCGGCCGCAGGGCATCCGGTGTCCTACGCCGATCGGGTCCGCCCGCTCGGCGAGGAGCACCCGGCCTTCGTGGAGCTGGTCGACGGCGCGCCGGTCGCGCTGAGCCAGACCGTGGCGCTCGACCTGGGCGAGCGGATTCGCGACGAGAACGACATCGACTACGAGTCGACGACGTTCACCACCGCCGCCGCGGGCCGCGCCGCCCTCTGGGAGTTCCTCGCCACGGCCACCGCGGGCGCACTCTCCGTGCTCCCCACGGCCGACGACCTCGCCGACGACCTCGCCGACGGCGAAGTCACCCACTGGTTCGTCATCCCGGGCGAACCCACCGACGCCGCCGACGAGGAAATCCAAATCATCGTCGCGGAGTAGGTTGTTCGACCACGAAGGCCGCCGCCGAGGGATCGGTGGCGGCCTTCGTTCGTTGCACCCGGGAGCCCCGGCCGACGGTGCGGGATGACAACGTCCGTCTCATCTGTGCTGGACTGGGAAACGTCGATTTCTACGGAGGGGTTTACCGGCGGGGTGGAGGTGATTCATGGCGATGCCGGGTCGGGGCTCCGACGGTTGGACGGTTGCCGATCTCGACCGCATGCCTGAGAACGGGCTTCGGTATGAGGTACTGAACGGTCAGCTCGTTGTAAGCGCGCCTCCGAGGCTGCGCGATCAGCGGTTGATCAAGCGGCTCGATCGTGCGCTCGAGGATGCCAAGCCGGACGGCTTCGAGGTGCTGCCCGGCGTTGGGGTCCTGGTCGGCGAGGACGAGCCCATCCCTGATTTGATCGTGGTCACCGGCCCGATCGACTGGGACGGTCGGGGGATTCCCGTCGAGCAGGTTCAGCTCGCCGTCGAAGTGGTCTCCAAATCGACCACGTTGCAGGACCGCATGGTGAAGCCGGTCCTGTACGCCGAGGCGGGCATTCCGAACTATTGGCGCTTCGAGCTGAACGCTTTCAAAGGACAACTGCCGGGCGAGTCGTTGCCGGTGGCGTTCGTCCACTCCCTCGGCGGCGATCGCAGCTACGAGCCGACGCATCGGATCCCCGCCGGTGAGAAGATCACCGTGCGAACGCCTTTCGAATTCACCCTCGATCCCGCCGCGCTCTTGCCGTGAATCCGATCTCACGGAGGGCGGTGCGGTCGAGCACGGCAGCTCCTGGGTCCGGTTGGGGCGCCACGTTATGAGCGCCGCGTGGCACGGACGGGCCCGATCCCGCCCGTGCCGTCGACCGGTCTACGTGCCGGGATCCTAGGCGCAGCTGTAGGCGGAGCCGCAGCGCAGGAGGCGCAGGATCGGGTCGAGGACGGCGCTGCCCGACGACACTCCGCCGGGGGCGGGCTCGCCGGGCGCGACCACCGGGGCGGGGGTGATCGGCTCCGCGAGCGCCGGACCTGCGGTGAGGACTGCGCCGAAAGCCAGTGCGGCGACGCCTGCGCCGAGCAGCTTGGTGAACGACATGGTGAATCCTTTGTTCAATTCTGTAGTTGCTGTTGCGGCTCGCAGTCTCGCATATTTGACCAATCGGTCGCAATAGATTGGTTGCACGTAAAGTGAAGCGCACCAAGGAATTCGAACCCGAAGGGTTGCTCTTCGGGTGCGGGATCTCGGCGGGCGGCGCTGCGACGAGACGGCAGCGCTCGCGAATCCGAGGCCTGCGCCCACGAACCGAGCCGAGGCCCGCCGCCGGTTCTTCGGCGGCGGCCGTCGAGGCGGTTGGGGGTCATGCGGAGATGGCGTGTTCTTCGGCGAAGAGTTTGCGGCAGGCGGGGGCGCAGAAGGCGTAGCCGGTGCCGTTGTGGGTCAGGGTCAGGTCGGCGGTGGCCAGTTCGACGGTCATGCCGCAGACCGGGTCGATGACGAAACCTTCCGGCGCTTCGCGGGTTTCGCCGGAGTTGCGGTAGTCGTCGGTCAGCAGTTCGGTGAGTTCGGTGCTGGTGAGGGTGCGGCCGAGGGTGGCGAGGCCGCGTTCGCGTAGGCCGACGATTTGGACGACGCAGTGCGGTTCGCGGGTGAGGCGATCCGGGTCGGGCTCGGTCGCGGCGATCGCCCCGGTGATCATCGGCACGACGTGGTCGGCGAATTGCGGGTTGTTGCTCCACGCACCGGGGACGGTGAGGCGGACGAGGTAGCGCGGTGCGGCGGGGCCGCCGGTGGCCCACACTTCCGGCTCCCGGACGAGCACGTGGGTGAGTTCGCGGGCCTTGTCCAGTACCGCGTCCGGCGCGCTTTCCTCGGTGGTCAGCGCGTGCAGGATGCGTTCGGCGAGCGCCTGTTTCCGCTCGGCATCGAGAACGCCTGGGGAGACGAACAATTCGATGGTCATCATGGGCGTGTTCCCTTCTCGGTGAAATGCGGGATGGTGAGCAGGACGATCAGCGCGAAGGCCAGCAGCGCGCAGCCGGTGCGGGCGAAATGGAATGCCTCCCAACGGCCGAGCATCTCGGCGTAGTCGGCGGGTGGCCCCTCGATCGCCCAGCGCTTGATGTGCTGGTTGATCGGCACATTGCCGAAGCGCGTGATCAAGAAGGACGAGAAGGCCAGCGCCGCAGCGGCTCCGGCAGTCCATCGCTGCCTGCCGGAAGCGCGCACGGCGAGCACCGCGCAGCTCACGATGGTCAGCCCCATCAGCGACTGCATGACGAATCCGTTGACCTGCATCAGCGCGGTGTGGAAGGTGAAGCGGACATCGAGCGGAACCTCACGAAAGGCGTAGAGCACGTTGACCGCTCCGTATCCGAACGCGCCAGCGAGCAGTCCGCCGGACAGCAGCGCGCCCGCTCCGGCGAGTCGGGGCCGAGGAGACCGGGCCGGGACCGGATCTCGCCGTGTGGCGCCCGGCGCACGCGGCCGGATGAGCGGGCTCATCGAAGCTGCCTCGAGGGCGCCAGCGCCAGCAGTTCGTCGACCGACCACTGGTCGTAGACGTGCGTGCCGTGCTTGGAAGCCAGGACGCGGCCGTCGGGGGCGATGAGGAAATCCGCGGGCAGGCCGAGCGGGCCGCCGTCGGGCCGGGACGGGGGAGCGGGGCGGTCGCGGCGCGATGCGGCGCGCAGGTCGTGCGCGACGGCGCGGGCGATGGCGGGCCAGCCGCGCGGATCGAGCAGCGCGCGCGGCGACGATTCGACGCCGAACTCGCGGTACAGCACCCGATCCGGGTCGGCGATCACGTCGAGGGGCAGTTCGTCGGTGTACTTGCGCAGTTCGTCCGCGTGCGAGTGGAAGACGATCACCTCGCGGATGTTCGCGGCGGTGATCTCGTGCTGGCGGACCACGATCGAACGCAGGTGCATGTTGCACACGGGACAGCCCGCGAAGCGGCGGAATTGCAGGTGGACGAGGCAATCGGGATCCGGGACCGGCACCTCGACGCCGGTGACGGTCCGCAAGTTTCGGGCGGCGATGGAAGTCGGCAATGACATGGTCTCTCCTTTGTAGGTGTACGACGTACGCCTACGACCAGTATGCGCGTACCTTGTACGCTGTCAACCCATGCCACGTCCTCGTTCGCTGACCACCGACGATCTCGGGACCGCCGCCCTCGCCGTCATCGACCGCGACGGGCTCGACGGACTGACCATGCGGGCGATCGCGAAGGAACTGCGCATCGCCACCATGGGCCTGTATCGCTATGTCGCCGATCGGGATCAGCTGGAGGTCCTGGTGGTGGATCGGGTGCTGAGCGCCATGGAGACCGCGCCGCCGGAGGGTCCCGATTGGCGAGCCAGGGCGACGGTCCTGCTGACGCGGATGCGCGCCGCCGTCGCGGACCATCCCGCCGCGGTCCCGCTGATCCTGCGGCACCGCCAGTCCTCGGCGGCGTCGCTGCACTGGATGGAGGCCATGCTGACCGTGCTCACCGACGCGGGCTTCACCGGTTCCGAGCGGGTGATCGCGCAGCGCACGGTGGTCGGCTTTCTGCTCGGCTTCCTGCAGAGCGAGCACTACGCCTCGATCGCGGGCCCGGGCACCGCGACCATCGCCGCGCTGTCCACCGATGAATTCCCGCTGCTGGTGCAGACCGCGGGACAGGCGCGGACGATGTCCATCGACGACGAGTTCTACGGCGGCGTCGAGATCGTGCTGCGCGGTTTGGCGCCGCGCTGAATCCCGTTGCCGCCGTGGTCATCACCCGAATACGGCAGTGAGGTCGACGGCCTCGGCCATCGCCCGCGCGCCCGCGTCGTTGAGGTGCATGCCGTCACCGCTGTCGAACTCGGGCCGAATGTAGTCCGGTCGCTCCGGATCGGCGACGGCGCGGTCCACGTCGAACACCGAGTCGAAAATGTCCGTCCCGCGCAGCCATTCGTTCACCTCGCGCCGGGTGTCCAGGGTCTCGAAGACGGTCGGGCCTTCGTAGACGCAGCCGGCGTACGGGCCGATGGTGCCGACGTGGATGGTGAGCCCGGCGGCGTGCGCGCGGCGGGCCAGTTCGGTGAAGCCCTCGATGAGTTCCGCTGCGGTGGCGGGTGGCTGATCGCCCAGGCCGCCGAGGATCAGATCGTTGATGCCGAAGTGGACCAGGACGTGGCGCACGCCGGGGACGTCGCGGGCGTCGCGCTCGAACCGGTCCATGCCGCGTTCCCCGATCTCCGCGGTGAGCAGGCGGTTTCCGCCGATGCCCTGGTTCACCACCCAGCCGCGTGACAGACGGTCGTTGAGCGCGTCCACCGAGCGGCGATTGGCGCCGATCGTGCTGCCGAAGCCCTCGAACCAGGAATCACCGAAAGCGACCGCGATTTCGGTCTCGGCCGATGCGAGGACATCGACGCCGGTCACGAAGAACCTAGCGGGGATCACCTGCGACTCAGGCATTTCGATACTGCCGGCGTGGTCACCCGTTGCGACGTAGGCGATTTCGGCGGGCATGTGCGAAAAACTGGCGAGCCCTGTCGGTTCGGGGAGGTAGAGGCTCAGCAGCAGGTCGTCGCCCGCATCGACCGCGAGGTCGATCGGATCGCTGATCAGCTCGCCGCCCGCGGGTACGGTCACTCGCTCCGCGCCGTCGAAGCGAAGTGCGCGGTCGGTCTCCGGGACGATCTGGTCGGCGGTTTTGCGCAGTGCGACCCTGGCCGCGCCGACGACGAGCGGCGTCTGCCCGTAGCGGTTGGTCAGATGAACGCGGATCTGTTCGCCGCCGCCCGCGAGGTGCAGTACCTGGCGCAGCGTCTGATCGGCGAACTCGTGCGGTTCGGTGAGCTTGATCTGCTCGTAGGGGCTGATCACGGCCGAACGGAAGCCTGCGATCCAGGTGGTTTGCGGTGACATGAGCCCTCCAAGTGTTTGACGTGAGGAATATTGCGTATGCATAGATCTACTCCGACATATTCCTCATGTCAACTATCCGCGCGTCAACAATGTGCGGTAGGTTCGCATCATGGACCTCTTCGACGATCCGCGTCTCACCGCGATGGGCCTGATGTACGAGGCGCACGAGGGCCTGGTCGCCAAGATGGAGCCGACCTGGAAGGCGAACGGCCTCTCCGGCTTGGACATGAACGCCCTACTGCGATTGAGCCGGTCCCCGCGGCGGCGGCTGCGCATGACGGACCTCGCGACGCAGACCTCGCTGTCGACCAGCGGCGTCACCCGCCTCGTCGATCGGCTGGCCTCGGCGGGATTGGTCGAGCGCGTCCTCGACCCGGCCGACCGCCGCAGCGCCCACGCGGTGCTGACCGACGCCGGAGCGCGCCGACTCGAACAGGTGCTGCCGGACTACCTCGACGCAGTACAGCGCTGGTTCACCGGACTACTCACACCGGACCAGCTCGACGGCCTGACCACTGCGTTGCGGATCATCCGCGACGCCACCAACCCGTCCGCCACCGCCCGCACCGACTGACGGGCTACTCGTCGAGCAGGCGCTCTAGCCCGTCGAGGATCAGGTCGAGGCCGAACTCGAAGTCCGCGATGCCGTCGTGCTCGCCGTCGATGACGAGGTGGGTGAGCGCGTTCATGTGGGGGTGTGTCGTTTTCGGGATGCGTGGAAGGAAATGGGTTGCCGCGGCGATGTATTCGGACGGGTCGAGTGGAAAGGTCGACTCGCGCAGGGTGAATCCGTAGATGTACCCGTCCATGGCGTTCCAGGCGCGGTCCGCCTGTTGGTAGGTGAAGCCCGCGGAGCGTAGGCAGCCGAGCGTGGCGTCGATGTAGCGCAGCATTGCCGGTCCGACGTTCACGCGTGAGCCGATCAGTCCGGTCGCCCAGGGGTGGCGGCGTAGCGCCTCGTGCGCGGAGACGGCGCGGGTGCGCAGCGCCGCCTTCCAGTCCCCGCCGATTTCCGGCACCGCCATCTCGGCGACCACCAGATCCACGATCCCGTCGAGCAGGTCGTCCTTGTTCGCGACGTGGTTGTACAGCGACATCGCCTCCACGCCGAGGGCCTGGGCCAGCTTGCGCATCGACAGCGCGTCGAGCCCCTGCTCGTCGGCGAGGCGGATGGCGGTGCGCAGCACGAGTTCGCGGGTGAGCCGGGCGCGGTCGGCGGGTTTGGGCATCAGCACTCCTTGACGGACTTACGCCGTAAGCGTAGCGTTCGAGCCAACGAACTTACGGTGTAAGTAAAGGTGGTATCCGCAAATGTCGATCTCGGCCTCCGAGCGAGACGTCATGACGGCGGTCGTCGCGCCGCGCTACGGTTCCAGCGACGTGCTGCGCGTCGAGGAGGTGTCCAGGCCGACTCCCGCCGCCCACGAGGTTCTGGTTCGGGTCCGGGCGGCCGCCGTCGCGTCGGGTGATGTGCACCTGCTCACCGGCAGGCCGTACCTGATCCGGCTGATGGGTTTCGGTGTGCGCAAACCGAAGGATCCGGTGATCGGGCACGATCTGGCGGGCGAGGTCGTCGCGATCGGGTCCGCGGTCACGTCGTTCCGGGCCGGTGATCTCGTCTACGGCGCAACCGGTTTCGGGGCCTTCGCCGAGTACGTCTGCGTCGACGAGGCGACGCTCGCGCCGATGCCCGCTGGTCTCGGCTTCGAACAGGCTGCCGCCGTGCCGGATTCGGGCATGACCGCCCTACAGGGGCTGCGCGATGTCGGCGGGTTGCGCGCCGGGCAATCGGTGTTGATCAACGGGGCGTCCGGCGGTGTGGGCAGTTCCGCGGTGCAGATCGCCAAGGCGATGGGTGCGCGGGTGACCGCGGTGTGCAGTACGCGCCACGTCGAGTTCGTGCGCGCACTCGGTGCCGATCGGGTAATCGACTACACCCGCGCCGATTTCGTCGAGGATGGCGAACGCTACGACGTCCTGCTCGATCTCGCGGGCAACCGCCGCCTCTCCGACTACCGCAAAGTGCTCGCGCCCGAGGGAGTCTTCGTATCTTCGGCCGGAGCCCCAGGTGGCGACTGGCTCGGCCCGGTGCTCTGGATCGGAAAGGTCGTGGTGGCAAACCTTTTCGTCCGCCAGACCTTACGGCCGCTGCTGATGAAGCCGCGGCGCGCCGACCTCGACTACCTGACCGAACTCGTGGAGAACGGCAAGCTGCGCCCGGCGATCGAACGCGAGTTCCCGCTGCGCGAAGCCCCCGCCGCGATCGCGCACGTCGCCGAAGGTCACGCGCAAGGCAAGACGGTGCTGATCGTCAGCCGGACAGGTGCTTCCGAACCTTCGTGAGATTCGCGCAGTGCTCGCAGCAACGCGAAGCGTTGTCGAAGGGCGGGCCGCGATCGGCCGCCGCGCACCAGGACTGCGATACGAGTCCGCGTCGGTCCAGTGCGGCACGTCGGTTGTTGGGCGGTCAATCGAGACTGGTGATACCGCACCAGGCGGCGAACCCGCGCACGGTTTCCGACGCGCGCGCCTCTTGGCGAGCGAGCATGCGGATCGTCTCGTGCACCATCGGGTGGTACCGGGTCTGCGTAGGCGCGGTTCGCTTCGCCACCTGCAATGCGCTGAACGCACCTTGCCGGTCTCCGTGCAGCAGGAACCCTCGTGCCAGATCGATGTAGTGGTGGCCAACCCGCTCCCGCGGTGTCCCTTCCGGCAACTTCACCGCTTTCGACCGCTTCACGGCTTCGGTGCCGTCCATCATCTCGACGGCCAGACCGACGCGCCAGATATCCACGTTGGTGGGGCCGAAGCACAGTCGATAGTCGTCGCGATCCTGGCCGAGGCGCTCGGCTGTCTCCGCCGCTTCGGCGAGGTGCGCGTCCGCGGTGTCGCGGCGTCCGGCACGCGCGGCGGCGAGGCCGCTCTTGAGGTGCAGGTTCCCCCACATCGCCAGCGTCGCGGGGTCTTCGCGATGCAGGTCGCTCTCGATGCGACGGCGACTCGACTCGAGGAACCGCTCCGCGCCACTCCAGTCGGCAGTACCGATCATCTCGCCAGCGCGCTGATAGTCGCCCGCGAGCACGGCCAGTTGGTCACCGGATTGTGCTGCTGCCCATTCGTACCGGTCGACAGCCAGCGAGGCGAGGTCGATATAGCCGAGCTTGTAGGCCACCTGTGAAGTCGCTGCGTACGCCTCGGCGAGCAGGCCGAAGATCCGCTCCTGTTCGGGACCATCCGTCGAGTACCACGCAACACGCAGGTCGTGCAGGAGACCCGGCAGTAAACCACTCAGATCTCCGAGCTTCACCGAATGTCTGAGCTGCGACGCCCGCGCGACTTCCGCGGCCAGATCCTGGATCGGCCGTGGCGGAACGTCCTCGGGCGGAATGCGGTAGGTGGCGAGTTCGCGTCGGACGTGGGTTATTCCAGCGTGGACGTTCTGCTCGTCCCGGCTTGTCCGCGGGTAAGGCTGGTCCAGGAGATCGGCGACACCCTCTCCAAGGGCTCGAGCGGTCGCGGCCACGAAGGCGGGTGACGCGGGCGACCTCCCCTGTTCCACCGCGCGCACGAGACTGATCGACACGCTGGCCTCGCGCGCCAGGCGGCCCTGGGTCCACCCCTTGAGTTTGCGAGTTGCGCGGACGCGCTCACCAATGCTCGCTGAATCTTGGGTCATCACGCTCACGGTTCCATTCTGTGTCTCCCCGCTGAACAAAGAGTGCCAAATCTGTTGGTAGTTCGCTTGTGAACGGGAGGCGATTCTATGAATGCACCCGGCGTCGGACCGCAGGCGATTCCTTACCTCGTCTCGGATACGTGAACCGGCCGCACCGGAGGTCGTAGGGCTCGGGCGGCCGGTCCGGCGCCGGTGTGCTCCAACCGTCGCAGGGGAGGCCGAATATGTCGTCGCTGATGAACCGGTTGGCGCAGTGGGAGATCGAATACTGTGACTGCGCCAGTCCTTCGATCGCCATGGACCGCGAGCGCGCGGTGCTGGTGCTCACCCAGCACGCGGAACATGGTTCGCGCTGCGGGCAATACCTCGCTGCGCTTGCCCGCGTTTCGACGGTCCTCGGCTGAGCAGCCATGTCGGAGAGCGGTGTCCAGCCGGGTGCCTATGGCGCGCCTCGGACACTTCCGCGATGGCAAGAGCTGTCGGCGGCGTTCCGGGGCGCTACCGGGCAGCTGCCCGGCGATCATCTGGTGTTGCGATGGGCGAACGCACTCGCGCACTTGCATTGGACCCGAATCATCAACCCCGCCGAACAGGCTCGAATCGACGTCCGGCGCACCGAACTCTGCACCCTGATCGACGACTGGGTCGCCGTCCACATCCAACCGCGTCAGCCTTGGTCGCAGAAGACCGGCTATGGCCGGGCCGTCGATGACATGGCTGCCGCGCACGTGGCGGCCGAGCTCGTCCTGATGGCGGAGCACACCGCCGACGAATTGCATCGGGCATGGTCGCACGTCGGCTATCTGGCCACCCGGTGGGCCGACCTCGTCACCGAAGCGGTCGACGGCCAGCGGACCGCGCCCCTGCGTCCGACGATTCGCGACTCGACCATCGACAGCCTGAAATGACTCTGTTGCAACGTTATTCGGTTGCCAAGGTGGGTTGGCGATCGAAGTTCGGCGGGGTGAGGGAATTCAGGACACAGCGTCGGCGAAGCGAGCCGCCAAAACGCGCACGCGCTCGATCAGTTCGGGCGGTTCGTGTACCCGGAACGGGAAGTCGAACAGCGCAACGTAGATGGCGAGTTCGTCGAGCGAGTTCGAACCCGTTCGCAACAGGCAACTTTCGGTGTCGATCGGTTCGATGACGCCCACCGTCGGCGCGACGCGGTCGGCTGCCACCTCTGCGGGGACCAGCAGGGTGATGCGGGCGGCGTAGCGGTAGGGGGAGGTCGTCACGCCCCGTGAGAGGTAGCCGGAGAGGTTCATGTCGGGCGCCTCGCGCGGTGTGAACTTCGGGCCGGTGGGGATGCGCGGGTGCATTCGGTCGACGCGGTAGGTGCGCCAGTCGCCGCGGTCGACGTCCCAGCCGATGAGATACCAGCGGCGGCCGGTGTGCGCGAGCCGGTGTGGCTCGGTGGTACGTGAAGTGCTGTCGCCCCGGTGGTTTCGGTAGTCGAAGCGTAGGCGGTGCTGGTCGCGGATGGCGGCGGCGACGGCGGTGAGCACGTCCGGGTCGACCGTGGCGCCCGCCGCGGGAACGGTGACCGTCACCGAGTGCAGCAGCTGCACGCGGTGCCGCAACCGCGAAGGCAGTACCTGCTCGAGCTTGGTGAGCGCGCGCAGCGAGCTGTCCTCTATACCGGCGACGGTCCCACCCGCCGCGGTGCGCAGACCGATCGCGACGGCCACCGCCTCGTCGTCGTCCAGCAGCAGCGGCGGCAGCTTCGCGCCCGCCCCGAGCCGATAGCCCGCCACACCGGCGCTGGCCTGCACCGGATAGCCGAGCGTGCGCAGCTTGTCGATGTCGCGGCGGACGGTGCGCACGTCCACCTCGAGACGCTCGGCCAGTTCGGCTCCGGTCCAGTCGCGCGGAGTTTGCAGCAAAGAGAGCAGGCGCAGTAGGCGGGCGGAGGTTTCCAACATGCCGAGAAGTCTGCCCGAAACCTAGGGCCTGTATTGTCCTAGGTGCCGCATATCGTCGTTCTCATGACCTTCGAGATCACCGAATTCCGCATCGACATCCCGCAGCGGCAACTCGACGACCTGCACCGACGGCTCGACGCGGTGCGCTGGCCCGATCCGCTGCCCGGCGACGACTGGGATACCGGCGTGCCCACCGCCTGGCTGCGCTCGCTGGTCGAGTACTGGCGCACCGCCTACGACTGGCGGTCCGCCGAGCGCGAAATCAACGCGCATCCGCAGTTCCGTACCGAGATCGACGGACAGACCATCCATTTCCTGCACGTCCGTTCGCCGGAGCCGGACGCGCTTCCCTTGCTGCTCACGCACGGCTGGCCCGGTTCGGTGGTCGAATTCCTCGATCTGATCGGCCCGTTGACCGACCCGAGGGCGCACGGCGGCGATCCCGCCGACGCGTTCCACGTCGTCGTTCCCGCGCTGCCGGGATTCGGATTCTCCGGGCCGGTGCGCGAATCCGGTTGGACCATCGAACGCATCGCCCGAGCCTGGGCGGAACTGATGCGGCGGCTCGGCTACGACCGCTACGGCGTGCAGGGCGGCGACATCGGCGCGGCGGTCAGCCCCGAGGTCGGACGGGTCGCGCCGGATCGGGTGATCGGCGTGCACACCAATGGCGGGCTGGGCGGTTTCCCTCAGCTGCCGCTGTCGGAGAAGGAGCTCGCCGAGCTGACCGACCTGGAGCGTGATCGGATTCGCCGGATCGAGGCGTTCATGAACGAGGAATTCGGCTACATCGCGATCCAGTCCACCCGTCCGCAGGCGCTCGCCTACGGACTCACGGATTCGCCGGTCGGCCAATTGGCCTGGATCATGGACAAATTCCGCGAGTGGACGTACCCGCGGGCGGTGGAGCCGGACAAGATCATCGACCGGGATCGCCTGCTGACCAACGCGATGCTGTACTGGCTCACCGGCACAGCGGGTTCCGCGGCGTACGTGGGCTACGCACAGGACGCACCGTGGGGCGCCCCGAAGGTGAACCCCGGCGTGCCGACCGGCGTCATCGTATTCGCCCACGACGTCGCGATCCGGCGCTACGACGAGCGGGAGAACACCATCACCCGCTGGACCGACGTCGACCGCGGCGGGCACTTCGCCGCGCTGGAGGAACCGGAGCTGCTCACCGACGACGTCCGCGCGTTCTTCCGCGAGCTGCGCTGAAAGTCCACGGCCGCGCCTTGTTCCGGTCTATCACTTCCGGAACAAGGCGGGCCATGTGCGGACTATCGGCGGACGCACCCGAGATCGGCGAAACGGTTTCCAGCAGAGCCGATTCAAGCGCACACTCGGAAGCGCAGGACCGCGGTGAGCAGGAGCGATCGCCATGACCGAACCGTTGCGGATGACGCAGGAACATCGAGAGGCCTTCTGGCGGCGCTGCGGCTGGTCACCCGAGCAATCCGAGGCCCAGCGCCGCGAGATCGAACAGCGCTGGGGCGACGAATGGATCGACATGGCCGAGTTGCTCGGCTGGTAACCGATTCACTCGGCGCTGAGCTCACCCGCCGCCCGCCACGATTCCCGCTCGGCGGCAAAGGCTTCCGCTTGCGTCGCGCGGAATCGGTCGATGGCGGCCGCGTTGTCGGCGAGGAACGCGCGGTACTCCGCGAGCCGGAACTCGCCGTCCTCCGCACGCACCTCCACCTTGCCCGCGGCGAAATCGGCTCGCATGTCGAGCAATTCTTCCGCGCTCACCGGATACCAGCTGATGCGGTCGAAATAGCGCAACAGCCAAGGCGTCTCGGTGGCGGCGTGGTTCCACACCTGGGTCGTGCGGCCGACGAACTGGTAGCCGCCCGGCCCTTCCATGCCGTAGACGCACAGGTAGGCGCCGCCGATTCCGACCGCGTTCTCCGGTGTCCAGGTGCGGGCCGGGTTGTACTTGGTGGTCACCAAGCGGTGGCGCGGATCGATCGGGGTGGCCACCGGCGCGCCGAGGTACACATCGCCCAGACCGAGCACCAGGTACTGCGCGCCGAAGACGGTGTCGTAGACGTCCTCGACCGTGGCCAGTCCGTTCATGCGGCGGATGAATTCGATGTTCCACGGGCACCACGGCGCGTCGGCGCGCACACCGTGCATGTAGCGGGTGATCGCCTCCCTGGTCGAGGGGTCGTCCCAGGACAGCGGCAAGTGCACAGTGCGGCTCGGCACCACGAGCTCCGCGACGGCGGGTAGCTCCCGCTCGGCCTCGGCGAGCAGATCCAACAGCTTCGGCACGGGCAGGACGTGCGGATCGACGCGAATCTGCAAGGACCGCACACCGGGGGTCAGCTCGACCACCCCGCGCGGATCCGCCGCGAGCAGGTGCTGGTGCAGCGCGTGCACACGGGCGCGCAGGCCGAGATCCAATGTCATCGCGCCGTATTCGACGAGCACACCGTCGTCGCCCGCGCGGCGGTACGTCACCCCGGTCTCGCCGTCCGCTTCGGCGCGGCGCAGCACGCCGTCGTCGCCGTCACCACCGGGGGAGAGCACCGAAGGCCACGAAGCCCGTCTACCGGGACCGAGATCGCGCAGCGACGCGGCGTGTTCGCGGCGCACCGGCACGAACCGCACCGCGTCGCCGGGACAGAGCTGGCCCAGCTTCCACCGATCCGCCGCGACCACCGTGACCGGGCAGACGAAACCGCCGAGGCTCGGGCCGTCGGGACCGAGCAGGATCGGTGTGTCGCCGGTGAAATCCAGTGCGCCAACGGAATAGGGCGTGTCGTGGATGTTGGACGGGTGCAGACCCGCTTCGCCGCCGTCGGTGCGCGCCCACTCCGGCTTGGGTCCGATCAGCCGCACGCCGGTGCGATCGGAGTTGAAGTGCACTTCGTAGTCGGTGCCGATGATGGTGTCGAAGTCGGCGCGGGTGAAGAACTCCGGTGCGCCGTGCGGTCCTTCCGTGACTGCTAGTTCCCAACGCCTGGCCAGCACCGGTCGGTCGTCGGCCGGGACAGCGGTGGCGAGGGGAGCATGGGATGCCCCCAGGCGCAGCACTTCTCTGGCGCGCAGGGCGGCACCCGTGCTGCCCCCGAATCGCCCGAGCGTGAAAGTCGCGACGCTCCCGAGGTATTCGGGCAAGTCGATGCCGCCGGAGAGCAGCACATAAGTCCGCATTCCCGGCCCGTGAATCGCGCCGACCTCCAGCACGCCGCCGTCCGGCACCCGCACCGTCCGCCACTGTTCGACCGGCACGCCGTCCACCGTCACCTCCGCGGGCGCGCCCGTCACACACACCCAGGTGGCGGTGGCGAATCGCAGCGCGGGACCGGCGAGCGTGCATTCCAACCCCGCCGCACCCTCGGGATTGCCGAGCACCCGGTTGCCCAGCCGGAAGGAGAGGTCGTCCATCGGGCCGGATGGCGGAACGCCGACGTGCCAGTAGCCGACGCGACCCGGCCAATCCTGCACGGTGACGAGCGTTCCCGGCCGCAGCACTTCGACGTGCGCGCGCACAGCGTCGGTGATGTCGGCTTCCGGCGTGCGGGCGGGCGCCTCGACGACCGTCATCGCGTGACCACCATGCGCACGGGCGTCGGGTCGAAGCCGTTGCAGGGGTTGTTGATTTGCGGACAGTTGGAGACCAGCACGAGCGTGTCGATCTCGGCCCGCAGGGTGACCTTCTTGCCGGGAGCCGACAACCCGTCCACGATGCCGAGAGTTCCGTCCGGCTCCACCGGGACGTTCATGAACCAGTTGATGTTCGAGACGAGATCTCGTTTGCCCAGACCCCATTTCATCGCCTCGGCGAGGAAGTTCTCCACGCAGGCGTGCTGGTGGCGGGTGTGGTGCCCGTAGCGGAGGGTGTTGGATTCCTGTGAGCACGCGCCCGCGATGGTGTCGTGGTTGCCGACCTCGTCGGCGAGCACCGTCATCAGCGAGGTACCCGCGTCGGTCAACAGGACGCTGCCGGTGGTCAGGAAGATGTTGCGCTGGGCGACGATGGTGGCCTGGGCGCTGTAGCGGTCGGCGTGGTCGGTGGCGGAGTAGAGCAGGCAGTCGACCGCCTGATTGCCGTGCAGATCGATGATCTCCCACTGATCGCCCGCACGGACGATCGTCGACCACGGCGCGCAGGCGGGCACGGTCTCGTCGAGCACGATGACGCGGGACAGGGTCGAGGTCATGCCGTCGCCTCCAGCGTCATGGCGGTCCAGGCCGCTTCGGTGTTCTGCACGGCCCGTAGGTATTCCGGGTCGCTGTTGTGGGTCGTGACCAGATCCTCGGGCGCGGACCAGGCGACGACATCGAGATCGGTGGTGGCGCGCTCGTCGAGCGGGTGCGCGGCATTGGCCACCAGCAGCACCGCGGGCAGGTGGACGAGCAGATCAACCGACGATCCGGCGGCCGCGCTGCCGGTGGCGACGAGCGCGCCGTCGGCGGCCACCCGGACGCCGCGGAAGAACGAGACGCTCGGCGCGATATCGCGAGCCGCCAAGCCTTGTTTGGCCCCCGCGAGACGCAGCAGGCCGCGGGCTTCGGGGGTGGGTCCGCAGAGCGTGTCGTGGTGTCCGGAATTGTCGGCCAGCACGGTGGCCAGCACTCGGCCCTGATCGGTGAGCAGCGGGTGACCCGTCGAAAGATACGCCTGCCACGGCACTTTCACGGTGTCGGCCACGTTCAGCCGCTCCCACGGCGCATCGGCGCGGAGCAGAAGCATGTGGGCGCAGGCGGATCCGGCCGGGTCGCTCAGCCGGACGCGGGTGCCTCGACCCAGAACGACATTGGCGTAGCCGCTCGGCGGAATGCGTTGCGACCAAGTGACCTTGGCGGACGGCACGTCGGAGGGAAGGTCCGGGGCCGCGAGAGTCGCGGCCGCGGCTTGGGCGCGAGCGTGGGAGCGCGCGGCCTCGGTGGAAGCGGTTCCCGTGGGGGACTCGGTCATGGTGTTCCCTTTTCGAGTGATCCGTGCGCGGCGGTCGGCAGAACCGCCGCGCACGGCATGGATGCGGTCAGGCCGGTTGGACGGCGGGTTCGCCGCTCGTCTCGGCGCGCGGAACGGCGACGACGAACCGGTGCACGACCGCGCCGACGGCCGCCACGGTGAGCACGAACAGCGGTGCGGCCCAGAGCATCCACCAGCCGCCACCGTGCGGCGTGTAGACCTCGGCGCGCGGCCAGGCCAGATTGATCGCCATGGCGACGCCCCACACCACCGCGAGCGCGTTGATCGGAATGCCGAAGCGGCCCAAGCTGAACAGCGATTCGTCGGTGGCCTCCACGGTGCGCCCCCAGCCCTTCAGCCGCCGGATCAGCAGCGGAACAGTGACCAGCAGATAGGCCACGTACAGCGAGACGATGCAGACGCTGGCGAGGGTCGCGAAGATCGCGGCGTTGCCGAGATTGACCATCAGCAGGGCGATACCGAGCAGGCCGATCACCACGGCCGGCAGCACGGGCGTGCCGTACCGGGGATGCACCGCGGCGAGCCGCCGGGCGAAGGGCAGTTTGCCGTCGCGGGCCATGGAGAACATCAACCGTGAGCCCGCGGTCTGAATCGCCAAGGTGCACACCATGATCGCGATGGCGACGCAGCCGAGCAGGACCTTGCCCGCCGGGCTGTCCAGCTTCGAGGTGAGCACGTAGGCGAGACCCTCGGTGGCCAGCGCGCCGTCGGTCAGGCTCGGGGCCGCCATCAGCGCGCCGAGCAGCATGAGCCCGCCGCCGAGCGCGGACACCGACAGCGCGGTCAGGATGGTGCGCGGAGCGACCCGGCGCGGGTTCTTCGTCTCCTCGGAAAGCTCACCGGCGGAATCGAATCCGACCATCACGTAGGCGGCCATCAGACCGGAGACCAGGAACGCGGCCCAGTACGGCCCCGGCGCGGCCTGATCGGTCTGCAACACGACGCCGGGTCCGCGCTCGCTGTTCACGAAGAACAGGCCGATGATCGCGGCGATGCCGACGATCTCGATGGTGACGCCGATGGAGTTGATCTTCGCCATCAAATCGATGCCGATGACGTTGATCGTCGTGGTGACGACGAGCAGGACGCTGCCGAGCAGCACCGCGTTGGTCGCGCCCGACGCGGAGGTGAGCGCGGTGTCCTCACCGACGATCTGGAAACCGCTCCAGATCGTCGGCAGCACCACCTGCAGCGCGATGGCGGCCGCAGCAGCGGTGACGATCTGTGCGATGACCATCATCCAGCCCGCGAACCAGCCGACGAGCTCGCCGCCCAGCCGCCGCGACCACTGGTAGATACAGCCGGAGAGCGGGTAGCGGGCGGCCAGTTCGGCGAAGTTCAGCGCGACGAGGAACTGTCCGGCGAAGACGATCGGCCAAGTCCAGAAGAAGGCGGCGCCGCCGAACGAATAGCCGAAGCCGAAGAACTGGAAGATCGTGGTGAGGATCGAGACGAACGAGAAGCCCGCCGCGAACGAGGCGTAGCGGCCCAGTTTGCGGTGCAGCACCGGCCGATAGCCGAAACTGGCGAGGTCTGCGCTGTCGACGTTGGCGTCGGAGGATGGGGGCGGAACGACTGTTGTGGCCATGGGCGGGGTCCTTCGGCGTGCGGCCAATACCTATCGCATGACAGTTTTGCGCTCACGATCGCGATTTCGGTGTCCGCCGTGTATCGCTTGCGGCAACGCCGGTAACTTCTGCGTTGCCCGAGTTTCTATCAAGTGACAGAAACCTCTCCGTCGGGTGACGGCCGCAGACGGCCCGACCGCCGCTGTCGGTCGACAGTGCCAGAATGGGCACGTGGCAAACCCCGGTCCCGGCCGTCCCCGTCTGGAACAGCGACCCCGTCGCGGCCATACGCCGCGCGCCGAAATCCTGGACGCGGCAGGCGAACTGTTCACCACCAAGGGCTACGCCAATACGTCCACGAGGGCGGTGGCCGACGCCGTCGGCATCCGCCAGGCCTCGCTGTACCACCATTTCGCCGCCAAAGACGACATCCTCGACGCACTGCTCACCGAAACCATCGCCACGCCACTGGAACTCGCCGAGCGGCTGCGCGCCGAAGCGGAACCCGCGCCGACCCGGCTCTACGCGCTGGCCTGGTACGACGTGCGCCAGCTCTGCGCGGCGCGCTGGAATCTCGGTGCGCTGTACCTGCTTCCCGAGCTGCGCACCAAGCGCTTCGCGGCGTTTCGCCTTCGTCGCGACGAATTACGCGGGCACTACGAGACACTGGCCGAGGCCGTGATCGAAGGCGCGGGCGCGGCGGGGATTCCGGGCGCGGAGGTTCTGCCGTTCCGGCTCGTGGAGACGGTGATCAGCATCCGGTCCGACGAGGGCAGCGCGCCCGCTTACGCCGAGCAGACCATTCCGGACGCCGCGCTGCGCATGCTCGGCTGGAACGGAGACCTGGAGGAGGCGCGCGACGACGCGGCCGTCCTGCTGGAACGCCTCGCCGTGCACTGAGACGGGCGGGTCAGCCCTTGCCGCGACCCGCCTTGAAACCGAAGTCCCAGTTGTACATTCGCGCGATCTCCATGACACCCGCGCCGGGCCTGCCCGCGGGCGGCCGGATGAAGGTGCCCTCGCGGCGGACCACCAGCTCGCCGTTGATGTTCTCGATGTGCGCGAGCACCGCGTCCCGCGAGTCGTCCATGCAGCCGTCGAGTGTCATCTCGATCGGCGGGCAGTTCAACGGGTACAGCGTCGCGGTGGCTTGGACGCCGCGGAAATCGTTGGCGCCCTCGTAGATCGAGGTGAACACCAGAATACGACGGAACTGCGCGGTGAAATCCAGGTTGATGTCCAGGTTCTCGCCGGTGGCGCTGCCGCCCGTGCGGTCGTCCTGATCCAGCCGGATGAACGGCGGGCGGTCCAGCGCGCCGAACGAGCGGTCAAGTGCGCGCACCGAACCGATGCGGCCGTCGGCCAGCTCGAAGAAGCAGCTGAGGTCCAGATCCAGTCCGCCGCTGCCGCGCCGCCTGCCGAACAGGCCGCCGCCGCGGTGGGATTGGCTGGTCCAGTTCAGGTTCACCCGCATGGTGCCGCCGGTGGCGCCCTGCTTGGTCAGCGAGACCGAGGGCGCTTCCTTGGTGAGCGAGATCTTGCTCATGTTCACCGGCGCGCCACCGCCCTGCGGAGGCGGCGGGGGCGCGTACTGCTGCTGCGGTGGCGGCGGTGCGTACTGCGGCTGGGGCGGGGGCGGGGGCGGTGCGTACTGCTGCTGCGCGAATTGCGGTGGCGGCGGAGCGTATTGCGGCTGCGGCGGCGGTGCGTACGGCTGCTGCGGCGGAGCGTACGGCTGCTGCTGGGGCGGCGCGTATTGCTGCGGCGGCGGCGCGAACTGCTGGGTCGGCGCGGGCGGCGGGGTCTGCTGGGCGGGCGGCGCGGACTGCTGTGCCGCGGGCGCCGGATCGTCGTCGACGGAGATGCCGAAATCGGTGGCCAGTCCCGCCAACCCGGAGGCATAACCCTGACCCACCGCGCGGAACTTCCACGCGCCCTGTCGGCGGTACAGCTCGCCGAGCACGAACGCCGTCTCGGTGGTGGCGCCGGTGCTGTCGAAGCGCGCCACCTCGGCGCCGTTCGCGGCGTCCAGCACCCGCACGTAGAGACCCTGGAACTGGCCGAAGGTGCCGCCGTCGGAGGACGCCGCGATGACAACGGTCTCGACCTGCGGTTCGACCTGCGCCAGCTGCACCGACAGCACGTCGAGCACCGTCGGGCCCTGCTGTTTGCCCTCGTGCCGGACGGAGCCCGACGGGTGCAGCGGCTGGTTGTAGAAAACGAAGTCGTTGTCGGAGCGGACCTTACCGCCGACCAGCAACAGGGCCGAGGCATCCGCGTCCGGGATTCCGGGACCCGACTGCCACCCCAGCTCGATGCGGACCGCGGACATCGGCACCGCAACATTGGCGCCCTTCATCATCGACACAGCAGTCAACGTATACGACGCGGGCGGTGCTCGTCATCCGTGTTCGGCGCCACGGCGGAGAACAGTTCGTCCCGGGCGATTCAGCGGGTCGGCGGCGCGATCTTCCAGTGCGCGTTGAGCGCACCGGCGATCTCCGGCAACACGGTCACCGGTACCCGCTTGTGGCGCAACATCTCCCGGATCTGCTTGACCTGATCGCGTTTGCGCAGGTCGTACGCGCCGGAGACCGGCCGGACCACCGGCGGGATGGACAACAGCACCAGTTCGCCGTGCCGCTCGTCGCCGCCCGACAGATCGAGCGCCAGCGACCAGCGCGCCCGCTCGTCCAGCGTGAAGCGGCCCGCGACCACCCGGTCCCAATCGATGCTCGACTCCGCCCACGGCGTGCGGCGATAGATGGCGCCGTCGGTGAGCACGATCGCGTCGCGCCCGAAGAGCGCCACCAGGAGCCCGATACCCGCGACCGCGCCCGCGAGCAGGCCGGTGAACACGCGATTCAGTCCGAAACCGGTGACGATCGCCGCGCATACGAGGACGGTCACCGCGATGCCGAACATGCCGTAGAGCATCGCTCGCCGAGTCGGGACCACACCCGCGCGCACCATCGTCATACCGTCGCACCTCCTCGCAACTACGGGCTCACCGTACCCGCCGCCCCACCGGCCTTTCCCGCGGCCGACGTTGCGCCCTTGCCACACGGGTACCACACGGTTCACATAGCTGGTGCCTAT
Source organism: Nocardia sp. NPDC050713 (assembly GCF_040654315.1). Taxonomy (NCBI): domain Bacteria; kingdom Bacillati; phylum Actinomycetota; class Actinomycetes; order Mycobacteriales; family Nocardiaceae; genus Nocardia; species Nocardia sp. NPDC050713. Next base: position 45,638 of record NZ_JBFAHS010000017.1, on the reverse strand, counting down.
GTGGACCGTGTGGAACTTCTGTGGCAGCACCCCGAAGGTGGTGGGGTGGGGGTGTCAGGCGCGTAGGGCGACTGCCGCTTCTGCGGTGTGGACCAGGAATTGCAGACTCTGCTGGAAGTACAGGCGCACCGACTCGGCGTCGTGCGAGAGGTAGCCGATGGACAGGTCCTGGCCGAGGCTCAGGTCGAAGTCGCCGCCGCGGGTGGTCAGCACGAACGCGCCGTCGATCGCCGGGGCCCAGATGATCTCGCCCTCGGGAATCAGGCGCTCGATGTGGGTGCGGATCATGTGCCCGTGGTCGGAGGTCTCGCTCACGGCGGTGTACAGGTCGGCGCTCAGCAGCACCGAGTACGGTCCGTCGACACCGGCCAGGCGCAGCGCGCTCAGCGCCTGGGCGACGGCCTCCGGGACCAGGCGCGGATCCTCGGGCAGCTGGATCGGCTCGTTCGACGAGCTCGCGCGGATACCGGTGATGCTCGCCCCGGCGTAGCCCTCGAAGATGGCGCGGTCCTCGGCGAAGGCGATGCGCCGCGCGGCCTCCTTGACCGGATCCAGATCGGTGTCCTTGGCGCCGCGCTCGACGTTGTCGAGTTCCTCGCGGGAGAGCGTGAACGGCACCCGGAGCTCCACCAGCGGCGCGACGACGCGCTGGCGCGCCTGCACGCCCTCGTCCGGCGCGGCGATCGGGGTGGTGCGGCCGAGGCCGACGGCGGAGTAGTCGGTGCCGTGCGGGCCGGACACGTCGACCACCCGGCGGCCCGCGATGTGCCGCTTGAAGGTGCGGGTCGCCTCTTCCTCGATCGCCGTCCATGCCTCGGAGGTGATCGGCGCGAGTTCGCGATGGAGGTTGTTCACGGGGTGCTCCTTTTCAACGTGCCGATACCGAGTGAGCCGTCGCCCGCCACGGCGGACATATCAACGTCGTTGCGCGGCAGAGATTCCGCGCTGGTCTCCGCGTCCGGTGGCGGCGGCAGCTCGTCGAAGAAGTCCAGCGGCGGCGCGAAGAACAGCGTGCCGGTGACCGCGACCGAGAAATCCAGAATCCGGTCGTAGGCCGCTTCTTCGGTGCCCTCGAACATCCGCGAGAGCATGGTCTCGGTGACGCTCGGGGTGGCCGCGTAGGCGATGTAGTAGGTGCCGAACTGGCCCTCGCGCACGCTGCCGAATGGCATGTTGGCGCGCACGATCTGGCGTTCGGTGCCGTCCGCGTCGACCACGGTGTTCACCGCGACGTGCGAATCGGCGGGCTTGTCCTCGTCGGAGAGCTCGAAATCGTCCAGCTTGGTGCGGCCGATGATCTTCTCCTGCTGCTCGACCGTCAGCGCGCGCCACTCGTCCAGCGGATGCAGATATTTCTGCACCACAACGTAACTGCCACCGGCGAATTCGAGATCCTCGTCGCCGACCAGCGCGGCGCCGATCGCGGCCGTGCCCTCGGGATTCTCGGTGCCGTCCACGAAACCGAGCAGATCGCGCTGCTCGAAATACCGGAAGCCGACGGTCTCGTCGACGATGGTCGCCGCGCCCGCGAGCCGGTCGCCGATCACCATGGCCAGCTCGAAGCAGGCGTCGTGCACCTCGGACCTGATGTGGAACAGCAGATCGCCCGGCGTCGACGGCGCCCGATGGTGTTCGCCGACGAACTCGCGCAGCGGATGCAGCTCGGCCGGACGCGGTCCGGCGAACAGGCGATCCCACGCGTCCGAGCCGATCGAGGTGACACAGCTCAACCCGGCGCCGGGCAGCCGGAAACCGACCGAACGGCGCAAACCGGGCATATCGGCGAGCAGCTCGCGCACCGTCGCTTCGCCACCCTCGTCGATGGTGGCGACGAGGAAGATCGCGGCCGGTGTGAGCGGTTCGAGGATCGGCTGCGGCTCACCCATGATCAACAGAGTAGTGGTGCCGTCCGACCGGGGCCGTCGAGACCCGGACCGGATGGCGCTCGCTCACTTCGCGACGGTCAGCAGGAACGCGACGTCGTCGACCGCTTTCACGCTGTGCCGCGCCTTCGGGACGACGAGCAGGTCGCCCGCCGAGCCCTTCCATTCGTTCGCGCCGCTGATCAGGGTGAGGGTGCCGGTGAGCACCAGCAGGGTGGCGTCGCCCGCGTTGTCGTGTTCGGCCAGGCTCTGGCCCGCCGTGAGGCCGACGACGGTCTGGCGCAGCGTATGGGCGTGGCCGCCGTAGATGGTCTGCGAGCTGCGCCCGCTGGTGGCAGTTGCGGCCAATTTCAATTGCTGTCGAGCGACCGCGGTCAGGGATTTCTTGTCCATGGACTGCCTTTCGCGTCACATCCGCCGGTGCAGGGCTGGTGTCACCGGCTCTGAGCGCTCGGGCGAACGATGGTCCGCACCGCCGCTTACCTGGAGTATGCCCGACCGGGGCCGCCCGCGTGCCGGGTTTGCCCGGCCTCCCCGGTAGGCGGCGTGTTGCGGCGGTCAGCCGGCGGTGCGGCGCAGGTACCTGCGGATGCGGTAGCGCAAGCCGGTGGTGGACGTGCGCCATTCCTCCGGCTCGTCGGCGTGCCATTCGGGACCGATGGCGGGAGCGTGCGCGTCGCCCTGGACGCTGATCTCCACCTCGGTCACCAGCAGTTCGGTCGCGAAATCCATGGCGGCGCGGTAGATTTCGCCGCCGCCCGCGATCCACACCGGATCCGGCGCGGAGAGCTCGAGCGCCTCGGCCAGCGAGCCCGCGCGTTCGACGCCCGGCGCGGACCAGTGCGGCTGCCTGGTCACCACGATGTTGCGTCGCCCGGCCAGCGGGCGGAACTTGGGCGGCAGCGAATCCCACGTGCGCCTGCCCATGATCACCGGGTGGCCCCAGGTCACGGTGCGGAAGTTGGCCATGTCCTCGGGCACGCGCCAGGGGATGGTGTTCTCGAAGCCGATCACGCCGTCGGGAGTCTGGGCCCAGATCAGGCCGATGGTGCGGGTGCGCACGGCCGTACTCACACCGCCACCGGCGCCTTGATGGCCGGATGATGTTGGTAGCCAACCACTTCGATGTCCTCGTAGGTGTAGTCGAACAGGCTCGCCGCGCGGCGCAGGCGAAGCTGGGGGAACGGATACGGCTCGCGGCGCAACTGCTCGGCGACCTGCTCGACGTGGTTGTCGTAGATGTGGCAGTCGCCGCCGGTCCAGATGAAGTCGCCGGGTTCGAGCCCGGTCTGCTGGGCCACCATGTGGGTGAGCAGCGCGTAGCTCGCGATGTTGAACGGCACGCCGAGGAACAGGTCCGCGCTGCGCTGGTACAGCTGGCAGGAGAGTTTCCCGTCGGCGACGTAGAACTGGAAGAACGCGTGGCAGGGGGCCAGCGCCATCTTGTCCAGCTCGGCGACGTTCCACGCGGAGACGATGATGCGGCGCGAATCCGGATCGGTGCGCAGGGTGTCGAGCACCTGGCCGATCTGGTCGATGTGCGCGCCGTCCGGGGTCGGCCAGGAGCGCCACTGCACGCCGTAGACGGGGCCGAGCTCGCCCTGCGGGTCGGCCCACTCGTCCCAGATCGTCACGCCGTGCTCGCGCAGCCAGCCGACGTTCGAATCGCCGCGCAGGAACCACAGCAGTTCGTACACGATCGACTTGAGGTGCACCTTCTTCGTGGTGATCAGCGGGAAGCCCGCCCCGAGGTCGTAGCGCAGCTGATGACCGAACACGCTGCGGGTGCCGGTGCCGGTGCGATCCGCCTTCGCGGTCCCGGTCTCCAACACCAGGCGGAGCAAGTCCTCGTACTGCGTATCCGTCGCCACGGTTGGCAAGCTTACTTGTCCGGGTCGGTGGGACCGAGCGGCTGTAGTGGTGCGCGGACGCGGTGCGGCTCGCGGCGTCGGGGCGGGGTGCTGGCAAGCTTTCGCGCATGCGCAAGCTCTTCGTGATCGGCATCGGTGCGGGCGACCCGGATCAGGTGACGGTGCAGGCGATCAAGGCCATGCGGCAGGTCGACACGTTCTTCGTGATCGCGAAGGGCGTCGAGAAACAGGAGCTGCTCGACGTGCGGACCGCGATCCTGGCCGAGCACGTCGAGCGGCCGTACCGGGTCGTGGAGATCACCGATCCGCCGCGCGATCGCGATCCGTCCGACTACCGCGGCGTCGTCGCGGACTGGCACGAGCGCAGGGCCACCCTGCTCGCGGAGGCTTTCGCGGCGGAGGAAGGCGTCGGCGGGATTCTGGTGTGGGGCGATCCCTCGCTCTACGACAGCACCCTGCGCATGGTGGAGCTGGTGCTGGACAGCGGGCGGACCACCTTCGACTACGAGGTGATCCCCGGCGTGACCAGTGCGCAGGCGCTGGCCGCGCGGCACCGCATGGTGCTGCACCGCATCGGCGAACCGGTGCACGTCACCACCGGCCGACGCCTGCGCGAGGAGGGGCTCGGATCCGGCTCGACGCTGGTCATGCTCGACGGTGAGTGCTCCTTCACCGAGCTGCCCGGCGACGACGTGCACATCTGGTGGGGCGCCTACCTCGGCATGCCGGACGAGACGCTCGTCGCGGGACCGCTGCGCGCGGTCCAGAACGAGATCCTGGAACGGCGGGCCGCGCTGCGCGCCGAGAAGGGCTGGATCATGGACATCTACCTGTTGCGTCGCGGCTGATCGTTCGGCCCGGACCTGTCGGTGCTCTTCAGTACCCTGGGACGCGTGCCCGAGCTGCCGGAAGTAGAGGCGTTGGCGCAGTTCCTGCGGGAACACGCGGTCGGCGCGGTGGTGGGGCGTGTCGACGTGGCCGCGTTGAGCGCGGTCAAGACGTTCGACCCGCCCGTGACGGCGCTGTCCGGACGGGACGTCACGGGCGCGGGCCGCTGGGGGAAGTTCCTCGGCATGGACTGCTCGGGACTCTGGCTGATCACCCATCTGTCCCGCGGCGGCTGGCTGCGCTGGATCGACGAGCCGAGCCCGACCCCGCCCAAACCGGGCGGCAAGAGCCCGTTGGCGCTGCGGGTGCACTTCTTCACGCCGGAGGGCGCGACGCCCGCCTTCGACTTGACCGAGGCGGGGACCAAGAAGCGGCTCGCGGTCTACATCGTCGAGGATCCGAAGATGGTGCCCGGCATCGCGCGGCTCGGGCCCGACGCGCTCGAGGTCACCGAGCCGCAGTTCGGCGAGATCCTGCACGGCACCTCGCAGCGGATCAAGACGGCCATCGTCGACCAGACGCTGCTGGCCGGTATCGGCAACGCCTACTCCGACGAGATCCTGCACACCGCCAAGGTCTCGCCGTTCGCGAACACCAAGACCCTCACCGCCGAGAAGACCGCGCAACTGTACGAGGCGATGCGCACCGTGCTCACCGACGCGGTCCAGCGCTCGGTCGGACAGGACGCGGCGCGGCTCAAGGGCGAGAAGCGCTCCGGAATGCGGGTACACGCGCGCACCGGGCAGCCGTGTCCGGTCTGCGGTGACACCGTTCGCGAGGTCTCCTACGCCGAGCGGTCCTTCCAGTACTGCCCCACCTGCCAGACCGGCGGCAAGGTGCTCGCCGACCGCAGGATGTCGCGGTTGCTGAAGTGAGCCGTCAGGTGAGGGTCGGGACTCGAATGCCTTGCCAGGCAAGGCGTTTCGCGCGATCCGGGTCGTGCTCGAGCCGGGTGGGGTTGTCGATGATCAGTGTGGTTCGGCTGTCTTCGGTGTAGGCGGGCCAGGACGGCAGCGGCGCGCCAGTGCGCGCGAAGGATATCCAGTTGTCCTGGAACTGCTTGGTCACCGCGAGCAGGCCGTGGCGTCCACCCGCCGCGGTGAAGGTGCGCCCGATCGGGCTGTCGGCCACGCCGAAGACTGGGATCAGTTCGGTCGCGTGGGTGGCGCCGATGCCTGCGAGTTGCAATGCGCGCGGGTTGAAGTCGTAGCGGTAGGCGTAGGTCGGCGCGTAGCGGCTGTGTCCCTCCATCACCGTGACCGACGGCCGCCAGAACACGTAGTCACCGCCCATCCGCACGGCGACACGCGGCTGTGGGTAACCCGGATAGGCTGCGGCGACGCGGGCCTCGACGCCCTCCCCGGCGCGGGTGAACAGCGCGTGCAGGCGGGTGGGGTTGGTGGGCAGGTGGTCGGCGAAGCGCGCGAACAGCGTGCCCTCCTCGCGATTGGTGCCGATGATCAGCGGCACCCGGTGGGCGGTGCCGTCGCTGATCGCGTCGACAGGGGACCGCGGCAGGTAATCCCCGTCCACTACCGGGCAGATCGCGAAAAGCCCTGGCCGCTCCCGCAGCACCGCGCCGCTGGTGCGGTCGACGGCCCTGCGGATGTCGTTGGCGGGCGCCTCGGTGAGGGCGCGGGCTACGTCGGCGGGATCGGCGCCGAGCGCTTCGACGCAGCGCTGGGCGAAGATCTGTGCGTCCTCGGCGTTCAAAGCCCAATCGGCGGGCGGACTTTGGGCGATGCCGCGGTGGAAGAGTCCACCCGCGGCGGGCGTGGCGAGCAGCGTGAGCACGGCGTGCGCGCCCGCGGATTCACCGAAGACGGTGACGTTGTCGGGGTCGCCGCCGAACTCGGCGATGTTGCGCTGCACCCATTCGAGCGCGGCGACCTGATCGCGCAGACCGAGATTGGCGTCGAAGGGGCGTTGCGGCGTGCCGAAGGCGCTGAAGTCGACGTAACCGAACGCGCCGAGCCGGTAGTTCAGCGAAACGACGACCGCGTCGCCGTGCAGCGCGAGCCGCGCTCCGGAATACAGCGTCAGCGCCGAGGTGCCGATCACGTAGCCGCCGCCGTGGATGAACACCAGCACCGGTCGCGGACCCGCGGACGGTGTGGCGGGCGCGACGACATTCAGCGTCAGGGAGTCCTCGCTGGTCGGCTGGTACGTCCTCGGCCCGATACGAGCACCCGCCCGATGCTGCATGGAGGCGTTGGTGAACTCGGTCGCCATGCGCACCCCGGACCAGGGCCGCACCGGTTGCGGAGCGCGAAATCGCAGGTCTTCCACCGGCGGCGCCGCGTACGGCACCGAGCGCCAGCGCAGCACGCGGCGGCCCCGGCGACCGCGGACTACACCGTCGGCGGTCTTCACGTCGATCGTCGCCACCATTGATCGATGGTAACTGGATCAGGTTCTCGTTCGAGCTGTCCTCGCTCGACTAGTTCCCACCAGCTGATTCTGGCTTCGTTGCCGCAGCTTTCCAGAACAAGAAGCAGCGTGCGGTTGGGCGAAAGCTAGGTGCGGCGGGCTTCCAGCAATCGCAGCCAGATCTCGCTGACCGTCGGATATGCGGGTACGGCGTGCCAGAGGGTGTCGACGGGGACTTTGCCGACGACGGCGATGGTGGCGGCGTGCAGCAGTTCGCCGATCTCGGGTCCGACGAAGGTCGCGCCGAGCAGGGTGTCGGAGGCGGTGTCGATGACGATCTTGGCTCGGCCGGAATAGTTTTCGCGGGCCAGCGTCGAGCCGGCGACCGCGATATCGATCTCCACGGTGTCCACGTCGTAGCCCGCGCGCCGGGCCGCCGCTTCGGTCAGGCCGACCGAGGCGACCTCGGGATCGGTGAACACCACCTGCGGGATCTGCTCGTGGTCGGCGGTCGCGGCGTACCGCGCCCCGGCGAGCGGGCGGTCCTCGGCGCGCGCGGCGATCACGTCACCGCAGACTCTGGCCTGGTACTTGCCCATATGTGTCAGTGCCGCACGGTGATTCACGTCGCCCACCGCGTACAGCCACTGGCCTGGCACGTCGCGCGCCGAGAGGTGGTCGTCCACCTCGACGTAGCCGTCCGCCAATCCGACGGACCCGAGCCCGAGTTCCGCGGTCGCGGGTCCGCGCCCGGCCGCGACCACGATTTCGTCGGCCTCGATCGTTTCGGTGTGCGCGCCGCGCGTCCACACGGTGACCGGGCCGCCGTGGATCCGGCCCTCGCCGGTGTCCTTCGGCTCCGAGCGTGTGACGCGCTCAGGTTCGGTCTCGAACAGCACCCGGACACCGGAAGCGGCGAATGCGTCGGCGACCCGCTCGCCCGCGAACGGCTCGGTATTGGTGAGCAGCGCCTTGCCCCGCACCAGCACGGTGACCTCGCTGCCGAGCGCGGCGAGCCAGGTCGCCGCCTCGCAAGCCACCACGCCGCCGCCGACCAGCACCACGCGCTGCGGGATCTCGTGCAGATTGGTCGCGTCGCGCGAGGTCCAGGGCAGGGCATCGCGCAGGCCCGGCACGTCGGGGATGCGGGCTCGGGTTCCGGTCGCCAGCACCACCGCGTGCCTGGCACGCAGCGTGCGGCCGTCGACCTCGACCAACCTTTCTCCGGCGAGCCGCCCCGCGCCGCGGATCACGTCGATGCGGCTGCTTTCCGCCCACTCGACCTGGCCGGAGTCGTCGTGGTCGTGCACGATCCGGTCGCGGTGGGCGAGCACTGCCTTGGCGTCCAAGCCGTGGGCATCGATGCCGGGCAAGGCGCGGGCGGCGGCGAGCAGATGCCCGGGGCGCAGCAGCGCTTTGCTCGGCATACAGGCCCAATAGGAACACTCGCCGCCGAGCAGTTCGCGCTCCACGATGGCGGCGGTGCGGTCGCTACCCGCGATGGCGTAGGCGGCGGCGTTCTCTCCCGCGGGCCCACCGCCGATCACGATGACGTCGTACTCGGCGGACGGCTCGGAACTCACTGCAGATAGCCCTCGACCTGGCGCGGCGAGCTGACCTGCGCCTCGTCGGGCGAGGCGCCCGCGTCGATCCTGGCCCTGCGCTGCCGCAGCAGGTCCCAGCACTGGTCGAGCATCACCTCCAGCTCGGCCAGCCGCTGCCGTTCGGTCACCGGGTCCACCTCGCCGGAGGTCGCCTTGGAGCGCAGCTTGTGCTCGTCGTCGACCAGTTGCTTGATGCGTTCCAGGATGTCCTGTTCGGTCATGAGTCACCACTTCGATACTCGGAGGTATACGGCAGGACGTGCAGCGACCGGTTGCGGTCATGGACCATGCTACGACCGGGTCCGGCGTGCGCGGGTGCGGTCGGAGACGGGCTGGATCGCGAAGCGGGCGGGTGATCCGGTCGTCAGGGGCGGATCTAGGCCCTGTCGGCGGGCCCGATCGACTTGCCCCTGGCCAGTGTTTCGGCGAGACAGTCGGCGACGATCGGCACGGCCGCGTGGAGGTCGCGCGAACTCGGCGCCGCGTAGCCGATGGCGATGCCGAAGGTGCTCGGCGGCGCCGATCGCGTGTCGTGCTGGGAGAAGAGGTGATGCCGGGCCAGGCCGTCGATGACGACACCGCGCGCCCGGGCCGTGGCGACCGCGCGTCGCTCGGCCTCCGCCGTCGGCAGCGGCACGACGACGTGCGAACCCGCGTCGTCGCCGAGCACGGTCGCACTCCTGCGGCGCAGCTCGGTGACGACGAGCTCCCGGCGCGGCGGGAGTGCGCGTCGGAGCCTGCGCAGGTGCCTGGCGAGATCGCCGTGCGCGGCGAGTTCGACGAGCACGCGTTGGCCCGCCGGGCTCGGCGAGGTGCCGGTGCGATCGCGATGCGCGAGTACCGCCGCGGCGATCCAGGGCGCCGCGACCAGCCAGCCGACGCCGAGGACCGGGGAGAGGATCTTGCTCGTGGTGCCGAGGTGCACGACGACGTCGGGCGCCATCGCGGCGAGCAGCGGCAGCGGTGCGGTGTCGTAACGCAATTCACCGTCGTAGTCGTCCTCGATGACGAATAGGCCCGTGCGTCTGGCGAACTCGACGAGCTGAACCCGACGAGCTGCGGGCATTCGCGCGCCGAGCGGAAACTGGTGCGCCGGTGTGCAATACACCGCTTCGATATCGGGCGGCAGTTCGTCCACCCGCAGACCCTCGGCATCCACCGGCACCGGAAGCACTCGGATTCCCGCGGCGAGAAAGGCGCCCGCCGCGCGCTGATAGCCGGGGTCCTCCATGGCGACGGCGTCCCCGGGACGCAGCAGCGCGGCGGCGAGTTCGCCCACGGCGGAACTGGTTCCGGCGGTGGCCAATACGACGGTGTCGCTGCCCGCGCTCAATCCGCGATGGCGGAGCAGGTGTTCGGCCACGGCCGCGCGGTATTCCGGTTCGCCCGCGCGGTCTTTGCGCACCACCGGCGGCTGGTCGGAGGCGGCGCGCCAGGCGCGACGCCATGCCGTTCGGTCGATGGCCTCGACGCACGGCGCGCCGGGGCCGAGGTCGTAGCCGGGGCCTTCGTCCGCGGCGTCGAGGGTGACGCGGTGATGGGTGGGCGCGGCGGCCGGGGCGGTGGTCAGGTAGGTGCCCGAACCCCGTTTGCCCGCGATCCAGCCTTCGGCGTGCAGCTGGTCGTAGGCCGCGGCGATCACCGTCCGGCTCACGCCGAGTCGTTGCGCCAATGCCCGAGAGGACGGCAGCCGGTCCGAGGTCCGCAGCAGACCGGAGGTCGCCGCGGCGCGCAGACCGTCGGCGACCTGCACCGACAGCGGTTCGGGCGCGTCGCGGTCGAGCGTGAGCGGGAGTTCGTCGAGCATCCGGAAACCTCGGATTGGACTGTGAGAATCAGACTGAATTGGCTATTTCAGAATGCCACTTCCCACGCGACGCTGTCTTCATGACCAATTCGATCAGCGCCCGCCCGCCCCTGTCCCCGACCCCGCGCAGCACGCTGACCCGGTCGAAGGAACGCGGCCGCAGCGACCGTGCCGAACTCGACGCCGTGCTCGACGCCGGTCTGATCTGCCACCTCGGCGTCCTCCTCGGCGGCAGTCCCGTGGTGTTGCCGACCGCGTACGGCCGCGACGGCGACACCCTCTACCTGCACGGGTCGACCGGTTCTGGCAACATGCGCGCCGCCATGACCTCCGACATCTCCGTCGCGGTCACCCACGTCGACGGCATCGTCTACGCCCGCTCCGCCATGCACTTCTCGATGAACTACCGCTCGGCGGTGGTGCACGGGCGGGCGGTCGAACTGACCGATCCCGATGCGCGCACGCACGCCCTGCGGGTCATCGTCGAGCACGCCGCGCCGGGCGCGTGGAGCCGGGTGCGTCCGCCGAACAAGAAGGAGCTCGCCGCGACCATGGTGCTGGCCCTCGACCTGACCGAGGCCTCGGTCAAAGTCCGCGCGGGCGGGCCGGTCGACGACCCCGAGGATGTGGACAGCCCCACGTGGGCGGGTGTGCTGCCCCTGCGTCAGGTGTGGGGCGCACCGATCGATTCCCCCGATCTCGCGGCCGGGATCCAGGTGGCGCCCGACGTGCTCGAGCGGAGCGCATCGGGGGTTTCATACGTGCGGTGAGGGATTGGGGGTGCCGTGCGAAAGCGGAGGCCGGGCGATTCGCTTGCGATGCCGGGCGGCTTCAATGTTGCCGGTCGATCCGTTCCGGGTGCGTCGAGTGAATCACCAGGGTGAGCCGTCGAGGCCGAGGCGGGTTGCGGCTTCGACGGTGAGTTCGCATAGGGCCGTGCCGGATTGGATGGCTGGGTCGAGGCCGACCAGGGAGAGGACGTAGTCGTCTCCGGTGCGGCACAGGTAGCCGGACAAGCGGGTGCGGGGGAAGCGGGCGGGGGTGAGGTGCGGGTGGATGGCGCGGGCGGCGACGCCGGTGCAGGGGTGCGCGCCGATCGTGCGCAGTGAATCGGGCAGCGTTCCGATATTGGAGCACAAGATGTCTCGTTCACCCGCGCCTTTGGACAGGGCGTAGGCCCAGCGGTCGGGGATCACTTGGAGCAGTTCCTCGGGCATGCCGCCGGGGCTGGTCATCCGGCGCTCGTAGGCGGCGCGGGCCTTCGCGCGCAGCGTCGCGGGGGTGTCGGAGCGGTCGACGATGATCTCGGTCATCGACAGGTCGTTGTCGACCCGCGGTTCATCGCGGGTGTCGACGGGAAGGCTCGCTCCTATGGTCGGGTCGGAAAAGCCGATGTCCCACAGCAGGTTCACGACCAGCTGGATGAACAGGCTGTTCGCCGTGCCGCGGTGTGCCTTCGCCACACTGTCCCAATCGGCGGCGCGGAACTGCACCACCGCACTGTGCACGCGCAGTTCGCTCCCGCCCGTACGCACCGATGCGCTGGATACGGGACGTTTCGGAATGCCTTGGCGCAGTGCTCGAATCGTGCCGCCCGCCACGATCGACCACTGCCGGAGCGCGTCCGCCCAATCGGACTCGCGAGCAGCTGCCGAACGGGCCGTGCTCGATTCCGCAGCACGAGCCGCCGCGTCACCTGACCGCCGCGAACTGGGTTCCGCCGCAGCGCGATCGGCAAGCCGATCCGTGTCCGGGAGAGATGTCGCGTGGCGGACGGACTCGGCCTCCGGTCGATCAGCACGCGCCGACTCGGTCCGAGCCTGAGCTGCCCCGGCGGTAGCGCCAACCTCGCGCAGCGCGACATCCACCGCGTACACCAGCCCCCGCGCATCCGCGAGCGCATGCGAACACGTCAGCACGACAACCGACCCCCCGTCCGCGAGCCAGGCCGCGGCGAGACGCCAACCCGGCCCGAACTCCGGATCGAGCTCCGCCCCGAGGTCGTCCGCCCACGGCAACAACGCGGAGGTCGGAAGCGGATCATCGATGAACAACAGAGGGTGGGCCCGGGTGTTCACCCGCCACCCGCGACGCGCACCGGGAACACGAGGACGAACCACCCTGCGCCCCAACGGCCCGGAGCGCAGTGCGTCGTGAATCCGTTGCAAGAGCGCGGGTTCGACGCGATCCGAGGTCCGCCACAGCCCCTGGAGGGCGATGGGGGTGCCGAGCCCGCGGTGGGTGCGCAGGAAGATCTCGTCGACGACGCCGAGGCGGTCCATTCTCAGCCGGAGGCTCCGTGCCGTCCCGCGCCCGCGGCGAACCGCTGGGCTCCCGCGAGCGCACCGTCGGCCAGCGCGGCGAGTCCGTGCCGGAATTCGTTGCGGATGGCCGCGTCCTCGTCCATGCCGTCCTGCTCGAGCAGCGACATCCGGTCCGAGCGCAAACACGTCTGCGGCAGTACGGCGAGCTCGGCCGCGAGTTCCTCGGCGGCGTTGCGCGCCTCGCCGGTCGGCACGACGCGGTTGATCAGGCCTATCTGGAGCGCTTCCGGTGCGCTGACGGCGCGGCCGGTCAGCACCAGGTCCATGGCGCGACCGGTGCCGATGATCCGCGGCAGCCGGACCGTGCCGCCGTCGATGAGCGGCACGCCCCAGCGGCGACAGAAGACGCCGAAGGTGCTGTCCTGCTCGGCGACTCGCAGATCGCACCACAGCGCAAGCTCGAGCCCGCCCGCCACGGCGTAGCCGGAGATCGCGGCGATCACCGGCTTGGACAGGGTCATCCTGGTCGGGCCCATCGGCCCGTCGCCGTCCTCGTCCGCGCGGTTCGACCGTTCGGTGCCGAGCGCCTTCAGGTCGGCGCCCGCGCAGAAGGTGCCGCCCTCGCCCCAGAACACCGCGACCGCGGCGGTGGGGTCCGCGTCGAACTCGCGGAAGGCGTCGGCCAGCGCGTGGGCGGTCGGACCGTCCACCGCGTTGCGTGCCTGCGGCCGGTGCAGGATCACCGTCGTCACGGGCCCTTTTTTCTCGACGCGAACGCTCACCGACGCCCCCTCCGGATTGCCGCCCCGCCGCGTCGCGGGCCGGTGCTGTGTGGATGGATCACGCCTCGACCATACGACGGCGGGGCCCTTGTGTGAAGAAGTGAATCCATGATTCACTTCTTTCGTGGCGTACCGCAGGACCCCCGCCGTCCAGGCCCGCCTGGACGCCCAAGAGCAGCTGATCGTGCAGGCCGCGACCAAGGTCCTCTCCGAGGCCGGGTTCGCGGGCCTGTCGATGGCGGCGGTCGCGAACCGCGCGGGCGTGGCCACCGGAACCGTGTACAAGCACTTCGACGGCAAGGCGAACCTGGTGACCGCGGTCTTCCGCACCGTTGTCGCCAGAGAGGTCGCCGCCGTCACCGAGGCCGCCCGAACCGGCGCCGCGGTGGAGCGGGTGACCGCGGCCGTGGAGACCTTCGCCGGGCGCGCCATGAAGAACCCCAAGCTCGCCTACGTGCTGCTCGTCGAGCCGGTCGACACCGTGGTCGACGCCGAGCGCCTGCGCTTCCGCCGCGCCTTCGCCGAGGCCTTCGAATCCGCGGTGGCCGACGGCGTCGCGGCCGGTGAACTGCCCGCGCAGGACCCGCGCACCAGCGCCGCCGCCCTCGTCGGCGCCATCGGCGAGGTGCTCGTCGGCCCGCTCGCCGCCGCGCCGCACGCCGAATCCGTTGTTCCCCAACTCGTCACCTTCGCCATCCGCGCCCTCGGCGTGCCGGTGAGCGCCGAGAGATCAGGAGTGTCCGATGCAGACTCATGAGGTCTTCAACCAGGTCCCGAACATCGTGCCCTTCGACGCCGCGCGCAACCCGGCGCTGCTGGAGGGCCTGCGCCGCGAGGGCGCGGGCTGGGCCGAGGACGAGGTGCGCGAACTCGGCAGGCTCGCGGGCGATTTCGCGGCGCAGGAGTGGGGCAGGCTGGCGAACGAGTACCCGCCGGTGCTGCACACCCACGACCGCTATGGCAATCGCGTCGACGAGGTCGAATTCCACCCGCACTGGCACGATCTGATGCGGGTGGCGGTCGAGCACGGTCTGCACGGCTCGCCGTGGACCGACGACCGGCCGGGCGCGCACACCGCCCGTGCCGCCAAGTTCTACACCTGGGGCGTCGCCGACGCGGGACACATGTGTCCCATCTCGATGACCTACGCGATCGTGCCCGCGCTCCGGAACAACCCCGAGCTCGCCGCGAAGTACGAACCGCTGCTCGCCTCCCGCACTTACGATTTCGGCCTCCGTGAACCGTCGACCAAGGCCGGGCTGATCGCGGGCATGTCGATGACGGAGAAGCAGGGCGGCTCCGACGTGCGGGCCAACACCACGACGGCGACGCCGCAGCCGGACGGCAGCTACCGCATCGTCGGGCACAAGTGGTTCACCTCCGCGCCGATGTCGGACATGTTCCTGACACTGGCCCAGGCGCCCGCTGGTCTGTCTTGCTTCCTGCTGCCCCGGGTGCTGCCGGACGGCACGCGCAATCCCATTCGCATCCAACGGCTCAAGGACAAGCTGGGCAACAAGTCCAACGCCTCCTCGGAGATCGAATACGAGAACGCCACCGGCTGGCTGGTCGGCGCGGAAGGCGCGGGCGTGAAGACCATCATCGAGATGGTGAACATGACCCGCCTGGACTGCGTGATCGGTTCCGCGACCAACATGCGGGCCGGCGTCGTCTACGCCGTGCACCACGCCAGGCACCGAGAAGCATTCGGCGCCAAGCTGATCGACCAGCCCGCCATGCGCAATGTGCTCGCCGACCTGGTGATCGAGTCCGACGCCGCGACCACCGTCATGATGCGCCTCGCCGGAGCCACGGACCGGTCGAGTTCCGATCCCGCCGAGTCCGCGCTGCGCCGCATCGCCCTCGCGGTCACCAAGTACTGGGTGTGCAAGCGCGCGCCGTCGCATTCCGCGGAGGCGCTGGAGTGCTTGGGCGGCAACGGATATGCCGAGGAGTCGGGAATGCCGCGGCTCTATCGCGAGGCGCCGCTGATGTCGATCTGGGAGGGCTCGGGCAATGTGGCCGCGCTGGACGCGTTGCGCGCCATGGGCCGTCAGCCGGAGACCGTCGAGGCCTACTTCAACGAGATCTCGCTGGCCAAGGGCGCGAACCCGCGGCTGGACGACGCCATCGCCAAGGTCGGCAAGGAACTGGCCGATCTCAGCGACATCGAATACCGAGCCCGCCGCGTCGTGGAACTGATGGCGCTGGTCCTACAGGGCGCGCAGCTGGTCCGCCACGGTCACCCCGCGGTCGCGGACGCCTTCTGCGCCACCCGGCTCGGCGACGACTGGGGCATCGCCTTCGGCACCCTGCCGACCGGCGTGGACACCGGCGCGATCATCGAACGGGCCTTCGTCGCATGACGGGTACTCGGTAGTGATCGAGATTCCGTTGTATCGGCTGGTGCGGCGGGTGCTGGATCGAGTGGCCGAACATCCCGAGCGGCGGTACCTGCTCGGCATCGCCGGACCGCCCGGCGCGGGCAAATCGACGCTGTCGGTGCTGCTCCGCGACACCTTCGTCACCGAAGTGGGCGGCCCGGCGGCCGAGATCGCGCCGATGGACGGCTACCACCTGTCCAACGCGCGGCTCCGCGCGGCGGGACACCTGGCGCGCAAGGGCGAACCCGACACATTCGACGTCGCGGGCTTCGTCGAGAACCTGCGCCGCCTGCGCGGCACCCCGAACGGGACGCCGGTGCCGTGGCCGACGTTCGATCGAGCCTCGGACGAGCCGACGCCCGCGGGTGTGGTCTTCGTGAACCAGTGGGTCGCCATCACCGAGGGCAACTACCTGCTGTTGGACGGCGACTGGTCCGCGGTGCGCAAGGAACTCGATGAGTGCTGGTACCTCGACGCCGACCGCGCCGTGCTGGAGCAGCGCCTGTTGAAACGGCATCTGCTCGGCGGGAGGTCGGCGGAGGCGGCCAGGATCAAGGTGATGGACAGCGATCTACGCAATGCCGACCTCGTGAGCGCGACCCGCGACCGCGCCGACCTCGTGCTGCGTGAGCGAGACGGGCGCTACTTCGTCGTCGGGTGATCGCGCTCGTTACGGCCGGATGCATCCGGCCATCTACCTCGGCGCGATGGGTGGTGCGTCGATTGCTGCCGTGCGACTCGACCGAACCAACCCGGCGCGTCCGTGCGGCAATGTCGGCGAATCGCCCGGCGTGGGTCAGTCCCCGACCACCCGAGCGCGCCGATCATTGACCCATGACGAACACGCGGCGGGTTTCGGGGAGCAGGCACGTGCTGCGCAACGTCGCCGCGCTGGTGTGCGCGCTCCTGTTCTTCTACGGCGTCCCGATGGAGTGGAACTTCGCGGACAGTTGGCCGGGCAGGGTGGCCGGACTGACGGCCTTCCTCGCCGGAGTCGGGGGTCTCATTTGGCTGACGGCCCGCCGAATCAACCGCTACCTGCGCGAACCACAGGCGACCGGCGGCCGCGTCGACGGCATGCTGTTGATGCTGTGCGTGGTCGCCATGTTCTTCGCGCTGTACTACTACCGTCTCGCGGTGCATTACCCCGGCCAGTTCGAGGGCCTCGAAACCCGCACCGACGCGCTCTACTACACCATCGTCACGCTGGGTACGGTCGGATACGGCGACATCCACGCGACCGGCCAGGCGGCGCGGATCGCGACGATGGTGCAGATCGTCTTCGACCTCGTCGTGATCGGCAGCCTGCTGGCCATCGTCAGCACGGGAATCACCCACCGGCTGGAGGTGGCCGCGCGCCGAGCCCAAGTCGCCGAACCGGAGCACGGCGCCGACGACACACGTAATCCCCGGCCGGAGGACCCGACCGGGGATCATTGAGCGCCCTCAGCGGTTGGCGCGGTACCAGCGGATGAGCGCGTCGGTGGACGAATCGTCCTGCGGCGCGGGCTCTTCGGCTGCGGTGAGCAGCGGGGCGAGGGCCAAGGCTTGCTGCTTGCCGAGTTCGACGCCCCACTGGTCGAAGCTGTCGATGCCCCAGATGCTGCCCTCGACGAAGACCTGGTGCTCGTAGAGCGCGATGAGCTGGCCGACCACCGAAGGCGTGAGCTGCGGCGCCAGAATGCTCGTGCTCGGACGGTTGCCCGGCATCACCTTGTGCGGCACCACCTTCGGGTCCGCGCCCTCGGCGGCGATCTCCTCGGCGGTCTTGCCGAACGCGAGCACCTTGGTCTGCGCGAACAGGTTGCTCATCAGGATGTCGTGCATGCTGCCGGTGCCGTCGCGGGTCGCCAGATCGTCGGTGGGACGGGCGAATCCGATGAAGTCGGCGGGGATGAGGCGGGTGCCCTGGTGCAGCAGCTGATAGAAGGCGTGCTGGCCGTTGGTGCCCGGCTCGCCCCAGAAGATCTCGCCGGTGGAGGTGGTGACCGGGGTGCCGTCGGCGCGTACCGATTTGCCGTTCGACTCCATGGTGAGCTGCTGCAAATAGGCCGGGAAACGGGCCAGATCGTTCGAATAAGGCAGCACCGCGCGGGATTCCGCGCCGAAGAAATTCGAGTACCAGACGCCGATCAGGCCGAGCAGCACCGGCGCGTTCGCCTCCAGCGGCGCGTTCGCGAAATGCACGTCGACGGCGTGCATTCCGGCCAGGAATTCCGCGAATCGCTCCTTGCCGATGGTGGCCATCACCGAAAGGCCGATCGCCGAATCCACGGAATAGCGGCCGCCGACCCAATCCCAGAAACCGAACATGTTGGCGGTGTCGATGCCGAATTCGGCCACCCGCTCGGCATTGGTGGAGACCGCGACGAAATGCTTGGCGACCGCGTCCTCACCGAGCGCGGCCACCAGCCAGCGGCGCGCGGCGGTGGCGTTGGTCAGGGTCTCGAGCGTCGAAAAGGTCTTGGAAGCAACGATGAAAAGAGTGGTTGCCGGATCGAGGCCGACGAGTTCGGCGACCAGGTCGGCGGGATCGACGTTGGAGACGAAGCGGGCGCCGATCCCCGCGTCGGCGTAGTGGCGCAGCGCCTGGTGCACCATCACCGGACCGAGGTCCGAGCCGCCGATGCCGATGTTCACCACGGTGCTGATCCGCTCGCCGGTGGCGCCGCGCCACTCGCCCGAGCGCAGCGCGTCGGTGAATTCGCCCATCCGCCGCAGCACTTCGTGCACCTCGGCGCCCGCGTCGGCGCCGTCGATGGTCATCGACTCACCCGCGGGCAGCCGCAGGGCGACGTGGCCGACCGCGCGGTCCTCGGAGGTGTTGATGTGCGCGCCCGCGAACATGGCGTCGCGCCGCTCGGCCACCCCCGCCTCGTGTGCCAATTCGACGAGTAGCTGCAAGGTTTCCCGGGTGACCCGGTGCTTGCTGTAGTCGATGTGCAGGTCGCCCACCTGGACGGTCAGCTCACGACCGCGCTCCGGGTCGTCCGCGAAGATCTCTCGTAGGTGTCGCTCGGACACGGCGCCGTAGTGATCGTGCAGTTTCCGCCATGCCGCCGATGCGGTGATGTCGCTGCTCACGTCCGCCGAGCGTACTCACCGCGCGGCGCCGACGCACGGCTGAGGCGGGCAATCCGGGGTCGCGTCGGTGCCGGGCGTGGTAGCGGTGCGCGGCCTACGCTGGCGACATGGTGTCCGAACGCGAACTACTCCAATCCGTACCGACGCAGCTGTGGATCGGCGGGCCCGTCGACGCCGAGGGCGGCGCCACCTTTCCGGTGCACAATCCCGCGAACGGGGAGGTGCTGATCCAAGTCGCCGACGCGAGCCCGGGCGACGCGATGCGCGCGCTCGACGCCGCGGTCGCCGTGCAGGCCGAATGGGCGGCGACCTCGGCAAGGGAGCGCGGCGAGATCCTGCGCGCGGTGTTCGAGCAGATCACCGCGCGAGCCGAGGAAGTCGCGCTGCTGATGACCCTGGAGATGGGTAAGGCGCTGCCGGAGAGCCGCAACGAGGTGCGCTACGGCGCCGAGTTCTTCCGGTGGTTCAGTGAGGAGGCGGTGCGGGTGCACGGGCGCTACCTGCACGCGCCCTCGGGCACCGGCCGGATCATGGTGCACAAGCAGCCGGTCGGCCCCTGTCTCGCCATCACGCCGTGGAACTTCCCGCTGGCCATGGGCACCCGCAAGATCGGTCCCGCGCTGGCCGCGGGCTGCACCATGATCGTCAAGCCCGCCTCGGAGACGCCGCTGACGATGCTGCTGCTCGCGAAGCTGTGCCACGAGGCCGGACTGCCCGACGGAGTGCTCTCGGTCATCACGACCAGCCGTTCCAGCGCCGTGACCGGCCCCTTGCTGGAGGATCCGCGCCTGCGCAAGCTCACCTTCACGGGGTCCACCGAGGTCGGCAAGAAGCTGGTGGAACAGTCCGCGCACGGACTGCTGCGCACCTCGATGGAACTCGGCGGCAACGCGCCGTTCGTGGTGTTCGACGACGCCGACATCGATGCGGCGGTGCAGGGCGCGATGCTGGCGAAGCTGCGCAACGGCGGCGAGGCGTGCACCGCGGCCAACCGGTTCCACGTGCAGAACGGTGTGCTCGAGGAGTTCACCGCCAAATTCGCCGAGGCGATGACGAACTCGGTCACCATGGGGCCGGGCACCGATCCCGAGACGACCCTCGGACCGCTGATCAACGAGGACCAGCTCACCACCGTCGGCGAGCTCGTCGACGACGCGGTCGCGGCGGGCGCGCGGGTTCGCCTCGGCGGCAAGGCTCCCGGCGGACCCGGCTGGTTCTACCCGGCCACCATTCTCAGCGACGTGCCGCCGCAGGCCAGGATTCTGCGCGAAGAGGTGTTCGGTCCGGTCGCGCCGATCGTCGGCTTCGAGACCGAGGAAGAGGGCATCGCCGCCGCCAACGACACCGAATTCGGCTTGGTCGCCTACGTCTACACCAGGACGCTGGATCGCGCGCTGCGGGTGGCAGAGGGCTTGGAGTCGGGCATGGTCGGCGTCAACCGGGGTGTCATCTCGGATCCGGCCGCGCCGTTCGGCGGCGTGAAGGCCTCCGGTTTCGGCCGCGAGGGCGGTACCGAGGGCATCGAGGAGTACCTGTCGACGAAGTACATCGCGCTGACCTGATAACCACGGCCTGAAACGCAAGGACCGCCCCGAGGTTTCGACACCCGGGGCGGTCTGTGGCAGCGGTGACTTCGCGGCCGGAAAGCGAGGGATCAGTGGCCGAGGCGGCCGCGCCCCAGACGTAGCAGCAGCATGGCGAGGGTGTGCCCCTCCTGGCCGAGTTCGCTGAAGCGCTCGAGCACCTTCATCTCGCGACTGTGCACCAGTCGCGGGCCACCGGAGGCCATCCGAGTCCGTCCGATCAGCCGGGAGATCTCACTGCGTCGCTTGATGGCGGCGAGGATCTCGGCATCGAGCTGGTCGATCTCCTTGCGGAGCTTGTCGATCTCCGCCTCTGACTGCGGCAGCGCCGCGTCGGACCCGGTGGTCGTGGCAGAAGTGCTCATCATTCATCTCCTCGTGTCAGAACGTGGATCGGCTACTGCGCGCGGCGCGTTACCGTCCGGTTCTTTCACCGTGAAACAGACCTGAGGGGCTTCATTAGTCCCCCCAGACGCGTGTGGTCGGCTACAAGGCTCCGCGAGACCGATATCCGGCGGGTAACCGAATCGGGTGCATCGCGGCAAGGCTGACCATGGGGGCCAGTCTGCCACGCGGCCGAACCGATGCAAAACGTCTGATTTTGTGAATCTGCTGAGAACGAGTCGCACAGATTTGCAGGGTCGCGCGCCGCGATGTGTTCACTGAATGTTAGCCGGTGATCGCCGCGGAGCCGGGAGCGCACCCGGGGGCTTCGCCTGTGTCGGGGGCCGCCGGTAGCGTGGATGGGCAATGGATATCACGGTGGCTCCTCAGACGCAGGCCGGTCGGAACCGGCATCAGGACGTGAACCCCGCTCCGCAGCCGCAGGCCCACGCGGGCCGGGCGGCGGGGCTCTCCGGCGCGCCCGGTGCGGGGGAGTCGCCGCGGTCATCGGCGGAGCTACCCGCCTCGGCGGAGCAGGCGCCGCTCACTTCGGCGGAGCAGGCGCCGGTCTCTCTGGCCGAACAAGCGCCGGTCTCTCTCACCGAACAGGCACCTGCCTCCTTGGCCGAACAAGCACCGGCCTCCTTGGCCGAACAAGCACAGCGGCGCGCCGACGAGCAGGCCGAGCGACGCGCCGAGCGGGATCGGCAACGCGCCGAGGAAGCCGAGCGACTGCTCGACGGGCTCAATCCACAGCAGCGGGCCGCCGTGGTGCACACCGGTTCGCCGCTGCTCATCGTCGCGGGCGCGGGCTCGGGCAAGACGGCCGTGCTGACCCGCCGCATCGCCTATCTACTCGCCGCCCGCGGCGTGACGCCGGGCCAGATCCTGGCGATCACCTTCACCAACAAGGCTGCCGCGGAGATGCGGGAGCGGGTGATCGGCCTGGTCGGGCCGCGCGCCAACAACATGTGGGTTTCCACATTCCACTCCAGTTGTGTGCGGATCCTGCGTATGCAGGCGGCGCTGCTGCCCGGCTTGAATTCCAATTTCTCGATCTACGACGCCGATGATTCCCGGCGATTGCTGACGATGATCAGCCGCGACTTCGACATCGATACGAAAAAATACTCCGCGCGCCTCCTGGCGACCGCCATCTCGAATCTGAAGAACGAGTTGATCGGGCCGGAGCAGGCCACCGCGGACGCCGAATCCGACGACACCGAACTGCCCGGTTTGGTGGCCCGCGTCTACACCGAATACCAGCGGCGGCTGCGCGCGGCCAACGCGCTCGACTTCGACGACCTGATCGGCGAGACGGTCGCACTGTTGCAGAACCACCCGCAGGTCGCGGAGTACTACCGCCGCCGCTTCCGGCACGTGCTCGTCGACGAGTACCAGGACACCAACCACGCGCAATACGTGCTGGTGCGCGAACTGGTCGGCCACCACACGGGCGAGGGGGAGCCGAACGAGGACGCCGCGCCGCCGAGCGAACTGTGCGTCGTCGGCGACGCCGATCAGTCCATCTACGCCTTCCGCGGCGCGACCATTCGCAACATCGAGGAATTCGAGCGCGATTTCCCGGACGCGGAAACCATTCTGCTGGAGCAGAACTACCGCTCCACCCAGCACATTCTGTCGGCGGCGAACGCGGTCATCTCGCGCAACGAGAACAGGCGCGACAAGCGACTGTGGACCGATTCCGGCGAGGGCGACCTGATCGTCGGCTACGTGGCCGACAACGAGCACGACGAAGCCTCGTTCGTCGCACGGGAAATCGACCGGCTGGTCGACCAGGGCGACGCCAACTACAGCGATGTCGCGGTGTTCTACCGCACCAACAACAACTCCCGTGCGCTGGAAGAGATCTTCATCCGGATGGGTCTGCCGTACAAGGTGGTCGGCGGCGTCCGCTTCTACGAGCGCAAGGAAGTCCGCGACATCGTCGCCTACCTGCGCGTGCTGGAAAACCCCAACGACGCGGTGAGCTTGCGCCGCATCCTGAACACCCCGCGCCGCGGCATCGGCGACCGCGCCGAGGCGTGCGTCGCGGTGCACGCCGAACAGCGCGACATCGGTTTCGCCGCGGCGCTGCGCGATGCCGCCGACGGCAAGGTCGCGCTGCTCAACACCCGTGCGCAGCGGGCGATCGCCGGGTTCCTCGATCTGCTCGAGGAGATCAGGGCGGCCGGTGTCCAGGCCGACGCGGACTTCCCGGACGTGGGCAATGTGGTGGAGGCGGTGCTCGATCGCACCGGGTACCGCGCCGAACTCGAGGCCTCCGACGACCCGCAGGACGGCGCCCGGCTGGACAACCTGAACGAGTTGGTCAGCGTGGCGCGCGAGTTCAGCTCCGAGGCGTACAACAACGCGGTCGCGGCTCGCGAGGAGGGCATCGTGCCCGATCTCGGCGAGGGCGAACCGGATCCGGGCTCGCTCGCGGCGTTCTTGGAGCGCGTCTCGCTGGTCGCCGACACCGACCAGATCCCGGACGAAGGGTCCGGCGTCGTCACGATGATGACGCTGCACACGGCCAAGGGCCTGGAGTTCCCGGTGGTCTTCGTGACCGGCTGGGAGGACGGGCAGTTCCCGCACATGCGCGCGTTGGGCGATCCCACCGAACTGGCCGAGGAGCGCCGCCTCGCGTACGTGGGCATCACCCGAGCCCGGCAACGGCTCTACCTGACCCGCGCGGTGGTCCGCTCCGGCTGGGGACAGCCGGTGTCCAACCCGGAGTCGCGCTTCCTCCAGGAGATCCCGGGCCACCTGATGGACTGGCGTCGACTGGAACCGGCCGGTTCCGCCGCCAGCCGCGGCATCCGGCGGCGCGGCGACGACGACGGACTGGAACGCGACTGGACCCGAGGCGACGGCTGGTCCGAGCGACCGGGCGTGCGCCCCGACCGCGGCCCGCGTCGCCCGGCACCGGGCGGAGCCACCCGCAACAACACCAATCTGGTGCTGGCCGTCGGGGACCGGGTCAGCGACGACAAGTACGGCCTGGGCCGTGTGATCGCCGCGGAAGGTTTCGGCCCGCTGGCGACGGTGACGATCGACTTCGGTACGGCGGGCAAGATCCGGTTGATTCCGCAGTACAGCCGGACGTTGGTGAAGCTCTGAGCGGTGCGCCGTCCGGTCGGTCGGTCCGCTGAGGCGGCAAGGTTGGCGATGGGCGCTGGGTTGGCTGGCGGCCGAGAGTGACGGGGAGGTCCGTTGACGCTGCGGGAGGCCGCAGCGGTAGTCGGTAGGCGCTGGGTCGGCTGGCGGCCGAAATGAGCGGAGAGGTCCGTTCGATCTGTCGGAGGCCGTGGCGGTAGGCGCGCTGCGTACGAAGGTCGTCGAGCGCCGTGCTCCTGGGCCGTGGCCTGGGCCTGGCTGAGGCGGGGCCGCCTCCGTGGTGGACGCTGTCGGCCGGTGGTGACGCGTAATGGGGAAGTGACGGGGAGGTACCTTTGGCCCCTGCCGGAGGCCGCTAGAAGCCGGTAGCGTCCGGCACATGGAGACCCTCGCGCAACATCTGGTGTGGTTCTTGCCCATGCTGTGGCTCGGCATGGTGCTGGCCATCTCGTTCCTCGAAGCGCCGCTGAAGTTCCGTGCGCCGGGCGTGACCCTGGCGTTGGGGTTGGGTATCGGGCGGATCGTGTTCCGCGCGTTGAATATCGCGGAGGCGGTGTTCGCGGGGCTGCTGGTGCTGAGTGCGGTGGTGGTCGGGCCCGGTGTGGGGACGTGGGTGTGGTTGGGGATCGCGGTCGGGGTTCTGGCTGTGCAGATTCTCGTGGTTCGGCCGCCGCTGACTCGCAGGTCCGATCGGGTGCTCGCGGGAGAAGAGTTACCGCGGTCGCATGCGCATTACTGGTATGTCGGGTTGGAGGTTGTGAAGGTGGTCGCGTTGGTGGGGTTGGCGGTCGTCGCTGCGCCGTAGGGGCGATGCCCGGGGTCGCCCGGTCCAAATGGCCTATGCGGGTTTTCCTCTGAACGGTGCTGGGCGCGTCGGGTGCCGTACCCGGCTTACCTCCCGCAGTCGGTGGGCGTGGGTTCGGCTTCCGGCGTGGTCGACCGGCTGTGGTTGCGTTTCTGATTGGTCGTTTGGGGCTGTTGTGTTTCGTTTGTCCAGGGGGCTATCGCCATTTGACTACAGTCGATTTTGGCAATATCGGTGGT
This sequence comes from Nocardia sp. NPDC050713, assembly GCF_040654315.1. NCBI lineage: Bacteria > Bacillati > Actinomycetota > Actinomycetes > Mycobacteriales > Nocardiaceae > Nocardia > Nocardia sp. NPDC050713. The sequence continues at coordinate 20,570 of NZ_JBFAHS010000017.1, read as the reverse complement.
CAGTGCGGTAGCAGAGATTCGAGGGCGTCGTCCAGCTGTGGATAGCGGAATTGGAAGCCGGCTGGCTTCAATATGGCCGAGGTAGCGTGTCGGCCCGTCGATCCCAGTGCCGCGTCCGAGCGCAGCAGCACCGCGCCGAGTTTCAGCATCACCTCGGGGGTTGGCGGGGCGGGCGGTCGGTGGAGGTGTCGCCGGAGTGTGCGCATCAGTTCTCGGTTTCGTACCGGGAAATCGGTGGCGGCCACCAGAATTCCGTCCGGGAGAGCGACTGTGGGGTCCAGACCGAGTGCCGCGCGGACGATGGCCAACCAATCCTCGATGTGAATCCAGCTGAACCACTGGTCGCCCGATCCGACTCGACCTCCGAGCCCGGCCTTGGTCAACTGGCAGAGCCGCCGCAGCGCGGGGGCGTCCGGGTCGAGCACGATGGACGTGCGGAGGATGGTGTGGTGCGCGGTGTTCGCACCGGCGAACGCGCGCTCCCACGGTTCGGCCACGCCGGTCATCTGGGGTAGGCCGACGGGCAGCGGAGTGGTTTCGGTGCAACGGGTTTCGCCCGCGTCCGACCAGATCGCGGTGGTGCTGGCCTGTACCCAGTAGTCGACGGGCGCGGGCAACGTGGCGGCGGCCGCCACCAATGCGCTGGTGGGCTCGACTCGGCTGCTGCGCAATTCGGCGATGTTGCGTTCGGTGGGGCGGCAGTCCACCAGCTTGCCCGCCAGGTTGACGATCGCGGTGGGACCCGGATTGCGAAGTGCCGCAACCCATTCGCCGACCGACTTGCCGTCCCATTCGACCTGGTCGAACGGCAGTCCCGGGTCGCGGCGGCGGGTCAGAATGGTGACCCGCTGGCCGCGGCAGGTGAGGTCGGCGGCGAGGTGTCTGCCGAGTGCGCCGGTGCCGCCTGCGATCACCGCCGTCAGCGCGTCGGGTTCGGGAGTGAGACCGGCCAGCCGGGCCAGCCGGGCGAAGCAGACGCGGAGATCGGCCTCCAGCAGACGGGGGACAACGGCCCGCGCCGCGGCCGCCGAGGGCCCGGAGAAAGACAGTTCCTGGGTGAGGTTCGTACCGCCGTCGACAGGAGCCAGCCGCCAGGTCAGCCGCATCAGCCCCGCCGGTTCCGGCTGCTCGATGGTCAGTTCGCGTTCGGGGCGCAGCACGGTGATCGAGAACGGTGGCGCGGTCCGACCGTGCAGCGCGCCGACGAAGCGTCCCCGCGGCAGATAGTCGCCGGTCTCCCCGACTTCGACGGGACCGTGTAGCCGCACCGAGGCGACGGCCGGGTTCCATTCGGGCCAGCGTGCGGGATCACCGACCACCCGCCACACGAGTTCCGGTGGGAGCGCCAGGAATTGGGTGTACGTCGATGTACGAGCCATGACCCGACGCTAGAACGTGGACAACGGCACGGGAAGCGTGCCGTTGCTCACTAGTCAGTCGCGCCGGGGGCCGAGGCCGATGCCGCGGGTCGCCAGCCAGGGCAGCGGGTCGACCTTGTCGACGCCGTTGAGCCAGACCTCGAAGTGGACGTGCGGGCCGGTGGAGAAGCCGCGGTTGCCCATGGTGGCGATCTGGTCGCCCGCCAACACGCGCTCGCCCTGGGAGACCGTGGCGGTGTCGATGTGGCCGTAGATGGTGACGGTGCCGTCGTCGTGCAGCAGCCGCACCCACATGCCGAAGCCCGCGGCCGGGCCCGCCTCGATGACGGTGCCGTCGGCGACCGCGTAGATCGGGGTGCCGATCGGGCCGGCGACGTCGATGCCGAGGTGCTGGACGCCCCAGCGGGCGCCGAAACCGGAAGTGAAGTTGCCCGCGGCGAAGCGCGCGAACAGCGGGCGCAGCTTCGCGGCCTCCGCGGCGGCGAGATCCTCCGCGTACTTGCGGCCCTTCTCCAGGATGTCGTTGAACTGACCGAGATTCGCCGGGCTGGAGACGTTCAGCACCTGCGGCGAGTCGGGCGAGGAGTTCGGGTCGGCCATGCTGACCGACTGGGCGGCGATCTCGTGGATCTGTCCCGCGGCCTCGTAGTCGATGGTGTGCGAGGGCTGCTCGGGCGAGGCCATCGCGGCCTGTCCCGCGGCGACGACAGCGCCCGCCGCGACGGCGACGACCGCGGCGCGGCCCTTGAGCGCGGTGGGGGGCGCGGGCATCCGGTGCGCGCCACCACGTCTGCTGGGATCTCTGGCCGGGATGACGGTCGGCGTAGCGGAGCCTGCGGTCGGCTCCTCCCCGTCGCCCCAAGCCTCTTCGGCAGACCAGGTGTTCTCGGAAGACCAGGAGTGCTCGGCGGACCAGTCGTTCTCGGAAGCTTCGGTCCAGGCGTCACCGCCCTCGGACCATCCGTTGCCGGCCTCGGCGCCCCAGGAGTTGTCACCCTGTTCGGTCCAAGCCGCTCCGGGCTGCGCGGTCCACGCGCTGTCGGCGGTCCATCCGTTGTCGGCCTGCGGCGTCCACGCCTCGTCCGCGTCCGGCGACCAGGAGTTGTCGGCGGTCCACGCGCCGCCGTCGGACCACGAATCCTGCTCGGCCCATTCGGTATTCGCGGACCACGCGCCCGTGTTCTCGTCGTGGTGCGCGCCCTCGGCGGCGTAATCGGCCGCGCCTGCGGCGGCGTATCCGGTCGCGCCAGCGGCACTGGAGTATGCGGTGGCGCCCGTGGCGCCTGCGTAACGGCTGTTCGACGACGGGAAGGCGCGTCGGCCGTGATCACCGTGATCGAAGGATTCGTCGTCGTCGCGATAACGATGTCCCGAGCGAGAGCGATTGCCGGGAGCGAGGGTGGAGCGGTGGTTCATCGGCGGTGCCACATCGTGGAGCGGGAGATGGTCACGGTGCCGAGAAATCGGCAGAAGGTCGACGTCGAAGGCTGGTCCGCGGAGCGACTCACCGCCCACGGAGCGCTGTGCTGCATCAAGGCTTGCCGTCCTCCTGGATCCTTGGAACAACGGGGTCGTAACCTAGTTGTGACTTCGACCGCATTTACGGTAACGAAACGATTGCGGGGTCCGCAAGCGTTGCGGTCGATCTGTCCAAACATGTGAGATTGATCACCGTAACAGCACGGAATAACTCACTATTTCCGGGGCACTCGAGTGAGGTTCGCCGACGACGATTTGTAGTAGATCGCCGTCCGCTCCCGGCTCGAGCGGCTCTACCTGGCAAACCCCCAACAAACTACTCGCCAGTAGCCTTGGCCAGCGGTTTTTCCGACCGGCGGCGCCGCCCGTGACCTGCGCCACTTAGGATGAACGTGGCCGATTGGCCCTCCATGTGACTGGTTAGAGTCCGACCCGACCCGCTTCCGACGTCGGGCCGCCAACAAAGACGTTGTCATCACAACGCAGACGAGACGGTGAGTACATGGATCTCTTCGAATATCAGGCGAAGGAGCTCTTCGTTAAGCACGGAGTGCCTTCGTCCGAGGGCCGCGTCACGGACACGGCCGAGGACGCCCGCGCCATCGCGGAGGAAATCGGCAAGCCGGTGATGATCAAGGCCCAGGTCAAGGCCGGTGGCCGCGGTAAGGCGGGTGGCGTCAAGTACGCCGCCACCCCGGAGGACGCGTTCACGCACGCGCAGAACATCATCGGCCTGGACATCAAGGGCCACATCACCAAGAAGATCCTGGTCGCCGAGGCCAAGGACATCGCGGAGGAGTACTACATCTCCTTCCTGCTCGACCGCTCCAACCGGACCTACCTGGCGATGTGCTCGGTCGAGGGCGGCATGGAGATCGAAGAGGTCGCCGCGACCAAGCCCGAGCGCCTCGCCAAGGTCCCCGTCGACGCCGTCAAGGGTGTCGACCTCGCGTTCGCGCGTTCGATCGCCGAGCAGGGCCACCTGCCCGCCGACGTGCTGGACGCCGCGGCGGTGACCATTCAGAAGCTGTGGGAGGTGTTCATCAAGGAGGACGCCACCCTGGTCGAGGTCAACCCGCTGGTGCGCACCCCTCAGGACGAGATCCTCGCCCTGGACGGCAAGGTCACCCTGGACGAGAACGCCGAGTTCCGTCAGCCCGGCCACGAGGCGTTCGCGGACAAGGACGCGACCGACCCGCTGGAGCTGAAGGCCAAGGAGAACGACCTCAACTACGTCAAGCTCGACGGTGAGGTCGGCATCATCGGCAACGGCGCCGGTCTGGTCATGTCGACCCTGGACGTCGTCGCCTACGCGGGCGAGAACCACGGCGGCGTCAAGCCCGCCAACTTCCTCGACATCGGTGGCGGCGCCTCGGCCGAGGTGATGGCGGCCGGGCTCGACGTCATCCTGGGCGACGCGCAGGTCAAGAGCGTGTTCGTGAACGTCTTCGGCGGCATCACCGCCTGTGACGCGGTCGCGAACGGCATCGTCAAAGCGCTGGAGATCCTCGGTTCCGAGGCGAACAAGCCGCTGGTCGTGCGTCTGGACGGCAACAAGGTCGACGAGGGTCGCAAGATCCTCGTCGACGCCGCGCACCCGCTGATCACGCTTGCGCAGACAATGGACGAAGGCGCCGACAAGGCCGCCGAACTGGCAGCGGCCAAGTAAGGAAACCGGAAATGTCTATCTTCCTGAACAAGGACTCGAAGGTCATCGTCCAGGGCATCACCGGCGGCGAGGGCACCAAGCACACCGCGCTGATGCTCAAGGCGGGCACCCAGGTCGTCGGCGGTGTCAACGCGCGCAAGGCGGGCACCACCGTCGCGCACACCGACAAGGACGGCAACGCGATCGAGCTGCCGGTCTTCGGCACCGTCGAAGAGGCGATCAAGGCGACCGGCGCGGACGTGTCCATCGCGTTCGTCCCGCCGAAGTTCTCGAAGGACGCCATCATCGAGGCCATCGACGCGGAGATCCCGCTGCTGGTGGTCATCACCGAGGGCATCCCGGTGCAGGACACCGCCTACGCGTGGGCCTACAACGTGGAGAAGGGCAACAAGACCCGGATCATCGGCCCGAACTGCCCCGGCATCATCACCCCCGGCGAGTCGCTGGTCGGCATCACCCCGGCCAACATCACCGGCAAGGGCCCGGTCGGCCTGGTCTCGAAGTCCGGCACGCTGACCTACCAGATGATGTACGAGCTGCGCGATTTCGGCTTCTCGACCGCCATCGGCATCGGCGGCGACCCGGTCATCGGCACCACCCACATCGACGCCATCGAGGCGTTCGAGAAGGACCCGGAGACCAAGCTCATCGTCATGATCGGCGAGATCGGCGGCGACGCCGAGGAGCGGGCCGCGGCCTACATCAAGGCCAACGTCACCAAGCCGGTGGTCGGCTACGTCGCGGGCTTCACCGCCCCCGAGGGCAAGACCATGGGCCACGCGGGCGCGATCGTCTCCGGCTCGGCGGGCACCGCCCAGGCGAAGAAGGACGCGCTGGAGGCCGCGGGCGTCAAGGTCGGCAAGACGCCGTCGGAGACCGCCGCGCTCGCTCGCGAGATCCTGGAGAAGGCAAGCATCAGCGCCTGATTCGGTTCGAACGAAATCGTTACGAGGGCCGCCTTTCCGCTGGAAAGGTGGCCCTCGTCGTCCGTCCGCCGGGTCGTCTGACCAGTTGTTCGAGGATGACCCGAAGGGGCGAGTGCAGTAGCGTCAAGAGAGATCCAGCCGAACAACGACTCGACGTAGGAGACGACGACATGTCATACCCGACCGGGGGCTCCGGGTACAACACACCCGCGACGCCCTCCGCACCATCCAGCCCGAGCCAGACCGCTGGTGGTGCAGGCACAGGTGCGAGCGCTTCCGGTTCCGATGCCAAGGGGCTGCCGTTCTTCCTGGTGGTCGGTGTCGCAGCGCTCGGCGTGATCAACTTCCTGCTCGGATTCCTGCCGTTCGCGGTGGAGGAGATCGAGCGCTCCGGCGCCACCATCACCGGCGACAGTTACAGCGGTTTCACGCTGTTCGGCGCGCCCGGCGCGCTCGGGCTGCTGCTGCTCGGCGGTCTTCTCGCCGGATTCTCGTTGCTGCCCAAGCAGAATTGGAAGGGCGCGGCCGCCGCCGCGTCGGCCGCGGGCTTCCTCCTTCTGCTGTTCCAGACCATCGCGCTACCGGACCAGCTCACCGCGGAGTTCGGCGCGTGGGTGCTGATCTTCCTCGCGCTGGTGCAGACCGGCGTCGCGGTCGCCGCGGTGCTGTTCGAGGCGGGCATCATCAAGGCGCCCGCCCCCAAGCCCGCGTCCGCGCAGGGCGCGCAGGCCGGTTTCGGCGGTCAGGCTCAGGGCGGCTACGGCCAGCAGCAGTTCGGCCAGGCCGGTCAGTACGGCCAGCAGAGCCAGCCGAGCCAGCCGGTCTACGGTCAGCAGCCGGGCCAGACCTACGGCCAGGCGGGCTACGGCACCGGCCAGCAGTACCAGTCGCAGCAGCAGCCGTACGGCCAGAGCCAGCCGAGCCAGCCGACTTACGGTCAGCAGCAGCCGGGCCAGACCTACGGCCAGCAGTCCTACGGTCAGCAGCCGGGTTACGGTGCGCCGCAGCAGGGTTCGCCGTACGGCGCCGCGCCCGCGCAGCCGCAGCAGCAGCCGCGTCCGGACGAGAGCGCCACGCAGCACTTCGGCGGCGCGCAGTCCGGTCAGCAGCAGTACGGTGCGCCCGGTTACGGTCAGGCCCAGCAGGGCCAGCCGTTCGGCGGCGAGAAGCCGTCCGACCCGGCGAGCGACGCCACCCAGGCGTTCCGCCCGTCCGACGACAACAAGTAAGAGACGCAGGTACCGCGAGCACCTACCCGGACCGGGTGGGTGCTCGCGGCGCGCCTGACCCGCTCACCTCGGGAAAGGTGTCACGCTGAAGTGCCATGAACTCGTCACGGAACTCTCTCGTCCGCTGGACCGGTGGGGAACCCGACACATCGGAATCGCCGATGAGTAGCGGTCATCCGTCCGAAGCCGACGAATCCGGGTTCCTGTCCCTCACCCCGGAACGCGCCAGCGTCCTGCTGCTCGTCGCGGCCCGCCCGGCCACCTTCGCGCTCAGCGCGATCGTGGTGCTCGCGCTGGTCACATTGCTCGCCGCGGACAGCGGACTGGCGGGCGCCTCCGGCGCCATCGCCGCGAGCTGGCTTGCGATGCACCAGGTTCCGTTGGTGATCGGGAAAACTACGCTCGGTCTTCTTCCGCTGTTGCCGACCGCGCTGCTGCTCGGCGCGGCAGGGCGGGAGTGCTATCACGCGGTGGCGCCGAACAGTTCGCGCACCGAGCTCGGTTGGGTGGTGGGGGCCGCGCTCGGCGGGCCGCTGCTGCTCACCGCGGTCTGCCTGGCCGTCGCGGAGGACGCCTCCGCCGTGGTCGCGCTGCAACCGCCGAACAGCCTCGCCTCCTTCGGCTGGGTCCTCTTCCTGCACCTACTCGCTGCCTGCGCCGGTATCGCGCTGCGGATGCGACGCCGGATCTTCGATCTGCGCGCACCCGAATGGGCGATCGCGGGCGTCTACGGCGCGGGCCGCACGGTGCTTCGCCTGCTCGGCTGCGCCGCGGCGGTCACCCTGGTGTCGTTTCTCGCGCACTGGGGCGCCGTCGGCGATACCTACCGCTCCGCCGGAAATGCTTGGGGCTTGATCGGTCTGACGCTGCTCTCGCTGGCCTACCTGCCGAATGTCGTGCTCGGCGCGCTCGGCGTCCTGATGGGCGCGGGCGCGAATTTCGGTGCGGCCTCGCTCGGCCTGTTCGGCGTGGTCGGCGGACCGGTTCCGGCGGTGCCGGTGATCGCGGCGGTGCCGACCGGACCGGCGGCGGCCTGGTGGGCGGTGTTGCTGGTGATCCCCGCGGCGGTCGGCGCGCTCGGCGGCGTGGACGCCGCACGCACATCCGGCGACCGCCGCACCGCGCCGTGGGCGACCCTGACCTCCGCCGGTGTGGCGACCTTGTCGCTCGTGCTGCTCGGTGCGCTGGCGGGCGGAGAACTCGGCTCCTTCGGGCGGGTCGGGCTGGAGCTGCCGATCTTCGCCTTGGTGAGCTTCCTATGGCTGGCCGGGGCAGGTTACGTCGGCCTGGTCTGCGCCAGGTACTTCATCGCTCCGGTCGGCGCGGTGCTGCCGGGCTACGACTACGACGACGATTACGACGCGGACTACTACGACACCGACGCGGACTACTACTACGACGACTCGGACGACTACGAATCCGACGGCTACCGCTACGCGGACGGCGACTACGACGACTACCGCGACGACCACTACCGAGACGACGAGTACTACGACGACCGGTACCACGACGACGACCCGCACGACGAGGACGACTCGCTCTACGAGGACGAGTCCGACGAAGCCCTCGACGGCGAACTCATCGATGAGCCGCCCACTCTCACCACCGCCCCACGCCAAGCCGCACCGGACATCGTCGACGCCGAGGTCATCGAGCCCGACGCCGACCTCGACCCCCACCCCGACACCCGGCGCTAGCGGCAGACCCCGTCGACGACCGCCGCACGGCCGCGCCGATTTCGAGGCCAGCTCTACCAACACCACCAGCCCCACCGGCCCCGGCTCGTCGCACTCGCCCGACCGTCCCGACTGAATGTCACCCTCACCGGCCGACGCCAGCTGGAGGTCATCTTCGGTCGGGATGGTCGTAGTGGACTGAATGTCACCTTCACCGGCTGGTACCTGGTCGTGGTCACCTTCGGTCGAGAAGGTCGCGGCGGGCCAGCCCTGACGGAGGAGAAGGCACGCACTAGCATCCGCGCGTTCGGCCGCGCTCGCCACCGGTCGAAAGTCACGAACAGGCCACCGACTAGGCTTTACTCCGGCGGCGCCCCGATCCGGCCGCCGTTCCGACCGACACGCAGGAGTAGAGCGCTGACGTCTCCGCATGCCGAGTGGGTGCCCGCCGCGGCGCCCGCCACCGTAGTCGTGCTCGCCTCGGGCACCGGGTCGCTGCTGCGCGCGCTCCTCGACGCGGCGAGCGCCGCCGACTATCCCGCGAAGATCGTCGCGGTCGGCGTCGACCGTGTCTGCGCCGCCACCGAACACGCCGACGCCGCGGGCGTCCCGCATTTCCGGGTGGCGCTGAAGGACTTTCCCGACCGCACGGCATGGGATGCCGCGCTGACCGAGGCGGTGGCCGCCCACGAGCCGGACCTGGTGGTCTCGGCCGGGTTCATGAAGATCCTCGGTCCCGCGTTCATGAACCGCTTCGGCGGGCGGATCATCAACACCCATCCCGCGCTGCTGCCGTCGTTTCCCGGTGCGCACGGCGTGCGCGACGCGCTCGCGTACGGGGTGCGGGTCACCGGCTCGACGGTGCACTTGGTCGACTCGGGCGTCGACACCGGACCGATCCTCGCGCAGGAGGCGGTGCCGGTGCTGCCCGACGACGACGAGGACTCCCTGCACGAGCGGATCAAGGTTGTCGAGCGACGGTTGCTGGCGGAGGTTGTCGCCGCCGTCGCGACGCGAGGCATTGTCTCCGACGGACGAAAGGCAGTAATTCCAGATGAGCGGGTGCGCCAGTGAGTGAGCGTAGCGAAGCGACCGTGGTTCCGGCCGATCGCAAGGCGATCAACAGGGCGCTGGTGAGCGTCTACGACAAGACGGGGCTCATCGAGCTCGCGACCGGTCTGCACGCGGCGGGCATCGAGCTGGTCTCCACCGGTTCGACGGCCGCCAAGATCGCCGACGCGGGCATCCCGGTGACCAAGGTCGAGGAGCTGACCGGGTTCCCGGAGACGCTGGACGGCCGGGTCAAGACCCTGCACCCGAGGGTGCACGCGGGCATCCTCGCCGACACGCGCAAGCAGGAGCACGTCGATCAGCTGGTCGAGCTGGGCGTCGAGGCGTTCCAGCTCGTGGTGGTGAACCTCTACCCGTTCACCCAGACCGTCGCGAGCGGCGCGAGCCCGGACGAGTGCGTCGAGCAGATCGATATCGGCGGCCCGTCCATGGTGCGCGCGGCCGCGAAGAACCACCCGTCGGTCGCCGTGGTCGTGGACAGCGGCGACTACGACGACGTGCTCGCCGCGGTGAAGTCGGGCGGCTTCACCCTCGCGCAGCGGACGGCGTTGGCGGCCAAGGCCTTCCAGCACACCGCGAGCTACGACGTCGCGGTGGCGAGCTGGATGACCAGCGTGCTGGCCCCCGGCGTGGCCGAGGAGCCCGCCAGCACGCCGTTCCCCGAGTGGATCGGCGGCAGCTGGGAGCGCGCCGCGGTGCTGCGCTACGGCGAGAATCCGCACCAGGCGGCGGCGCTGTACACCGACAACGGCGGTTCGGTCGGGCTGGCGCAGGCGGAGCAGTTGCACGGCAAGGAGATGTCGTACAACAACTACACCGATGCCGACGCCGCGTGGCGCGCCGCCTACGACCACGAGGCGCCCGCGGTGGCGATCATCAAGCACGCCAACCCGTGCGGCATCGCGATCGGCGCCGACATCGCCGAGTCGCACCGCAAGGCGCACGCCTGCGATCCGGTGAGCGCCTTCGGCGGCGTGATCGCGGCCAACCGCGAGGTCACCGTGGAGATGGCCGAGCAGGTCGCCGACATCTTCACCGAGGTCATCGTGGCGCCGTCCTACGCGGACGGCGCGGTAGAGGTGTTGCAGCGCAAGAAGAACGTGCGCATCCTGGTCGCCGAGCCGCCGCAGCGGGCGGGCGCGGAACTGCGTCCGATCAGCGGCGGCGCGCTGCTGCAGCAGCGCGACATCCTCGACGCCGAGGGCGACGACTCGGCCAACTGGACCCTCGCCACCGGCGAGCCCGCGGACGAGCAGACCCTCGCCGATCTCGAATTCGCTTGGCGCGCATGCCGCGCGGTGAAGTCCAACGCCATCCTGCTCGCCCACGACGGCGCGTCGGTCGGCGTCGGCATGGGGCAGGTCAACCGGGTGGACGCGGTGCAGCTCGCGGTGCAGCGCGCGGGGGACCGGGCCAAGGGCTCGGTGGCCGCCTCCGACGCGTTCTTCCCGTTCCCGGACGGACCGCAGCAACTGATCCAGGCCGGTATCCGCGCCATCGTGCAGCCCGGTGGTTCGGTCCGCGATCAGGAGACCATCGACCTGGCCCGCGAGGCCGGTGTGACGCTCTACCTCACCGGGTCTCGCCACTTCGCGCACTGATCCGAGCGAACGCGGAGAGCGATCCCGAAAGGGGTCCGCTCTCCGCGTTTTTCGTGTTCACCGGCACCCCTGAGCAATCGATGCCGCGGTGCCGCAAGGCTTTTCGGTAACCGAACTGGACGTCTGGATCTCATTATCCGGTATGGAATCCCCGGAACAGTATTTCCATGGTGCAGAATGTACGCATGCGTATCGTGGTCGCCGGGGCATCGGGGTTCCTCGGCAAGTATCTGGTCTCCAAGCTGAACGACGACGGCCACGATGTGGTCCGCCTGGTGCGTCGAGAAGCCGTGCGTCCGGACGAGATCAGCTGGGACCCTTACGGTTCCAGCTTCGACAGCGGCATCGTGGCGGGTGCGGGCGCGGTGATCAACCTGTGCGGCGCGACCGTGGCCGGCAAGCGCTGGTCGCCCGCGTACAAGGAGGAGATGCGCGACAGCCGCATCGTGCCGTCCAGGGTGCTGTCCCGCGCGGTGGCCGAGACCGGCGTCCCCGTCCTGCTCAACGCGTCGGCCGCCGGTTGGTACGGCGACAGCGGCGATCAGGACGTCGACGAATTCGCACCGCACGGAACGGATTTCCTCGGCACCATGTGCCGGGATTGGGAAGCGGCCACCGAGGCCGCCGCCACCGCCGGTGTCCGGGTGGTGCTGCTGCGCACCGCGAACGTGCTCTCCGCCGACTCGATGCTCGTCGAGCGGCTTCGCCCGCTGTTCCGGCTCGGGCTCGGCGGCAAGTTCGGCACCGGCCGCCAGTACCTGCCGTGGATCACCCTGCATGACTGGCTCGAGGCGGTGAACTGGCTGCTGACCTTCTCGGTCTCCGGCCCGGTGAACCTGTCCGCCCCGGAGACGGTCACCAACGCCGAGTTCACCACCGCCTTCGCCGCGGCGATGAACCGGCGCGCCGTGCTGACGCTGCCCGGCGCCGTGCTGAAACTGATCGGCGGCGAGGGCGGCGCGGAGATGCTGCACGGGCACAAGATGGTGCCGAAGGTGCTGGTGGGCAATGGTTTCGAGTTCACGCACAGCACGCTGGATCAAGCCATGAAGTACACCTTCGCCACGCGCTGAGCGGTTACGCCGAGGGGTGGTGCGCGGACCGTCCGGCCGGACCGCCGGGCAAGCGTCGGGTCGAGCCGACGCCCGCGTCAGGCGGCGCTGTGTGGTCGGGCTGCGCTGTGTGGTCAGGCGGCGCTGGGTGGCCGGGCCGCGCTGTGTGGTCAGGCGGCGCTGAGTGGTCAGGCGGCGCTGAGTGGTCAGGCTGCGCTGAGCACCGTCCGGTCGCCCAGCGGCGCCTTCAGCGGGATCTCCATGGTGCCGAACACCGCGATCATCACGCACATCCGGCCGACGGCGTCGGCGCGGGTGCCGCCGCGCAACTCCACCGTGACCGTCTTGTCGGTCTCGGTGGTCACCGCGTCCACGCCGTAGCATTCCGGCGCGCCGGTCTGGAAGTTGACGGCGATCTTGTCGTCGGCGACGCGGGCCCACGAGGTGAACGGGATCGGGTGCGCGCCGACGATCGTCGGATCGGCCATGAACGGCTGGCCCTGCGGCTGCGCGACCTCGCTCGGCGTGGGCGGCGGGGAAGTGGTTGCGCCGGAGGTGGTGTTCTGTTGCGCGCCATCGTCGTTCGAGCTACCGCACCCCGCGACGGTGAGGCCGAGCAGCAGGGCGGCGATGACGAGGCTGGTGCGGCGGCGATTCATGGCGACCACCATAGCGATCGACGCGCCGGTGAACATTCCTGGAACCCCGCGCGTTACTGCCTTCACCGACGTGGACTCGACTGTAGATTCGGCTCCGATGTGGGCAAGTGGCATACGCCCCGCATCGATGTCGAATGCTCCGCACAGTTGATCTTCGAAAGGAAAAACGTGGGCGACACGCTGCGCGTAGGCGAAGAACTTGCACTCGGCCAATCCCTGAGTGGCGGTGCGTACACCCTCACTCTGCAATCCGACGGCAACCTCGTCCTGTCGGAGCCGGATGGAAACGTCGTCTGGGCCACTCAGACTCATGATCAGGGTGTGGAGCGGGCGACGTTCCAGCACGACGGCAACTTCGTGCTCTACAAGGGCGAGGGCGCCGCCTGGTCGACCGAGACCAACGGCAAGGACGCGGACCGCCTCGTCGTGCAGGCCGACCGCAACGTGGTGCTGTACGGCACCGACGGCAGCGCGCTGTGGGCGTCGGAAACCAAGACCGACAACCCGCTGCCCGCACCGGAGCAGGAACAGCCCGCCGAGGCGCAGGCCGCCGAGCAGGCGCCCCCGCAGCCCGCGGCGCAGACCTACACGGTGGAACCGGGCGACACCCTGTGGGCGATCGCCGAGCGCTTCTACGGCGACGGCAACCGCTACCAGGAGATCGCCGAGGCCAGCGGCATTCCGAACCCCGACGCGATCGAACCCGGTCAGGTGCTGACGATTCCGTAGCCGGACACCGTCTACGCCTGCGAAAAACAACGTGGGACCCCGGGACTAGCTCTCGGGGTCCCACGTCTTTCGCGTGAATGGTCTGAGGGGTCTTGCCCGCGTGGTGCTTTCGCCGATGGTCAGTATCGCATGGCGTAGGAGACCTTGCGCCACAGCGACTTCTTGCGTTGAGCTTCCTTGAACCGGTCGTCCTCTTCCAGCACCTCGGTGGCGGCGGACACCCGGCGCTTGGCCTCGGCGATGGCCTCGTCGACCGGCATCACGGTCTCCAGGTCGAACAGCTCGATGATCCGCGAAACCCGTTCGTGCACGGTCCCGCCCACCACTTCATAGGGCAGCCCGATGTCCTTCACCACTTGCAGCAGCGTGTCGTCGGAGAGCTTGCGGAACGGTTCCGACACCGGGCGGTGGCCGTCGGCCTTCATCTCGAATTCCACCGGCAGGTGCACATAGGCGTCGTAGAGCCTGGCGGCCCGCTCTTTGACGACGTCGCCGATGATGTCGGTGTACTCCCGCAGCGGCGCCTTGCGCCCGATGCCCGCGGCGGCCTTCACAGTGCGCAGCAGCAGCCCCGCGCCGGGATTGATGCCGACCGCCATTCGCGCGGTGCCGTACACCCATTCGTGCACCACGGAACCGTCGGAAATGAAAGAGCCGCCACCGGATTCGTTGTGCACCCGCTCCTCGAAGCGGCGCAGCCCGAGTTGCAGCAGCTCGATGGAGTTCAGCTCCATCACCGTCTTGCCCGGAGCGAGATCGATCAGCAACTCACGAGAGGTGAGCGCGTGCGTACGCGGGATTCCGGTGGCGATCGAGAGCGTCTCGGTCGTCGTGCTCTTGCCGACGCCGTAGGTGCCCGAGATGGCCAGCTTCAGGCTGTCGCGGCGCTGCCCGCCAACTAGATACACGGGTTTCTTCTCCGATCGCTCAGTGGTCGTCACGCAGCACTTCCCAGCCGCGCTCGGCCGCGACCCGCTCCAGCGCGGGGTCGACCGGGACGACGGCCGGGTGGCCGATCGTCTCCAGTACGGGTACATCGCTGAGATGGTCGCCGAAGCCGAAATCGCCCGCGAGGTCGTGCTCGGGGTATCTGGCCGCGAACGCTTCCACCTCGGCGCGCTTGGCCGCGCCGATGAGGGACTTGCGCACCGCGCCGGTGTACACGCCGTCGCGCTCTTCCAGCTCGGTGCACAGCACGCCCGCGCAGTCCAGTTCGATCTCGATCGGTCGCAGGCAGGCGCGGAAGGAGCCGGAGACCAGTACCGTCTCCACGCCCTGCGCGCGCAGCTCGCCGAGCCGCCGCACGAGGGGCTCGCGGTAGAGCCCGTCGGCGCGGACGCGATCGTGCCAGGCGCGCGCGTTGTCCTCGACCTCGCGGACCGGGATGTCGGTCCAGAGCAGGTAATAGCTCCGGTTCAGCGTCTCCCGGTCCGCTCCGGTCTCGGCCAGGCGTTGCATCCGCTTCTGATGCATGGCCAGCACCTCCCCGCGCCCGGTGCCTTCGAAGAAGTACTGGGCGAAGTGCTGCAAGGTGCTGATTCGCAGCAGGGTGTGGTCCACGTCGGTGAACGCGAAGCGCGGCCTGGTCGCCAGCACGGTCAGGCCACCGGCGCGGGCTGGGTGTCGGCATCCTCGGTCGGCACGCCGGGGGTGGCGAGCGCGGCCTCGTCCAGATCGCGACTGCGCAGCGTGAGGAACGCGATCGCGCCGGAGACGGCCGCGAGCACCGCGGCCAGCACCATGGCGTTCTCCAAGCCACTGACGAAGGCCGATTCCGCTGCCGCGCGGACCGATTCGGCGACCGACTCGGGCACCTCGGCCGCGACGACGGCGGGACCGCCGGCCGCCACCGCGTCGCCCGCCTCGGCGGCCTTGTCGCCGAAGACCGTGCGCGCCGCCTCGGATTCGGTGAAGGCGCTGCCGACCCGGTTCTGGAAGAACGCGCCGACCGCGGCGATGCCGATGGCCAGACCGGCCTGCTGGAAGGTCTCGTTCACGCCCGAGGCCATGCCCGCCTTGTCCGGGCTGGTGACCGCGATCGAGAACGCGGCGCGCGGCGGGTTGAACACACCCATGCCGAGACCGATCAGCACCATGCCGGGGATCAGCGCGGTCCACGAGGAGCCGGGCTCGACGAGCAGCACCGCGACCAAACCCGCGGCGATGAGCAGCTGCGAGGCGCCGACCAGGATGGACGGCGGCAGCTTGGCGACCATGCTGCCCGCGATGGCGGCGGCGACGAACAGCAGCAGCGTCAGCGGGAGGAAGCGCACGCCGCTGGCGAAGGCGGAGTAGCCGAGCAGGTTCTGCACGTAGGAGATGAGCAGGAACAGCGCGGGCATCACCGACAGCGCGCACAGCGCGGTCACCACGGACAGGCCGTTGAAGGTGCGGTTGCGGAACAGCGTCAGGTCGAACATCGCGCGGTTCGGCCGGGAGATCTGCAGCCAGGTGAACACCGCGAGCAGCACGAGCGCCAGTGCGAAGCAGCCGATGATCCGGCCGCTGGTCCAGCCGTCCTGCTCGCCGCGCATGAAGCCGAGCACCAGGAAGAACAGACCGGCCGAGAAGGTGACCATGCCCGTCCAGTCCACGGGCGGCGGTGTGTCGCTGCGGGATTCGCGCATCTTCAGGTAGCCGACGGCGAGCGCGGCGATGGTCACCGGCACGTTGATCAGGAAGATCCAGCGCCAGCCAGCGGTCTCGGTGAGGGCGCCGCCGATCAGCGGGCCGAACGCGATCGCCAGACCCGCGACGCCGCCGAACACACCGAAGGCCATGCCGCGGTCCTTACCGCGGAACTCGTGTCCGAGCAGCGCCGGGCCGACCGCGAAGAGGATCGCGCCGCCGAGACCCTGCACGAGGCGGGCGACGATCAGCACGAAATCGTTCGGCGCGAGGCCGCAGGCCAGCGACGAGAGCACGAAGATCACCAGGCCCGCGTCGAAGACCTTCTTGCGGCCGATGCGGTCGGCGAGCGAACCCGCCGCGAGCAGCACCGCGGCGAGGCCGAGGGCGTAGGCGTCGAGGATCCACTGCAGGGCGGAGAACGTGGAATCGAAGGCTTCGCGGATATCGGGTAGCGCGACGTTGACGACGGTGAGGTCGAGCATCAGCATGAACGTCGCCAGCGCGACGACGACCAGCGTCCAGATCGCACTGTCCGATCGCTGTGGTGGCTTGGTCAAGGCGTCTGCGGATGCCATGGGAATTCCCCTCCAGGTGGTATGCGGCGACGGCTGTTGGTTATGCGGCGTGCAACGCTGCGGAGACCGCGTCGGGCACCGGCATCAGCTGCGGTAGCTGATACATTCCGGCCACCCGGGTGACGATTTCTTCGATGGACCCCCCGATCACCAGATAGGGGACGGTCCCTTCGTGCAGGGTGTCGAGCAGTAGTCGGTCGATCGTGCTGCGGTATCGGTCATCGCCTTCGGTGGCCGATTCCCGGTCCATCCGCAGATGAATGAACCCGTCGTAGGTGACGTTGGCCCGCCGGGTCACGATTCCGCCGTGCGCCAGCAGGTACTTCTTCTCGAAGATGCGATAGGGCAGGTCGCGCGGGTTCCACAGCCAGCGCCGGAGTCTGCGGGTTCGCCGCAGCGCCTCGGCCGCCACCCATTCCTGGAGCACCGAACCGTCGGAGACGAAACCCGAGGTCAGCCGGGCTTCGGAATCCACGCGCTGTTCGAAGCCGCGCACCGCGGCGTCGACCGTCGGCGCGAGCCTCCGGTCGACGCCCGGGGTGGCGAGGTGGGTGGAGATGGCCGCGTGGTCCAGGCCGGTGGCCAGCGCGAGAGCGGTGCAAACGGTGGTCTTACCCGTTCGCGGTGCGCCGGTCACGGCCAGTCGTAGCGCGGGTGCATCCTTCATCGGGCGTCCTTGTATAGCGGGTGCCCGCATTTCCGCGTATCCCCTTGTGTGCAAGCGGAATACGCGAACGCCAAATGCGGTTTCACCGGGTTCATCGAAAATCTAGTAATCAAGTGATAACTTGTCAACATGAGGGCCAGACTGAGCGCGGCCGAGCGTCGCGAGATGATTCTCGAGGCCGCTGGCCGAGCGTTCTCGCGCGGCGGCTACGCGGGCACCAGCACCGACGTCGTCGCGCTGGAGGCCGGGGTCTCGCAGCCGTACGTGGTGCGGATGTTCGGCACCAAGGCCGACCTCTTCCAGGAGGTCTTCGACCGGGCGGTGCAGTCCCTGCTCGCCGCGTTCGCCGCCGAACTGGAGGATCCGGAGGTCGCCGCGTCGCCCGAGGTGTGGAAACGCCTCGGCGGGGTCTACAACAGCCTGGTCGAGGACCGGGACGTGCTGGTCGTCCTGTTGCAGGGCTTCAGCGCGGCCGCCGGTCATCCGCAGATCGCCGCCGCCGCAAGGCGTTTCGTCTCCGCGCTGTACACCCTGCTGGTCGAACGCACCGGTTGCGACCCCGAGCGCGCACGGGAATTCATCGCCAACGGCATGCTGCTCAACGCGCTGCTGGCGATGAACGCCACCGAACACGCCGACGACCCCGCGCTGGCCGCGCTCGCGGAATGCGCGCTCGGCCAGGACTGCGGGTTCGACGCTCCGGAATCGGAGTGAGACGGACCGAATTCTGTTGCCCGGCATTCTCAGTCGGGCAGTTGGTGGGCGAGCAGGCAGAACCCGGTGACGCCCTGGAACTCCTTGATCAGAAGATCCGCGCTGCGCCAGCGCTGGCCGCCGCGGTCGATGGTCGAGGTGCGCCGGATCTCCACCGTGCCGTCGAACGGTTCGTTCGAGGGGCGGCGCGGCCCCTCGGTGACGAACTCGAGTTTGCGCATCCACAGGGTGTTGCTGTTGCGCCGGTCCAGTCCGTCCATTTCGTAGAGCAGGATCTGGGAGAGCTGCGCCGCGCCGACGATGGCGTCGATCGGCGAGACCGAATCCCAGTAGGCCGATTCCGCGCCGACGTAGCCGCCCTCGACACCGGTGGTGACCCGCTGCCTGCTGTTGATGCGGGTGGCGGTCTCGTCCACGATCAGGTCCGCGGCGGTCAGCGTGTGGTCCTTGACGCCGTTGAGGTAGTAGTGCGGCGCCGGGCCGTAGATGTCGCTGAGCTGCGCGATGTGATCGGTTCCCGGCACGTCCAGCGCGCCCGAACCGACGGGGTGCACCATGGTCAGCGTGCCGGTCAGGTTGCCGACGCGGAACTTGAACGCGGTCTCGATCTCGTCGGCGTCCTCCGCGGCGGTGGTGGTGGTGATCTCGGCCTCGACCGGGATGTTGTCGAGATCCTCGTGTGGTGCGGCGCCCGCCCGCACGGCCGCTTGGCGCACCCACATGCGGGACGACTCGGCCGGGCCGAGGTCCCGGGAGTGGGTGATCGAGGCGTCGCACAGGGAGGCGGCGAGCATGATCGTGTCGACGCTGCTGACGTGCGGCACCAGCTCGCGGTGCTTCTTGGTCGACCAGGCGGCCGGGTAGCTCAGCCGCGCCACACCGGTGTGCTTGGCGCCGAGCTGGGTGGAGCGGCGGATCTGCAGGTCGGCCAGCTCGGGGCTGACCTTTTTGTAACCTTCACCGAAGTATCGATCGGACCGGGGTCCGAGGGGTTCGTCGTAGCTGGAAAAAGAAACGGTCATGGCAGAGCAACTTTCGAAGAGCGATCGAGCAATTCGGTTCAGGCAACCTGGGGCAGGTCGAAAACCTGTCCCGCATACGACAGACCGGCGCCGAAAGAAACTTGCAGTGCAAGTTGTCCCGGCTTTGCGCGGCCCGAAGACACCAGGTCGTCGATCGCCAGCGGCAGGGCGGCGGCGGAAGTGTTTCCGGCCCGCCGGATGTCGTCTGCGATCACTACCGATTCGTCCTGCCAGCCGAGTTTGCGAGCAACCCCGTCGATGATTCGCAAATTCGCCTGATGCGGGATGAATACCTCTACGTCGGCGAGGGTGATACCGCCGGCATGCGCGATTTCGGATACTATTCTGGGCACCTCGCCGGTCGCCCAGCGAAATACTTCGGTCCCCTCCATGTGCAGAGTCGGAGGTGCCGTCGTGGTCGGCGCGCAGCGCAATTCCTCCCAGGTGGGTTCCTGGCGGATCAGATTGGCTCGGGTGCCGTCGCTACCCCATACGGTGCGCCTGATGTGGCCGGATTCCGTGCGGCCGACGAGTGCGGCGCCGGCGCCGTCACCGAAGATCGGTCCCACCGAACGGTCGTCACGATCGATGACGTTGTTGAACTTTTCCGACCCGATGACGAGAATGTTGTCGGCTTGACCTGCGTTGATGAGTGCGGCGGCTTGTCCGATGCCGTGCGCGTAGCCGGAGCAGCCCGCGGAAATGTCGAAGGCCGCCGGTCCCGCGCAGCCGAGTTCGGCGGCGACTATGGCGGCGGCGGCCGGAGTGTTGTTGAGATGGGTCGACGTCGCGAGCATGAGGACATCGATTTGTCGAGCGGACATTTCGGCGGCGTCGAGCGCTCTTCGCGCGGCCGTCGCGGCCATCGAAATTACTGTCTCGTGATTTCCGGCGTATCTACGTTCGGTAATTCCGGTCCGCGTGGTTATCCACTCTTCGTCGACACCCAATTCGGGGGCCAGGTCGGAATTGGAAACAATTCGATCGGGCCGGTATGATCCGATCATCAAAACTCCGGCTTGTAAAGCCGTCATACTTCCCACCCCCGAAAGGTGAATGCATCAATTCTGTATGCATCAATGTATCACCCGGTCAGAATTCGGGAATTAGATCACATTGCTATAACGCCTGTATAACGGCATGTTGTGACGAAGGTCACGTTTTTTCATAGACTGTTGACATCGCTCGACTACTGGTCGGTCACAAAGCGCTTCGATATTGATCGCCAGCTATTAACTACCGATTAGTAATCGAGTGATTTGCACCTGCGGAAACAGGTTCAGGTGCAATGTATGCCGAGTTCGGACCGGTTGAAACGGCCTGCTCGATCGATAGCTGTGGATTGTCCATCGAGGGGGGTCGGGTGTGTCTCGAGCTAGGTGACCGGATACGACAACGGCGGGGGGGGGGGGGGGGGTGCGGGGCGGGCCCCGGGCGGGGGCCGGGCCCCCGCCAGAGTTCACCCCGCCGCAGGATTGTGTGGGTTAGAAC
>NZ_JBFAHS010000016.1:0-225455 GCF_040654315.1 Nocardia sp. NPDC050713 | reverse complement strand
GCCCGGTCCCATTCCGAACCCGGAAGCTAAGGCCACCTGCGCCGATGGTACTGCACTCGACAGGGTGTGGGAGAGTAGGACACCGCCGGAACATCCTTTCACGATAGGGGACCCAATTCTGGGTCCCCTATCGTCGTTTGGGGCGCTTTAGCGCCCCTGGCGCCGTCGAGTCCGAGCCCCGCCGACGGCACGTGATTCAATTTGATGGGGCCCTGAACAACCTCAGCGGAACCTAGAAGGGGATCACCGTGTCCGAAGACAACGACGGTCGGAAGCCATTCCGACGTAGCGCTTCCTCCTCGGGTCAGCGCGACGCCGGTTCGGACCGGCCGTCTCGCGGCACGGGTGGCTCGTACGGATCTTCGCGCGGCGGTTTCGACCGCAAAGGCGGGTCCGGTGAACGCGGTGAGTCCGGTGGACGCGGTGGCTTCCAGCGCCGCGAGGACCCCGGTAGCCGTGGTGGTTCTGGAAGACGCGAGGACTCCGATAGTCGCGGCGGTTTCGACCGCGGCGGCGAACGTCGCGGCGGTTTCCGGCGCGGTGAGGGCTCCGGCGAGCGCGGCGGTTATAGTTCGCGCGGTTCTTCCGAAGAGCGCGGTGGTTTCCAGCGCCGGGGAGAGTCGGGCGAACGCGGCGGTTACGAGCGCCGCGGCGATTCCGGAGAACGTGGCGGATTCAAGCCGCGCCGCGACTCCGATGACAAAGGCTTCAAGCCACGCGGTGGCTCCGAGGATCGCGGCGGCTACGGTCGCGGCGGTTCCAGCGAGCGCGGTGGATTCCAGCGCGGCGGCTCGGGAGATCGCGGCGGCTTCGAGCGCCGTGGCGGTTCCGGTGAGCGTGGTGGTTCCGATCGTGGTGGTTCCGAGCGCGGTGGGTACCAGCGCGGCGGTTCCGAAGAGCGTGGCGGGTTCAGCCGCGGCGGCTCGGGCGAGCGTGGCGGATTCAACCGTGGCGGATCGGGTGAACGCGGTGGTTACGAGCGCCGTGGCGGCTCGGGCGAGCGTGGCGGGTTCGAGCGCCGTGGCGGTTCCGGTGAGCGTGGTGGCTTCGATCGTGGTGGTTCCGAGCGCGGTGGGTACCAGCGCGGTGGTTCCGAAGAGCGTGGCGGGTTCGGCCGCGGCGGCTCGGGCGAGCGCGGTGGTTACGAGCGGCGCGGCGATTCCGGAGAACGTGGCGGATTCAAGCCGCGCCGTGACTCCGATGACAAAGGCTTCAAGCCACGCGGCGAGCGTGGCGGTTTCGACCGCGGCGGGGATTCCGGCGAACGGCGCGGGTTCTCCGGGCGCGGCGAGGGTGAGCGTGGCGGATACGAGCGCCGCGGTGACTCCGGAGAACGCGGCGGTTTCCAGCGCCGTGGTGATCGTCCCGACTTCGCTCGGCGCGAAGGCGGTCGCGGCGATGCCGAGGATCGTGGTTTCGATCGCGGCGAGAGCGGCGATCAGGGCGGTTTCAAGCGCCGGAGCGAATCGGGCGAGTACGACCGCGGGCAGCAGGATCGTCGTCGCGGTGGCGAGGGCGCTCGCACCGGTGGCCGTTCCATGGATCGGCGCCCGCCGCGTCCCGAGGAACCTGATCTGCCGGACGACGTGCAGGCGTCCGATTTGGACACCGCCGTCCGTCGCGATCTGCTGAGCCTGGACAAGGGCAATGCCGAGACCGTGGCGCGGCACCTGGTGATGGCGGTCCGCCTCGTCGAGGACGATCCGCGCTTGGCGCTCGCGCACGCACGCGCCGCCAGACAGCGCGCGGGCCGGATCGCGGTGGTGCGTGAGACCGCGGGCGTCGTCGCTTACCACGCGGGCGAGTGGGCGGAAGCGCTGTCCGAGCTGCGTACTGCCCGGCGCATGTCCGGCGGGCACGGTCTGCTCGCCGTGATGGCCGACTGCGAACGCGGTCTCGGTCGTCCCGAGCGCGCGATCGAGCTGGGGCGTAGCGACGAAGCCCGCACGCTGAGCGGTGACGAGGCCACCGAGTTGCGCATCGTCGTGGCGGGTGCGCGCATGGATCTCGGCCAGTACGACCAGGCCGTGGTGACGCTGCAAACGTCCGACCTCGACCCGGAGCGCACCGGCTCCGCTGCGGCTCGCCTGTTCTACGCCTACGCCGACGCCCTGGTCGCCGCGGGTCGCACCGACGAGGGCCTGACCTGGTTCCTCAACGCGGCCTCCGCCGACCTCGACGGCGAGACCGACGCCGAGGAACGCGCCGACGAACTGACCGGCGACACCGACCTGTAGTCCGCACCGACCGCGCTGGACTGCGCGGCAAACGCGGCCGCGTTGTAATCGTCGCCGGGTCCACACTGCGCCACGCCGCTTCAGGCGCTCGATGCGCGGCGGCTGAGGGGCCGACCGTGAAGCGCCGTCGCGGAACGGGTTTCGCAACCCGTGGGCGACCGAAGCCGTGCTCAGCACGTTGGGCCGGATCGTCCGCCCGGCGCTGTGTGCTCGGCAACGCGATGCCCTATCTGTCGGCCGCCTGACGTAGGGTCGAGGCCTCGGCGTGTGGTCGAGGCGCTCGGATCGGCGGGCGTGCGCCGCGACTCGGCCATGGCGGATCGATCCACGGCGAGCGGCGCGACGAGCCTTGGGCGCGCACGGAATTGGGCACGGCACGGTGACACGAAGTGAGAGTGGTGTGAAGCGGCTACGAGATCGCTACGAAGCCCTGTTGCTGGACCTGGACGGCACGCTGTATCGCGGTTCGGCGGTGATCGAGGGTGCGCCGGAAGCGTTGGCGGGCAACGGCGAGTCGGAGCAGCGGCTCGTGTACGTCACCAACAACGCGAGTCGCGGCCCGGAGGTGGTGGCCGAACATCTGGCGGACCTGGGTTTCCCCGCGACCGCTGAAGACGTGGTGACCAGTGCCCAGGCGGCCGCGCGGTTGCTGGCCGAACGCCTGCGCCCCGGCGCCGAAGTGCTCGTCGTCGGCACCGACGATCTGGTCGCCGAGGTCGACGCGGTCGGCTTGCGCGGCATCCGCCGCTTCGACGGGACCGTGCCCGCCGCCGTGGTGCAGGGGCATTCGCCGCAGACGGCTTGGCCGGATCTGGCCGAGGCCGCCTACGCGCTGCGTGCCGACGCGCTCTGGGTGGCGGCCAACACCGACAAGACCCTGCCGAACGAACGCGGTCTCGCACCGGGCAACGGCGCGATGGTCGCCGCGCTGCGCGCCGCCTCGGACCGCGAGCCGATCGTCGCGGGCAAACCGTACGCGCCGCTGCTGGAGGACGCGCTGGTGCGCGCCGGAACCCGCAGCGCACTGGTCGTCGGGGACCGGATGGACACCGACATCGAGGGCGCGCAGCGCGTCGGACTCGAATCGCTGCTCGTGCTGACCGGCGTGAGCACCTTGGACGAGCTGCGCACCGCACCCGAGACACGCATCCCCACCTACGTCGCGGATTCCCTGGACGCGCTGAACCACCCGCCGGTCGACGACGACTCGACCGACGACCTGTCCGAGCGGCTCCGGCGCTACCCCGGTCGGGCGGTGACCGTGCGCGCGCCCGATTCGGAAATCCGATAGCGTTGGCAACACGATGACTACTCCGACGCCCCGCCCGCAGGGACCCGGCGTGCCCGGTTCCGGACCGAACGCGCCCCGCCCCGGCATCCCGCTGCCCGGCAGGCATCTGCCCGGCGCGCAAGGTCGCCCGGAGCCCGCCGACCCGGACCGGATCCGCGGCGAGATCGACAGCCTGCTCGCCGAGCTCGACGCGCGCGGCGCCGCCTTCGGGGCGGCCCCGGAGAGCGCGGAATCCGGCGTCGACATCACCCGGCGCGCGCGCATCCTGGAGCAGGCACACGACGTGCTGGTCCAGGCCCTGGCTACGGTGGACAAGATCTGAGGTGGCCAGGCGCGCGCGAGTGGACGCCGAACTCGTTCGCCGCGGGTTGGCGCGATCGCGGGAGCACGCGGTCGAGCTGATCGGCGCGGGTCGGGTCCTGATTGCTGGATCGGTCGCCACCAAACCGGCGACCGCGGTGGAGGCGGGTACCCCGCTGCTGGTGCGGGAGGAGCCCGACGAGGTGCAGTGGGCCTCGCGCGGCGCGCACAAACTCCTCGGCGCGCTGGAGCGATTCGAGGCCGAGGGCGTGCGTGTCGCGGGCAAGCGCTGTCTCGACGCGGGCGCGTCCACCGGCGGGTTCACCGATGTGCTGCTCAGCAGGGGCGCGCGTGAGGTGGTGGCCGTCGACGTCGGGTACGGCCAGCTGATCTGGCGGTTGCAGAACGACGACCGGGTGCGCGTGTACGACCGCACCAACGTCCGCAATCTGACACCCGAACTCATCGACGGCACGGTCGAACTCGTCGTCGGTGACCTGTCCTTCATCTCGCTCGGCTTGGTGCTGCCCGCCCTCGCCGCCTGCGCCGCCGACGGCGCCGACCTGCTGCCCATGGTGAAACCGCAGTTCGAGGTCGGCAAGGAACGGGTCGGCTCCGGCGGTGTGGTGCGGGATCCGGCGCTGCGCGCGGAGGCCGTGCGGACGGTCGCCGCGGCGGCCGCCGAGCACGGGCTGCGCACGCTCGGCGCGGTGGCCAGCCCGCTGCCGGGTCCGTCGGGCAATGTCGAATACTTTCTGTGGCTGCGCAAGGACGGGCAGTTCGAATACGACGCGGAGCAGGTCGCTGCTCTGGTCGAGCGTGCGGTTGAGGAGGGTCCACAGTGAACGCGGTGGCGCCGGAATCCGGCGGCCGGGAGATCCTGCTGGTCTCGCATCCGGGCCGGGCCGAGATCATCGAGACCGCCCACCGGGTGGCGAAGATCTTCACCGAGGCGGGAATCGGGCTGCGGGTTCTGGACGACGAGGCCGACAGCACCCGCTTCGACGTCGAGGCCGGGCCGGACGCGGTGGCCCTCGCGGCGCCGGGCGGCTACCCGGTGCGGGTGGTCGAGCACGGCCCGCACGCCGCGGTCGGCTGCGAGATGGTGCTGGTGCTCGGCGGTGACGGCACGTTCCTGCGCGCCGCCGAACTGGCGCGTCCCGCGTCGGTGCCGGTGCTGGGAATCAACCTGGGGCGCATCGGTTTTCTCACCGAGGCCGAGGCCGAGCACTTGGACGAGGCCTTGGGCCAGGTGGTGCGCGGCGATTACCGCATCGAACACCGGATGACGATCGACCTGTCGGTCCGGGTGGACGACGAGGTGGTGGAGACCGGCTGGGCGTTGAACGAGGCCAGCATCGAGAACGCTTCGCGGATGGGCGTGTTGGAGGTGGTGCTCGAGGTCGACGGGCGCCCCGTCTCGTCGTTCGGCTGCGACGGCATCCTGGTCTCCACGCCGACCGGTTCCACGGCCTACGCTTTCTCGGCAGGTGGTCCGGTGGTGTGGCCGGAGCTGGAGGCGCTTCTGGTGATCCCGAGCAACGCGCACGCCCTGTTCGCGCGGCCGCTGGTGACCAGCCCGGAGTCAAGGATCGCGGTGGAATCCGTTGCCACGGGCCACGATGCGATAGTTTTCCTGGACGGCAGGCGCACCATGGCGCTGCCGAAGGGCGGCCGCGTCGAGGCCGTCCGCGGCGCCGAACCGGTGCGCTGGGTGCGGTTGGACTCCGCGCCGTTCGCGGACCGGATGGTGCGCAAGTTCCAGTTGCCTGTGACCGGCTGGCGAGGCCGACGGCGAACGGAGAGCACACGTGCTGACAGAGATCAGGATTGACAGCCTCGGCGTCATATCCACGGCCACGGCGCAGTTCCACGAGGGTCTCACCGTCCTGACCGGTGAGACCGGCGCGGGCAAGACCATGGTGGTGACCAGCTTGCATCTGCTGAGCGGCGCCCGCGCGGACGCGGGACGGGTGCGGCTGGGCGCGGCGCGCGCGGTCGTGGAGGGCCGGTTCACCGTCGAGGACGTGAACGAGGCCGCCCGCACCGAGGTCGGGCAGGTGCTGGAGTCGGCGGCGGCCGAGGCCGACGACGACGGCAGCATCATCGCGATCCGCACGGTCGGCAGCGACGGACGCTCGCGTGCGCATCTCGGCGGGCGCGGTGTGCCCGCCTCGGTGCTCGCCGATTTCACCGCGCCGCTGTTGACCGTGCACGGACAGAACGACCAGCTGCGCCTGCAACGCCCGGAACAGCAGCTCAACGCGCTCGACCAGTTCGCGTCCGAGACCGTCGGCCCGCTGCTGCGCAAGTATCAGGTGCACCGCCGCTCCTGGCTGGACGCACGCAACGAGCTGCTCGAACGCACCGCGCGCAGCAGGGAATTGGCGTTGGAGGCCGATCGGCTCAAGCACTCGCTCGCCGAGATCGACGCCATCGCACCCGAACCCGGCGAGGACGTGCGGATCGTCGGTGAGGTGCGCAGACTGAGCGACCTGGATTCGTTGCGCGAGGCCGCGGCGACCGCGCACGACGCGCTCGCCGGACCTGCCGACGCGCCCGAAGACGGTTCCGGCGCACTGGAATTGCTCGGCGCCGCGCGCTCGCGGCTGGAATCGGCCGACGATCCGGCCCTGTCCGCGCTCGCGCCGCGGCTGGGCGAGGCCATCGCGGTGGTCGTCGACCTGACCACCGAGCTGAGCGGTTACCTCTCCGACCTGCCGTCGGATCCCGGCGCGCTCGATTCGCTGCTGACCAGGCAGGCCGAACTCAAGAGCCTCACACGCAAGTACGCGCCCGACATCGACGGCGTCATCGCCTGGGCCGACGAGGCGCGCGCCCGGTTGGATTCGCTCGACGTTTCCGAGGAGGCACTGACCAAGCTTGCCGCGGAGGTCGACATCGCCGCCGAACGCGTGCGCGCGGCGGCCCGCAAGCTCACCGCGGCCCGCACCAAATCCGCGGGCAAGCTGGCCGCGGCGGTCAGCGCCGAGCTCGGTGGTCTGGCGATGGGGAAGGCGCGGTTGGAGGTCGAGGTGCGTCCGGTGCCCGCGGGCGCCCAGGATTCCGCGCCGCTGACCGTCGACGGCGCCGAACTGCACGCGGGTTCGTCCGGTGTGGACGAGGTCGAGTTCCGGCTCTCCGCGCATTCGGGCGCGCAGTCGCTGCCGTTGAGCAAGAGCGCTTCCGGTGGCGAGCTGTCGCGGGTGATGCTCGCGCTCGAGGTGGTGCTCGCCAGTTCCGATCACGGCGCGACGATGGTGTTCGACGAGGTCGACGCCGGTGTCGGCGGCCGGGCCGCGGTGGAGATCGGCCGCAGGTTGGCCAGGCTGGCGCGCACTCACCAGGTCATCGTGGTGACGCACCTGCCCCAGGTCGCGGCGTTCGCCGACACGCATCTGGTGGTGGACAAGTCCGATGACGGCAAGGGCAAGGTCAACAGCGGGGTTCGTGCGCTCACCAAGGACGAGCGCGTCATCGAGCTGGCCCGCATGCTCGCCGGTCTGGAGGACACCGAGACCGGTCGCGCGCACGCCGAGGAACTCTTGGAGACCGCCCGCGCCGAGCGCGCCACCGCCTGAAGTCCCGAACGCGAAGGCCCTCGTCCCGAAAGTACTTCGGGGCGAGGGCCTCGTCACGCAAGTCTTTTCGGCGCGCGTCCCGGGCTCAGAGTGGCTGGTGAGAACCCAGTGCGGCCGGAGTGATCAGCGGAACGCCTTCTGCGCGCCCTTGATGAACTGGTTGATCAGGACCCGCAGGCCGGCCTCGACCGCCTTGGCCGGCACCGGCAAGCTCGGCTCCGACTCCATCGTGTACGTCACCCGGGTGCCGCCCTCGGCGTCGGCGAAGGTCACGATGCCGACGTGGCGCTTCACGGGGACGCCCTTGACGATCTTGTATTCCATCCGCTCGCCGGGCACCAGCTTGGTGGTCTCCTCGATGAAGCCGACGGTACCGCGGCCCACCACGTACTGAGCGCCCACACCCGAGGGCGTCGGGGAGCCCGGCTTCTTCAGGGTGAACTGCACGCCGGGGAGGTGGCCGTTGATGCCGTCCCGTTCGGCGAAGAACTTGTAGACGGCCTCGCGCGGGGCGGGGATTACGGCGTCGACGGTGCTGCTGGCCATGCGTTTCTCCTCTTCGAGCTGTCTGTGACGGAAGTGTATAGGTACCACGTCACGCGCCGGAGTGCCGTGTAGGCGCGGTCACATTCCGTCGATTCGGTTTCGGTCCGCGCTGACGGGCAACTGCGGGTACATCGACAGCCGAAAATCAGGAGGACGACCATGTTCCGAACGGGTCTTCGCTTGGCGTTCATCACCGCGGCCGCCGCCTCGGCGGTCGTGCTCGGCGGCGCGCTGGCCGCCGCGGCCCCGACGCTCACCGCCGACACCGCCGAGGAAGGCAGCATCGCGGTCGGCAGCAACCCGGAGGGCGAGCAGTGGACCTGCGCGCTGATCGGCTCGGCCGAGCAGCAGGGGAGCCGCTTCGACATGGCGCGGGCCGGGGAGAGCCGCGGCGGATTCGCCGCGGGCAGCACGGTGACCGCGGGGTGCCTGAACACCCAGTCGTTCGCCATCACCGTCGTCACGGGCGTGACCTCGCTCGACGACGAGGACTGACGCGGCCTGGAAAGACTTCGTCCGACGGCTCATCAACGCCGCCGGTATATCCGAACACTCGGCGAGGAGACCCGCATGAAGGCCGTGACGTGGCAGGGCAGGCGCAAGATATCGGTCGATTCCGTGCCGGATCCGCGCATCGAATCGCCCACCGACGCCATCGTGCGGGTGACGTCCTCGGGCATCTGCGGTTCCGATCTGCACCTCTACGAAGTGCTCGGCGCGTACATGAGCGCGGGCGACGT
Source organism: Nocardia sp. NPDC050713 (assembly GCF_040654315.1). NCBI lineage: Bacteria > Bacillati > Actinomycetota > Actinomycetes > Mycobacteriales > Nocardiaceae > Nocardia > Nocardia sp. NPDC050713. The sequence continues at coordinate 216,760 of NZ_JBFAHS010000016.1, read as the reverse complement.
GCTCGGGCACGAACCCATGGGCATCGTCGAGGAGGTCGGCTCGGAGGTGACCGGTCTGGCGAAGGGCGACCGGGTGGTGGTGCCTTTCCAGATCAGCTGCGGTCGATGCGTGATGTGCGCGGCGGGTCTGCCGACCCAGTGCGAGACAACGCAGGTCCGCGACTACGGCAGCGGCGCCGCCCTGTTCGGTTATTCCAAGCTCTACGGACAGGTGCCTGGCGGGCAGGCCGAATACCTGCGGGTGCCGTACGCCGAGCACACGCACATCAAGGTGCCCGAGGGCCCCGATGACGACCGTTTCCTCTACCTTTCGGACGTGCTGCCCACGGCGTGGCAGGCCGTCGAGTACGCCGGGGTGCCGGACGGCGGCTCGGTCACCGTGCTCGGTCTCGGTCCCATCGGTGATATGGCCTGCCGGGTCGCCGCGCAGCACGGCTACCGGGTGATCGGCGTCGATCGTGTGCCCGAGCGTCTGGCGCGGGTCGCCGCGCGCGGCATCGAGGTGCTCGACTTCGAGGCGGTCGGCGCGCCGCTGGGCGACGTGATCCGGGAGATCACCGAAGGCCGGGGGACCGACGCGGTGATCGACGCCGTCGGTATGGAGGCGCACGGCTCGCCGTTCGCCTCGATCGCCCAGCGCTCCGCGGCCTACCTGCCGGACGCCGTGGCGCAGAAGCTGATGGACAACGCCGGTATCGATCGTCTCGCCGCACTGCACTCGGCGATCGACATCGTGCGCAGGGGCGGGACGATCTCGCTGGTCGGCGTGTACGGCGGAATGGTCGATCCGATTCCGATGCGGGTGCTGTTCGACAAGCAGATCCAGCTGCGCATGGGCCAGGCGAACGTCACCCGCTGGGTCGACGACATCATGCCGCTGCTGGTGGACGGCGATCCGCTCGGCGTGGAATCCTTTGCCACGCACCGTCTTCCGCTGTCCGCCGCGCCGGAGGCCTACGCGATGTTCCAGCAGAAGTCCGACGGCGCGGTGAAGATCGTGCTGGAACCGAGCGCCTGATCTAGGCCCTGCCTAGCGCCGCTTGCGCATCGTCAGCACGCCGGCGATCCAGCCGACGGCGAACATGACGAGCAGGATCAGCCACATCGGCGACTGCACGCTGATCAGCAGGAATTCGATCGTCACCTTGGTGCGGTTCTCCAGGACGAACAGCACCGCGAGCACCGTCAGAGCGAGCGCGGCCCATTGCGTCGGCGAGATCCGCGACAAGAACGAACGGGATTCGGTGGCCATCGGTCGATCCTCTCTGCCCGGGTGCGCCGTCGCCTGCCGTGCCGTCGCCGCTCCCGACCTCGGCGACGCCGCGAACGTGCTCGGCATTGAGAAGTCGCTTCAATGTAGCCGAGGCGCTCGAGTGGCGGCGGCGATGACATGTAATTGCCGCCTCGACCTCAGCTGTTGGCGACGTAGGCGTCGATCTCGCGGAGGTAGCCGTCCAGGCGCGCCGGGGTCAGCCAAGACGCGGAATTGCGGGCCAGCTCCACCAGCCGGTCGTCCTCGACGATGTTGGTGCCGTGGTCGAGCCGGTCGACGCTGATCTCCTCCAGCGCTTGGCGGATGTGTTCGCGGGAGTCGGGTTGATCGATGTCGCAGTGCATGGTGAGCAAGAAGCCCTCGCGGCGAGCCCGTTCGAATGCGGCGGCGAACTTGCGCGGCGGGTTGCCGCGCTCGTCGGAGTCCAGGCCGACGCCGATGATGATCCAGTCCCGGTAGGGCAGCGCTTGCATCAGTGTGGAGGCCGATTTCCGAGGTTCACAGTGACTGCTGGAGCTCGGCGGCGAACTCGTAGCTCGCCTCCCACCCCGTGGGCGACGGCGCGAGGATCACCCGTTCGGCGCCGGCGGTGGCGTATTCGGCCAGTTGGTCGGCGGCCTGCCCGGGAGCGGTGGCCAGCGGCGGGGCGACCACGGTGATCGTCGGCGCGGTGCGACCGTATCCGTCGGGGAGCGTGGACAATTCGCGTGCGCTCGCGGAGACTTGCGCGGGACTCGCGCCGATCGTGATCCAGCCGTCGGCGTACTCGGCCGCCCGCCGCCGCGCCCGTGGACCGTCGCCCGCGACCAGAACCGGTGGCATCGTCGCGACGGGGGCGAGGGCGAGTTCGGTTCCGTCGGTGAGGGTCACCGGTTTTCCGGCGACCAGGTCGGGGAGAAGGCGCAGCGCCTCGTCGGTGCGTGGGCCGCGCTCGGCGAAGGACGCGCCCGCCGCGCGCCAACCGACGTCGCCGTGGGCCGGATTGCCGGTGCCGACGCCGAGCAACAGGCGGTTGTCCGACACATACTGCAACGCGCCGATCTGCCTGGCCGCCCAAGTGACCGGGCGCAGGGCGAGGATCAGCACCCCGTAGCCGACGCGCACGCGGTGGGTCGCGGCGGCCGCCGTGGCCAGCACCACCGTGCTGTCCAGAATCGGGCCGCTGGCCACCAAATGATCTGCGGCCCAGACCAATTCGAGCCCCGCCGCTTCGGCGAAGCTCGCGGCCGCACGGACGTCACCGAGCATCGGGTGTTCGGGATCAGGGGAGGAGGTGGGCAGGATGACGCCGAGCTGCAAAGTCATGCCCGCGACGTTACGAGCGGCTCCGACCGCGGCCAATGTCGCGAAAGCTCATCCTCATGTCACCGACGCTCACCGCGAAATCTTCTGCTCATCAGTGATTTCGACAGTGCGGGAATCTCGCGTCCGATCGCACCAGGCGCACCTGAACCGGCGCACGAGATCAGGCGGCGTCGGTGAGTTGGGTGAGCACGCACAGCCAGCGTCCGTCGTGACGCACGAACACATCGGTGGTCCATTCGTCGGCGTCGACGCGCCCGCCCTCGTAGTGCGCCGTATTGCGAACCCGCACCGTCAGCGTCGCGACGTCCCCGTACACCTGGATCCGAGGCTCGCCGACCCGCTCCATCATCGAGTGGCTCAGCGTCCCGGCGCCGACCAACTCGAGAAATCGCGCCCCCTCCGACACGCCGTTCGACGAAACGAAAACCCAGTCGTCGGAGACGAATTCGGCGATCAGCCGGGCATCGTTGGCTACCAGCGCCGCCAGCCACTCGTCATAACGCCGCCGGATCTCTTCCGCGACCGATCCATTCTCGATTGTCCCTGAGCTCCTCATACCGAAGCACGGTAGACCGCGTGGGCGCAGGCGGCTTGGACGAAAGGAACCCACCATGTCAGCGTTTCGGGCTTGGTGACTTCCTGCATGGTCGGCTGCGCCAGTCCGGCGCGGGCGACGACGCGCAGCGCGGCGTCGCAAACTCATGCCTCGAGCGGCAGCGCTGTCCGAGACGCGTGCGACGTGGAGGCAACCAGTCCGGTCGGTTCGAAAATGGGACAGGCTTGTATCACTGTGACGAATGGGGCGGGTGGTTCCGGCGCGCCTCCACCAGTGGTTGAGAGTTTGCGGCCATCATCGGGCCATGAGGATGCTGGCGTTGTTGTCGAAGAACACCGAAACGCTGCCCGGTCTGACCGGGACGGCCCGGGTGGATCGCAACACCCGGCGCCTGCTGCGACGGATCGGTCCCGGCGATGTCGTCGTACTCGACGAGATGGACCTGGATCGGATCACCGCCGATCGGCTGGTGGAGGCGGGTGTGGTCGCGGTGATCAACACCTCGCCCTCGATCTCCGGCCGCTACCCGAACCTGGGCCCGGAAGTGTTGGTGTCCAACGGCATTCCGCTGCTGGACACGGTCAGTTCCGACGCCTTCACCAAGATCAAGGACGGCAGCCGGGTCCGCATCGACGGGGGCGTCGTCTACGCGGACAAGCTGACCAAGAAGGAGCCGGAGGTCTTGGTCGAGGCCATCGAGCTCACCGAGGCCACCGTCGCCGAGCGGATGATCGAGGCACGCAACGGACTGGCCGATCACCTGGAAGCCTTCGCGGGCAACACCATCGAGTACGTCCGCACCGAGAGCGCGCTGCTCATCGACGGCATCGGCGTTCCCGAGCTGGAGCTCGACATGAAGCGCAGGCACGTGGTCGTGGTGGCCGACGGCCCCGACCACGCCGACGACCTGAAGCGGCTCAAGCCGTTCGTCAAGGAGTACACACCGATCATGGTCGGCGTCGGCCGCGGCGCGGACACCCTGGTGAAGCAGGGCTACCGGCCCGATCTGATCGTCGGCGATCCGGAAGAGATCACCTCGGCGACCATGAAGTGCGGCGCGGAGGTCATCCTGCCCGCCGACACCGACGGCCACGCCAAGGGCCTGGAGCGCATCCAGGATCTGGGCATCGGCGCGACCACCTTCCCGTCCTCCGGCGCGCCCGCCGACCTCGCGCTGCTGCTGGCCCACCACCACGGCGCCGCGCTGATCGTGACCGTCGGCGCGGCCGCCTCGCTGGACGACTTCTTCGACCGCGGCCGCCGCGACAGCAACCCGGCCACCTTCCTGACCAGACTCAAGCTCGGCACCAAGCTGATGGACGCCAAGGCCGTCGCCACCCTGTACCGCAACCGGGTGTCGGGCGTGGCGATCGCGATGGTGGTGCTGGCCGCGCTGATCGCGGTCATCGTGGTGCTGCTCGCCTCCAACTCCGGCGGCGAACTGCTCGACTGGGGCGTCGACACCTGGAACCGCCTCTCGGTTCGGGCCGAGGGCCTCCTACAAGACCTGTCGAACACTCAGGGGCGGTAATGATCTCACTGCGCCAGCACGCGACCTCCCTCGTGGCCGTCTTCCTCGCGCTCGCCATCGGCGTGGTGCTCGGCTCGCAGACGCTCGCCGCGGACCTGCTCTCCGGACTGCGCGCGGACAAGACCGAACTGCGTCAGCAGGTCGACGCGCTCGGCGAACAGAACCGCCATCGCACCGACCAGCTCGACGCCGCCGACCGGTTCATCGCGGGCTCCGCGGACCGCATTCTGGGCGGTGCACTCGGCGCTCGCTCGGTCGTAATCTTCACCACTCCGGACGCGGACGCCGCCGATATCGAGGCGGTGTCGAAGGGCATCCAGACCGCGGGCGCGACGGTGGCGGGCCCGATCGCGCTGACCGACGCGTTCACCGACGCGACCGAAGGCGACCGGCTGCGCACCGCGATCACCAACGTCATCCCGGCTGGCGCGCAGCTGCGCACCGGCGGCGTCGACCAGGGCAGCATGGCGGGCGATCTGCTCGGCCTGGTGCTGCTGCTCGATCCGGCCACCGCGCAACCGCGCAGCACCCAGCAGGAGCTGAGCCTGGTGCTGGAGACCCTGCGCGGGGGCGGCTTCCTCGCCTACGGCGACACGCCGGTGCAGCCCGCCCAGCTCGCGGTGGTGGTGACCGGCAACGGCGCGAAAGCCGCGGAGAACAGCCAAGGTTCGAATCTGGCCCGGTTCGCGGGCGGACTGCGCGGGCGCGGCGCGGGCGTGGTGCTCGCGGGCCGTTCCGGCGCGGCCGAGGGCGCGGGACCGATCGCGTCCGCCCGGTCCGACGCGACGCTGGCCACCACCCTGACCACCGTGGACAATCTGAATCGGGAGATCGGCAGGGTCACCGCCGTCCTCGGGCTCAGCGAACAGCTCAACGGCGGCGCGGGGCGATACGGCACCGGCGCGAAGGCGACCTCGCTCACCCTCGCCGCGCTGCCGGGCTGAACTCGCGGACCGCCGCTATCCGCCGCACGTGCGAACGCCGCCGGGCGATCCCGCTCACAGTCGCAGACCCGCCGCTCTGACCGAGTTCTGGCGATCGGTCAGCAAACGTGCGTGGCGTTCGTTTCACCGGGCTCGGACGTGTTACCGTGAAGACCCGTGGGTCAAACACGGATTCAGACGCGAACCGCTACCAAACACATCTTCGTCAGCGGTGGTGTCGCGTCCTCATTGGGTAAAGGCCTTACCGCTTCGAGCCTCGGTCAGCTGCTGACGGCGCGCGGTCTGCGCGTCACCATGCAGAAACTCGACCCTTATCTGAACGTCGATCCGGGCACCATGAATCCGTTCCAGCACGGAGAGGTGTTCGTGACGGAGGACGGCGCCGAGACCGATCTGGACGTCGGCCACTACGAGCGATTCCTCGACCGGGACCTGTCCCGCGACGCGAATGTGACCACGGGGCAAATCTATTCGTCGGTGATCGCCAAGGAGCGCCGCGGCGAGTACCTGGGCGACACGGTGCAGGTGATCCCGCACATCACCGACGAGATCAAGAGCCGCATCCTCGCGATGAGCGGCCCCGATCTGCAGGGGCAGACGCCCGATGTGGTGATCACCGAGATCGGCGGCACCGTCGGCGACATCGAGTCGCAGCCCTTCCTGGAGGCCGCCCGGCAGATCCGCCACGACGTGGGCCGCGACAACGTCTTCTTCCTGCACGTCTCGCTGGTGCCGTACCTGGCGCCCTCGGGCGAGCTGAAGACCAAGCCGACCCAGCACTCGGTGGCCGCGCTGCGCAACATCGGCATCCAGCCCGACGCGCTGATCCTGCGCTGCGACCGCGAGGTGCCGCAGGCGCTCAAGAGCAAGATCGCGCTGATGTGCGACGTCGACGTGGACGCCTGCATCTCCACCCCCGACGCTCCCTCCATCTACGACATCCCGAAGGTGCTGCACCGCGAGGGCCTGGACGCCTACGTGGTGCGCAGGCTCGGCCTGCCGTTCCGCGACGTGGACTGGACCGTGTGGGGCGATCTGCTCGATCGCGTGCATCAGCCGCGCGAGGAGGTCGAGGTCGCGCTGGTCGGCAAGTACGTCGACCTGCCCGACGCGTACCTGTCCGTCACCGAGGCGCTGCGCGCGGGCGGGTTCGCCTCGCGCGCCAAGGTGAAGATCCGCTGGGTGCCCTCCGACGAATGCGAGACCGAGTCCGGCGCGGCGGCCGCGCTGCGCGACGTGGACGCGGTGCTGATCCCCGGCGGCTTCGGCATCCGCGGCATCGAGGGCAAGGTCGGCGCGATCCGCTTCGCCAAGACCAGGAAGATCCCGCTGCTCGGGCTGTGCCTCGGCCTGCAGTGCGTGGTGATCGAGGCGGCCCGCTCGGTCGGCCTCGCCGATGCCAACTCGGCCGAGTTCGAGCCGGACACCACGCACCCCGTCATCTCCACCATGGCCGACCAGAAGGACGTCGTGGCGGGCGAGGCCGATCTCGGCGGCACCATGCGCCTCGGCGCGTACCCGGCGACCCTGGAGAAGGGGTCCGTCGTCGCGCAGGCCTACGGCGCCGAGCACGTGTCCGAGCGGCACCGGCACCGCTACGAGGTGAACAACGCCTACCGCGACAAGATCGGCACCAGCGGTCTGAGGTTCAGCGGCACCTCGCCCGACGGGCACCTGGTCGAGTTCGTCGAGCTGCCCGCCGACGTGCACCCGTTCTTCGTCGCCACCCAGGCGCACCCGGAGCTCAAGAGCCGCCCGACCCGCCCGCATCCGCTGTTCGCGGCGCTCATCGCGGCGGCGCTGAAATACAAGCTGGCCGAACGGCTTCCGGTGGACATCCCCGGCGAGGAACTGGCGAACGCGGAATAGGCATCGAAGTGAGCGACAGAGGGGGAGATGTGCCGGGACGTCACGAATTCGAGACCGTCGCGAGCAAGACGCTCTACACCGGCGCGATCCTGGCGCTGCGCCAGGATCGGGTGGCGATGCCCGGCGGGCACGTGGTGGAACGCGAGGTCGTCGAGCACCACGCCGCCGTCGCGGTGGCCGCGATCGATGACGACGACAACATCGTGCTGATCCGCCAGTACCGGCACCCGCTCGGCGCCCGGCTGCTCGAGCTGCCCGCGGGCCTGCTCGACATTCCCGGCGAGGACCCGCTCGCGGCGGCGAAGCGGGAACTCGCCGAGGAGACCGGGCTCGCCGCACGGGAATGGGCGGTCCTCGTCGACGTGGCGCTCTCGCCGGGATTCACCGACGAGGCGCTGCGGGTCTACCTGGCCAGCGGGCTGTACGACACCGACCGGCCGGACCCGGAGTTCGAAGAGGCGGATCTGGAACTGGTCCGGATGCCGGTCACCGAGGCGGTGCGCGCGGCGCTGGCCGGGGAGATCACCAACGCCACCGCGGTGGCGGGCGTGCTCGCCCTCGTCGCGGCGCGCTCCGGCGACACGCCGCTACGGCCCGCCGAGGCGCCGTGGCCTGGCCAACCCACCGCGCTGCTGCGGCGTAAAGCGGCGCCACCGCCGGAAAGCTGACAGGATTCGAGGGTGATCGCGCGCGAGATCGACTCCTACCTCGACCATCTCGCTGTCGAGCGCGGAGCCGCGCGCAACACCCTCGGCGCCTATCGCCGCGATCTCGATCGCTATCGCGACTTCCTGATCGGGCGCGGCGTCACCGAATTGGATCGTGTCGCCGAATCCGATGTCGCCGAGTTCACCGTCGCCCTGCGCGCCGGTGGCGAGCAGCATCCGCCGCTGGCCGCGAGCTCGGTGGCGCGCGCGTTGATCGCGGTGCGTGGACTGCACCGCTTCGCCGCGGCCGAGGGACTCACCAGAACCGATGTCGCGCACGCGGTGAAGCCGCCCGCGCCGGGTAGGCGGCTGCCCAAGGCACTGCCCTACGACAAGGTGCTGCGCCTGCTGGAGGCGGCGGGTGGCGGCGCCATCGCGGACGAGGAACAGAACGCGGTCGACGGCGGACCGCGCGGGCTGCGCGACCGCGCCCTGCTGGAACTGCTCTACTCCACGGGCGCGCGCATCTCCGAGATGGTCGGCCTCGACGTCGACGATCTCGACACCGACGACCGCGCCGTCGTCCTGCGCGGCAAGGGCGGCAAACAACGCATGGTGCCGATCGGCCGTCCCGCGCTGTCGGCGGTGGACGCCTATCTGGTGCGCGGGCGTCCGACACTGGCCGCGGCGGGCAAGAACGTCGCGGGCGCGCTGTTCCTGAACGCGCGCGGCGGGCGGCTGTCGCGCCAGAGCGCTTGGCAAGTCCTGCAGACCGCGGCGGAACGCGCGGGAATCGGCGCGGCCGTCTCGCCGCACACCCTGCGGCACTCGTTCGCGACGCACCTGCTCGACGGCGGCGCCGACGTGCGCGTGGTGCAGGAACTGCTCGGCCACGCCTCCGTGACGACCACCCAGATCTACACGCTGGTCACCGTGAACACGCTGCGCGAGGTGTGGGCGACCGCCCATCCGCGCGCCCGCTGAGCCGCGCACGTCGGCGTCGACCGCTCGTCGCCGACCCGGACAGCGGGTATCGTCCGAAATCGAAGTGCTTCCGGCAGCTCGGTCGTGACACGTGCGGCGAGTCGGGGTGGGAGAGCATCGCGACAGCAACGCGGGTGTCGCGTGTCCGAGCGCGGGTCTCGCGCGGTCAAGCGGTAGCGTCTACCGAGAGCTGGACCGTACGAAAGCGAGGTCGGGCCCGATCGGCCTCGCTAGGCTCGGCGAGGCAACGGGCAGGAACGTCTAAGGAGCAGCGGATCGTGACGACAGCCGGCGCGGCGGAGCCGCCGATGGGTGCTGGGGCGCAGCCGCTTACGGGGCCCCGGTCGGACGGGTACTCGGACGCCGCGGCGGAAACGCTGTGGGACAGCGGGGTCGAGCCCGTTCCGGAGAGCCCGGAACTGGGACCGACCGGACGCCCACTGCGCCTGGTGCCCGACCCGCCGCCGGTCGCCCGGCACGGCGAGGCGCTCATCGTGGCCATGTGCAACCAGAAGGGCGGAGTCGGCAAGACGACCTCCACCATCAATCTCGGCGCGGCACTGGCCGAATACGGCCGCCGCGTGCTGCTGGTCGATTTGGATCCGCAGGGCGCGCTCTCGGCCGGACTCGGCGTCGCCCACCACGATCTCGACCTCACGGTGCACAACCTGCTCGTCGGCAGCCGCACCTCCATCGACGACGTGCTGATGCGGACCAAGGTCGAGAACATGGACCTGCTGCCGAGCAACATCGATCTCTCGGCCGCGGAGATCCAGCTCGTCAACGAGGTCGGCAGGGAGCAGACCCTCGGTCGCGCACTGGAACCCGTGCGCGACCGCTACGACTACATCCTCATCGACTGCCAGCCTTCGCTCGGCCTGCTCACCGTCAACGCGCTGGCCTGCTCCGACGGCGTCATCATTCCGATGGAGTGCGAGTACTTCTCGCTGCGCGGGCTCGCGCTGCTCAACGACACCGTGGAGAAGGTGCGCGACCGGCTGAACCCGCGGCTGAGCCTGTACGGCATCGTTGTCACCATGTTCGATGCCCGCCTACTACATTCGCGCCAGGTGATGGCGCGTGTCGTCGAGGTCTTCGGCGAGCTGGTCTACGACACCGCCATCGCGCGCACCGTCCGCTTCCCGGACGCGAGCGTGGCCGGTGAACCCATTACCACGTGGGCGCCGAAATCCGGTGGCGCCGAAGCGTATCGGTCGATGGCGCGGGAAGTCATCCACCGGTCCGGCCGGTGAGCGAGGCAGCGGACCCCGCACGAACGACGACTACGCAGACGATCGGCCCGCACGTTGTCGCGCGGGGCGATTCGGACGAGCCGCGTGAACCCGCGGAATTCGGCGATGCGGTGCGACCGGACGATGCCGCGGAGTCGAGTGATGCCGCGGAGCCGCGTGATTCGACGACCACGGGCGATGCCGAGCAGGGCGGATCCGGATTCCGGCTCAAGCTCAGCAATTTCGAGGGGCCGTTCGACCTGCTGCTCACCCTGATCAGCTCGCGCAAGCTGGACGTCACCGAGGTGGCGTTGCATCAGGTCACCGACGAGTTCATCGCCTACACCAAGGCGATGACCGCGAGCATGAACGAGCAGAGCGGGCTGCGCGCGGACAAGATCCTCGACCAGACCACCGAATTCCTGGTCGTCGCCGCGACCCTGCTCGACCTGAAGGCCGCGCGGCTGCTGCCCTCCGGTGAGGTCACCGACGCCGAGGATCTGGAACTGCTGGAGGCGCGCGACCTGCTGTTCGCCCGGCTGCTCCAGTACCGGGCGTTCAAGCAGGTCGCCGAATTGCTCGGTGAACTGGAGGCGGTCGCGCTGCGCCGCTATCCGCGCTCGGTCGGCCTGGAGGAGCGGTTCGCCGGTCTGCTGCCCGAGGTTACGCTGGGAGTCGACGCGGCCGGATTCGCCGATATCGCCGCCGCGGCGTTCCGCCCGCGCCCGACGCCTAAGGTCGGGCTGGACCACCTGCACGCACACGCCATCTCGGTCGCCGAGCAGGCCGCGCTGGTGCTGGAACGACTGAAGGCGCGCGGCGCGGGCGGGTGGACGACGTTCGCCGAGCTGGTCGCCGACTGCGAGATGCCGGTGCAGATCGTGGCGCGCTTCCTCGCGCTGCTCGAGCTGTACCGGGGCAAGACCATCGAGTTCGACCAGCCCGATCCGCTCGGACCGCTCGCGATCAGCTGGATCGGCGAGCCCGAGGACGGAGCACCGGCGCAGGCCGTGACGATCGAGGAGGACTACGGGTGACGGACTCGACCATCGACACCGCCGCCGACGGTGCGGTAACCGACAGCGCGGCTCGATCTCGCGGGAGCGACGCAGTGGTGTCCGACACCCCCGAGACCCTCGACGACGCCGAATTCCGCTCCGCGCTGGAGGCGATGCTGCTCGTCGTCGACGCTCCCGCCCCGGTAGAACAGCTGGCCGCGGCCTTGGACGACACCACCGAACGGGTGGAGTCGGTGTTACGCGCGATGTCGGCGGAGCTGACCGCGCGCGGCAGCGGCATCGATCTGCGTTTCGTCGGCGACGGGTGGCGCTTCTATACTCGCAGCGAGTACGCACCGTATGTGGAGCGCGTACTGCTCGACGGCGCCAGGACCAAATTGACGCGGGCGGCGTTGGAGACATTGGCGGTGGTGGCCTACCGCCAACCGGTGACCAGGACCAGGGTGAGCGCCGTTCGCGGCGTGAACGTCGACGGCGTGATGCGCACGCTGCTCGCCCGCGGGCTGATCGCCGAGGCCGGGGTCGACCCGGAGACGAACGGCACGCAGTACCGCACGACCGAACTGTTCCTGGAACGGATCGGACTTGCCTCGCTGTCCGATCTGCCACCGCTGGCGCCACTGCTCCCGGGCGTCGACCTGATCGATGAGATCAACGAGAGCCTGGAAACGGACCCCCGTTACACCAGGTTGAGGAAACCCGCCGAGGCCGATTTGGATCTCGGCACCGAGGATTGACAGGACAGATGAATACTTCCGCTCGCCGAGATGGCACACCGGATCGTAGGAACAACAGCGGCCAGCCCGCCAGGGGCGGCGCCGCACGCAACGTAGGCGCCCGCGGCGCCAGGGCAGCCCAGCGCGGCGGAACCGCGCGCGGCGCCGCACCGTGGGGGTCGGACGACAGGGGCGGCGCACGGCGCGGCGCGGGAGGCGCGAGCCAGGGCGGATCCGCCCAGCGCGGCGCGGGCCAGCGCGGTTCCGGTCAGCGTGGGGCGGCGCAGCAGGGATCGAGCCATGGCGGTTCGGGTCAGCGGGGACGCGGCGGCTCCGGCCAGGGCGCTTCCACGCAGCGCTCCTCGTGGGGCCAAGGCGCGGCCAAGGCTCCGGCCGCTCGCAAGGCGAAGAATCCCAAGCCGCAGCGCCAGATCCCCGCGCAACCGCTGCTGAGCAACGCCAAGCCCGCACGCCGCCAGAACGTCGAGCCGGCGAACACCGAGGGCCCGGCCAAGCTGCCGTGGGGCGAGGGCGAGCGGCTGCAGAAGGTGCTCGCCAAGGCGGGCGTCGCCTCGCGGCGCGCGGCCGAGGAGATGATCGACCAGGGCCGAGTGGAGGTCGACGGCGCGATCGTGCGCGAGCAAGGCCTGCGCATCGACCCGCAGACGGCGGTGGTCCGGGTCGACGGAACCCGCGTCGTGGTTCGCGACGAACTGGTGCACGTCGCCCTCAACAAGCCGAAGGGCTGGCAGTCGACCATGTCCGACGATCTCGGTAGGCCCTGTGTCGGCGATATCGTCGCCGAGCGGATCGCGGCCGGACAGCGGCTGTTCCACGTCGGACGGCTCGACGCCGACACCGAGGGCCTGCTGCTGCTGACCAACGACGGTGACCTGGCGCACCGGCTCATGCACCCCTCCTTCGAGGTGTCCAAGACCTACCTCGCGACCGTCAACGGCGAGGTCAACAACAAGATCATCGGCAAGCGGCTGCGCGACGGCGTCGAACTCGAGGACGGCCCCGCCAAGGTGGACCGCTTCCAGGTGCTCGAACTCGGCGAGGGACGCTCGCTGGTGAAGATCGTGTTGCACGAGGGGCGCAAGCACATCGTGCGCCGACTGCTCGACGCGGTCGGCCATCCGGTGACCCGGCTGGTGCGCACCCATATCGGCCCGGTGGCGCTGGGCGATCAACGGCCGGGCACGCTGCGTGTCCTCGGCCGCGATGAAATCGGCAAACTCTACGAGGCGGTGTCGTTGTGAACGGTGTGGAGATTCCGGTCGAGGCTCCCGGTCGGCTGGCCGGCCGAGCTCCGCTGGTGGTCGCCATGGACGGGCCCTCGGGCACCGGGAAGTCCAGCGTCTCCCGGCGCCTCGCCACCCGGCTCGGCGCCCGCTATCTCGACACCGGCGCCATGTACCGGGTCGCCACCCTGCGGGTGCTGCGGACCGGCATCGAGCTCACCGACAGCGCGGCCATCGGCGCCGCGGTCAAGGAGCTGCCGCTGACGATCGGCACCGATCCCAGCCACGAGGTGATCGAGCTCGACGGCGAGGACGTGTCCGCCGAGATCCGCGGCGACGCCGTCACCAAGGCGGTCTCGGCCGTGTCCGCGGTGGCCGAGGTGCGCGAGCTGCTCGTCGCGTTGCAGCGCGAGATCACCGCGACAGCGCAACGCATCGTCGTGGAGGGCCGCGACATCGGCACCGTCGTGCTGCCCGACGCGGACGCCAAGATCTATCTGACCGCCTCCGCGGAGGCGCGCGCCGAACGGCGCAACCAACAGAACATCCAGGAAGGCCGCGGCGACGACTACGCGGCCGTGCTCGCCGACGTGCAGCGCCGCGACAACCTCGACTCCACCCGCAAGGTGTCCCCGCTGCGTCCCGCTGTGGACGCGGTGCTCGTGGACACCAGCGAGCTGAGCATGGACGAGGTCATCGACGAGCTGTACCACGTTGTCGCGCAGCAGATTTCGACAACGGGAGAGAATCGGTGACCGAGGACGTACTGGCCGGCGACGGCGTATGGAGCGACGAAACCGACTGGGAGATAGCCGATCTCGAGGGTGAGCAGGAGGGTGAGGAGCACCTCGCCATGCCGACGCTCGCGGTGGTCGGGCGTCCGAACGTGGGCAAGTCCACGCTGGTGAACCGAATTCTCGGCCGCCGCGAGGCCGTCGTCGAGGACGTCCCCGGCGTCACCCGCGACCGCATCTCCTACGAGGCGAGTTGGTCGGGTCGACGTTTCCTGGTGCAGGACACCGGCGGCTGGGAGCCCGACGCCAAGGGCTTGCAGCAGCACGTCGCTCGTCAGGCCGAGGTGGCCATGGCGACCGCCGACGCGATCCTGCTCGTGGTCGACGCGACCGTCGGGGCGACCGCGACCGACGAGGCCGCGGTGAAGAAGCTGCGCCGGTCGAAGATCCCGGTCATCCTGGTCGCCAACAAGGTCGACGACCAGCGCGTCGAGTCCGAGGCCGCGTCGCTGTGGTCGCTCGGGCTCGGTGAGCCGCGCATGGTCTCCGCCGCGCACGGCCGCGGCACCGGCGACCTGCTCGACGACGTGCTCGAGGTGCTGCCCGAGACGCCGCGCGAGGGCACCGGCGGCACCGGGCCGCGCCGCGTCGCGCTGGTCGGCAAGCCGAACGTCGGCAAGTCCAGCCTGATGAACAAACTGTCCGGCGACGAGCGCTCGGTGGTGCACGATGTCGCGGGCACCACCGTCGATCCGGTCGACTCGCTCGTCGACTTGGGCGGCAAGATCTGGAAATTCATCGACACCGCGGGTCTGCGCCGCAAGGTCGCCAACGCCAGCGGCACCGAGTTCTACGCCTCGCTGCGCACCAAGTCGGCGCTGGAGGCCTCCGAGGTGGCGATCATGCTGATCGACGCCTCGCAGCCGATCACCGAACAGGACCTGCGGGTGATCAGCCTGGTCGCCGACTCCGGGCGTGCGCTGGTGCTCGCCTTCAACAAGTGGGACCTGGTCGACGAGGACCGCCGTCTCCAGTTGGAGAAGGAAGTCGATCGCGAACTGGTCCGGGTGCCGTGGGCCCAGCGCGTCAACATCTCCGCGCACACCGGTCGCGCCGTGCAGAAGCTCGTGCCCGCCATGGAGACCGCGCTGGAATCCTGGGACAAGCGCATTTCCACGGGCCGCCTGAACACCTGGCTCAAGGAAGTCGTCGCGGCCACCCCGCCGCCGATGCGCGGCGGTCGTCTGCCGCGCGTCCTGTTCGCGACGCAGGCCTCCACCCGGCCGCCGACCTTCGTGCTGTTCACCACCGGCTTCCTGGAGGCGGGCTACCGCCGCTTCCTGGAGCGTCGTCTGCGCGAGGAATTCGGCTTCGACGGGTCGCCGGTGCGGATCTCGGTGCGTGTGCGGGAGAAGCGCGAGCGGAAGAAGTAGTCGAAGACGTCCCGGGCCCAGTCGTGGTGGCGGATCGACCAGATCCGCACCGGCCTCACATGACAGCCCCATACGGTTGGGGAGTGGACGCGGGTGACACTGGGCAGATGACGGATGGCGGCGCTACACGGCGCTGGCGGGGCATCGCCGCGCTGAACCCAGGGCGACTGGCGATCGTCGGCCGGATCGGCACCGCCGCTCTGCACGCGCATCACTCGGTGCAGGTCATCGTCGCGGACGAGAACATGGTGCTCGCCGATGCCGCGGGGGAGCGGGTGGCCTGCCGCGCGGCCGTCATCCCACCGGATGTCGCCCACGCGGTGATTCACGGTGCGCCACGTGGGGCTGTGGTGCACCTGGATCCGGAGTCGGTGCCGGGTGCGCGGTGGGCGACGGTGGCGCGACCCCGCGAGACGGCGCGCGGATGGGCTTGCGCGGCAGCGGAATTGGGGTTGGAAGCCGCCGTGGACCGGTTGCGGCTCGAGCAGTTCTTCAGCCGATCATGGCCCGCCGCAGCAGGTGCTGTCGAACGGTCGATCAGCGAACCGAGTGCCGGTGAGCCGTCGCCCCGTGGATCTGGTGAAGCGTCACGGGACGAACTGGCTGCTGGCGCTCCGGAGGTCGATGAGGTCGGCGGCGGATTGCGCGTCGTGCGGCACATGGCCGAATGCTCGCCCGGCAAGGCGAGTGCTGGCGAACGGTCGTCCGGTGCGGCGAGTGCTGGTGAGCGGCCGCCCGGTGGGTGGGGAGCTGGTGAGCCGTCGTCTGGCGAGGCAGGTGCTGTTCGAAGGCCGCAGGCGTCACTCAGTGATGAAGCGACCGCCTTCGTCGGCTGGGTGTGGTCGGCGTTCGAGTCGGGATCGGAGGCGGAGTGGCTGCGCGGCGGCGCGGGGGAGGCGGTGCGCCATCCCGCGGTGGCCGAGGTGCTGCGGCTGCTGCCGGAGCGAATCGCCGCGGGTCCGGTGCGGCTGGCCGACCTGGCCCGCGCCGTCCATCTGTCGGAAAGTCGTCTCGCGCACGTCTTCTCGGCCGAACTCGGTCTGCCGTTCCGTCCGTACCTGCGCTGGCTGCGAATCCAGCGCGCTGTCGAACTGCTCGCCGCGGGCCACTCGCTCACGGACGTGGCGCACGAGGCGGGCTTCGCCGACAGTGCACATTTGACCCGCGTCTGCCGCGCCATGTTCGGCGCTCCCCCTTCCCAATTCGGCGACCTCGACTGGCGAGGCGCCCTCCGTTGACGACAGCGCCGCACCCCTCGGAGAACTGCCTTCGGTCAGCGGAGCAATTCGTCTGCCACCGGCGCCCCGGGATCGGTTGCGCTGCAAGCGAAGCCGCCGCCGCACCGCGAACCCTGAACTCCCGGAACGAGCTCAGCGTCACGCCCGATCCGGAAGGCGCGGTCAGGACTTGGACACCGGGCAGCCGTGGGCCAGTGGGCTCAGTAGCTGGTTGTTGTCGTAGAAATGCTCGAGCTCGAGGATGCGCAAATCCTCACTGACCCTGGCGATCGTGACGCCGAACATCTCGATCGTCGCTCCGGTGGGCTGGTGCTCTCGGTACGGCCCGTCGTAGCGGCCCCAGTGCCGCCAGCGGAAGCTGACGGTGGGCGGGCCGGACAGCACCTCCAGCACCTCCCAGAAGAAGCCGTTCGGGAAGGCGGTGTGGAAGATCTTGTGTGAGCTGTCGAAGGTCTCGGCTGCGGCCTCATAGTAAGGGTTGTCGCCGATCAGGATGTTGTAGCTGCCGATCCGCGCGAATTCCTCCGCGTCCTGCCAGGGACCGCCGTTCACCCGGCCGCGGTAGTGCTCGGCCACCAGTGACACCCATGTCGCCGGATCCTTCTTGTGCGAGACCTCCATCTCGAAGACCCGCACCAGATCCTCGACGATCGCTTCCAGCGATCCCGGTGCGTGTTCGGTGATCCGCTCGCGCGGCACGATCTCATCGGTCAGGCGGTAGTCCGGTGCGCCGTTGCGCCAGTCCTCGGCCGCGGCGGCCGCGACCACGGCATCACGGCCGCGCAACCACAGCGGCGTTTCGTCCGTGGGTGTCGAATCAGTTGTGTCAACCGTCATTTCGGTTCTCATCCCGTTGAAGCTATTGGACGTGACGACCGTAACAGTCGGTCGATAGGTTGTCGCGACATCTCGACTGCGCTGGATAGCTCGAATGTTGTTGGGCTTCTGCGATATTCGTGTGTAGAAGTTCGTGCAACCCGCCACAGCGAGGCATCGTTGCGCAGGGTTGCGGACCCGGCCGCGGGTCATCGGATTCCGCGGTGGTCGACGCCGCCGAGAAATTGCTGTCGGTGACAGTCGGCGGTTCGGAGTCGCACTACGCCGCTTGCCAATTCGGCGAACTCGACTGGCGAGGCGCCGTCCATCGCCGGCAGCGCCGCCGGCCAGGCGGTAGTCGGACATCGTCGAGTTACTCGCGCACCTGAGCGTTCGTGGTGGAATGCGCCTCACCGCTGTCCACGCCCAGGCCCGCGAGCAGGCGCAGCCCATCCTCGGTGGGGCTGCCGGGGGCCGCGGAGAGCACCAGCAGCTCCATGCCGGATCCGTCCGGTAGTGCGAAGCTCTCGTGGTGCAGTTCCAGCAGTCCGACCAGCGGGTGCCGGTACGCCTTGCGGCCATGCGTGCGGGCGCGCACGTCCGCGCGGGCCCAGAGGCGGCGGAATCGCTCGCTGCCCATCGCCAGCTCGCCGATGAGCGAGGCCAGGCGGGGATCCTCGGGGTATTTGCCCGCGGCCAGGCGCAGGTGCCCGACCACGTCGAGGGTGCAATTCTCCCAGTCCGCGTACAGGCCGCGCTCGGTCTCCTCGAGGAAGATGTGCCGGGCGGTGTTCAGGCCCGGCATCGGCCGACCGTAGAGGAGCCCGGCGAGACGGTTCCCGGCGAGCACGTCCAGGCGGTGGTCCATGATCAGCGCGGGTGCGTCGGCGACCAGGTCGAGGACGCGCAGCAACTCCGGCCGGACCCGCCCGCCCGGCGCCTTCGCGCGGCGGCGGCGCTGCCGGGCGAGCCGGTAGAGGTGCTCGCGTTCGGTCTCGTCGAGGCCGAGGACGCGGGCGAGCGCGTCGAGGACCTGGTCGGACGGCTGGGTCGCGCGGCCCTGCTCCAGGCGTACGTAGTAGTCGACGCTGACTCCGGACAGGTGCGCGACCTCTTCGCGGCGCAGCCCTTCGACCCGGCGGTGCCTATCGGTGGGGATGCCGACGGACGCGGGGTCGACCCGCGAACGCCGCGTCCGCAGGAAGCCCGCAAGATCGTCCATGCCCCCAGTATCACCTCGATGGTGGCCGTGAAGGTGGTCCTGCTGTTACCAGGAAGTCCCGTCCGATGGAAGACGCGCCCCTGAACGCCCGGCGCCGCGGCGCCCAGGATCGAAGGCATCCGATCCGAAGGAGTTCCCATGAAGACACTGATCGTCCACGCCCACCCGGAGCCGAGGTCGCTCAACAGCTCGCTGAAGGACCTCGCGGTGTCCACCTTGGAGACCGCCGGGCACGAGGTGCGGGTGAGCGATCTGTACGCGATGAACTGGAAGGCGGTCGTGGACGCCGCGGACTACGGCCCCGACGCTTCGAGTCCGCTGAAGGTCGCACGGGACTCGGGCCGGGCCTTCGACGCCGGGACGCTCACCACGGACGTCCGAGCCGAGCAGGAGAAGCTGCTGTGGGCCGACACGATCATCTTCCAGTTCCCGCTGTGGTGGTACACGATGCCCGCGATCCTCAAAGGCTGGGTGGATCGGGTGTTCACCTACAACTTCGCGTACGGCGTCGGCGAGCACAGCGACACCAGGTACGGCGAGCGCTTCGGCGAAGGCACCCTCGCGGGTAGGAAGGCCTTGCTGTCGGTGACCGTCGGCGGCCCGGAGTCGCATTACGCCGCTCGCGGGATCAACGGCCCCATCGATGACCTGCTGTTCCCGATCCACCACGGCATCCTCTACTACCCGGGCATCGAGTCGCTGCCGCCGTTCGTGCTGTACGGCGCGGACCGGATCACCGGCGAGGACTACCCGGACGTCGCCAAAGCTTGGGAGCAGCGCCTGCTCACTCTGGAGTCGACCGAGCCGATCGCGTTCCGGCGGCAGAACTTCGGCGACTACGAGATCCCCTCCCTGCACCTGAAGGAGGGACTGGAGCCCGCGGGCCGCACGGGTTTCGGGCTGCACGTGTGCCCCTGACCTCCGGCGACGCGAAGGACGAGCTGGGAGGAGCCGCCCGAAGGCCGTGGCGAGTGCGGCACCTGCCAGGGTGTGCGTGGCCGGCACGAGGGTGGAAGGCGGCTATTCGGCGAGCGCCGATCGCAGGTGTTCGTAACCCGGTGCCAGGCAGCGGATCCGCGCCGCGAGTTCGGCATCGTTGCCGGTTACCAGCGAGTACTGGAGACTGCCGACAATGCGTGACTGTTCGACGGCGATGGTCGCCGCCCGGTGGCGGCCCACGCTCGACAGGCTCACCGCGGCGTCGGCCAAGCGGCGAGCGCCGACACGTATGCCGAACGCTTCCAGTAGGTCTCGGACGTGCGGCGGAAGTCCCGCGTCGACCAGTTCGGCGATCCGCTCCGCGGAGTCTGCCGCGCCCGTCAGCCAGCGGACCGCTTTCGGCAATGCCTTCTCCAATGCCGCCTCGATGGAAACGGCACGCGCACGGACGAATTCCGACCGCATGACGAAAGGGCCGTCGGCGTAGGCGATCTCGTCCGCCCGCCACGCCACCGCTAGATCGGCGGCGGGCAGCGTCGCGTACGGATGACCCTGAGGGTCATGCAGGACAACGACATCAGCCTCCATCGCGAGCGCCACGACATAGTGGTCCGCACCGATAGCCGCGCGGGAGCCTGGCCGGTAGCTCAGCAACCCCATGTCGAGCGGACCCACCAGGACCGGGCCGTGCTCGAGCGCGGCGCGGAGCCGGTCCACGGCGTCGGCGGCGGACCCGCCCTTCCTGCGCGCGCACCGCCATCCCAGCAGATCGATCGCCGCGTCCAGGCCGATCTCCGGGTGCCAGCCGACCGGATCGAAGTACGGTTGCTCGCGTTCCACCTGCGCGCCGAACGGCGCTCCGGTCAGGGTCTCGATCACCCCGACCGGTGGTGCGTGCTCGCCGAGCAGCATGGCGAGGGAGTTGCTGTAGCAGTAGGGGCCGGAGCCGATGTAGGGATGCATGGGCCCAGCCAACGATCTGACACGGTGTGAGAGTCAAGCAGCAGGTTTGTTCAAGACTTCGGCCCGGCTGGTCGACGAGGCTCGATGGCGAGACATTCCCGCTCTTCCAGGAGGAAACCGTGGCTCCGATGCCGCCCACCGTCCGCACCGCCTTCGAGGACGAACTGCGATCGGCAAGCGCCGCAACAGATCTCGACGACATGTGGCGCGCGTTGGAGCGCGCGCACATTCTGTCCCAGCGCTGGCCGTGGCCGCACACCCGCGCGCACTGGCACATGCTGCGGCTGGCGTTGCGATGCCGCGACAGGAAGGAGGCGCTGGGCCAGGTGGTCCGGCTGTCGGGCGCGGGTCTCGGCTCGGCGGTCGGCAGGGTGCCGATCGGCAACACCGGTCGCGCCACCGTCGGCATCTTCCAGCCCATGCCGATCCCGGCCGACCTGGCGGCGATCCTCGAGGCGGGCGAGACCGCGCGCACCTAGCCGAATGCCTACTACGGCCTGTCGTTTTGGGCGTAGGATGGCGGCAGTTGGTCGTCACGAGCTCAGGGGAGGTCGGACATGCGAGCGGTAGAGCGTATCCGGAACCATTCGCGGACCCTGCGACGGGCCAAGCGCCATCGCACGGATCTGGTCGGCTGGCTGGCGCGCAGACCGCAGCTGCTGGCGAGCACGGCGTTCTACGAGACGATGCTGATCTTCGCCAACCGCCTCGACCCGCGGCTCAAAGAGCTGGCCGAACTGAAGGCCGCGGGCTTGGTGAACTGCGAGTTCTGTCTCGACATCGGCTCGGCCATCGCGCAGAGCAGCGGGCTCACCGAGCGGCAGATCACCGATCTGCCGCGCTACCGGACCAGCGACGCCTACACCGAGCTGGAGAAGCTGGTCATCGCCTACGCCGAGGCCGTCACGTCGACGCCCGCGATCGAGCTGGACGAGCTGCGCAAGCAGCTGCTGACCCATCTCACCAAGGCTCAGCTCACCGAGCTGGCCACCGCCATCGCCTGGGAGAACCAGCGCGGCAGGCTCAACCAGGCGCTCGGCGTGCGGCCCACCGGCATGTCCGAGGGCATGGCGTGTGCGATTCCCGAGTCCCGATTGGGCTGACCGGAGTGCCGGACGGGCCGACCCGGCCGCGCCTGGCATCATCCGACCATGGTCATTCCCAGCGCGCTGCCGGAACGTCCGTCCGGGACCCCCTTCCAGACGGGGTGGCCGGTTCGTCTCGCCGACACCGACAGACAACAGCGGCTTCGCCTCGACGCCGTGGCCCGCTACCTGCAGGACATCGGCTTCGAACATCTCGACGCGGTGGAGGACGGCGATACCCACCGCGGCTGGGTGGTGCGCCGCACGGTGATCGACGTGCTCAAGCCGGTGGTGTGGGGAGAGCGGGTGACCCTGCACCGCTGGTGCTCGGCGCTGTCGAACCGCTGGTGCAACATGCGCGTGCAGATCTTCGGCAGTGCGGGCGGTCTGATCGAGACCGAGGCCTTCCTGATCCACTTCGGCATCGAGAGCGGCGTGCCCACCAGGATGAGCGACCGCTTCATGGCGCCGATGCTGGCCAGCACCTCCGAGCATCGCCTGCGCTGGCAGGCCGCCCTCACCGAGCCGATGCCCGACCTGACGGCGGCCGATGTCGAGGTGCTGCCTTTCCCGCTCCGGGTGGCCGACATCGACGTGCTCGACCACGTCAACAACGCCGTCTACCTCGGCGCGCTCGAGGAGTTGCTGACTCGGCACAGCGACCTGATCTCGGCCGCGCACCGGGTGGTCATCGAGTACGCCAAGCCGCTCGAGTCGCGCGACGAGGTCAGGGTGATCGGCCGTCGGGTCGGCGACACCCTGGACGCCTGGCTCGCCGTCGGCGACGAGGCCCGCGCGGTCGCTCGCGTCACCCCGCGCTGAGCGGACGGGAGTGACGATGCGGTCTCGGGCTCCGCGGAACCCGTGACCGAGATCCTTAGGTGAGCTAACGTGTCGAGAGGACCGGGTGGCTCATCGTGGAGGCGTACCTATGGCGGACTTGGCACGTGCCGCGCGACAAACCGAGCGAGTCGCGCGGTTGTACGCCGAGCACCGGCAGATCCGGGACGCGAAACCGAGCGCGGAAATCAGCGCGACGATCCGGCAACCGGGGATGCGGTTACCGCGCATCGTCGAAACCCTCATGACCGGCTATGCCGATCGGCCCGCACTCGGCAGCCGGTCGGTGGAGCTGACCGCCGACCCGCGGACCGGCCGCCGGACGACGCGTCTGCTGCCGTCCTTCGAGACCATCACCTATGGCGAGGTGTGGGCGCGCGTCGGCGCGGTCGCCGCCGATTGGCATCACGAGATCGGCTTGCGCGCGGGCGATTTCGTCGCCGTCCTCGGTTTCACCAGTGCCGAGTACACCGTCCTGGATCTGGCCTGCGTGCACGTCGGCGCTGTCGCGGTGCCGTTGCAAGCCAGTGCGCCCGTCACGCAGCTGCGCTCCATTCTCGCCGAGACCGCGCCGCGGATTCTGGCCACGAGTCTGGACCTGCTCGACCACGCCGTGGACTGTGTGCTCGACGGCCATGCTCCTGATCGCTTGATCGTCTTCGACTACCAGCATGGCGTCGACGATCAGCGCGAGGCGCTGGCGGCCGCCCGCCGTCGACTGGCCTCGACCCCGATCGTGATCGACACTTTCGACGACGTCATCGTTCGCGGCCGCGGACACGCGCCCGCACCCCTGCACGATCCCGACGACGATCCGCTGACGCTGCTCATCTACACCTCGGGCAGCACCGGAACGCCGAAGGGCGCCATGTACACCGGCAGCTTGGTAACCGCGATGTGGCTGGCCCAGCCGGTGGTCTCGGCGATCAACCTCAACTACATGCCGATGAGCCACGTGGCGGGCCGGATGACGCTGCACGGCGTGCTCGCCCGCGGCGGCACGGCGTATTTCGCGGCGGCGAGCGACATGTCGACGCTGTTCGAGGACATCGCCCTGGTGCGGCCGACCGAATTGTTCTTCGTGCCGCGCGTGTGCGACATGGTCTTTCAGCGGTATCAGAGCGAATTGGACCGCGGGGCCGGTGGCGGCGTCGCGTCCGCCGAGCTCGCGGAACAGGTGAAAAGCACACTGCGGCAAGACTTCTTCGGTGGCCGCTACATGACCGCGATCTGCGGCAGCGCCCCGCTCGCCGCCGAGATGAAGACATTCCTGGAATCCGTACTCGACCTGGATCTGCACGACGGTTACGGCTCGACCGAGGCGGGCGGCGGACTGGTCATCGACACCCTCGTGCGCAGGCCGCCGGTGCTGGACTACAAGCTCGTCGACGTCCCGGAACTCGGCTATTTCCAGACCGATTCGCCGCATCCGCGCGGCGAGCTGCTGCTGAAGACGACCGCGATGATCTCCGGGTACTACCGGCGCCCCGATCTGGACGCCGAGATCTTCGACGAGGACGGCTTCTACCGCACCGGCGACATCGTCGCCGAACTCGGCCCGGACCGCCTGGTCTACGTGGACCGTCGCAACAACGTGCTGAAGCTGTCCCAGGGCGAATTCGTGACGGTCGCCAAGCTGGAGGCCGTGTTCGCGGGCAGTCCGCTGGTGCGGCAGATCTTCGTGCACGGCAGCAGTGAACGGGCCTACCTGCTCGCGGTGATCGTGCCCACCGACGAAGCGCTGAACCGTTGGGAGGGGGCGGAACTCACCGCGGCGCTGAGCGAATCACTGCAACAGGTCGCCAAGGACGCGGAGCTGAACTCCTACGAGGTCCCGCGCGATTTCCTGATCGAGATCGAGCCGTTCAGCGCGGCGAACGGCTTGCTCTCCGGCATCGGAAAGCTCTTGCGCCCCAAGCTGAAACAGCGATATGGCGCACGCCTGGAGCAGCTCTACGCCGACCTGGCGGCGGCCCAGAACGACGAATTACTCGCGCTGCGCCACGAGGCGGGCACGCGGCCGGTGCTGGAGATCGTCGGCCGGGCGACCCGCGCCCTGCTCGGGTGCGCGGGCGCGGACATCCGTCCCGACGCGCGTTTCGCCGATCTCGGCGGCGACTCGCTGTCGGCCCTTTCCCTGTCGAACCTGCTCGGCGACATCTTCGGTGTCGAGGTGCCGGTGGGCGTGGTGACCAGCCCGGCCAACGATCTGCGCAGGCTCGCCGACTACATCGACGCCGCCAACGAAACCGACAGGCGGCGGCCGACATTCGCGTCCGTGCACGGCGACGGCCCGCGGGTGACCGCCGCACAGCTGACCCTGGAAGCCTTTCTGGATCCGGCGACACTGGTGGCCGCGACCGACCTGACCCCGGCCGCCGGTCCGCCTCGGACGGTGATGCTCACCGGAGCCAACGGCTACCTCGGCCGATTCCTCTGCCTGGAGTGGCTCGAACGGCTGAACAGCTCAGGGGGACAGCTGATCTGCCTGGTGCGCGGCACCGACGCGTACGCCGCGCGCCAACGGCTCGAGGAGTCTTTCGACACCGGCGACGCCGACCTGCTCGGCCGCTTCCGCGAACTGGCCGACGGCAACCTCGAGATCCTCGCCGCCGATATCGGTGAGCCGAATCTCGGTGTGGACGAAGCTACTTGGCGACGGCTTGCCGCCGAGGCCGATCTGATCGCACACCCGGCGGCGCTGGTCAATCACGTCCTGCCGTACCGGCAGCTGTTCGGTCCCAACGTGGTCGGCACGGCCGAGCTGATCCGGCTGGCGCTCACCGCGCGCCGCAAGCCGATCACCTACCTGTCGACGGTGGCGGTCGCCGCGCAGATCGATCCGTCGAAGTTCGCCGAGGACGGCGACATTCGCGAGATGAGCCCCGTGCGCGTCCTCGACGAGAGTTACGCCAACGGCTACGGCACCAGCAAATGGGCGGGCGAAGTGCTGCTGCGCGAAGCCAACGACCGCTTCGGACTTCCGGTCGCGGTCTTCCGTTCGGACATGATCCTGGCGCACAGCCGGTACACCGGTCAGCTCAACCTGCCGGACATGTTCACCCGTTTGCTGCTCAGCCTGCTCGCCACGGGTATCGCGCCGCGATCGTTCTACCGGACCGACGCCGCCGGTCGGCCTCGTCGCGCCCACTACGACGGCCTGCCAGTGGATTTCACCGCCGCCGCAATCACCGCGCTCGGTGCCGCCGCCACCGACGGCTTCCGCGCCTACGACGTGCTCAACCCGCACGACGACGGGATCTCCCTGGACACCTTCGTCGACTGGCTGATCGAGGCGGGGCACCCGATCCACCGCATCGCCGACTACGACGACTGGTTCATCCGTTTCGAATCCGGCCTGCGCGCCCTCCCCGAGCATCAGCGCGTCAACACCCTGCTGCCGCTGCTGCACGCGTTCCGGCGTCCGGCGCGGCCATTGCGCGGCGCGGCGCTGCCCGCCGAGCACTTCCGCGCCGCCGTCCGATCCCTCGGACTGCCCGACGCGGGGGACATCCCGCACCTGTCGCCGCGACTGATCGAGAAGTACGTGAGCGATCTGCGTCAACACAAGCTGCTCTGATCGAAGATTCTTCGCGCCGACGGCTGATCGCCGCAGCACCGCGACCTGATAGGCGCAGCGCCGCAGGCTGATCGGCAAAGCGCCGCGTACCCAGCGTTCGGGTGCGCGGCGCCGCGTCGCTCGGATCAGGACCCCACGAACTGATCACCGGCGATCGACCGGGACGGCGCACCGTCCACGCCGACCGGAATGTCCCCTTCGAGCGTGGTCCGGTAGAGCACCCGGGTGACGCTCAGGTGATCGAGGTCGCTCGGAGCGAGATGGGCGGTGGACCGGTTGTCCCAGAACGCGAGACTGCCCTTCTGCCAACGGAACCGGACGGTGTAGGTGGGATCGGAAAGCTCGTCGAACAGCAGCTTCAGCACCGCGTCGCTCTGGCGCGGACTGAGTCCGACAATCCTGGTGGTGAAGCCCGGATTGACGAACAGAATCCGCTCGCCGGTGACCGGATGCACCCGCACTACCGGATGTTCGGTGACCAGCGGAGCCTTGGCCACCTTCTTCGCGTAGTCGCTGTCCGCCTGCCACGCGGGCTGCTTGCCGCCGAAGCGATGCTCGGCGCGCAGACCGTCGATGAAGTTCCTGAGCGACTCGGGCAGACCCGCGTACGCGGCGGCCAGGTTCGTCCAGCTGGTGTCGCCGCCGCGCTCCGGTGCGATCTCCGCGCGCAGCAGCGAGGCGGCGGGCGGGTTGATCAGCGGCGAGACGTCGGTGTGCCAGTGATTGGTGTAGCTGAATTTCTCGACGCCGAAACGCTTCTCGTACAGGCGGCTGTCCACCGCGAGGATTTCCGGGAACTCGGTGGGCGCGTCGTCGTCGTACGGGTGCGAGGGCGTGACCGCGCCGAAACGCCGGGAGAAGGCGATCTGCTCGGCGTGGCCGATGTGCTGGTCGCGGAAGAACAGCACCTTGTGCTCGTGCAGCGCCGCGGTGATGTCGGCGACCTGCTGGTCGGTGAGGTCGGCGCGTAGATCGACGCCGGAGACCTCCGCGCCGATGTGCCCGGCGACGGGAGCGATGTGGACGGTGGCGGTGGGGACTTCGCTGACGGCGGTCATGATCGTGTCTTTCGAAGAGGGATCGGAGGTGGGCGGCGGCAACGGCGACAGGTGCTGCTGCCGAGGCGCATGTAGTCGACTTCGAGTCGACGGATCAGCGGCATGACGTCGGCGAGGTCAGGCGGTCGCCCGCGTATCGTCCTGCGCGAACTGGCTTTCCACCGGTTCCAGTCCGTAGTGACCGCGCAGCGTGGTGGCCGTGTACTCGGTACGGAACAGCCCGCGTTGCTGGAGGATCGGCACCACCCGGTCGACGAAGTCGGTGAGGCCGCCGGGCAGGTACGGGGGCATGATGTTGAAGCCGTCGGCGGCGCCGTTCTCGAACCAGGTCTGCAGCTCGTCGGCGATCTGCTCCGGGGTTCCGGCGAAGGTGCGGTGCCCGCGCCCGCCACCAAGCTTGCCGATGAGCTGGCGCACCGTCAGTCGCTCGTGCTCGGCGAGTTCCTTGACGAGCGTGAATCGGCTCTTGCCGCCCTCGATCTCGCTCTCCTCGGGCAGCGGGGGCAGCGGCGCGTCCAGCGCGTGCGCGGTGAGGTCGACGCCGAGCAGCCCGGACAGCTGGCGCAGCGCGTAGTCGGGCGAGATCAGGTCGGTGAACTCCTGCTCGAGCGCGCGCGCTTCCTCGGCGGTGTCGGCGATGAACGGCACCAGGCCGGGCAGCACCTTCAGCTCGTCGGCCGAGCGCCCGTACTTGGGCAGCCGCGACTTCAGGTCGCGGTAGAACCGCTGCCCCTCCTCGAGTGTGCGCTGCGCGGTGAACACCGCCTCGGCGTGCTGCGCGGCGAAGTCCTTGCCGCTCTCCGAGGAACCGGCTTGCACCAGCAGCGGACGCCCCTGCGGACTGCGCGGCGAGTTGAGCGGTCCGCGGACGCGGAACCGCTCACCCGCGTAGTCGATGGTGTGCACCCGGTCCGGATCGGCGAACACACCGGTCTGCTCGTCGAGCACGATCGCCCCCGATTCCCAGCTGTCCCACAGCTGGATGGCGACGTCGACGAACTCCTGCGCGCGTTCGTAGCGGCGCGCGTGCTCCGGGATGGCGTCGTAGCCGAAGTTGAACGCCTCCTGCTCGTTGCCGGAAGTGACGATGTTCCAGCCCGCGCGGCCGCCACTGAGGTGATCCAGCGAGGCGAAGATCCGGGCCAGGTTGAACGGCTCGTTGTAGGTGGTCGAAGCGGTCGCGATCAGCCCGATCCGTTCGGTCGCCGTGGCGATCGCCGAGAGCAGCGTCACCGGCTCGAAGACGGCCAGCGTGTTGCGCTTGATCTGCGGGCCGACAGCGAGCCCGTCGGCGAAGAAGACCGAATCGAGCTTGCCGCGCTCGGCGATTCGCCCGAGCTCCTGAAAGTGCGCGACGTCGAGCACGCGGCGTGCCTCGGTGCGCGGGTGCCGCCAGGCGGCCTCGTGGTGGCCGACGCCCATCAGAAAGGCATTGAGGTGGAACGTTCTATGGGACATGAGTTCTGCGTTCTTTCAGAAGAGTCAGGAGTGGTTGCGCCAGCGGGAGAAACGGCGTTCGAGGGCGACGAGGATCCCGTTGAAGGCCAGGCCGACCAGCGAGATGGCGAGGATGCCCGCGTACATGTCGGGGATCTGGAAGTTCTGCTGCGCCGCGGTGATCAGATAGCCGAGTCCGGCTCGCGCGCCGACCATCTCGGCGGCGATGAGCACCAGGATCGAGGACGCCGCCGCCATCCGGACGCCGGTGAAGATCGACGGGACCGCGGCGGGCAGCACCACCTTCTGGAACAGCCGCAGTGGTCCGAAGCCGAGGGAGACCGCCGATTTGATCAACAGCGGATCCACCGTGCGCACGCCGGTGATGGTGTTCAACAGGATCGGGAAGAAGCTCGCGTAGAGCACCAGCGCGACCTTCGAGGTCTCCCCGATGCCGAGGATCAGCACGAACACCGGAAGCAGCGCCAGCGCCGCGGTGTTGCGGAACAGCTCCAGGATCGGATTCAGGAAGTCGGCCACCGGCTTGTACCAGGCGATGCCGATGCCGACCGGGATGGCGACGAGCAGCGCGAGGGTGAAACCGCTGAGCGAGCGGGTCAGGCTGGTGGACACGTGCTCCCACATCTCACCGCTGGCCACCAGCTCGGCGAACGCCTGCACCACCACCGAGAAGCGCGGCAGGAACACCTCGTCGACCAGCCCGAGCCGCGGCGCGGTCTCCCACAGTGCCAGGAACAGCGCGATCACCACCGTCGGCTTCAAGACCCGCCAGGCCAGCCCGAGGGCCGCGGCGAGCAGCCGGGACGCCTGCGCCTCGACCACCGGCACCGGAGCGGCAGCCTCGAGCTCGGCTGGGGCGGCGGTCTTTTCCAGCACCTGCACTGCGCTAGACATTGGCGTGCCTCCTGTCGTTGCCCGCGGAGCCGATCTCCGCGCGTTCGAGTCCCTGCGCGCGACTCACCTCGGTCTGCAACTGCTCCCAGATCGCGTGCCGGTATTCGCGGAAGCGCTCGCCGGAACGGATGTCCGCGCCGGATTCGCGGTCGATATCGATCTCGAGGATCGACTTCACCCGCCCCGGTCGCGAGGTCAGCACCGCGACTCGCTGCCCGAGATAGACCGCCTCGTCGATGCCGTGCGTGATGAAGAGGATGGTCTTGCCGGTCGCCTTCCAGATGCGTAACAGCTCGTCCTGCAACGACTCTCGCGTCTGGGCGTCCAGCGCGGCGAACGGCTCGTCCATCAGCAGCACCTCCGGGTCGAAGGCCAGGCTGCGGGCGATGGCGACGCGCTGTTTCATGCCGCCGGAGAGCTCGTGCGGGTAGCGGTCGCCGAAGCCCGCCAAGCCGACCAGTTCCAGGTAGTGGTCGGCCAGCTCCCGGCGCTGCGCCTTGCGCAGCCCTTTGGCCTCGAGTCCGAACTCGATGTTCGTCCGCGCGGTACGCCAGGGCAGCAGCGCGTACTGCTGGAACACGATGCCGCGGTCCAGACCGGGTTTGGTGATCGGCTTGCCGTCCAGCAGGAGTCGGCCCTCGGTCGGCTTGCTCAGTCCGCCGAGCAGATCCAGCAGCGTCGACTTGCCCGAGCCGCTGGGACCGACCAGGACGAGGAACTCGCCCTCGTGCAGGTCGAGCGAGATGTCCGCGAGCGCGGTGAACTGCTCCTGCGAGCCGCGGACCGCGAACTGCTTGCGCACTCCCTCGAGGCGCAATTTCACTGCGGTGCCGCTCATTTCGCCGCCACCACCTCTCCGGTCGGGCCGGTCGTCGGTCCGTAGGTCCCGTTGGCGTAGGGGTTGTCCTTGTTGGTGAACAGGTCCTTCGCCGAGAGCTTGCCCTCGGGCAGGTCGCCGGTGCGGACCAGCCAGTCGATCCAGATCTGCAGTTCCTTCTCCGCGATCACCGCGCCGGGCACCGGAATGCCGGGGCTGCGCCAGTACTTCAGCAACTGGGTGTTCTCGTTGCGTCCGCGCTTGTCGATGATGGACTCGAAGCGGGCGAGCACCTCGTCGCGCGGCGTCACCTGCAGCCAGCGGGTGGCGCGGGCCGTGCCCTGGACGAAATCGCGCACCGCGGCCGGATGCTGCTGGAGGTAGTCGTTGCGGAAGACGTAAGTGCCGTAGTCGAACTCGCCGAAGATCGCCTTGTCGGTGAACAGCGGGCGGATACCGCCGCGCTCGACCGCGGTCTCCCGGAACACACCGCCCAGCGCGCCCACATCGATCTGCCGGTTGCGCAGCGCCTCCTCGGTGTTCACCGGCGGCACCACCACGAGCTCGACCTGTTCGATCTCCTGCTCGCTCAAACCCTCTCGGTGCAGCCACTCGCGGGTGACGAACTCGTGGTGCGCGCCCAGGGTGTTGATACCGACCTTCTTGCCGATCAGATCCCGAGCCGACGTGATGCCGGAATCCTCGCGCACGAAGTAGCCGGTGAACGAGAGCTCGTCGGCGCCATAGGAACTCAGGACGGAGGTGACCTGGGCGCCGCCGGACACCAGCTTCACGACGGCGCCGTTGAACGCGCTGCCGAACTCGATCTGCTTGGTGGCCGCGGCCTGGATGTTGGCGGGACCGCTGGTGGTGTCGCCCTCCCAGCGCAGCTCGATCTCCGAGAAGTAGCCGAGATCGGCGGCCAATTCGAACGTCGTGACCTGGCCGGTCTGCCCCTGGTAGCGGAGCACGGACTTGCCATCGGCGGTCGTGGCGGGTTCGGACGAGCCGCACCCGGCCAGAACCGCCACGGCGGTGGGGATGGCGAAGGCGGCGGCGAGTGCGCGGACCACCCGCGGTCGTCGATTCAGGGACAACATCTTTCGGTTCTTTCGCTGAATGCGCCCACCACCCGGAAAAGGGCATGCCGATACGGCAGGTGAGCGGGGGAAGGGCTACCTGATCGAGGGGCGTGGCGCGGCGTGGCGCCACCGCTCAGCGGCGACAGACTCCGTGCGGGACGCGCATGAAGTCCACCGTGCGGCGGCGGATCAACGGCAGACCTGCCTCACCCATGCGGACCTCCCGTGCGCGGCGACCAATAGAACGTGCAAGCACTATCGCCGGGCGGGCTCGCCGCGACAATGGTTCCGCGCAGGGCGCGTAATACTGTGGGCGCCCTTCTGGGCGTATCTCCGCCTGCGCTACGGGCATAGCGCGGGCTGTGGACGGCAGCGCGTCAGAGGTGATACCGCACGACGGGACTCCACAGCACGAAGCTGTCGATCCCCGCGGCCGCTGTCGCGTCGATCTGGGCCTGCACCTCGGCGTGGCCGTAGGTGACCCCGAGGCTGAAGTCCTGCAACCACGGCACCACCTTCGCGCCGGTGCCCTCGGTGACCCGCCGGAAATCTTGCAGTGAGCGCAGCACGATGTCGTAGGGCTGCGCGTTCGGGTTCGCGACGCCGTACTCGCCGGAGTTCCAATGCGAGGGGTAGACCATCGGCGCCACGTAGTCCAGGTGCGCGGCCATCATCGGGATGTCCTGGGCGATCTGATCGGGGCGGGTGACGGCGATGCCGAACACCGCCGCGCTCTGAAAAGCGCCCGCGTCGTGTACCGGGTCCCGGCTCTCGCGCAGGAACTCCGCGATCGAGACGATCGGGTCCACCGTCGCGCCGGGGAACGCCATGCTCGACAGGCTGCCGTCCGGGCGACGGATGTAGTCGTACATGATCTCGTCGAAGCCGAGCGCGGCCGCTTCGACGGCGAGATCGATGTTGTACTTGCGCACCTCGGGGTGCGCGAAGTTGGTGAACGCGATCGCGCCGTAGTGGCTGGAATACGGCCGGCCACCGGGATTCTGCACGACCCAGTCGGTGCGCCCCCCGTGCCAGGCCCATTCGGCCAGCGTCGGGTCGCGGAACGCCACGATGCGGCCGATCACCCGCAGACCCATGTCGTGCAGCTGGGTCAGCGCGGCGCGCGCGTCGTATATCGCGGTGGCAGCGCCGGATTCGCGCGCCAGTGGCACCTGGGAGTCGTAGCCGACGACGCCGTCCTCGTCCTTGATGTCGAGCTGGACGGTGTCGATGCGGCCGGAACGGGCCAGGTCGAGCACGCTCTCGCGCAGTCCGTCGTGCGACCACGCGTGCGCGGTGACGTGCACCGCCCTGATCCTGGGCAGCTCGACGGTCGCCGTGAGGGGCGTTCGGCTCGTGTTGCCCGCCGCGTCGACCGCGACGAGTTCGACGCCTTTCGGCGCGCGGGGCAGGGTGATCTCGAAGGCGCCGTCCTCGGCGACCTGCACCGAGACGGAACCGACCGAGACCGACTGCGCGCCGATCGCCTTGCCGCGCAGCGTGACCGGCTCGCGGTAGGAGCGCACCGGCTTGGTCGGGTCCAGCTGAATCGTGGGCGGCGTCGTGTCCACCGTGACGGAGGCGGTGGCGCGCGGACCGGAGCGCAAGAAGCCGAGCGGGCCGTCCGAAGGGATCTCGGCG
The DNA here is from genome assembly GCF_040654315.1 of Nocardia sp. NPDC050713. NCBI lineage: Bacteria > Bacillati > Actinomycetota > Actinomycetes > Mycobacteriales > Nocardiaceae > Nocardia > Nocardia sp. NPDC050713. The sequence goes on along the minus strand of NZ_JBFAHS010000016.1, from coordinate 183,640 downwards.
GTGAATTCATATGTCCCGTCGGGCAGTACACCCGGGCGATAGACGACGTCGTCACCCTCGACCGCACCCGCCACCGGCGAGCCGTCGAGCTCCAGGCGGACGGCATCCGGATCGTGGCCCGCCGCGTCGACGCGCAGCGCCAGCTCCGGCGCGGCGGCGGCGCCGACGACACCGGCGGGCAGTCCCGTCACCGCTAGCCGCTCTCCCTCGGGCCGAAAAGCCGTGATCAGGACCGCGACGGCGAGAATCGACCCGACGACGGCCACCGCGATCACCGCGAGCCGCCGAGCGCGGCTCTCCGGAACACGTTTGAGCAACGCGCACACCAACTTTCACCTCAGGTTCCCCTACTATCCACGGCGGCGCGCCCGATGTCGGGTATTTCGCCCATATGTCGTCGATTCGATGCGGGGCCCGCGTACGGTGAGCCGATGGCGAGCACTGGCGCCTTCGCGTATCGATGGGCATTGTCGGCACTGGTTTCCGCGCTGTTGCTCGGCTGCGGGACGACGGCGGAATCCGCTGCTCCCGAATCAGTTTCGACTTCGACGACATCCGAATCCGTGCCTGTGCGGGTGGACCCGGCCGCGGTCGGCGCGAACGAACTGGGGCTCGTCCCGGTGCTGATGTACCACCAGGTGACGCCGAACCCGGCGGGCGAATACGACCAGACGCCCGAGGAATTCCGCGCGGAACTCGAGCGGCTGTACCGCGAGGGCTACCGCCCGGTCACGGCGGCGGCCTATATCTCGGGCGTCATCGACATCCCCGCCGGCACCCACCCCGTGGTGCTGACCTTCGACGATTCGACCGTCAGCCAGCTCACGCTGACCGGCGACGGCCGCCCCGCACCCGACAGCGCGGTGGCCGTTCTCGAGGAATTCGGCGCGCGGCACCCCGATTTCCGGCCGACCGCGACCTTCTACGTGAACAACGAGCCCTTCGGCGACGACCCCCGCGCACTGGCCTGGCTCACCGAGCACGGATACGACCTCGGCGCGCACACCGCGTCCCACGCCAACCTCTCCGGGCTGGACGCGGCGGGGGTGCAACGCGAATTGGTGCAGAACCTGCGGGCCGTCGCCGCGGCCGCGCCGGGCGCCCGGGTGCGCACCATGGCGTTGCCGCTCGGCATTCTTCCCGCCGACCGCCGGCTCGCCGCCGCGGGCGAATGGGACGGCACGCCCTACGCTTTCGAGGCCGTCATGCTGGTCGGCGCGGAACCCGCGCCCTCGCCGCACGGCCAGATCGACCCGGCCGGTATCCCGCGGATCAGGTCCGGACGCGGTGCCGTTCCGTTCGATTCGGCGCACTGGCTCGACCGGCTCGTCCAGGACCCCGGCCTGCGCTACACCTCCGACGGCGACCCGAGTCGCGTCTCCTTCCCGCGGAGCCTCGCGGCGGAACTCGGTGCGGCGTGGGCGGATCGGGCGCAACCCTACTGAGCGTCGCGCCGGCTCAGCGGTGCGCCCGGTACTCGGCGAGCAGCCGTCGCACACCGTCGACCAATTCGTCGCGCCACGGAAAACCCAGGCGGGCGGCCACTTCCGCGCCGACATCGGCGAACAGGTCGACCGTGGCGTCCAGCGCGCGCCGGGCGTCGGCGGCGTCGAACCGGCCGAAGGTCTCGTGGACCCGCCGCCAAAGATCGGCGGGCAGCCACTCGTCCATGTGGTGGCCGATGTACCAGGTGTAACGCTGGCGGTCGGGGTCGGTCGCCCCGTACCACTCCAGCATCTGGAGCAGGCACTCCTTCATGGTGTTGTCACGGAACTTCGCCACCCACAACTCACCGCGGTTCAGGTAGATCGGCACCTGAGTGGCCTCGAAGAAGAATTCCTCGGTGACCGTGGTGAATTCGGCGAGATCCGGCACGATCGGCTTCGGGGTCTCACCCGTGGGCGCGGGGAGTCTCGCGGCCAGACCGGTGCGGTCCCAGTGCACGCGGAAGCCGCGCTGGTACAGCTCGTCGAGCCCGTGCTCGATCATGTCGGTGAGGCGTTCCTCGCCCGCGACGGTGACATCGATCTTGCGCCCGCCCGTGAACACGACGAGCAGGGGAGCGGGCCACGGGCGGTCCTCGTCCTCGTCCTCGAAGGACACGGTGAGCAGGACGGCGCCGAAACGGTCCAGCCAGCTCTGGTCGGCGAAGAGGTCACGCCACTGCGGAGTGATGATCTCCAAGTCGAGATCGGAGTATCGATCGATCCGGTCGCCGCGGCCGCGCGATCCGGTCTGCACGAGCGCGGTGATCCGGTCGTCCTGTCGCGCCCAGGCGACGACGGCGGCGAGGAGTTCCTCGGCATCCTCCATGGGACGACCGTACCAAGGAGCGGAATTCCGGCGGGCCAGATGGGATTCGGGCTGAAGCCGGGACCCGAGTCCCAGCTGACCTGCTCGGCGATGGTGGGCGCGTTTCGGGGGCATCGCGACCCACCCTGCAACCTCGGGGCTACCGAGGTGGTTCCAGCGTAAGCCAATGGTTTGCTATGCCAGCTCGTTTCGGGTGAATGACGCCGTGTCGTTACCGAAAGCACGCAGACAGAGTGTGTTTCTGGTCCTAATTCGCCGGATGTCACAAGGTGTTGCGCGATGCCTGCGAAGCGGTCACGGTCGCGCCACGAACGGCGCGTCGGACGCCACGTCGGGCAAAGAGTTGGACCGATCGGCTATGACAAGGCACACTTCACCGTGTATTACCGCGGATTCTGTGTATCCCTCAGTGGTCGAGTGATTCGTGACCCCGCCCCACGGGCGGGACGCAGGAAAGGTCGTGGTCGATGATCCGGGAACGCGTGGACAAGGTCGTGCTGTCGGCGATCGACAAGGGCGCTCGCTGGCAGACGCCGTTGGTCGAACGCTACGGCGACTGGCTACGCGCCGCGCATCCGGACGAAACGCCCGAGCAGGTACTCGAACGTGTGCAGCGGCACTACCTGACCGCCGTGACGGCGAGCGGCGTCACGGTCGGTATCTGCGCCGCGGTGCCCGGCATCGGCGTGATCACCGGCTTGGCCGCGATGGGCGTGGAGACCGTCTTCTTCGTCGAGGCGTCGGTGCTCTACGCGCTCACTTCCGCCGCGATCCACGGCGTCGAGCCCGAGGAGGTCGCCCGCGAGACCGCGCTGGTGTCCGGGATCGTGTTCGGACCCGGTGGCGTCCAGTTCGTCGGCAAGAACACCGCGAACTCGGCCAAGAACTGGGCGTCCGAACTCGCGAACCGCATTCCCGTCGTGTCGAGTCTCGGCGAGGGGCCGGTCAAGCAGATCGTCGTGCGGACCATCGCCAAACGCAGCGTGCTCGCCTTCGGCAGGGTGATCCCGGCGGGCATCGGCGCGATCATCGGCGCGACCGGCAACCGCGTGCTGGCCAAGACGGTGATCTCCAACGCGCGCAACGCATTCGGCCCCGCTCCGGCGAGCTGGACCGCGGTCGAGCTGGAGGAGGAGCAGCGCGAAGAACCGCTCCTCGACGCATGAGGAACCGAAGTGAAGCTCTGGCGCGAGGCGGGGAATGCTGGAAGGGCTACTGCTTCGTGGTCCCGTAGCGAGTCTCGCGCGGAGTGGCAGGCCGGGCGCTCGAGCCGAACATGACGCGCTGCCACCACGGCTCGAGTCGGCTGGGTTCGGGCCAGATGACGATGGCGGGATCGGGTTCGGACTGCTCGGTTGCGGCGTTGTCGACCATGCGTGCCTCCTCGGCAGTGGGCTGGGCGCCGACATAGTCGTGTCGCGGTACACCGCGGCGTGCGACATTGCACCGGACCGACGGGCGAAACCCAAAGACTTCCTGCCCCCAAACGAGATGACGCGAACAGGACGCCGACCCACTTCGTATTCCAGGTATCGACAATTTTAGCTGATGTCAGCGTTGCCGGGCCGAAACTTTTCGGACGGGGTCCCCGTACTCAGCCCGGTTTGCGAACGCTGAGACAGGTGCGGCGCCCGATTCCGGCCGGTAGGTGGCGTGATATCGGTGCACGGTGGGAGTGTGGGTTGATGGCGACGGAGGAGAATTTCCGGTGCGCGGGTGGTCCGCCGAGGCGGGTGATCAGATCCTCGGCGGCGCTCGTGGCGGCGCTGGCACTCTTGCTCGGCGGGCTCGTCGGGTGCGGTGAGCAGCGCGGCGTCGTCGCGGCCGCGCCCGGTGAGGTCGTCTCGGTGACGCAGGTGCTCGGCGCGACGACGGAGCAGACCGCCGCGTACCTGAACCAGTGGGCGATTCAGACCCCGGTCCGCAACGGCGTCGACGCCTACCGGGTCGTCTACCGCACCTTGGGGCCCGACGGCGACGGCACCACCGCCAGCGGCCTCGTCGTCCTGCCCCGCGGCGAGGCGCGCAAGCTTCCGGTCGTCAGCTACGCGCACGGCACGATCGTGCGCAAGGACGAGGCGCCGTCGGCCGACGCCGAGACCGATCGGGCGCGGACCGTCCTGTTCGCGGCCGCGGGCTACGCAGCGGTCGCCCCGGACTACCTAGGTCTCGGCGAAGGCCCGGGTCCGCACCCGTACGCGCACGCGCCCACCGAGGCGAGCGCCTCGGCGGATCTGCTGCGGGCCGCCCGCGCGGTGGCCGAGCGAGAGGGCCGCGAACTCGACGGCACGCTGCTGGTCACCGGGTTCTCCCAGGGCGGCCAGGCCGCGATGGCCCTGGCCCAGCGGGTGGCCGCCGAGCCGGAATCGGGGTTCACCCTGGCGGGTGTCGCGGCGGTGAGCGGTCCCTACGCTCTCCGAGAGGTGCAGAAGCCCGCCGCGTTCGACGGCCGGATCACCCCGCGCGCCGCGGTGCTCTACATCGCCTACTGGCTCACCGCGATGAACCGGATCTACCACCTCTACGACGATCCGAGCGAGGCGTTTCAGCCGCCCTACGCCGAGCGCGTCGAGCAACTCTTCGACGGTCGGCACGACATCCTCTCCGTCTCCACCGGACTACCCGCCACCCCGCGCGAACTGCTGACGCCTCGGTTCCAGGAACTCGCGCTCGACCCGACCGGCGCGGCGCTGCGCGCCATGACCGACAGCGACGGGGTCTGCGACTGGACGCCGCCTGCGCCGGTGCGGCTCTACGTCTCCTCGGCCGACCGCGCCGTGCCCGCCGCCAATGCCGAGCTGTGCCGGGCGGACCTGGGCGACCGGGCGAGCGTCGTCGATCTCGGACCCGTCGACCACTCGGCGACCGTGCGCTTGGCGCTGCCGCGAACACTCGACTGGTTCGGCGAGCTGGCCCCCGCTCCGTGACAGCTTGCGCGATCGACGAAACATCTTGTCGGGCAATGCCGCTGGTGAAACTCGTGCAGGTGGCGCGGGCGGCGATCATCGGTATATTGACCGTCAGGTCGGGGCTTCGATAGGAGAGATTCACTGATGCGTCAAAGATTGACGTTCGGCCTCGGCGTCGCGTCCGTCGTCATGGCAGCGGCCGGGGTACTCGCGCCGCAAGCGGTCGCGCAGGAGCTCGCGCCCGGCGTTTCGTGCGAGGGATACAGCTGTCGCAACGACACCGACGACACCTACCGGGTGGAGTCCGTTGTGACGTGCTCGGATGGGGTCGGCCAGGTCCCGGTCGTGACGTACGCGCGGCCACGGGCCACGACCGACCTGGTGTTCGTTTGCCCGACCAAGACCATTCCGGGCCAGTTGCAGCAACAGCCGCCGGTCTTGAACCCGAATGGTCCGGGGTACGTCAACCCGCCGCCCACGATGGGCCCGCCGGAGATGAAGATCACTCATCCGGTGCTCGTCGAGCACCGCGGTGCCGTGGTCGACAACAACCCGCCGCAGGAGCCTTCGGGCTCGGCGAACTGATCGTCGCGGAAGGCGGGGTGCTCGCCGCCCCGCCTTCTCGCGTTGGGGTCAGGGAAGATTCGTTCGCGCGATCGGCATCGGCTGCTCGGGACCGCGCGCCTGCTGAACCGTGGCCGCCAAGACATCGGTCGCCGGAACGGGCGCGCGCCGGTATCGGCCGCGATGACTGGCGACGACGCCCGCCGCGATGGCGATCAGCACCGCCATCGCGGCGGCGAGCCAGTTCTTGCGCGACAGCCTCCGGGCCCGTCGGCGCGATACGGCCTCGTCGAGTGCTCGCATCAACCGGTCTTCCAGACCGGCGGGCGGGGGCAGGGCATCGAGAATGCTCAACGCGGCCAACGTTTCTCGCGTCGCGCCGACCATCGCGTCGAACTCCGCGGCGCGTGTCCGATCGGCGGCCGCGCGTCGCCGCTCGATGAGTTCGCGCTCGATCTCGGTGACGGCGTGCATCGCGTAGGGGTAGGCCAGCTCGAGCAGGTCCGCGTCGGGCTGTTCTGGGGGGATCATCGGGTGTCACTTCCTGTCGGGCATGCTCTGCCGTCGTCGCGCGCCGAGCCGGCCACGGTCTGATTCGATAGAAAGGACTTCGGTCAGCTCCCGCGCGCGGATTGGTCGATCAGGCGGTTTCTCGCGGCCAATGTGTGAAATTTGCGCGTTTCACCTCGGGGATCGGTGCGTCGCTGGTGAAATGGGTTGGCGATATTCGGGACTCGGCCCGCGCCGGAGCGGCAGGAGGTGCTCAGGTGAATCGATCCGACCGTTCCGCCAGGGGTCGGGTGCCGATCCTGCTGATCTCGGCGGTGATCGCGGTGGTCGCCGTGATCGCGCCCGTCGTCGCTCGTGCGGAGGCGGACGCGGGTTGTCCAGCGGTCGCGGGGGTCTTCCTGCCGGGGACCTGGGAGACGAATCCGTGGGCGGACGAATCCGCGCCGGTGGGCATGCTCGCGCCGCTCGCCACGGCGCTGGCGACGGGTCTCGGCGACGCGTTCGCCTTCCGCTTCCCGGCCTACGAAGCCGCGGCCTTCGACCGCATGCCCTACGGCGACAGCAAGGCGACCGGCGTCGAAGCGGCGACGCGCGCCATCGACGAGCTCGGCCGCGACTGTCCCGCAACGAAATTCGTCCTCGCCGGATACAGCCAGGGCGCCGACGCGATGGGTGACGTGGCCGCGGCGATCGGCTGCACCGGCGCACCGGTCGCCGCGGACCGTGTGCTCGCGGTCGGCTTGCTCGCCGATCCGCGCCAGGGCACCGGCGGCGCGACCCTGGTCGGCCCGCCCGTGCCGGGGGAGGGCATCGCCGGGCCGCGTCCGAGCGGGTTCTGCGCGGTCTCGTCGGTGACAGCCCAGATCTGCGCGACCAAGGACAGGTACTGCTCGACCGACGCGGCCACCCACCCGCTGCTCGCCTCTCTCGGGAGGCTGCTCGCCCAGCCGACCGACGCCGACCAGACCACCGTGGACGACTCGAACACCACCGCGCTGAACAGCCTGCTTGCCTCCGACTTCGGCGACGTGCGCCTGGCGGAGCTGCCCGCCGCGATCGACCAGCTCGGTGGATACGGTGCCGCGGGGGCGCGCGCCACCGCGCGGCTGGCGGCCGCGGCGGGTGGGTTGGTCGCGACGCTGCGCCCGCTGCGTGAACTGGCGGGCTGGATGGACGAACATCCCACGGCGCGAGACGAACTCGCCGATGGCTCGGCGTCGGAGCGGCTGGCGGCGGCCGTGCTGGACGGGGTGGCCCGATCCGATATCGGTGCCGCGCTGGCCGTGCTCGACGCACTCGCGGAGCCCGACCGCGAGCCCGCCGCTGTGACCGGCCACGCCGTTGCCGTCGTCGCCGACGTGACCGCGCCGCTGCTCGAGCTGGTGCGCACCGAACCCGAGCAGACGTTGCGCGAGGCGTGGCGGGTGCTCGCCGAGCTGTGGCCCTCGGTGCTGATCGGGCGGATCGCGTCGGTGGCCGCCGACGCCGTCCATTTCGCGGCGCGGCTGCCCGCCGTCGGCGCGGCGCTGGGCCGCCTGGCCGATATGATCGCGAACGGTGTCGACTTCGCGGCTGTCGTGCGCGAACTGTACGACATTGTCGCGCAACTCAATTCGGCGTTCGCGCCGCTGCTGCGGACGGTGGGCGAGGACCTGCGCGAGGTGTCGCGGCTGCTCGGCCTGATCCCGGACGACAGCGGCGCCGTTCATCTCGCGGCGCAGTTGGTGCGCGCGGTCGCGGAGATCGACGCGCCCGCGCTGGTCGGTCAGGCGACCCTGTTGCAGGACGATCTGTGGGACGTCGTCCAAGCGTCGCGCTCCGGTGCGCCGCCGCTCGACCTCGCGGCACGGGTGCACGCCGTGCTCCCGACACTGTTCGGCTTCGTGACCCTGGCCGCGGACGACCTCACCGGCGCGGCGGGCGCGGAACTGCACCGGCTCACCCGCGACGTGCTCGGCACGGTCGGCGGCCAGGGACCGGACGCCGTGCTGCGCCTGATCTCGGAAGCGTTGAGCGCCACCGCTTTCGTCACCTCGGGCGCGCACCAGAGCTACGGCCACTACGTCATCGACGCCGACGGCCGAACCGCCGTCGACTGGCTGGCGCGGTGGTTCCTCGACCGCGCCGGGGACGCGTGAGGACGGACGACTTCACGCGTCGCTCATAGAAGGGCGCCAGGCCCGCCGACGGTGTTCGGCAGGTCTGGTTTCGGGGTTGGGCGTGGGGGTAGGCGGCACCCATCGGTGTTTTGCCACTTCACGACCATCGAGGAGAGAGATGTTCATCCACAACAAAGATCTCCAGTTCGAGGTGCGGGTGGACCGGCCGGACCCGCGGTTCGCGACCCTGTTGCAGGAACAGTTCGGCGGGGCGAACGGCGAGCTGAAGGCGGCGATGCAGTACTTCAGCCAGGCGTTCGTGCTGCGCAAGAAGCACCCCAAGATGTACGACCTGTTCATGGACATCGCGACCGAGGAATTCAGTCACCTCGAGATCGTCGGCTCGATGATCACCATGCTGCTGGACGGGCTCAACGACGATCTGAAGCAGGCCAACGAACGCTGCGACTGGATGCCGGTGATCGCCACCTCCGACGGGCGCGAGCAGGCTGTGCATCAGGTCGCGGCCGATCCGCTGTTCTTCTCGCTGTCCGGCGGCGGTCCCGACGTCAGCAATTCCGCGGGTGTGCCGTGGTCGGGGTCCTATGTGAACTCCAACGGCGAACCGTCGGTCGACCTGCGCAGCAATCTCGCGGCGGAATCGCGAGCCAAGATCGTCTACGAGTACCTCAAGCAGTTCACCGACGACCCGGGTGTCCAGGACACGCTGTCGTTCCTGATGAGCCGCGAGGTCGCGCATTTCCAGCAGTTCACCGCGGCGCTGAACGAGCTCCCGGTCAACTTCCCTCCCGGCGCACTACCCGGGGACGACCGCTTCCAGAACGTGGCCTTCAACATGTCCAACGGTTCGGCGAGCGCCCGCGGCCCGTGGAACGAGGGACAGGGACCGTGGCCGGAGGGCATGGAGTGGCGCTATATCGAGAACCCGGCCTCCGAGTGGCTAGGCACCAGCGAGCGGGAGAACCACGGCGCGGAGACGAATCCGGAAGGAAGCCCCGCGGTGGAAGGCAGCAAGCCGTTCACGCACGAGCAGCACACTCCGGCCTGAGATCCAGGCACACCGTGGCCGTCCGTGCGCGGGCGGCCACGGTCAGGCGGCGGAAACTCCCGGCTGCCAATCGAAGTCGACCTCGGTCGGGTAGCCGTGCCTGGCGCGGTCGAAGTGGGAGCGGGTGACCCGGGTGTCCTTGGTGAGCGCGTCGACGATCTGCCAGCCGACGGCGTAGGGCTCGCGGTGCAGCTCCGACCGGGTGGTCGCGGACAGCCGCACCCGCGTCATGTCGCCGGCACAGGAGAGGGTGCAGTCGAGCGTCGAGTCGTCGGTGGCGGAGTCGACGAGTTTGCGCGCTACCTCCTCGACGATCAGCCCTAGCTCGGCCGCGCCGTCGGCGTCGGCGTAAGCGACCACCGCGGTGGATTCCACGGTCGTGCGCAGCATCGTCAATCCGATGGGCCGGGCAGGTACCCGCACGCTGACCGTCTCGATGGTCGGTCGGAGTGCTTGGGTCGATGTCATCGTGTTCACCGCCTTGCGGTACTGGGATGTGATTGTCATCGTCTTTGGAGTACCCACGAGAGCGCTCCTGCCACATCGCGGCCCGGTTTATTGTCCGCGCGGCGGGGCAGTCGGTGGATGTCGACCGCCCCGATCGAAGGAGTCGCGATGACCGATCTCGCAGCGGATGCCGTGCGCGGTGTTTTCTCCGGAGTGGCGAAGTTGCGCCATGCTCGGGTCTTCCATCCGAACGGACTGCGCCTGTCCGGGCGACTGCATGCCGAACCCGAGTACGAGTTCTTGTTCGGGGAGGGGGAGCGGGCGGTGCTCGCGAGGTTGTCCAAGGGCATCGGCACCCCGGCCGGGCTGCCGGACGTGCTCGGCCTCGCGTTGCGGGTACTCGATCGCGACGACCACCCGTGGGACTTCGCGCTGGCGACCACCGGCACCGGTTCGCTGAGCCGCTTCGTGATCACCCCGGCGCGCAGCTGGCGCACGGCCAGGTACGGCTGCCTGATGCCCTACCGGCTCGGCGACTCCGCGGCGACCTGGATCTTCGCCGAACCCGACGACGACCAGCCGGAGACCCCGTCGCTCGACGCCCTGGCCGACCACCTGCGCGGGGAGCCCGCCACCTTCGTCCTCTCGGCGAGCGAGATGGGCAAGCCGGAGCGCAGGCTCGCCGAGGTCACGCTGCATCCGGCCGACCCCGGCGACTACCGCACCGACTTCTTCGACCCGATGACCAACCATCCCGACGAGGTCCGGATCCTGCCCGAGGTGATCGGGCGGGTGCGTGAACTCGCGTACGTCGGCAGCCGCAGCGGTCGCGGCGAACAGCCATGAAAGCGGTGCGCCGGGTCGGTCGCCCGACCCGGTTGGCCGCGGTGCTGGCGCTGATCGCGCTGGCCGCGGCGTGCGGCGGCGATTCTTCCGAAGAGGATCCCGTCGCATCCAGTCCACCGCCCGGCCCGCCGCCGATTCCCGCCGTCACCATCACGATCCAGGATCTGGCCTACCCGCGGACGCCGCCGATCACCCCGAACGCGGACATCACGGTGGTGAACAACGATCTGGTGGAACACAGCATCACCAGCAAGCGGCCCGGACTGTTCGACCACGACATCGATCCGGGGCGGTCCGTCACCTTTCCCGCGCCCGCCGAGATCGGCTCGCATCCGTTCTATTGCCGGTACCACGGACTGATGGATGGGTGGCTGAGCGTGCGGCAGTAGCCGGACCCGGCTCACGCGCCGATCGCACCGGCCAGATGCGGCCACGACTCGTGCAGATCCTTCTCGAACAGCCCCCAGGTGTGCGACCCGGTCGGCCGTTCGACGTGCACCGCGGAAATCCCGAGCTCGTCGAGCCGACCCGCGAACGCCGCGGTGCACGCGTTCGCGATGGCCTCGACGGGCGGGAAGGGCAATCCTCGGTCGATCGCTCCCGGTACGCCGGAGCCCGCGGACAGGTAGACGGCCTTACCGGCCAACGCGCCCGCGCGGGCGAAGGCGTCGTGCGCGCGCCAACCCGCGCCGCCCGGCGGGCCCCACATATTGGCCGGGTTGGCCCCGCCGCGCACCACCTGCGCCGTCACGAAGGCGATGCCGAGCGAATCGGACGTCCAGGGGCATCCGCTGTAGGCGGCGACCGCGCTGTACAGGCCGGGCGCCTGGATGGCGAGGTCGACCGCGGAGGCCGCGCTCATGGAGACACCGGCGATCGCGTTGCGGCCGGTGGCGCCGAGCTGTTCGTCTACGACCGCGGGGAGTTCCTCGGTGAGGTAGGTCTGCCAGCGGTGGCGGCCGATCGACGGGTCGTCGGCCTGCCAATCGGTGTACATGCTGAACGCGCCGCCGACCGGCATCACCACGTTGACGTGCTTGTCGGCGAAGAAGCGCACCACGTCGGTGTCGTCCCACCAGGAGATGCCGTCCTGTCCGCCGCCGATGCCGGTCAGCAGGTACAACGTCGGCGCGGGACCGCCGCCCGCGGCGCGGATCACGCGGTTGGTCACCATGGCGTCCATGGACGGCGAATACACGTCCATCCGCACCGCCGCCTCGCCGAGCGGCGCCTCGCCGACCACGTGCGCCGCGGGCGCCGCGGAAACCGGCCGGACCGACGCGAACGACAGGCCGACGCCCACCGCGACAACACCTACAAGCGCGAAGAGATTCTTACGAGCCATCACCCTGAAGGGCTACCCCGGCAAGATCGCTTCTACCGCAAGGAGTTTCGTCGACACCAACATTGGGGTCTTGCGCTCCCGTAGCCGGATCGAGATGCTCGGCGAGCTAGTCCTCGTCCTTCCGATCGGGTTCGTCCCGCGGCGGCAGGATGGGTTCGCTGTTGGCGGGCTGCCCCTCTTCGATGCGGCGCCCGCGCGCGAGCTCGGCGTCGAACTCCGCCCCGAGCAAGATCGCGACGTTAGACAGCCACAACCACACCAGGAAGACGATCGCCCCGGCCAACGAGCCGTACACCTTGTTGTAAGAGCCGAAATTGGTCGCGTAGAAGGCGAATCCGGCCGACGCCACGATCCACAGCACCACCGCGAGCAGGCTGCCCGGCGTGAGCCAGCGGAAGCCGAGCTGACGAGCATTGGGCGCGGCCCAGTACAGCAGGGCGAACACCAGACTGGCCAGCACCGCCAGCACCGGCCATTTCACGATGCTCCACACCGTCACCCCGGCCGACCCGAGCCCGAGCCACTGGCCGACGGTGTCGGCGATGCGGCCGCTCACCAGGACGCCGATCGCGCACAGTGCGACGAGCAGCACGGTCACGGCCGTGAGTCCGAGGCGCAGCGGCAATGTCTTCCAGAGCGGCCGCCCCTCCTCGGTGTCGTAGACCGCGTTGGCGGCGCGCACGAACGCGCCGAGATATCCGGACGCCGTCCAGAGCGCCGTCGCCACACCGATGATCGCCAGCGGCCCGGCCAGTGAACGCGACCGCTGTAGCTCCTCGACGGCCTGCACCACGACCGTGTTGCCACCACCGGGCCCGATGTCGTCGATGGTGTCGATCAGCGAACGGGTGGCATCGGGTCCGGCCAGGCTCAGCAGTGAGGAGAGCACGATGACGCCAGGAAACAGCGATATCACGCTGTAGTAGGTCAGCGCGGCGGCCCAGTCCGTCAGATTGTCCGACCGGAACTCCGTAACGGTACGACGCAACACGCCCCACCACGATCGCCACGGCAGCGCCAGTGGCCCGCCGATATGGGCGCGCGCTCGCACCCGCCGCGCCGTCGTCGCTTCCGCCATCACACCAACCTCCGTCCTTCTGGCGCGTACCCGGCGAGCAGTAGGTGAAACGGGCCGCCATCCCCCGCGGACGCCTTGCGTGGCAACAAGCTTCGCTCCCGCTGGTTCTCGGTCAGGCGGGCGGCGGTCTGGAAGGCGGCGCGCGAGGTCTTTTCGTCGAATTCTCGTGGCCTCGGCCGAGCGTGCGCACGGTGTGCTGCGCGGCGCGTTGCGGGGGCTGTACTTTCGACGGGGTGAGCGCGTGGTTGGGCCGGACGTTTCGCCGGGTGGAGCAGATGGATCGGGCGGTTACCGGTGCGGTGGCACGGATTCCGACGACGGCGGTCGATCGCGGCATGGTGCGGTTGACCCGGGCGGCGGACCATGGCGTGCTGTGGACGGTCCTCGCGGCGGTGCTGGCCACCCGCCAGGGTGCGACGCGCCGGGCGGCGCTGCGCGGCGTCGTCTCGGTGGCCGGGGCCAGCCTGACCGTCAACCTGATACTCAAATCGCTGATCGCGCGCCGCAGACCGGCCGCGCAACTGCTGCCGCCGCATCGGCGCCTCGTCCGGGTGCCGACCTCCTCGTCGTTCCCCTCCGGGCACAGCGCGAGCGCCATCGCGTTCGCCACAGCGGTGGCGCTGGAGAGCCCGCGCACCGCGGTGGTGGTGGCGCCGCTGGCCGCCACGGTCGCCTACTCCCGGGTGCACACCGGAGTGCACTGGACCTCCGACGTGGTCGTCGGCGCGGCCGTCGGGGCCGGTGTCGCGATGGCCTCGCGCCGCTGGTGGCCGGTCCGTGAATCCGACGAGGCCGCGGCGCGCGCGGTGCGCGAGGTGCCGATGCTTGTCGAGGGCAAAGGCCTTGTCCTGCTGGTGAATCCGGTGTCCGGCGCTCCCGGCTACGACCCGACCGATGACATCGCCGCCGCGCTGCCCGCGGCCACCGTGCTGCGCACCGAGCCCGGCCGCGATTGCGTCGAGCAGCTGGAGGAGGCGCTGGCGGCGCGCACCGAGCGGGCGTTCGCGGTGGGCGCGGCGGGCGGTGACGGGACGATCGGCGCGGCGGCGGCCGTGGCGTTGCGCCACGAACTGCCGCTGGTCGTCGTTCCCACCGGAACCCTGAACCATTTCGCGCGCGATCTCGGGGTCTACGACCTGCGCGAGGTGGTCGACGCCACCGGCGCGGGCGAGGCGGTCGCGGTCGACATCGCGAGCGTGGAACTCGACACCGAGGACGGCGCGCGCACCCACTATCTGATCAACACCGCCAGCTTGGGCGCGTACCCGGATCTCGTTCGGCTGCGCGACAAATGGCAGCCGAGGTGGGGCAAATGGCCCGCCTTCGCGGCCGCCCTCGTGGTCGTCCTGCGGGACGCGCAGCCGGTCCGGATCCGCCTGAACGAGACCTGGCACGACGTGTGGTTCCTGTTCATCGGCAACGGCGCGTATCACCCGCACGGCGCGGTGCCCGCGTTCCGCGCCCGGCTCGACGACGGCATGCTCGACGTCCGCTGGCTGCGCGCCGACCTACGGTTCTCCCGCACCCGCGCGGTGCTGGCCCTGCTGCTGGCCGCCATCGGCCGCAGCAAGGTCTACAACGAACTGCAAGTGCCCGAGCTGATCGTGCAGGTGCGCGAACCGGAAGCGGTGGCGGCCGACGGCGAAGTACTCGGCGAAGCGCGCCGACTCCGCTTCTCGGTGGCGGGCCAGGTCGCCGCCTACCGCCGCGACGAAGACAACCCCCGCTGGGCCGCCCGCCCCCGCCCCCACCACCGCCGACCTTTCTTCCGCCGCTGGATGTGATGCGCAGCCTGGAGCAAGCGGCGACCATCGATCCCGACCGGAGCCCGAGATCACCGCCCCCGATTGGGAACTCGGCTCGATCATCCCCGAGTCCGACCGCGCGGGTTGCGACGTGCACGACGTCCTTCTGAGTATTCGACGGCGGGGAGTTCCACGAGATTCGTTCCCCCGCCGCGTCCAACGCGATCACCGGCTTCAGCACAGAACCCAACACTCGCGAATACCCTTCCGAGTGCCGAAACGAGGATCTACAACTACCACTGAGAAGGAAGAAGCCCCGGAGCGCAATGGCTCCGGGGCGTTCCATACTCGAGTGACTCAGCCGACGTTGCCGAAGTTGGTCTGTACCCACTCGGCGCCGCAAAGCTTGTGGGCCCAGCCCACCGTCGCGTAATCCCGGAGCCCGGGGTTGTAGTCCTGGACCTCCCAGACCCAGACGTAGCGGATCTCGTAGCCCATGTTGTCGTAGTAGCGCCGGTAGTTGTACTCGTGGTGGAAGGTGTAGGCGCCGTAGTACACCCGGCCGCTGGCGTACTGTTTGTGCACTTGGACACCTTCCCGGAAGCAGGTGGGAGGTGCATCCCAGTTCCCGCCTTCGGACCGATCTCCCGCCGACGCCGTTGCTGGCGAGAGCAGAGTCATCATCGCGGCGAGGGGGACCGCAGCCGCGGCAAAAGCCTTCAATCGTCCTCGGAATCCACGTCTTCCACTGGCGGCAGTCATCGCTCCACCCTTCTCGTTCGTCAGAATCACCGATCGAAGACCGCTCACCCCGAACGAGAAGCCCTCTGCCACGATCTTATTCGGATCAGCTATTGCCTCGCACCCGAATTCGGTTTGGCCAGCGCGGGTGCGCCGCGACGACTCCGTACCGGGGGTCCGGCTTTCCACGCCAACGCCGCGTCGCCGCCTGACGGCCGATGATCAGGTCACTGAGTTGGGGGAGCGGTGCAGCCAGGACTGACCGGGGTTGTGATTCCCGGACCTGTTCCTGTTCGGCCTGGGTGCCCGTGCTGTCCCTGATCTGGACCTGGTACGTCGCGCAGTAGTGTCGTCTGACAAAAGCCGGAAGAACCCGCGTCTCCGGCACGGGGTAGTCCAGGCACGTCGAGACCTCTTCGCGTTCGGCGTTCTTCCCCGATTTCTTGTCGGTGAAGATTCCGCTGGCATCCGGCTACCTGTCAGCGCGTGCATCTGGCGAGCGTTTGGAGAACGTTCGTCTACCGAACACCCACCGCGCCACTGGCGGGCGTGACACGCAGGGGCGAATGTTCGGCAACCCGTTCGTTTTCCGGTAGAGCCGCACCCGGTTGTCGAACACGTTTACCGAACGTTCGGAGGGGGTTTGGATGGCATTGGTCGGTCTCGTTCGCGTCAGCACGAGCAAGCAGGAGACGCTGCGCCAGCACGACGACCTCGATCCGATCTGCGTGAAGGTGTTCGAGGAGAAGATCAGCGGCAAGCTCAAGGTCGCCGACCGGCCGGGACTGCAGGCCGCGCTCGACTACATGCGCCCGGGCGACATGCTCACCGTCCAGGAAGCCGACCGCCTCGGCCGCAACCTGCTCGAGGGCCTGATCGTGCTCAACGACCTGTTCCAGCAAGGGATCTCGGTGAAGATCCTGCACGGCATCGCCGCCGGCGAGCACACCGAACGCAGCCTGATCCTGGACCTGGCGCTCGCCCTGGCCGAAGACCGCCGCCGCGACATCGCCCGCAAAACCCGCGACGGCCTGCAAGCCGCGGCGCGCCGCGGCCGCAAGGGCGGGCGGCCGCGCGTTGTCGATGCCGACAAACGCCGCGCGATTTTGGCACGCCACGCCGAAGGGCAGTCCCTGCGCGAAATCTCGCGCGGCGTCGGCGTCAGCCTCGCCGTCGTGCACGGCGAAGTGAAAGCCGCCCAGCTAGGAACGGCGCCCGCAGCGGAGTGACCAGGACGGCGGCGGCCTCTCGCCGAAGTTGTCCGATAACCAGGAAACGAACCGTGCGCGCCGCACGGCGTCCGGCCAGATCGCCCAGCCGTCCCCAGGCGATGTTGCCCGATAACCGTGGTTATCAGGCAATAAGTGTTCCATGGCCAAGTCGGACGCGGCACTGCCAGCGTCCGCGCGGGTGCCGCCGCTTGGGACTTACTCGGGTGCGTACAGCTCGGGCGCGAACAGCGCCTTGGCTCCGGCGCGGGTGAAAAGCTTCCGTTGCAGCGAACGCAGGATGGTGACTGCTTCTGCGTCACGCATCGGGCTGACCAGCTGGAACTCCACACCCGCGCCGAACAGGTCGCTGCCGAAAGCCAGTTCGCTGAGAAAAAGCACTCTCGCGGTCTCGACCTCGGTCAGCGTCGCGCGCTCGCGGACCGCACGCCGAAGCCTTTCGGCCTCATCGTCGAACCGGTCACGGTTGGGAAAACCCAATGCCCGCACTGGGATCGGTGCGTTGGTCGATACTCCGGTCCAGCTGGCCAGTGCGGCGTCCACGAAGTCGTGTTCCCTGGGCGTCAGCGTCGACATATCAAATTCCAACGGTGCCTTCTCCTGATGTCGTAGTCATCGACTACCACCAGGTTTCCCTGGTGGGGTTCCCCCGGTCCCGCCAGTACCCCGGGGAGGACCCAGTGAGGGATCAGTGGTCTGGCCGGTGAGGCGGATGAACTCACCCAGTGGGTCCTTCGGTCGGTAGACGGTGCCATGATCGTCGGTGCTGGGATCGATGATGACGATGAACCCGTCGTAGCTCATCATGACCGGATCACCTTTGTAGTCCTTGCCCAGCCGCTCCATATCCGGGCCTTGGATGATCCGATAGACCTTGTCTGCAAGTTGGTCCTGGGTCATCCCCTTGAAGTCGTCGTAGTGCTTTTCCCAGGCGTGACCGTAGGCGATTTCCTGGGCCATTCTCTTGACGGGGTCGTCGCTCCATCCGTCAGGTGGTTGAGGCAGACCCTTGTTGGGAGCTTGGAAGAGGATGTCGCTCGACTCGGGCAGCTGAAGCTGTTCGTTGGCCTCGGCGATCTTCGCGCCCCACTGGGCGTCGGCTGTCGCGAGCGTCGAGACGAGCCCGGCCAGGCGCGAGAGCTGTGTGCCTGCTTCGGAATTCCAGTTTTCGACCCCGGTGATGCTCCAATCGTCGGCGACGGTGACCGGGGCTGCGACGTAGTGCTGGAAGATCGTCTTGATCTCGGTCAGCGGGTATTCCATGTCGCGGGCGGCGCCCGCGCAGGCCGTACCGAGGTCGTAGAACGCGGTGGCGATGGTGCGCATCTGGGTTTGCTCGCGGTCGGCCTTGTCCCCGGCCGCCTGACGCGCTTCACCCTGCCATGCGAGATCGTCGTGGATCACCGAATGCATCGAGTTCGACGCCTTCACGATCGCATCCGCGATCTGGGTGGACCTCTCGCCGATGCCCGCCAGCGCAGAGATATCCCAGCCCAGCACCTCACCCGGGGTGGGCGTCGCTCTAGTGACCATCCGCGCCACCCGCCGGGAGCAAGTCGGTGACCGCCGCGAGCTGTGAGGCGACCGCCATGTCGTTGTCGTCGAAGGTATTCGCCGCATGGGCGAGTAGCTGCGAGAAGTGACTGAACCTCGCCTTCACTGCGTCCCGGGCCTGCGTCGCCAACGGGGTCGTTTGCCCGAGACTGTGCCCGATCGCGGAGCCCTTCAGCTTTCCCTCGACTTGGTCTGCGCCCAGCGAAGGAGAACCATCGATATCGGCCGGCAGACGAGCCAGCGCATCCGCGGCTGCCCGCAAGCTCTCCGGATTGACCTCGAACACCGCTCGCCCCCTCATTCCGGCCTCAAGCCTTCGTTGGGCCAGCCTAGATCAGCCGCGCCAACCACTCATCGCGAACCTCCGGTGTTGAAAGACACACTCTCGGCACGCATTTCGGGGTTACGACGGGCAGCGTGCTTGCCTGAATCAGTCCTGAGAACGTGACTGGACCGCTACGTCGCGGCTGTCCTACCCAAGTTCTCGACACGTTTGGCGACACGCGGTCGCTGGGGGCGACCTCGGCCAACCGACACGTGCCCCGGGTGTCCAAGAAGCGAACGATTCTCAACACCCCGCAGTATGACTACGAGGCCGCCGCTACAACGGGTGGCCAATGCTGCGGTTCGACATTGGCAGGCTTCTGGCTGACGTCCCGGTCCCAGTCGAATACCGGTGCTGGAGGACCCCACTGGTTCGGGCCGACGAAAGAGATGGTTTCAGTACCGAAATTCACCTCCACGAACCGGGTGTCGCTGGTGAAGGTCGCGCGGTCGAACCGGGCGGTGCCGGAGAAGCTCGCGCGGTCGAACCGGGCGGTGCCGGAGAAGCGCGCGTCGTCGAACCGGGCGTAGAGGGAGAAGGTCGCGCGGTCGAACCGGGCGTCGCCGGAGAAGGTTGCGCGGTCGAACCGGGGGGTCTCGGGGAAGTGCGCGTCGTCGAACCGGGCGTAGAGGGAGAAGGTCGCGCCCTCGAACCAGGCGTGGCTGGAGAAGTGCGCGACGTCGAACCGGGCGTCGCCGGAGAAGGTCGCGCCCTCGAACCGGGCGTCGCCGGAGAAGCGCGTGAGGTAGAACCGGGCGTCGCCGGAGAAGGTCGCGCCGTCGAACCAGGCGGCGCCGGAGAACTCTACATCGCTGAGGTCGACGTCCTCGAGATGAGCTGTGCGAAAGTCGAAGTGGCTTGCTGTCCAGCTGTATTCGGCCGGGGGCCGCAAGTGCTCGGCGATAACCCGGACGATGGTGGCACGGACTTCGCGGTCGTTCTGCCGGTACTCGAAGTGTTGTTCGCTCTCCGGACCAGCGAGATCAACTGCCCGGTGCTTGCGGATGTCCTTGGTCTGATGGTTGCCGCCGAGTTCGGGACTGTAGGGCAGCCGCAGGTAGCCGCACAGCACATCGATGCACTGCTGGCGGCGTAGCCCGTCGGATTCGTCGGCGACACCAGCCATGGCGTAGACCCCGGCGATGCGGACCGCGACATCGGTCGCGCCGAGCTGGGCGGCCGCGGCACCGAAGCGTTCGACGAACCGACTCTGTTCGAGGTCGCGTTGTCGCCGGTAGGCGATCACCAGTGCGACGACGCCGCCCACGCCAGCGACGACGGTCAATGCGATGCGAGTGACGTCAATCTCGGCGGCCTTCTTACTCGCGTCGACCGGGGTGATCCAGTGCAGGAACCCGTACGCGGCGAACGCAACCCCCAGCCCGGCCAGCAGCGCGACCGCGACCGCGGGGAACAGTCGGATACGTCCGGCGAAGCGGCTGATTGCCTTGTTGCGCTTAGCCACCCACTCGAGCACCGCTCGATTCTGCGCGATATCCGGCCCCACCACCCAGTAGTCGGTACGAAAGATGCCCAGTCGTACCACGATCACTGTCGAAAAATCGATCGTTTCTCCGACACCTCGATGTGTGGGTTACGAGGCTGGCGCTGGAGCAGGTGGCCAATCCTGTGGCTCGACATTGGCGGGCTTCTGGCTGACATCCTGGTCCCAGTCGAACACCGGTACTGGCGGACCCCACTGCTTCGGGTTGACGAACGAGATGGTCTCAGTACCGAAATTCACCTTCACGAACGAAGCGCCGCCGGAGAAGGTCGCCGCGTCGAACCGGGCGTCGCCGGAGAAGGTCGCCCCGCCGAACCAACCGGGCGTTGCCGGAGAAGATCGCCCCCCCGAACACGGCGTAGCCGGAGAAGATCGCCCCGCCGAACCGGGC
Source organism: Nocardia sp. NPDC050713 (assembly GCF_040654315.1). NCBI lineage: Bacteria > Bacillati > Actinomycetota > Actinomycetes > Mycobacteriales > Nocardiaceae > Nocardia > Nocardia sp. NPDC050713. Next base: position 162,971 of record NZ_JBFAHS010000016.1, on the reverse strand, counting down.
GTTGCCGAAGAAGGTCGCCCTGCTGAACAAGACGTTGCCGGAGAAGATCGTCCCGCCGAACCCGGCGTCGCCGGAGAAGGTCGCCTCATCGAACCGGGCGTCGCCGGAGAAGGTCGCCTCATCGAACCGGGCTGAACCCGAGAACGTCGCTTTGCTGAGGTTGACGTCTTCGAGATGTGCTGTGCGGAAGTCGAAGTCGCTTGTCGACCAGCTGTACTCTGCTGAGGGGCGCAGATGGTCAGCGATGACACGGACGATGGTGGCGCGGACTTCCCGGTCGTTTTGCCGGTACTCGATGTGTTCTTCGGTCTCTCCACGCACCCGCCCGCGTTCAACGCGGGGGCTTTGACCACGAGCTTGGTCCGTCCGCTAGCACCATGCTCGGCGTCGTAGGGCAGGCGGAGGTACCCGCACAACACGTCGATGCACTGCTGGCGGCGCAGACCCTCGGATTCGTCGGCGACACCGGCCATCGCGTAGACCCCGGCGATGCGGACCGCGACATCGGTCGCGCCGAGTTGGGCGGCCGCGGCGCCGAAACGTTCGACGAACCGGGACTGCTCCAGATCGCGTTGGCGGCGGTAGGCGATCACCAAGGCGACGACACCACCGACTCCGGCGACGACGGTCAACGCGACTCGGGTGATGTCGATCTCGGCGGCAGCCTTGCTCGCGTCGACCGGAGTGATCCACCGCAGGAACCCATAGGCGACGAACGCCACGCCGAGCCCGGCGGCGAGAGCGAGCAGGACCGCGGGAAGCAACCGGATCCGGCCCGCACGGCGCCCGATCGCCGCGCGGGAATCCTTGCTCAGTCGCGCGCAGAGCGGCTGATTTCGTACGTGCCTGTGCGCGAACCGCGCTCACCCTCCCGGCCATCGCACGATTCTGCGCGATACGGGTGCCTACCACCCAGTAGTTCGCCCGATCGCCGTGCGGCCATAATATCGACTGTCGAAGAATCGATCGTTTCCGACGCGTGGCTGTCGAGATGGCAGCCGGTTTCCTTACCTGGAGCACTCAGCCTCCGGCGCTGCGAATGCCATACGTCGGACCGCAGGGTTCGCGGACACGATGGCCGCGCTGGTCGGCGTGCAGGCGGGGCTCCGTGGTGGACGATGCGCCTACGCCGGAAGAATTGGCCGATTTCGAAGGCGCAGTAGCAGCACTGCTCCAAGAGAGCCAGTCCGCGCTCTCGCTCTACATCGGCGAAACCCTCACGGAAACGTTCCGCGTTCGCAGCGGCGGTTGGTTCGAACCCAGCCTTCGGCGATCGGCGCTCCAGTTGCTATGCGACCAATACCCGGACGTGGCAAACCGGCTCAGCGAAGACAACCGGGAAGATCTTGCCGAGATCGACCAGACGCTTCGCGAGGTTGCCCCGGATATCGAACCTATGACGGAAGAAGACATTCCAACCGGACTGCCCGGAGGCCACTGGCGGTGGTGGCTTCCCAGTGGAAAGCCCGCCGACACCGAAGAATGGGAAATGTGGGATGAACTCGAATAGCACTTCCCGAGTTACGTGTTCACCGCTTCGGCGAGGCGGGGAAGTTGGCGGAGGGGATTGTGGCGTTCGACTTCCATGCGTTGGTCGGCGTCGAAGATTTCGCTGAGAGCGGGGGCGGGATCGTGGTCGCCGGTTTGGGGGAGGGTGGCGGCGCTGAAGGGCCAGTCGGAGCCGAAGACGATGTGGTCGCGGTTGGTCACGGCGAGCACGCTGGCCATGGCCGCGGGGAAGCCGCTCAGCGCGGTGTCGAAGTAGAAGCGCGAGATCAAGTTCTGGATGTCGAGGATGGAGGGCTTGGGCAGGTCCTGCGGCCACAGGTCCCCGAGTACCGTCTGCGACGCCACGCCGATGCGGTGCGACAGGAACGGCAGGGTGCCGCCCGCGTGCGAGAGCTGGAACCGGATGTCCGGGTAGCGCTGGGTCATGCCGGTGACCATCATCATGGTCGCGGCGCGCGTGGTGTCGAAGGTGAACTCCTCCATGAAATCAGGAAGGGGGAGTTCGGGTTTCGCGTCGGCGGGGATGGCCGCGGGATGCACGAAGACGAACGCGCGGCGCTGGTTCAACGCGATCATCAGCGGTTCGTAGCGCGGGTCGCCGAGGTAGACGCCGTCATAGGCCGAGAGCAGCACCACACCGTCGAGGCGCAGGGTCTCCAGCGCGTAGATCGCCTCCTCGATGGACGCGGCGATATCCGGCATCGGCAGTACCGCGAACGCGCCGAAGCGGGTGCGGTGGGTCTTGATCAACTGGGCGGCGTAATCGTTGCAGTAGCGGGCCAGATCGTTGGCCTCCTTGCCGTGCAGGAACGACACACCGGGATCGGAGACCGAAAGTGCCTGCGCCTGAATGCCGTAGTAGTCCATGAAGGCGAGGGCGTCCTCCGGTGACCATGTGGGCGTCGGGTAGCCGCCGATGGTGAAGTGGCCGTGCGCGAGCAGCGCCGCGCGGTAGTCCGGCGGCAGGAAATGCGCGTGCAGGTCGATGCGGTAGGTGCCGCTCGGGGCGGGCTGCCTGCGGATGGGTGCGGCTTGCGCACGCGCGGTGGAGAATTCCGGCGCGGCCCCGAGCGCGGCGACACCAAGGGTGCCCGCGGCGACGCCACCGAGCATGCGCCGACGAGACAGGGTGGACTCGGTCATGAGACTCGCTTTCTGGAGGATTGGTCAGGCGGGCGCTCGGTCATGGCGGCGCTCGAGGCCCACGGTGCGATGAAGCAGGCCGCTAGCCGCGGCCGGTGAGATCGAGGGCGATATCGATGATCATGTCTTCCTGCCCCCCGACCAGTCCGCGCCGTCCCGCCTCGGTGAGCAGGGTGCGAACGTCGATTCCATAAGCGGCGGACGCCGTTTCGGCGTGCCGCAGGAAGCTGGAGTACACCCCGGCGTAGCCGAGGGCCAGCGTTTCCCTATCGACCTGCACGGGCCGGTCCATGAGCGGACGGACGAGATCGTCGGCGGCATCGGTGAGGGCGTCGAGATCGGCGCCGTGGTTCCATCCGGTCAGGTCGGCGACCGCGACGAACGCCTCCAACGGCGTGTTGCCCGCGCCGGCGCCGAGTCCGGCCAGCGAGGCGTCGACCCGGGTGACGCCTTCCTCTACGGCGATGACGCTGTTGGCGACGGCCAGCGACAGATTCTGGTGCGCGTGGATGCCGATCTCGGTGCTCGGATCGAGCACGGCGCGGTAGGCCCGCACCCGTTGGCGCACACCGCTCATGGTGAGTCGCCCGCCGGAATCGGTGACATACACGCAGTGCGCGCCGTAGGACTCCATCAGCCGCGCCTGCTCGGCCAGCCCCGCCGGGCTGTTCATGTGGCTCATCATCAGGAATCCGGAGACGTCCATGCCGAGCTCGCGGGCGTAGCCGATGTGCTGCGCGGCGATGTCGGCCTCGGTGCAGTGGGTCGCCACCCGCACCGAGCGCACGCCGAGCTCGTAGGCGCGGCGCAGGTCTTTTATGGTGCCGATGCCGGGCAGCAGCAGCGTGGTCAGCCGAGCGGTGGTCAGCACTTCGGCCGTCGCGGCGAGCCATTCCCAGTCGGTGTTGCTGCCCGGCCCGTAGGTGAGGCTGCCGCCGGACAGGCCGTCGCCGTGCGCGACCTCGATCGCGTCGACGCCCGCCGCGTCGAGAGCGGCGGCGATGTCGGCGACGATCTGCGGGGTGATGCGGTGGCGCAGCGCGTGCATGCCGTCCCGCAAAGTGACGTCCTGGAGGAAAACCTCGGTCATCGCACTGCCTCCCTGGCTCCTCGGGCGATCTGTTCGGCGACGCGCAGCGCCGCGGAGGTCATGATGTCGAGATTCCCGGTATATGCCGGCAGATAGTGCGCGGCGCCTTCGACTTCCAGGAACACCGACACCTGATGCGTCACTGGTCGGTCGCCGACGAGCGTGCGCACCGGGGCGTCCCGCGGCACCGGCGTGATCTGGATGTCCTGCTTGAGCCGATAGCCGGGAACGTACGCCGCGACGGATTCGATCATGGCCCGGATGGATTCGCGCACCGCATCCCCGGCGCGCCGCGCCGGATCGTCGATGAGCGCGAGCACCGTGTCGCGCATGATCAGCGGTGGTTCGGCGGGGTTGAGCACGATGATGGCACGACCCCGCTCGGCGCCGCCGACGGCGGTGATCGCCGCGCCGGTGGTCTCGGTGAACTCGTCGATGTTGGCGCGGGTGCCGGGACCCGCCGATTTCGAGGCGATCGACGCGACGATCTCGGCGTACGGAACCGGCGTGACGCGCGAGATGGCCGCGACGATCGGAATGGTGGCCTGCCCGCCGCAGGTGACCATGTTGACGTTGTCCGCGTCCAGATGCGCGTCGAGGTTGACGGCGGGGACCACGAACGGACCGATCGCGGCCGGTGTCAGGTCGACGAGCCGCTTCCCGTGCGGGGCAAGGGCTTCGGCATTGGCCAGGTGCGCGCGGGCCGAGGTGGCGTCGAACACGATATCGATCTCGGCGAAATCGGGCATGGCGATGAGGCCCCGCACGCCGTCGGCGGTGGTGGGCACCCCGAGCCGCGCCGCCCGCGCCAAGCCGTCGGAAGCGGGATCGATGCCGACCATCGCGGCCATTTCCAGGGTGTCCGAGAGGCGGAGCACCTTGATCATCAAGTCGGTGCCGATATTGCCCGAGCCGATCACAGCGACCTTGGTGCGGGTCATGCGGTTTCCTCCATGCTGAAGCCGACGGTTGCGAGCGTCGCTACGCCGTAACGGATTTCGGAGTGCACGCGCGCGCCGGGCCGCAGCGGCGCCATCGGGCCGAGCGCGCCGGAGAGCACGATCTCGCCCGCACGCAGCGGGTCGCCGAGGTCGCGGGCGGTGCGCGCGAGCCAAGCCAGCGCGTTGAGCGGATCGCCGAGGCAGGCGGAACCGGTTCCGGTGGAGACGATCTCGCCGTCCAGCCGCATACTCATGCTGACTTCGCGCGGCTCGAAATCCGCCAGCGACAGCCGCTGCTCCCCGAGCGCGAACCACCCGCTGGATGCGTTGTCGGCGACGGTATCGCCGAAAGTGATGTCCCAGTCCGCGATTCGGCTGTCGACGATCTCCAGCGCCGCGACGGCGTAGTCCACCGCGTGCCGCACGCTGCGGGCGTCGATCTCTTCGGTGTCGAGATCGGCGGACAGCACGAAGGCCAGTTCCGCCTCGATCTTCGGTTGCAGCAGTCGTGGCCGGTCGGCCAGTGGGATGCGAATGTCCATGTCGGCGAACAGGACTCCGAAGTCCGGCTGGTCGACGCCCAGCTGCTGCTGCACGGCGGGCGAGGTGAGGCCGATCTTGCGGCCGACCACCCGCGCGCCGGATTCGACGCGCGCGCGGACACCGAGCCGCTGCACAGCGTAGGCGACGGCGACGTCGTCGCTGCCGATGAGGTCGCGCACGGGCGCGGCGGGCACGCCGGTGTCCGCGGCCTCGGCGAGCCGTTGCGCGGCGGCCAGGACCGCCGGGCTCTCGGTGACGGTCGAGGTCATCGGGACTCCTCGTAGTCGGAGGTGATCAGGTGCTCGGTGATGCGCTCGGGGAGCGGCGCGTGGCCGGTGGGCAGGCGAAGCTGCCGCGTCAATTCCGCGACGAGCGGCGCGGTTTCGCCGCGCGGCGCGACGCCGAACACGAACCGGTCGGGACGCAGCACCACCACTCCGCCGCGGCGGACTCCGGCCTTGCCGAACCAGCGCACCAGCGCGCCGGTGTGGTCTTCGATGTCGGCCACCGCGTCGCCGCCGCCCCGACCGTCGCCGGGCTTGCCCTGGGGGCGGCTGCCGAGGGGATAGACCGTGACGAAGTGACTGCCGAGCCCGTCCAGCACGGCCAGATCCTCGGCGGAGCACGCCGTGCGCGGGTCGACGCCGTAGCCGAGCACGGCGAAGCCGAGGCCGAGCACGTCGTCGAGGCGGCGATGCCTGCCGTCGTAGGTGCGCACCTCCGGTTGCGGAGCGAGGGTGCCCTCGACCCCGCGCAGCCCGCGCCGGGGCAGACCCAGGTAGGCGTCGCGGCGGAACCGGGGCTCCGGCTTCATTTTCGCCCCGCGGATCCAGCCGCCGAGCCCCGGCACCCGCAGCGCGGTGGTCAGCGCGACGTCACGGAATCGTGCAGCCACCGGGTTGTCCACCGAGACAAGGTTCTTCATCCACACCGACATGGTGATGATGGCTTTGGCGTGCGGGCGGCGCTCGGACTCGTAGCTGTCCAAGATCGCCGGGTCGGCGCCGTGGCGCAGGATCGCGGTCAGCTTCCAGGACAGGTTGTCGGCGTCGCGCACACCGGAGTTCATGCCCTGGCCGATGAACTGGGGCGTCATGTGCGCGGCGTCGCCCGCCAGCAGGATGCGCCCATCGCGCCAGCTGTCCGCGACGACGGCGTTGAAGGTGTAGACGAGCTTGCGCAGCACCTCGACCTCGTCCGGGTCGACGAACCGGGAGATGTGGGCGCGGACGTTGTCGGGGTCCTCCATCTCCTCCTTGGTCTGAGACTCGCGCAGCATGAACTCGAAACGGTGATGTCCGCCCGGCTGCGGACAGGACACGATCGGCAGCTCGGGCTCGCAGACGAAGTTGAAGTACGGCAGGTGCCGGAACGCGTCCACGCCGTCTTTGGCCTTCAGGTCCACCACGAGCCAGCGCTCCGGGAAGCTGGTGCCGGTCATGTCGATGCCCAGCTGGGTGCGCACCACGCTGCGGCCGCCGTCGCAGCCGACCAGGAACTGCGCTCGCACCCGTTCGGAGGTCCGGAGATCGGTCTCGGGTTCCCGTTTGCCGTAGCCGGTGCCCACGCAGGCGGCGTGCTCGACCCCGACACTCGTGGCGTCCTGATCGAAGCCGACGACCTCGCGGCCGCGCCGCACGGTGACGTGCGGGTAGCTGTCCAGCGCCCGCTCGAGGGAGTTCTCCAGATACGGCTGGTAGAGGAAGTTGACCACCGGCCAGCCGAGGGGACGCTCGATCTGGTTGAACTGCGCGAGCAGCGACCCGTCGGCGCGGACCCACTGGACGGTGGAGTCGATGTTCATGTCCGCGGCCAATTCGTCTGCCGCACCGGCTGTTTGGAAGATCCGCATGCCTTCGTCGTCGGTGTAGACGGCGCGGGCCAGACCGTAGTACTCCGGTTCGCGCTCCAGCACGAGCACCCGCACGCCGCGGCGGCCGAGCAGGTTGGCCAGGGTGAGCCCGGTCGGTCCGAGCCCGACGACCACGACGTCGTAGTCGAATTCGCTCATCGAGAAAGTCCTCCCGACAGTTCCGGCACCGTGATCTCCGGCGTGCGTACGGTTTCCAGGGCGCGGCGGAATTGGGCGAATTTGTCCAGCACCGTCTGCCCGACGGTGGTGTGGCCCCAGATGCTGATGCCCTGATAGGTGCTCGGTTCCCAGGTCGCCTCGCGTTCCGGCGTGATGACGATCGGGTTCCAGCCGACCTCGAGTTCGAAGCCGGACGGTGTCACGCAGTAGTAGGACAGCTCACGGTCGTTGGTGTGCTGGCCGACCGACCACGCCATCCGGAACCCGAGGTCGGTGACGCGCTGGAACGACGCGAGCATGTCGTCCAACGTCGCGGACTGAATGTTGATGTGCTGCACCCGGGTTCGGATCGGGTCGATCTTCACCCCGCGCACGTTGGCGATCGCGATCGAGTGGTGGCGCTCGTTGACCCGCAGGAAGCGGATCTTCATCATCAGCCCGGAGACGTTCTCGTCGATGTAATCCGACAGGCGGGAATCGAATACGGTGTGGTAGTAGCCGCGCAGCGACTCCGGCTCCCTGGACACGATCGCGACGTGGCCCATGCCCGCCTCGCCGGTGACCCAGCCCGAGCTGAGCATTCGCAACGGTTCGGGTGTGGTCACCGCGGCCGTGAAGATCTCGGTGGCAACACCTTTGGGCCCGGGGAAACGCCAGAGCCGCTCCACGCCGCGCAGGGCGGCTTCGTCGGCTGTGCCCTCCTCGATCGGAACCCCACGATCGGCGACCCTGGCGATGATCCGGTCGAACGTCTCGTGATCGTCGATCTGCCAGCCGAGGGCGGTCACGTCCTCGGCCGGGCCGCGCTCGATCAGGAATCGGCACGACCGGTCGTCGAGCCGGAAACGCAGGGCGTTGGCGTCGAGCCGGTCGACGTGCATGCCGATCGCCAAGGCGCCGAAGCGATCCCAGTCGGTCAGTCGCTGGGACTGCACCGCGATGTAGCCCAGATGTACCGCTCCGAACACCGAACCGTCGGTGTTCGGGCGCAGGAAATAGTTCACGACTTCGCCTCCAGAAACGCGGTCGCGAGTGCGTTGAACAGGTCCGCGCGCTCCCACTGCACCCAGTGGCCGGTCTTGGCGGCCAGGAACAGGTCGCAGTTGGGCATGCGGTCGGCCAGCATGCGGCCGCCCTCGGGCCGGTTGACCCCATCTTCGGCGCCCCAGATCACCAGCGTGCGATGGTTCACCTTGCCGAGCCGGGGGTCACGGGTGAAGTCCATCCGCCACACCGTCCGCAGCCCAGACGGCCTGCGCAGCGGCGGATTCGCGACCACGTCGGGATCCAGGCTGGCCCGATACCGTTCGTCGATCAGCTCCTCGGTGATCGCGCTCGCGTCGTAGACCAGGTGGTCGCGCACGAACGTGGCGAGTTTCTCCCGGCTCGGGCCGTCGCCGCCGTAGTACGCGAGCAGGGACTGCAAGCCTTTCGTCGGCAGCGCACGGGTGGTGCCGACGCCGCCCGGACCCATCAGGATCAGCCTGCCGACCTTCTCGGGGCGGTCCATCGCCAACCGCAGCGCCGCGGCGCCGCCGTAGGAGTTGCCGACCAGGTGCGCGCTCGGCAGGTCCAGCGCGTCGAGCAGTCCGCCGACCGAAGCGGCGAGATCGCCGAACGGGTCGGACTGATCGATCCGCTTGGTCGAGCGGCCGTAGCCGGGCATGTCCGGGACGATGACCCGGAAGCGCCGCGCCAGCGCCTCGATGTTGCGCGAGTAGTTCGAGAGCCCGGACGCGCCGGGGCCACCGCCGTGCAACAGCACCACCGCCGGGCCCGAGCCGAACTCGGTCAAGAAGATGTCGCGGTCGCCGACTCGAACCGTCCGCCCGGCGTCGACCCCCTTGTCGATGCTTGTCACAAGCCACCTCCACAGTTCAGATGATGAAATCATCAGTTACGAGGAAACTCTTTGTCAAGAGAAAATGATGAGAACATCAGAAAAGATGGTCGAATCAACGGGATGGCTCGATGTCGCGCGCACGGCTGCGCGGCGGGCTGAGAATCGTCTCTGATCGTTTCCTCAGTTACGATTCTCGGGACGATTCCGAGTGGGAGAGGGCCGATGACCACCGAACCCGTAGTGCGCAACCGCGTCGATCGGCGACGTGAGCGCACCCGCAACGCACTGCTCGGCGCGGCGCGCAAGTTCCTCTCGGAGGGGCGTTCGGCCGTCAGCATCCAGGAGATCACCGACGCCGCCGACGTCGGATTCGGTTCCTTCTACAACCATTTCGAATCCAAGGAGCAGCTGTTCGACGAGGCGGTGCGCTCGGCGCTGCAGGTCTACAGCGAGATGCGCGACGCGATCGTGGCGCTCTACGACGACCCGGCCGAGGTGTTCGCGGTCAGCTTCCGCCTGACCGGTCGGTTGCAACGGCAGATTCCCGAGATGGTGAAGGTCGTGCTGAACTCGGGTATGTCGATCATGCTGCGGGACGAGGGTCTTGCGCCGCGCGCCCGTCGCGACATCATCGCCGCACAGGAGGCGGGCCGCTTCGAACCGATGGACCCCGACCTGGCCGTGATGGCCGCGGGCGGTTCGCTGCTCGGCCTGCTGCAACTGCTCGACGCAAAGCCGGACGCCGACGCCGACGCGCTGTCGGACGAGATGGCCTTCCAAATGCTGCGCATGTTCGGCATGAACAAGCGCGCCGCGCAGAAACTCACCTCCACCGAGCTGCCGCCGCTGCCGCAGCTCTGATCGTCAGGGCCGGAAGGCGCGCAGGGCGAGGTCGACGAGCGAGTCGGCGTATTCGGGAGTGAGCGGGCCCGAGCGGTGCAGCCATCGCTGGAACAGCGGGCCGTAGAGCACCTCCAGCACCAGGTCGAGGTCGGCGTCCGCGGCTAGCTGACCGGCTTGCTGCGCGCTGCGCAGGCGGGCCTTCTTGGCGTCGTCCATCGGGCCCGCCAGCTTCTCGCGGTATTGGGCGGCGAGCTCGGGATCGTTGGCGATCTCGGTGTTCAGGGCGCGGATCGGCCGCTCGAAGTCCGGATCGGCGAACTCGGCGACTGTTGCCCGCATGACCAGCTTCAGATCTGCCTCCAGGTCGCCGGTGTCGGGAAGATTCAAGCCCTGCCCGTCCGCGTCCTCGCTGAGCGCGAGGAAGGAGTCGAAGATGACGGCGCCCTTCGACGGCCACCACCGGTAGATCGTCTGCTTGCCGACGCCCGCCCGCGCCGCGATGGCCTCGATCGAGACCTTCCCGTACCCGACCTCGGAGATCAGCTCGCGGGTCGCCGCGAGGATCGCCTGGCGTGAGCGTTCGCTGCGCCGGGAACGGTCCGGCTGGGGGGCATTCGACATGCGTCGAGACTAGCAGGCCAACGAGACGGAACGGTTCGTGTTGACAGAAGGGACCCGAGCGTGCAGGCTATGAGCGAACCGAGACGTATCGTCTCGACAAGAGGAGGTGGCTTTCCATGACGACCGCCAAAGTGTGGTTCATCACCGGCGCTTCGCGTGGCCTCGGCCGGGCGTTCACCGAGGCGGCGCTCGCGGCGGGGGATCGCGTGGTGGCCGCCGCGCGTAATGTCGCGCCGCTCGACGATCTGGTCGCCGAATATCCGGACCACTTGGCTCCGCTCGTGCTGGACGTCTCCGATCGCCGAGCCGTGTTCGACGGCGTCGAGCGTGCGGTGGCGGCGTTCGGCAGGCTCGACGTGGTGGTCAACAACGCGGGCGGACTGCTGTACGGCATGGTCGAGGAGGCCACCGAGGAGCAGATCCGCGCGCACCTCGACGTGAACTTCTTCGGCGCGGTGTGGGTGGTTCAGGCTGTGCTTCCGCACCTGCGCGCGCAGGGATCCGGGCGGATCTTGCAGATCACCTCGATGGGCAGCAGCGGCGGCATGGCGTCCGTCGGCTTCTACGGCGCGGGCAAGGTGGCGCTGGACTCGCTCAGCGAGGCGCTGGCGATGGAGGTCGAGCGGTTCGGCATCCAGGTCGTCATCGTGGAGATGGGCGGCTACTCGACCGGGCTCTTCACCGCGGGGACCACGGCGACCGAACCCCTCCCGCACTACCAGACGTTGCGCGCCGAACTCGCCGAGATGTGGGGCGACGAATCCGGACCCGACCCGAGCAACGCCGCCCCGGTGATCATGGAACTGGCCGCCCTGTCGAATCCGCCCCGGCGACTCATCGTCGGCAGCCAGTCCTACGACCAGGTTCTGGAACTCGACCGCGCCCGCGCCGAGTTGTACCGGGAATGGGAACAGCTCAGCCGGAAGGCCGCGGGGTGAGCCCGGCGAGCCCGATACTGCCCGCGAGGTCGGCGAGGGTGGCGTCGAACAGCGCGTCGGGGTCGCTGACGGGCATCGGGTAGTTGCCGAACACCTCGAGGGTGACGTGTCCGTACAGCCGCGCCCAGAGCGTCATCATCAGATAGGCCACGCCCAAGTCGAGCTTCTCGGCGGGGAACTTCTGACTCGATTCGGCGAGCATCGCGAGCAATTCGGTCTGGAAACCGATCAGATCCTCGCGCAACGCGTCGGGAATCGTGTCGGTCGGCGGGGTCACCAGGTCGTAGGTGGTGAGCAACCGGCCCGCCGCGCCCAGGAAGACGCGGCCGAACGGTTCGTCGAATTGCCTTATCCCGCCGGGGTTCTCGCCATTCGGCGAGGCGAACACGAGGGTGAACTCGTGCGGGTGGGCGAGGGCCCAGCGCCGAAAGCCCTTGCAGATGGCGAACAGTTGCACGACGCCGTCGTCGGGCAACTCGGCGACCTGCCCCGCGAGCTCGTCCGCCAGGTCCACGCAGATGTCGCGGCGCAGCGCGGCGACCAAGTCCTCGCGCGAGGCGTAATGGCGATACAGCGCGGGCGCGGTGATGCCGAGATCGCGCGCGATGGCGCGCAGGGTCAGCGCCTCGGGCCCCTGGTCGGCCAGCACCGTCCTGGCCACCCGCCGGATGTCCGCGTCGTGTATCGCGGGCATCCGGCCCCGTCGTGCGGGTTGTGTCATTCGTATGCGACCTGCCAGCTCTTGATGCCGTTCAACCAGCCCGAGCGTAGCCGGACCGGCTCGGAGACCTCACGCAGGTTCGGCATCACATCCGCGATGGCGTTGAAGATCAGGTCGAGTTGCAGCCGCGCCAGGTTCGCGCCGACGCAGAAGTGCGTGCCGGTGCCGCCGAAACCCACGTGCGGGTTGGGGTTGCGGGTGACATCGAATTCGAAGGGCTTCTCGAAGCGCTCCTCGTCGAAGTTGGCCGAGGCGTAGAACAGTCCGACGCGCTGGCCCTTGCTGATGGCCTGGCCGCCGATCTCGGTGTCCTGCAACGCCGTACGCTGGAAGGCGATCACCGGCGTCGCCCACCGGACGATCTCGTCGGGCGCGGTGCGCGGCCGCTCCGCCTTGTACAGCTCCCACTGCTCGGGGAAGTCGATGAACGCCTTCATACCGTGCGTGGTGGCGTTGCGGGTGGTCTCGTTGCCCGCGACCGCCAAAAGGATGACGAACCAGGCGAATTCGTCCGATCCGAGCGCCTCGCCGTCGAGGTCGGCGGTGACGAGCTGGCTGACGATGTCGTCGGCCGGGCACTTGCGGCGCTCCTCGGCGAGGTTCCACGAGTAGCCCATGATCTCGGCGGTGGCCAGCTTGTGGTTGCCGTCGAAGTCCGGATCGTCGTAGCCCATCATCTGATTCGACCAGTCGAACAGCTTGCCGCGGTCGGACTGCGGCACGCCGAGCAGCTCGGCGATGGCCTGCAACGGCAGCTCGCACGCCACCTGCTGGACGAAGTCGCCGCCGCCGGTCTTCTTGGCCTCGTGGACGATTCGCTCGGCGCGTTCGTGCAGCGCGTCGCGCAGGCTTTGCACGGCGCGCGGGGTGAAGCCGCGGGAGATGATCCGCCGCAGCTTGTCGTGGATGGGCGGATCGGTGTTGACCAGCATGGCGCGCTGGATGTCGATCTCGTCGCGGGTGATGTCGCCGTTGAAGCGGATCACCGCGGTGTTGGCGTTGGTGGAGAACACCTCGGAGTTCTTGGAGATCTCCTTGATGTGGTCGAGCTTGCTGACCACCCAGTACCCGCCGTCGTCGAAGCCGCTGACGCCGTTGGGCTGGGCGACCCACCAGACCGGGGCGGTCCGGCGCAGCTCGGCCCACTCCTCGACGGGCAGACGGCTGGCGAGCAGGTCGGGATCGGTGAAATCGAAATCGTGCGAGATGGATGGCGCGGACACGGTACCTCCTTTGGAACACGTTCCACAGGAGTGAACCACACCACACTCTATTTGTGAACACCATTTAGTAAATCGGGTTCACTTGATCTTCGGATCAGTCCGACGGTGGTCCGGCGAGGATGGCGGTGACGACGTCGACGAGTTCGCTCATCACCTGCTCGGGGCTGAGCTGGACGCCGGAGATGGCGAGCAGGTCTTGGGTCTGATGGACGTCGCCGAGGACTTGGAAGGTCAAGGTCATGGCCTGCGCCAAGCGGAACCGGATGGTGTGGCGGGGGAGGTCGGGGAAGGCGCGGCTCAGCAGGGTCATGAAACGGCGAGCTTGGTCGGCGAATCCCTCGGCGACGGTCGACAGCGCGGGATGGCCGCTGCCGAGAACGCTCGCGATGAACTTGACCCAGGAGCCGCCCTCGCCGGTCGCCATCTCCCACACCGGCAGCACGAACGCCTCCGCCAAGCCGCGGGCGCCGACGACGCCCGACTGCTCCACCTCGTCGAGCAGGGCGGCCCGCCGGGTCGCGACCGCGTCGCTGCGCTGCCGGATCAGCGCCTCGATCAAGGCTTCCTTGGACCCGAAGTGGTAGTGCACCGCGGCGACATTCGCGCCCGCGGCCGACATCACGGCGCGCAGCGACACCGCGTCGATACCGCGTTCGGCGAACAGTCGCTCGGCCGCGAGAATCAGGCGCCGGTCGGTCGGCATGGCTAGTTCTTCTTCGCTGATTCGAAGCTCGGCACGGTCCGCTGCGCTGGTCACCTGCTGCATTGTAGTGACCGTTCGCCCAGCGCAGACGTTATCTCTATCAACTGATGCAATCACTTGATAGAGTGCCGTTCGTGAGTACGATCACCGTTCCTGCCCACGACTTCTCGGGACTGACCGCTCTGGTGGCGGGCGATCCGTCCGACACCGTTCCGGTCGTGGAGGTCTACACCGGAACGGTCGTCGCGCGACTGCCGCAGTCCTCGCCCGCCGATGTCGCCGCGGCGTTCGACCGCGCCCGCGCCGCCCAGGCCGAATGGGCGCGCTGGCCGGTGCGCCGCAGGCTGGCCGTCTTCGAGCGCTTCCACCGCCTGGTCCTGGAGAACCACCGGACGATCACCGATCTGATCCAGATCGAGACGGGCAAGGCGCGCCGCATGGCCTTCGAGGAGCTGTGCGACATCCCGATGGTCATCGGCCACTATCTGAAGCGCGCGCCGCGACTGTTGCGTCCCGTTCGGCATCCCGGCGCGATACCACTGGTCAGCACCTCCACCGAGATCCGCAAGCCGCGCGGGGTCGTCGGCGTGATCGCTCCGTGGAACTTCCCGTTCGCGATCGGCTACTGCGACGCGATCCCCGCGCTGATGGCCGGAAACGGAATCGTGCTCAAGCCGGACAACCGGACTCCGCTCAGTCCGGCGTTCGGTTTGCGGCTGCTGCTCGAGGCTGGGCTTCCGGAGGGACTCGTTCAGATCGTCTGCGGCGACGGGCCGGTGGTGGGCCCCGCGGTCGTGGACGGCGCGGACTTCGTGATGTTCACCGGATCGGAGGCGACCGGTCGGCTGGTGGCCAAGCAGGCGGGGGAGCGCCTCGTCGAATCGTGCCTGGAATTGGGCGGCAAGAACCCGATGATCGTCTTGGCCGACGCGGATCTACCCGCGGCGGTGCACAGCGCGATCTCCGGGGTCTTCGACAACACCGGTCAGCTGTGTTTGCACATCGAGCGGATCTACGTGCACGAATCGGTGTATGCGGCTTTCCGCGACGAGTTCACCGCGCGCGTCGCGGCGCTGCGGGTCGGGCCCGGCTACGACTTCGACATCGAGATGGGCGCTTTGGTCTCGGCCGATCAGTGCGCCCGCGTGGCGGAGCAGGTCGAGCAGGCGAAAGCCGGTGGCGCGCGGGCGCTCACCGGCGGTCACGTCATGCCGGAGCTCGGGCCGACGTTCTACGCGCCCACGGTGCTCGAGGGCGTCACCGCGGAGATGGACGTCTTCGGGGCGGAGACCTTCGGTCCTGTCGTCGCGCTGTACCCGTTCTCGACCGTCGACGAGGCGGTCGAGCTCGCGAACGACACACGGTACGGGTTGAGCGCGAGCGTCTGGGGGCGCGATCTGTCGGCGGCGCGCGCGGTCGGTGCGCGGCTGGCGGCCGGACACGTGAATGTCAACGACTCCGCCGCGCTCGCCTACGCCGGAAAGAGCGCGCCCTCAGGCGGATTCAAGGCGTCGGGGATGGGAGTCCGCAACGGCGACGCCGGTCTGCTGAAATTCACCGAGTCGACGAACGTGGCGACGCTGAAGCGGCAGGTGCTCGGCCCGCGACCGGATCAGTCGTACGACGCCTACCTCGACCGCACCCTCACGACGCTGTCGCTGCTGCGCCGCTACCGCATCCGCTGACAGGCGAAACCGGCTGTCCACCAGCCGGTTTCGCCTTGTTCGTCAGCGGTCGAGCCGCTCCGCGGCCAGGGCGCGCACGGCCTTCTTGTCGGGCTTGCCGAGACCGGTGAGCGGCAGCTCGTCGATGACGAGGACGTGCTTGGGCACCTGGACCGAACCCTTGCGCTGCCGGACGGTCTCCTGAATCTCCGCGATCATCGTCTCCACGGCGGTCGCGTCGTTCGGTGCGGCGGGATCGAGCACGACGACCGCGGTGACCGCCTCACCCCAGCGCGGATCGGGCACCCCGACGACCGCGACGTGCGAGACCGACGGATGCTCGGCGACGACGTCTTCGACCTCGCGAGGAAAGACGTTGAAACCGCCGGTGACCACCATGTCCTTGCTGCGGCCGACGATGTGCAGGAACCCGTCCTCGTCCTGGCGGGCCAGATCGCCGGTGCGCAGCCAGCCGTCGCGGAAGGTCTCCGCGGTGGCCTCCGGCTTGTTCAGGTAACCCGCCGCGACCAGCGGTCCGGAGACGCAGATCTCGCCGACCTCGCCGGGCGCGGCGACCTTGTCGTCGGTATCCAGCAGCGCGACGCGCAGCGCCGCCGAGGGACGACCGCACGAGGTGAGCCGCGCCGAATCGTGTTCGCGCTTACCGAGATAGCTGATGGCCATCGGCGCCTCCGACTGCCCGAAGTACTGCGCGAAGATCGGCCCGAAACGCTCGATCGCCTGGGTCAACCGGGTCGGGTCGATGGCCGAGGCGCCGTAGTACACCGTCTCCAGCGACGACACGTCGCGGATCGCGAGATCCGGGTGGTCGAGCAGGGCGTAGAGCATCGACGGCACCAGCATGGTCGCGGTGATCTTGTGCTCCTCGATGGCGCGCAGCACCTCGCCCGGTTCGAAGCGGGGCAGCACCACGCACTGACCGCCGAGCAGGACGACCGGGAGGAAGAAGGCCGCGCCCGCGTGCGAGAGCGGCGTGCAGATCAGGAATCTCGGCCGCTGCGGCCATTCCCATTCCGACAGCTGGATCTGGGTCATCGTCGCCATGGTGCTCGCGGTTCCGATGACGCCCTTGGGTTTTCCCGTGGTGCCGCCGGTGTAGCTGATCGAGATGACGGCGTCGGGCGGCAGGTCGGTGGCCTCGATCGGCTCCGCGTCGAACGCCGCAGCGGCGGCCGTCAGATCGACGCCGACATCGGCCAGTTCCGGCGGAACGGCGCCGAGCACGAGGACCCGCTTCAGCTCCGGCACCCGGTCGACCAGTTCGCGGGCTCGCTGCACGAAGGCGGGCACCGGGTCGAGCACCAGGGTGGTGATGCCCGCGTCGGCGAGCACGTAGGCGTGATCGTCCAGCCCGCCCATCGGGTGCAGCGCGGTGCGCCGATGACCGCGCACCTGCCCGGCGCCGATGGTGAACAGCACCTCGGGCCGGTTGAGCGCGAGGACGCCGACCGGCGTGCCGGTGTCGACTCCGTTGGCCGCGAACGCGGCGACGTAGCGGCTGATCGCCTCCAGCACATCGGCGCCGGTGAGGACCGTGTCACCGAGGGTGAGCACCGGATCGTGGCGGTGCCTGCGTAGCCCGGCGAGCAGGCTGTGACCGTTGTGCACCGGCAGGCGCAGGTGGGCGTCGAGATCGATTGTCGTCATAGGTGTTTCAGCTCCGAGCACTCGTCGTTGACCGTCGTTGGGCACGTGGGTGCCTGCGCCTCGCTGACGCTCGGCTTCGGCATGCGCGAAGCGCGCCGCAACACGATTCGCTCACTCCGTTCGCTCATGCCTGCGCCTCGCTGACGCTCGGCTCCGGCATGCGCGAAGCGCGCCGCAACATGATTCGCTCACTCCGTTCGCTCATGACGGCCCCGCGTACAGTGTGACGACGCAAGCGCCGCCGAGGCCGAGATTGTGCGCCAAAGCGATTCGCGCGTCCGGCACTTGCCGATCCGCGGCGAGCCCGCGCAGCTGCCAGCAGAGTTCGGCCGTCTGCGCGAGTCCGGTGGCGCCGAGCGGGTGACCCTTCGAGATCAGTCCGCCGGATGGGTTGACCACCCAGGCGCCGCCGTAGGTGGTGGCGCCGGACTCCACCAGCGCACCCGATTCGCCCTCCCCGCACAGGCCGAGCGCCTCGTAGGTGATGAGTTCGTTGATCGAGAAGCAGTCGTGCAGTTCGATCACGTCGACCTGGTCGATGGTGATCCCCGCGGCCTCGAGGGCGCGACCGGACGCGGCGCGGGTCATCGGCGCTCCGACGACATCGATCATCGACCCCGTGGCGAACGCGGACTCGCCGTCGGTGACCAGCTCCTGGGCCAGGATCTCCACGGCCTGCCCCTCCAGACCGAGTTCGCGCACCACGTCCTCGCTCACCAGCACGGCGGCCGCGGCGCCGTCCGACATGGGCGAGCACTGCGAGCGGGTCAGCGGACCGTGCACCGGCACATCGGCGAGCACCTGCTCCAGCGTGTAGGCATTCTGGAACTGCGCCAAGGGATTACGCGTCGAGTTTTCGTGGTTCTTCACCGCGACGGCGGCCAGTTGTTCGGGCGTCGTGCCATAGCGCTTGCCGTGCTCGAGCGCGGCGTTGCCGAAGAACTGGGTGGTCATCGGCGCGGCGCCGAAGTCGTAGTGCGCGGACATGACTCGCAGGTGCCCGTCGACGGTGGTCGTCTTCGGCGGTGTCGCGGGGCCTGCCATGGCTTGCTTGGTCATCTGCTCGAACCCGACCGCCAGCGCCACGTCCGCGAGACCGGCGCCGATCCACTCGCGCGCCAGCACGAGCGCGGTGGAGCCGGTGGCGCAGTTGTTGTTGACGTTGACCACCGGAATGCCGGTCATGCCGACGTCGTACAGCGCGCGTTGCCCGGCCGCCGAGGGCTGGAAGACATAGCCGACCGCGGCACGCTGGACCCGGTCGTAGCCGATCCCCGCGTCGCCCAGCGCGCCGCGCACCGCCTCGCCGACCATCTCCGGGTAGGTCCACGGCTTGGACCCGATCTTGACGAACGGCGTCATCCCGACACCGACGACGTAAACCCGCCGCATCTTCGAACTCCTGTCTCGGTTCATCCCCGCCCTCGCATCGGCTCCGCGCGCCTCGCAGTGGTGGTGTCCCGTGCGAGGCGGGCGGAAGATCCGCGTGGAGCTGGCCTCACGTGTTCGGCCGTTCGTCGCCGACGACCCAGAGGGCGTGGAATTGGGATGCGCCGCCCATGGCGTGGCCGATGGCTCGGCGCGCGCCGGGGACTTGGTGCTCGCCCGCCATGCCGCGGACCTGTAGGGCGGCCTCGAGGAAGCGGACCAGGCCGGTCGCTCCGGTCGGGTTGCCGGACAGCACGCCGCCGGACGGGTTGATCGGCAGCGACCCGCCGAATCGCGTCGTCCCGTCGTCGACCAGTTTCCAGCCTTGGTGCAGCGGAGCGAGGCCGATGTTCTCCAACCACATCGGTTCGTACCAGCTGTACGGGATGTACAGCTCCGCCACGTCGACTTCCCTTGCCGGATCGACGATTCCGGCCTGCCGGTAGGCATCGGCGGCGCACTCCGCGCCCGCGCGCGGGTTGACCTCGTCGCGTCCGGCGAAGTGGCCGGTCTCGGTGCGGAACGACATGCCGTGGATCCAGGCGGGCGGGCGCGCTGTCTTCCCGACCTGCGCGGCCGCCGACAACACGATCGCGGCGGCGCCGTCGGAGGACGGGCACGATTCGAGGTAGCGGATCGGGTCCCACAGCATGCGGGACTCCTTGACCTTCTCGACGGTGATGTCGGGCATGTGCACGTGCGCGTACGGATTGCGCAGCGCGTTGAGCCGGTGATTGACCGCCACCTGCCAGCCGATGTGTTCCGGTGCGCCGGAGCGGCGGATGTACTCGCGGATGACCGGCGCGAAATGGCCGCCCGCGCCCGCGCCGAGTTTGGCGCTGAAGGGCAGTCCGCGGGAGAGCGCCCAGGTGAAATTGCCCTCGGACTCTTTGGAATACGCCGCGACGAGCACGCGCCGCGCCAACCCCGCCACGATGAGGTGCGCGCCGTAGATGGCCGCGTGCCCGCCGACGCTGCCGCCGGTGAAGACCCGCGTCACCGGAAGCCCGCGGGCGCCGAGCGCGTCGGCGAGGTAGAGCTCCGGGTTCATCACCCCGTCGAACAGGTCCGGGGTCTTCGACAGCACGATCGCGTCGACCTCGCCCAGCTCCAGCTCGGCGTCGGCCATCGCGGCCGCGACCGCTTCGCGCACCATCGCGCCGATGGTCGTCTCGCGGCGCTTGGCCTGCTTGCCCTGACCGATGCCGATGACGGCGACGGGTTCAGTCATGCCGGGTCTCCTTCCAGCAGGCAGACCAGATTCTGTTGCAGCGCTTGGCCGTTGGTGGCGTGCGCGAGCGCTCGGCGGGCTCGGCCCGACCGAATGCCCTTGGCCGCCTCGGCGATACGGATCAGACCGGTCGCGGTGGTCGGCCTACCCGCCAGCGGTCCGCCCGAGGGATTGATCGCCGTCGCCGCGCCGAGCCCGAGTTCGCGAACCAGAAGCGGTTCCTGCGCGGAGTATTCGACGTGCAGTTCGGCGATGTCGACCTCGCTCGCGGCGAAGCCCGCGGTCGCGGACGCCCGTGCGGCGGCGAGGTTCGCGGAGGGCGCCCTGGTCAGATCGCGCGACCCCGGGTAGTGCCCGTCCATCCGGTGGTCGATGCCGCGGACCCAGGCGGGACGTTCGCACAGCGATCTGGCCACGTCACCGGCCGCGAGCACGACGACGCTCGCGGCATCGCCGACCGGCGACACGTCGTGGCCACGCAAGGGCGCGGCCACATAGGGCGCGGCGAGCAGTTCGTCGACCTCGTATTCGCCCGCCACCTGCGCGTGCGGGTTGGCCTTGGCGTCCGCCAGGCTGCGCGCGACGATCCGCGCCATCTCGCGCTCCGTGGTCACCTCGGACTGGAGCAGCGCGCAGGCCTGGACGCCCGCGATCGCGTCGCGATGCGGGCGCAGCGGCGTGAGGTAGTAGGGGTCCAGCTGGGTGGGCACGACCTGGTCGAGGTCACGCGGCAGCGAACCGCGGCCGATCCCGTACACCAGCGCGATGTCGCCGTGCCCCAATTGCAGCCACGACCAGGCCTCGTAGAACGCCCAGGCGGCGTCCATCTCCACGTGCGACTCCGCGATCGGCGGCCAGGCGCCGACGGCGTCGAGCGAGTCGATGTAGGCGAAGGTGCGTCCCTCGTGGAAGTCGTGACTGCCCGAACACACGAAATCGACTCGGTCGCGGTCGAGTTGGATGCTGGAGAGCGCTTCCCGGATCACCGGGAGCAGGATGCCCGCCATGTCGTCGCGGCGGTTCGCGGCGAGGCAGGCGGACTGTGCGGAGCCGACGACGGCGATCTCACGCATGCCGAACCTCCTCGGTCGCGACGGGGCGGTAGTGGCGGATGCTCATCCACGACGGCTCGAGCTCGGCGCCCTCCTGCCAGACCGGCTCGACCTCCATGCCGATGTGCACCTCGGCGATGTCGACCTCGCGGATCAGGTGCATCAGCCGGGTGTCCGCGCCGTGCGGCTGGATGTAGGCCACCACGTACGGCGGCTCGATCTCCTGACCGGGGAACGGGAAGCTGACGACGCAGAAGGTGGAAACGATTCCGCGCCCGTCGAGTTCGGTGGGCTCGTCGAGTTCGACGAGGCAGCGTGCGCAGAACTCCGGTGCGGGCAGATACACGTGGCGGCACGACGGGCAGGTGCTCGCCAGCAGGCGGCGCTCGGACAGGCCGCGCAGGAATCGCGAGCGACCGACACCGGCGACGAACGTGAACTCCATCCGCAGCGGCGTCGGCATCAGCGAAACCGGTTCCGGCAGTGGCTTATTCATCGTCGCCCTCCGGCTCGAAACAGCGGAGGTCGGACATCTCGCCGCGGCGTTCTTCCGCCCAGCGCGCCCGCACCCGCAGGCCTCGCCGAATCCGCGCCGGGTCGCCGCCGACGTCGAGGGCGTGGAAGAAGGTGCCCTCCGTACCGTCGACGGCGATGAGCGCCCACGCGAAATCGCCGTCGACCGGATCGCCCGGGCGGTGCCGAACCCAGGTCCAGGACTCGACGGCGCCGACCGGCTTCAGCTCGACGAGCTCGCTCAGCTCCTTGCCGGTCACCGGATCGAACTCGGGCGGCGGGCACACCACGGTGCCGCGCTCGGTCCGCGCGCCGAACAGCCGCTTCTCGCGCAGCCCGGCGAGGAACGTCCCGACGACCGGTCCCACCGTGCGCTCGAACGGGAACTCGATCTCATAGGGGGCCTGTAGGCCCTCGTCGACATCAGCGGACATCGGCAGCTCCTTTCACGGTCGGAGTCTGCCTCAATCACTTGATTGAATCAAGTGCTTGAGCCCGCGTGCGCGGGTCTCGTGCTGTCAGCGTCCGCGCGCGAGCAGCTCCGCCGCGTCGGAGCAGAGCTCGTCGATCACCTGCGCCACCGGGGTGACCGCGGTGATCATGCCGACCCCTTGCCCCGCGTCCACCGGCGCGGTTCGCGGATCGTCGGCGGCGATCGCGGCGGTCAACGCGGCCTGCGCCGCCTCGTCCGTGCGCAGCGCGTCCTCGTGACCCGTCCACCGGGCCGCGAAGTCGTTGCGCAGCACCCGCGCGGGAAACCTTGTCGGCCAAGGCAATCGCATCGCCACGTCGAACGCCGTGGTGGCGATGGTTTCGGTGCCGTCGGCCGCGATCATCGCGCGGCGGCTCGCCTCCGACAGCGAGGACTCCGCGCAGGCGGCGAGGTGCGTGCCGAGCCACGCCCCGCTGGCGCCCGCGGCGAGAACGGCCGCGAGACTCGCGGGTGACCCAATGCCGCCCGCGGCGAGCACCGGCACCGTCACGGCGTCGAGCACCGCGTCCAGCAGCGGCAGCGTCCCCATCTCCACCGCGCCGTGGCCGCCGCCCTCCGCGCCCCGCGCGACCAGGAGATCGATACCGGCGTCCTCGGCCCGGCGCGCCTCGGTCGCGTTGTATACCTGTGTGGCCGTGCGTATTCCGTTGGATCGGACGCGCTCGATCCAGGACGGATCCGTCCCGAAGCTCACCGCGATCAGCGTCGGCGCCGCGGCGATGGCCACGTCGAGCAGTTCCGGTTCGGCGGCGACGACCCAGTCCACGACACCGATGCCGAACCGCCCGCCGAGGGACGTCGTGTGCGGAAGTTCCCGGCGCAGCGCGGCCGCGGATCCGGCGCTGCCCATGCCGATCATCCCCAGCCCACCCGCCGCGGTGACCGCCGCGGCCATCCGCCCGCCCGCGACGCCACCCATCGGCGCGTTCACCACCGGCACGCGCAGGCCCATCGCCCGCGACCACTCCGTGGTCAGGAGCGGTCGATCTTCCGAAGAATGCGGTTCCCGTTGCGACACAGCCATCCCTCCATGCCAGCACAGCGGCGGGATTGAAGCGCGGCGGGGTGGGTAGACCGAAGCGACGACGAAGGAGGCCCCCATGCCACGCGCGAAAGACACCGACGACGAGAACAACGACAAGTCCAAGAGCGACAAGCCACCAGGCCCGACCGACCAAGGCCGCGACGCCGGAATGGCGACCAGGGAGGTCGCCCCGGAAATGGCCGCCACCGAGAACGCCCAGGAACCGCCGGACTGATCCCTCAGCGGATCACCGCGCCGGGAGCTGACCCGCAGCGCCGGTCAGCTCCCGCAACCTGACTTCCAATCCGTCGAGGACACGCTCGAGCGCGTAGCGGCAGTACTCCCGATGCGCGGTCTCGCGCGCCGCGTCGTCATCGATCGCGGCGGCGGAGGCAAGATCGCGCATCTGGTCCAGTCCGTCCGACGGTCGCGATTCGAGCATCCGCGCCAAGCCCGCCATGCCGGATTCCGCTGCGGCACCCTGTCTTTCATCGCCGATGGCAGGCTTCTGGTCCCCGAGGGCGATCAGGCCGAGGCAGGTGTTGAACGCGACCGAATAGGCGTGCGCGGCTTCGTCCCCGAAGCCCGCGTCGACCATCCGGCGCATTCCCGCCTCCATGGTCGGCAGCAGTCGCTCGGTCTGCGGGCCGTTGCGCAACAGCCAGGCCGCGACGCCGGGATAGCGCACCAGATGGTCGATCATCGCGGACAAGATGTCGTACAGCCAACGCCGCCAATCGCTTTCGTCGAGCGACAACGACATCTCGGCGAAGATCTCGTCGATCACCGCGGCGTGCACACGGCCGCGATCGCCGACGTGGTGGTAGATCACCGACAGCGAGGTGTCGAGCCGCGCGGTGAGTTCGCGCATGCTCCACCCGTCGAGCCCACGCTCGGCGGTCAGTGCGACGGCCGCCTCGGTGATCGCCTGCCGTGAGAGCCCGGTGTGATACTCCCGCCTCGAACCTCTGGACACCGTGCCGACCCTACCGGTAGCCTCCGAAATTAGAACACTGATCTAAAATTGGGGTTGGTTATGACGGCATCCGTTCTGGACCCTGTGCTTCCCGAGGTCGCGCCGCCGGTTCCGAAGAAATCGGGATTGGGTGTCTTGCTGTCGCCCGTGCGCGGTCGGCTGGTGGCAGCGGGCGCGCTCCAGCTGCTCGGGGCGCTGGCCGCGCTCGCCCCGTATGTCGCCGTGGTCGAGATCGGCCGCGAACTCCTCGGCGGCGGCCCGGCCGACCGTGGCGCGGTCTGGCTGTGGGTCGCGCTCTGCGGCGTCGGATTCGCCTCGCGCACAGCGTGTTCGGCGGCCGCGTACACGCTGAGCCACATCGCGGACGCCGATGTCGGCCTGTTGATTCGGCGCCGGATGGCAGACCGGTTGGGGCGGGTGCCACTGGGTTGGTTCACCGAGCGCAGCTCCGGACGGGTGAAGCGGGTGCTGTCCGACGACGTCGCGGCGGTCCATCACGCGGTCGCGCACGCGATCAACGATCTGGTGGCGGCGGTCGTCGTGCCCGTGGTGGCGCTGGGCTATCTGTTCGTCCTCGACTGGCGGCTGACGCTGATCTGTCTGGCGCCGATCGTCCTGTGGTTCGCCGCGGTGGCATGGATGATGCGCGACGGGTCCGCACGGATGACGCAGTGGAGCGCCGAACTGGACCGTGTCAACGCTGCCGTCGTCGAATTCGTCGACGGCATCGCGGTCGTGAAGGCTTTCGGGCAGGCGGGGCGCGCACGGGATCGCTACCGCCGCGCGGCCGACGATCTGGCGCGGTTCCTGAGCGAGTGGGCGGGTCCGATGCGGCGCATGGAAGCGCTGTCCACCGCCCTCGTCTCGCCGCCGGTCCTGCTGCTCGTGGCGCTCGGTGGTGGCGTCCTGCTCGCTGTGGAACCCGCCGAGCTCATCGCGTTCGCGATGCTGGCGGTCGGGCTCGGCGCGCCGATTCTGGCGCTCGGTTTCGGCGCGCAGGCGATGCAGGTGGCGACCGAGGCGGCGGGCCGCATCGCCGATCTGCTCGCCACTTCCGAGCTGGGCCGCGCCGCCGACCCGGTGGCGCCTGTCGACGGGCGGGTCGAATTCGACAGTGTGCGTTTCTCTTACGACGGGCAGACGACCGTGCTCGACGGCGTGGACATCGTGATGGCGCCGGGCACGGTCACCGCCCTGGTCGGCGCCTCCGGTTCCGGCAAGTCCACGCTGGCGCGGCTGCTCCCGCGCTTCTGGGACGTCGAGGGCGGCGCCGTGCGGATCGGCGGCGTCGACGTCCGCCGCATGTCCGAGCGCGAGCTGTACCGCCGTGTCGGCTTCGTCTTCCAAGAAACGGCGTTGCTGCGCACCAGCATTCGCGACAACATCGCCCTCGGCCGCCCCGACGCAAACGCGGCGGAGGTGGCTGCCGCGGCGCGGGCCGCCCAGATCCACGAACGCGTCGAGGCGCTGCCGCGCGGCTACGACAGCGTCGTCGGCGCGGACGCGCACCTGTCCGGTGGTGAGGCGCAGCGTATTTCGATCGCCCGCGCACTGCTGAGCGATACGCCCGTCCTAGTGCTCGATGAGGCGACGGCGTTCGCCGATCCCGAATCCGAGGCGGCGGTGCAGGACGCGTTGTCGCGGTTGGTGGCGGGGCGGACGCTGCTGGTGATCGCCCACCGCCTGCACACCATCCGGCACGCCGACCGCATCGTGGTCCTCTCTCGCGGCCGGGTCGTCGAGGCGGGCAAGCACGAGGAACTGGTCGCCGCCGACGGCGAGTACGCGCGAATGTGGCGGTCGCAGGTTGTCGTTCGGAAGGAAGCACGATGATACGCAAGCTTTTGCGCATCGTGGACCCGGCGCATCGGACCAGGTTCACGCGGTGGATCGGGTTGATCGTCGCCTTCTCGGTGCTACAGGGCATCTGTGTGCTGCTGGTGGTTCCCGTGCTGCGCCCGCTGCTGGACGGCGATCGGGACGCCGCGATGCCCTGGCTCGCCGCACTCGCGATCGTCACGGCCGCGACTTCGGTGGTCTACTACGCGCAGGCGATGCACGGTCAGCAGATCGCCGACGACCTGTTGCTCGGCATGCACCATCGAGTCGGGGACCATCTTGCCCGGGTGCCGCTCGGCTGGTTCGGCGCCGATCGCACCGGCAGGCTGACGCATTCGATGTCGCAGGGCACGACGAACATCGTCAGCGTGCCCGCGCACCTGATGCAGCCGGTGATCAGTGGCGCGGTGACGCCCGCCGTCGTGGCCGCGGGCATGTTCTTGTTCGATCCGCGGCTCGGGGCGGCGCTGTTGATCGCGGGAGCGATGCTCCTCGCGACGCACCGCTGGGCTCAGGACGCCATCGCGCGCAGCTTCGGCGCGATCGATCGCGCCGCCGTCGAATCGGCGAGCCGGGTGGTGGAATTCGCGCAGCGCCAGCAGGTGCTGCGCGCGTTCGGCCGCATCGGCGAAGGCAACCGGCTGCTCGACGACGCCCTCGTGAGGCAGCGGCGCGCCTACGGCGAGATGAACCGGAACGCCGTTGCTGCGCTGGTCGCGTTCTCGGCCGCCGTGCAGGCCACGTTCGTCGCGCTGATCGCGATCGGTGTCGCGCTGGCGCTCGGCGGTTCACTCGACGCCGCCGAGTTGATCGCGCTGCTGGTGCTGGTCACGCGCTTCGCGGGACCGCTGATCGAGCTGGTGGACCACGCGGCCGGGTTGCGCATGGCCGCCGAGGACATCGACCGGATCGACGAGGTTCTCGCCGTTCGTCCGCTTCCCGAGGGCGACAAGCCCGTCACCTCGCCGGGCGCGGTGTCTTTCGAGAAGGTCGCCTTCGGCTACGGCGGAGCGCCGATCCTGCGGGACATCGGGTTCGACGCCCGGCCCGGCACCCTCACCGCGATCGTCGGACCGTCCGGGTCCGGGAAGACGACGCTGCTGCGCCTGATCGCGCGGTTCTGGGACGTGGATGCGGGCGCGGTGCGAGTCGGCGGCGTCGACGTGCGCGACCAGTCCACCGACACATTGATGAGCCAGGTGGCCATGGTGTTCCAGGACGTGTACCTGTTCGATGACACCATCGAAGCCAACATCCGGCTCGGCCGCCCCGACGCCACCGCCGAAGAGGTCCGTGCGGCTGCCCGATCGGCGCGCGTCGACGAGATCGTCGACCGGTTGCCCGACGGCTGGTACACGCGGGTAGGCGAAGGGGGAGTGAGCCTGTCCGGTGGTGAGCGCCAACGGGTCTCGATCGCGCGGGCGTTGCTGAAGCAGGCGCCGATCGTGCTCTTGGACGAAGCGACAGCCGCACTCGACCCGGACAACGAATCGGCGATCGCCGCGGCGCTGCGGGCGCTCGCGCGGCAGCGGACGGTGATCGTCGTCGCTCATCGGCTGCACACCGTCGCGTCCGCCGACCAGATTCTGGTGCTCGACGGCGGGCGCATCGCGCAGCGCGGCACGCACGAGGAACTGATCGACCAGCCGGGGAGATACCAGGACTTCTGGCGGGAGCGTGAGCGGGCGCGGGGCTGGCGGTTGACGGTCTGAGTTCAGCGGAGATGTCTACAGGTCGAGGTCCAAGGCGGGGTCGAGGTCGAGGGCGTGGCGGGTGCGCCAGGGTGGGGGAGTGAGCATGGCGGTGAGTTGGGGGCGGGTGAGTTGGGTGCGGAGGGCGGGGTTGGTGCGCAGGTGAGTCATGGTGGAGTACAGGGAGTTCGGGCGGACTCCCCACATGATCGGGGCGATTTTCCACGGGCCGTCCGGGCTGTCGGCGGGTGGGCGCAGGTGGGTTGGGGTCTTCCTCGGGGTCCGGCGGGTGGTCACCGCGTGGCGGGGACATCGGATCTCGATCGTCTCGGCGCCCTTGGGGTCGAAGCCCGCCGCGAAGTGCGCCGCGTCCCAGGGGAATTCCCAGTCGAAGTTGCGCGTGGTGATCCGGATGGCGTCCGGGGAGAAGGAAAGTCGTGCGATGCGTCGGTAGGAGAGGGTCAAACCCGCCAAGAGGAGGAGCGCGACGAGGAGCGCGATCCCGCACAGCGTCGGCTCGAGCTCGCCTGTGACGATGCCGAGCCACAGCGCCGCCACCGCCACCGCGGTGAGCCCGGCGAGCACGGGAGCCAGGCGAACCGGAAGATAGCGCAGCACGAAGGTGTTCTCCGCATCGCCCGCGCGCACCTTGGGGCGATCCTCGATGCCCATGACGAAATAGGTGATCGCGGCGATCCCGCCGAGCAATAGCAGAAGCCCGCCGATCCCCACGACAGACCGGTCGCCGAACACCATTCCCACGACCGAACCCGCCGCCCCGCCGACCAGCGCGGCCAAGGACGCCACCGACCACCCGATGGCCCGAGACTCGGGCCACACGCACCGCCACGTATACCCGGGCGGCGCGCCGGGATGGCCGGGAACTGTAGGTATGCTCATCGCTTTCCGTTCAGGGATCGTCGTCGCACCGAACCCCGTCGTCCGGCACCGCCCTGAAAGTAGCCGGAGTCGCCGACCAACCCGAACACCAACACGGCCCGCGTCGGTCCGACATCGGTCGCGCCGGACATGAGCCCGGTCAGCGGCCACGCGTCGGCGCCGGAAGTTGTGCGCCGCTGTCGCAACAGCTCTCGGTGATGGAAGTCGCGGGTATATCCACCGGCAATACATCCGGGCCATCGATCTTGAATTCGAGCGGGTTATATCGCTGGTGCGGCGCGTCCGCGGTGCATTACAGTTCCCCGAGGTCGGCAATCCGGATGAGCGGGCCGGAGTCGATCGGTTCTCGCCGCAGCGGGTACGCAGATTCGTTTCTGCCGCAGGTTCGAATCCTGCCGAGAATTTCTTCTCGTGGTCGAGCGGCCGAAGACGCCCGTAACAGCGCCGGTCGGCACTTCACGACCGCTCACCCGGATGCCGGCCCGCCGTAAGCGTTTTCTCGGCATTCTGAAAACACGCGCGCGAAGCTACAGGTAGACCGGTCGGTATCTGGCAAAGTGCCTGTGTATGAGTGATCAGGACACCGAACTGATCTACCTCGTAGAGATATCGCGACCCGGCCGGACGGAGGAGCTGTGGTGGCGGGTCGGCAACGTGGGCACACCGGCGCAGACGTCGGCGGCGCTCGCCGAACTCGCCAGGCGCGTCTGCCGGGATCTGCTCTCGCCCGAGCCGCGGCGATGCGATCGTGCGCGCCGCTGCTGGTATCACTGCCGAGTTTCCTGGCCGGACGGGGTGGTTCTGGATGAAGTCGAGGGACGCGTGCAGGCATTCTTGCTCGCCGTCGAGTTGTGGCGAGCCTCGGCGATAGCGGGATCCGCGATCAAAGACGTGGACACCTAGATTCCGAGCGTCCGATACGACTTTTCGATTTTCGCGCACGCGCTACCGCGCACCCCTATCCTTGATGGGTCAGTTTCTCCAACACGGCTCGAAACCTGTCCTGTCGGAGCGGCAGCCGCCGCCCCGCCTAGAAGCTGGGAGAGAACCGAATGGATATTCAGGACATTCACGAGAAGTTCGACATGCTGGACATCGACGGCGACGGCTACATCGACCGCGAGGAATTCATCCAGCACTACGAGCGCCGGGGCCAGGACATCGACATCCTGATGACCCGCTTCGACGAAGTCGACATCGACGGCGACGGCCGGATCAGCAGGGAAGAATTCCTGTCCGCCGCTCGCGCGCCGCTCTGAATCGGCCTCGCTGGAGCGTCTTCGCTCCGAGCCGAAGAAGAGCGTTGCCGATCCATCGTTCCACCGGAACGAGCGAGGGCCCCTCCGCCGAGGGGCCCTCGTGTTCCCTTCCACCGCCGCCGGTTTCGTAGCGGCGGCGCATTCGCCGAGCGTTCACTCGGCGACTCCGAGGGCGCGCCATGTCGCGGCAAGAACCTGCCGACGGCGGGCGGGCGGCCACGGCGCGCCCTCGTCGAACCCGCCGACGACGAGGCCGTCCACGACGACGTTCAGCAGATCCGCGGCGCGCTCCAGCTCCGTGATTCCCGCCTGCGCCAACAGGTTTTCGAGCGCGGCGTCCCACCATTCGTTGAACGCGTCGAGCTCCGCGCGCAGGACCGGCTCGGTGGGCGCGCCGAGTACCAGCGCGAGCCAGAACCGGTGGGTCGCTTCGTCGGCGGTCAGCACGGCCCATTCGATCAGCGCGCGCAACCCGACCGCGCCACGGCGGCTTGCCATGGCGTCCTCGGCTTGCGCGCGCCGCGCGTCGACCTCGCGTCGAACCGCCATGCGCAGCATCTCGTCTCGGCTGCCGACGTAGTGCGTCACCACCGAGGTCGACGCGCCGACGCGTTCGGCTACCGAACGGATGGTCACGGCGGCGAAACCGGTCTCCGTGGCGAGGCCGACGACGGCGTCGCTGACGGCCGTGAGGCGGGCGGTGCGATCGACGGTGCGCGGCATGGCCACAGCCTAGCATTTATGCAACACTTGTTTTACAACAAGCGTTGCATAAAGGAGCTGGCGATGGAACGAACGACGGTCGCGGTCATCGGCGCGGGATTCGCGGGACTCACCGCGGCCCGTGCCCTACGCGCGCACGGCATCGACGTACTCGTCCTGGAAGCGGCCGACCGCGTCGGCGGCCGCACCAGGACCGAGCGCTCGGCCGCGGACACCCCGGTGGATCTCGGCGGCCAGTGGATCGGCCACGACCACGCCCGGATGACCGCGCTCGCAGGCGAATTCGGCATGACCCTGTTCCCGACGCCCAGCGTGGGCAAAGGCCTCGTGCTCGACGGCGGGCGACGCGTGTGGATCGGCCCGCTCACCGCCGCGGCAGCCGGATCGGCGCTGCTGCGGCTGGAGTTGCTGGCGCGCATGGGTGCGCGCCGCCGGTGGGACGAGGTGACGGTGTCGAACTGGGTCGGCCGGATCCCCGGGTCGCGAGCACGCCGGTTGGTCGAGGTGGTCCTGTCGGAAGCGCTGGCTTGCGATCTCGACGGTGTCTCCGTCGCGGCGCTCGCCGTGGGCATTCGCTCGGCGGGCGGTCTGCGCGTCATGCTCGGCACCGCGGGCGGTGCGCAGGAATCGCTGCTCTCGGGCGGAGCCGGTGCGCTGGCCGAAGCGCTCGCCGCCGAACTGGGCGACGCGGTGCATCTCACGCGGCCGGTCACCGCGATCACGCGATCGGCCGAGGGTGTCACCCTCACCACCCCCGCCGGTTCGGTGCACGCCGCGCGCGTGATCGTCACCGTCCCCGCGCCCGTCGCGGCGGAGATCCGGCACGATCCGCGCCTGCCCGCCGAACGCCGACGCCTCCAGGACAACCTCCGCATGGGCACGATCTACAAGGCGATCGCCGTCTACGACAGGCCGTTCTGGCGTGAGCGCGGACTCAGCGGCGAGATCGTCGCCTTGGACGGTCCGGTGCCCGCCTCGTTCGACATCTCACCGCCGACCGGCCCCGGCCACCTCTGTGTGCTCGTCCCGGGACGGGATGCCAGGGAACTGGATCGGCTCACCCCCGCCGACCGTCGGGACACCGTGCTGTCCGCCTTGGCCGATCATCTCGGTCCGGCCGTGCGGAACCCGCTCAGCTGGCACGAGAAGTCCTGGCACCACGATCCGTTCGTCGGCGGCGGGTACTCCGGGGTCCCGCTTCCCGGCACGCTCGATGTCTTCACCGACGCCGCGAAGCCGACCGGCCCGATCCACTGGGCGGGTACGGAGACCGCGCCGCGCTGGACCGGTTACCTCGAAGGCGCGGTCGTCTCCGGTGAGCGCGCCGCCGATGAGGTCGTGGCGTCGTTGCGCTCGACTTGCCTTGGAGCGCACTCCAAGTCGTAGCGTTGTGGTCACGGGCTTGCCGATACACGAGGAGACCACACCATGGAACTCGGCTTTCACATTCCGATCTTCGACATCGACGGTGGACCCACCGCCATCGCGGGCGAACTGGCCAGGGTCGGCGCCGCGGCCGAAGCATCGGGTGCGACCTGGTTGTCCTTCATGGATCACTACTTCCAGATCGAGCCGACCGGCCTTCCCGCGGAAGCCAACATGCTGGAGGGCTACACCACGCTCGGCTTCCTCGCCGCGCACACCTCGACGATCGAGCTCGGCTTGCTCGTCACCGGCGTGACGTACCGGCATCCGGGCCTGCTCGCGAAGATCGTCACCACGCTCGACATCCTGTCGGGCGGGCGGGCCGCGCTCGGCATCGGCGCCGCGTGGTTCGAGCGCGAGCACCGGGGGCTCGGCGTGGAGTACCCCTCGGTCGCCGAACGCTTCGAGCGACTCGAAGAGGCCTTGCGAATCTGCGAGCAGATGTGGGACCCGCAGAACAACGGACCGTTCGAGGGAAAGCACTACCAGTTGGCCGAGACGCTGTGTTCACCGCAGCCGATCCACCGCCCCAAGGTGCTGATCGGTGGCGGCGGGGAACGCAAGACGCTGCGGTTGGTCGCGCAGTACGGCGACGCGTGCAACCTGTTCGGCACCTCGCCGCAGGACGTCGAACACAAGCTCGACGTCCTGCGCAGGCACTGCGACGATCTCGGCCGCGACTACGACCGGATTCGCAAGACGATCATGGCGAACAACCCGCGCCCGACGCCGGACACCCGCGACGAATTCGTCCGTGAGATGGCCGATTACGCGAAGCTCGGCGTGCACACCGTCATCGTCGTGCCGACCACCGGTTCGCCTGCCGCGTGGATCGACGGGCTCGCACCGGCCGTCCCGCAGCTCGCCGACCTCGGTTGACGACCGCCCCCGTTCTGATGGGGCGGGTCGAGGGCGGCTGCGTCGTTGACAACCCCACATCCCACTGTGGAATATGGTGGAACCAATCGGCGGTCCGCCGCCACCCCTCTGATCGAAAGAGCGGTCTATGCCCACGCTTCCGTGGACGACAGTCGGCATGTCAACCAAGCCCGAGGTCCAATGTATGGCCTCGCGCCTCGAGGTCGAGTCGCTGCGCAGCGCACCCGGCTTCCTGATCGCCTCGCTGGCGCTGTGGTGGCAGGCCCGCCGCTCGCCGGGAGTGCTGGGCGTGGCTTTGAAGGCAGAGATGCTGAAGGGCACATTCTGGACCTATTCGGCTTGGGAGGACAAGGCAGCCATCTACGCCTACGCGGGCTCCGAGCCGCACAAGTCGACTGTCGAGCGCAAGCGAAAGGTCATGCGAGACGCCACCTTCGTGTTCTTCAGCGCACCGGTGGACGAGTTGCCTTTGTCGTGGGGCGAGATCCGCCGCCGGATCGCCGAGCAACGCGACTCGACGCAATCAGGCCACCGGGCCGCCCAGTGACCGATTTCGACGTACCTCAGCTCGATCGGCGGAGGCGACGCCGGCGCTGAGCGGTGCGTCTGGAATCCGAACACCCGTCCCCGCCAATCCGATCGGAGGCCGATGGGCTCCGATCATGGCGCCTCGCGCTTCCGGCGCATCCAACACCGATGCGCCGGAAGCTGCTCACCGTGGCATCACGACGTCGGCGCGGGGCTGAACACGCAGAAGAAGTTGCCGGAGGTGTCGAGCAGGTCGGCCGACACCAGTCCGTCGTTGCTGGTGACCGGCGGCGTCACCACCTTGGCTCCCAATGCTTCGGCCGCCGCCAGCGTGGCCGCGACGTCCTCGACGACCACCAGGAAGGTGGCGTGGTTCGCCGAGGCCTCCGCGGTGTGCGCGATCCCGCCGCTCGGGCCCTCGCTGCCGGGGTAGTGGATCAGTTCGTAGCCCTGGTCACCGCTCGGGTACGGGCTGAAGGTCCAGCCGAACAGCTCGCCGTAGAACTTCTTCACCAGTTCGGGCTTGTCGCTGCCGACCTGGAACCAGGCGACGGTGTTGTAGGCGGGAGTGGTCATTCGATTTCGCTCCGGAATCTCGGGGTCGTTGACTTGCCGGATCACGATCTCCCGCCGTGGCGACAACCCCCTGTCGGTGTTTTCGAATCCGTTCAGAGCGCGACGATTCGGAGCCGATCGTCGGGGATGTCGAACGCGGGACCGTCGAACGCGCGGTGCGGCGCGGGCTGTTCGGTCGCGGCCGCCGAGGCGATCCGATCCAACCGGAAGCAGCGCGGATTGCCGCGTAGCCTGCACCATGCCGCCAGGTACCAGCCGTTCGTCCCGCTCACCAACGCGAACGGTTCGACGTAGCGTTCGGTACGCGCGCCGAACCGGTCGAGATAGCCGATCCGCAACACCCGCCCGACCTCGATGGCCCGTTCGATCACCGCGGGAATCTCGTTGATCTGTTGCGCGTCGAGCGGATCCATCACACGGATGCGCCCGGCGAGCTCGCGCGCGGCGGCCGCGTTGCGTTCCGGCAGCACCGCCAAGATCTTGCGCAGCGCGCTGTGACCCGCCTGCTCGAACGGGCCGCCGCGATGGCGGGCCAGCGCGACCGCCAGCGCGACGGTCTCCGCGGGCGTGAAGTTCAACGGCGGCAGGGACATGCTCTTCTCCAGCGCGTACCCCCCGCGCCTGCCCACGTCGGCGTAGATCGGGATACCGGCCTGCTGCAGCGCGGCGATGTCGCGTTCGATGGTCCGGACGCTCACCTCGTACCGCTGCGCCAACTCCCGCGCGGTGCGCAGCCGCGGGGAGATCGCCCGCAACTCCTCGACTATCGCGTACAGCCGATCCGTCCGGTTCACGCCGCCACCGTAGCGCCGCCCACCGACAATTCTCCGGGACGGAATCCCGAGCCATCGGCGCGAATTCGACAGGCGGTCAGACCCAGGTCGCCGTGGCGGGATCGATGCCATTGGCGCGCGCGTTGGCGTCGATGATGTCGCGAATCCAGGCGCTCAGGCCGGTCTCGATGCCGTCGTAGAAGGCGGCGAATCCCGGGTCGGTGGCGTACTTGCGACCCAGGCAGACGTGCATCGAATGGGTGCAGTCGAAATACGCGCCGAGCGAGGCGCGGTGCCGCTCGGCCAGCGCGTTGGCCCGATCGCTTCCTGGAAGCACCGCGTCGCGATGGGCCGCGGCCAGTTCCGCGTTGAGCGCCTCGACGCTCTCGGCGATCTGTCGCCAGTGCTCGGCGGTCCGGCCCGCGGCGCGCTCGGCGTACTGCGCCCACTGGGCGGTGTCGCCCCAGCGATCGCGTGCTTCCTCGGCCCAGGACGGCTGCCAGTGCTGGCCGAAGATCGCCACCTGTTCCTCGGCGGACAGCAGAATGCCGGATTCTCTCGCCTCGATCATGCGGTCGAGCGCGTCGCCCATCCGGCGCAGGTGGGCGACGCGCTCGCGCAACTGGTCCCGCTGTTCGCGCAGCGACGCGAGCGCGTCGGCCGCCCGGGCGTCCAGCAGCGCCGCGATGTCGCCGAGCGGCACGCCGAGTTCGCGGTAGACCAGCACCCGGTGAATACGGGCCAGATCCGCCGCGGTGTAGCGCCGATAGCCCGCGTCGGTGCGCTCGGACGGGTGGACGAGCCCGATCGAATCCCAGTGGTGCAGCGTCCGGATCGTGACGCCCACCAGCGACGCGACGGCGCCGACGGTGCGACCGCCGTCTTCGTCCAAGGCTTGATTCGTCACGCCGACCAGTCTGGCAGTCGCGTCTCCGTCACCCTCGGGGCGGTTCGATCCCGATGGCGCGGAGCTGCTCGGCCTCCGGGCTGTCCGGATCGTACGGTCGGGCGGCGGTCATGATCACCCGGGTGTTCTCCGGTGTGCGAATCTCGAGTTCCACCGAATTCCACGGCATCTGTCGCGGCCCTGTCGTGCAGCCGGGCAGCAATTCGGTGCACTTGGCCTCGATCTGGTCGAGCTGGCTGAGCACGCAAGCGAAGCTCACGGTCAGCGGCGGTGCGTCGGCGGGCCGCTCGCCTTGCACGAGCAGGACGTCCTGGAACGCCCAGCGGCGCAGGTGGGTGAGCTGGCCGGGGATCGAGAACAGGTCGAAGAACCCGAGGCCACGGCTCCAGAAGTCGACCGACGCGGCCAGATCCGGCGTCGGCGCCGTGACGAACATCGGCATGCCGTACAGGCCGCGGAAGAGCTCCGGGGGTGTGGCGTCCAAGGCGGGAATGGGAACGGGGCTGATGTCGAAGGCGGGGTATGTCTCGGTCATGACGTCATCGTCGAGCCTCACGCGACGTGAGGGTCAAGTCGTGCGCCGTCGTGCCTCGGCGACCACCGAGGCACGACGGGGCGTTCGCTAGGCGATCGTGACGGTCTCCAGGTCGAGGTCGCGGAAGGGCGTGACGGTCACGTTCCGCAGCCGTTCCGACCAGCCCGTCTGCACGCCGGGGACCACCAGCGGCACCGCGGGCATGTCTTGGATGACCAGCCGTTCGGCCTGCTGGTAGAGGCTCCAGGACTCCTGTTCGTTCGCCGTGGCGTCGGCGCGCGCGAGCAGCGCGTCGACCTGCGGGTTGCTGTAGCGGCCGGTGTTGGACGAACCGCCGGTGCGGTAGAGCGGGTTCAGGAAGTTCTCGATCGACGGGTAATCGGCGACCCAGCCGGTGCGGTAGATCGTCCGCATCTGGTGAGCGTTGATCTGGCGACGGAACTCGCCGAGCGTCGAGACGGGCTGGAACCGGCATTCGCGGCCGAGCGCGGCGGTGATCGACGAGCACACCGCGGTCAGCCACTTCTCGTTGGCCGAATCGACGTTGGACGCGATCTCGATCGGACCCTGGAATCCCGTGCTGTCGAACAGTTCTCGCGCCTGCTGCGGTCGATGTTCGCACAGTGCCCCGCACTGGCCCTCGGTGGCGCCGCGCACGGTGGACGGCACGAGTCCCGGGGCCGGGATGCGATCACCGGTGAACACCGTATCGATGACGTGCTGTCGATCGATCGACATCGAAATCGCCTGGCGCACCCGGTGATCGGCGAAGCGTGGGTCGTAGAGCGGGAACGTGATCGACTGCAAACCCGTTCCGGCGCGGGTGAAGTGGCGGCCCGCGAGATCCTGCTTGTAGCGTCCGCCGACGAGCGCGTCGCCGGGCAGCACCTCGAGGAAGTCGAGGCGGTTGGCGACGACGTCGGCGTAGGCCGCCTCCAGCGTTTTGTTGAAGCGGAACTCCGCGCGTTCGATGGCGGGCTTCTGCTGGCCGGAGTAGTCGTCGTTGCGCTGGATGGTCAAGCTGGAACCCGCTGCGTGCGAGACGAACTCGAAGGGGCCGTTGCCGACCGGGTGCGCCAGATAGCCCGCCCGGTCGGTGAAGAACTGCTTCGGCAGCGGCGCGTAGGCGAGGTAGCCGAGGCGGTTGACGAAGCTCGGCAGCGGCGCGGCGAGCGTGATGGTGAACCGGTGCTCGTCGACGACACGCAGTCCGCTCATCGTGCGCGCCGCGGGGCTGCCGGAACTCGCCGCGGGTGTGCCGCTCGGGTCGGGCGCGTTCACCGCGTCGAAACCCTCGATCACGGAAAGGAATCCGGCGCCCTGCTGCTGGTTGGGCGCATACGCGGTGTAGTTCCACGCGTCGACGAAGCTGTGCGCGGTCACCGGTGTGCCGTCGTGGAAGGTCCAGCCGCGCTTCAGTGTGACGGTGAAAATTCGGGAGTCGGAGGTCTCGATGGATTCGGCGACGGCGTTGCGCGGCGCGGCCGTCTTCGGGTCGTAGTCGACCAGACCCTTGAACAGGGTACGAAGGATTTTCGAGCCACCGGCGTCGGTGGTGTCGCCGGGCACCAGGGGGTTCTCCGGCTCGGTCGTGTTGAGGGTGAGGAGGTTCGCCGCTTGGGCGGGAGGGTTCGTGTCCGCGCCGCAGCCGACCGCACCGAGGGCCGTGATACAGGCGGTGAGAACGCTGAGCGCTAGTCGAGATTTTCGCATCGGGTGCTGCCTTTCCTGCGTGATGCCGGGCGCGTCCGACCACGACGAGGATGTGGCCGGATGCCCCCGGACCAGTGCAGCAGTGCCGTGCGTTGACCGTAATACGTTGAACGCCAGGACAATCAAAACCGGTCAATTGATCAGGACTGCGTCGCGGTGAAGCCGATCCACATCGCCGCCCACCAACAACTCTGGGAGACGAGAGCCGTCACGACGCCACGCAACACGAGCGGAAAGCCGAGGTGGGTCCCCGCCGCGGCCATCCGCCGTTCGAGCGCCATCGCCTGGACTCCGTTGACCATCAGAATCGCGACCAGCGCCAACTTCACGCGCGTGGCGAGGACCTCGAATTCGGGTTCGAGCAGCATCCCGCTGCCCACCAACCCCGCGAGGCCGACCCAGATCGGCAGGTGCAACCGGCCGATGTCGTGCAGTAGCTGTGCCGTCGTCACCCGCCTCGTCAGCCAGAGCAGCGCCGCGTAGTCGCCGACCAACACCGCGCCGAGGCCGACCACCAGCGCCGCGAGATGAACGAACAGCGCGACGCGGTGCAGTTCCTCGCTCACGTCCAGGCGGCTCGACACCCAGATCGCGATCGCGAGAAACCCGCCCGCCGAAAGCGCCGCGAGCGCGGGCACGACTGTGCCGCCACGAGTTGCCGGTGTCACCTTCGCGACGTCGATGGACATGACGCCTCGTCCTCTCCCTCGGGCAGATCCCATGCGTCTGCCAGTGGACCAGGCGCGCGCGTTGACCTCCGCTTGTTCGGTCAACCGTCCATCAATCGACCCGGCGCCAGCCCTGCACTTCCGCACCTGCGGAGGAGACCGCGGCGGACTTCCGGACCTCGCCGAGGTCCATCGGTAGCTCTCGGTTCGCCACGGATTCGGCGCCGGAGGATTCGCCCGCTCGGTGCGGGGTACGCGGCGAAGATGGATGCCTCGAACACCCGGACCGGCATCACCCTCCGCGTCGATGGTGAACAGCGGTCCCTTCGGGTCGACAACCGCACCACGCTGCTCGACGCGCTGCGCGAGCAGCTCGGCGTGACGTCGCCGAAGAAAGGTTGCGATCACGGACAGTGCGGGTCGTGCACCGTGCTGCTGGACGGTCGCCGAGCCACCACCTGCCTCACCTTCGCCGTCGCCCAGGACGGCGCCGATATCGTCACCGCGGCTGGGCTGGGCGAGGGCGACGAGCTGCACCCGATGCAGGAAGCGTTCCTGGATCGCGACGGGTTCCAGTGCGGCTACTGCACGCCGGGGCAGGTGTGTTCCGCCGTCGGGATGCTCGACGAAGCGAAGGCCGGTCACCCCAGCCACGTCACCGCCGATCTCACCGCGGAGCCGGAACTGACCGACGACGAGATCAGGGAACGGATGAGCGGCAACCTCTGCCGCTGCGCCGCCTACCCCAACATCCTCGCCGCGATCCGAGCGGCGGCGGCGCCGTGATCCCGTTCGAGTACCGCCGCGCCGCCACCGCCGAGGATGCCGTGGCGACGGTGTCGGCTCGCCCGGATGCCGCGTACCTGGGCGGCGGGACGAACCTCGTCGATCACATGAAGCTGGGCGTGCGCGAGCCGCGCCTGCTGGTGGACGTCAGCAGGCTTCCGCTCGCCGAGGTCGAGGAGACCGCCGACGGCGGTCTGCGGATCGGCGCGGCCGTGCGCAACAGCGATCTCGCCGCGCACCCGCTCGTGCGCACCCGCTATCCCGCGCTGTCCAGGGCGCTGCTCGCCGGCGCGTCCGGGCAGTTGCGCAACTTGGCGACCACGGCGGGAAATCTGTTGCAGCGCACCCGTTGTCCGTACTTCCAGGACGTCACGACGCCGTGCAACAAACGTGAACCGGGCACCGGATGTCCGGCGATCGGCGGATACGTCCGCTACCACGCCATTCTCGGCGCCTCACAGCAGTGCGTGGCGACGCACCCGTCGGATATGGCGGTAGCCATGACCATGCTCGACGCCCGCGTGGTGGTGCAGGACGTCGACGGAACGAAACGGATCCCGGTCGCGGATTTCTATCGCCTGCCGGGCGATCGGCCCGATCTGGACACCGTGCTGAGTCACGGGCAACTGATCACCGCTGTCGAGCTGCCCGCACCGCCTTCCGGTGCGCGCTCGACCTACCGCAAGGTGCGCGATCGCACCTCCTACGCCTTCGCGCTCGTTTCGATCGCCGCCGAGATCGTCCTCGAATCCGGCGGGATCGCTTCCGCGCGAATAGCTCTCGGTGGCGTCGCGCACAAGCCGTGGCGGGCCAGGCAGGCGGAAGCGGCGCTGGAAGGCGCCGAGGCGGACGTCGAGTCGTTCGGCCGCGCGGCACAGGCCGAACTGGCGCAGGCACGGCCGCTCGACGGCAACGAGTTCAAAGTCGAACTGGCCCAACGAACTCTGGTCGCGACCTTGCGCACCCTCACCGAAGAGGCGCGGCGATGACACTGATTCCAGCGAAATCGATGGGTGCGCCGCTCACTCGGCTCGACGGTCCCGCGAAGGTGACCGGCACGGCGCCTTACGCATTCGAGCACCGAGTGGAGCGACCCACCTATCTACATCCCATTCAGGCGACCATCGCGCACGGGCGGGTCGTCGCGATGGACACCTCCGCCGCCGAGACGCTGGACGGTGTGGTCACCGTGTTGACCGTCTTCGACGCTCCGAAGCTCGCGGATACCTCGGACGGCGAACTGAGCATCCTGCAAGACGATCGGGTGCACTTCCGCGGACAGCTGATCGGCGCTGTCGTCGCGGAGTCGGCCGAAATCGCCCGGCAGGCAGCCGATTCGGTGCGCGTCGACTATCGAACCGAGCCGCACGACACCGAGCTGCGCTTAGACCACCCCGAGCTGTACGCGCCGGAGAAGCTGCTCGAGACCGAGCCCGCCGATACCGACGATGGCGACGTCGACGCCGCGCTGGCCGCCGCCGCGGTGACGGTCGACCAGACCTACACCACCCCGATCGAACACAACAATCCGATGGAACCGCACGCGTCCATCGCGCTGTGGGACGAGACCTCGGGGCGCACCCGGGTGACGCTCTACGACTCGACACAGGGCGTGCACCCGGTGCGCAAGACGCTCGCGCCGTTGTTCGGCCTCGAGACCGAACAATTGCGGGTCATCGCTCCGCACGTCGGCGGCGGGTTCGGTTCGAAGGGCGCCCCGCACGCTCACAATGTGCTCGCCGTCATGGCCGCGCAGCGCAGCGGTGGCCGCCCGGTGAAGTTCGCCGTCACCCGTCAGCAGATGTTCGCCCTCGTCGGCTACCGCACCCCGACGATCCAGCGGATCAGGCTCGGCGCCGACCGCGACGGCACAGTGACGGCGCTGTCGCACGAAGTCGTCGAATTGACTTCGAAGGTCAAGGAATTCGCGGAGCAGACCGCGCTGGTGTCGCGAATGATGTACGCCGCGCCGAACCGCCGGACCTCGCATCGCCTCGCGCCGCTGGACGTTCCGGTGCCGTTCTGGATGCGCGCGCCCGGCGAGTGTCCCGGGATGTTCGCCGCGGAGGTCGCGATGGACGAACTCGCGGCCGCCTGCGGCATCGACCCGATCGAATTGCGCGTGCGCAACGAACCCGATTCCGAACCCGCGTCGGGCAATCCATGGTCGGGGCGGCATCTGATCGAATGTCTGCGCACCGGCGCAGAACGGTTCGGCTGGGCCGAACGCGATCCGGCGCCTCGAAGCCGTCGGCAGGGCGAGTGGTTACTCGGTACCGGCGTCGCCGCCGCGACCTACCCCGCCTCGTCCATGCCGGGCAACGTCGCCCGCATCGTCTACTGCTCCGACGGCCGGTATACGGTCCAGATCGGCGCGGCCGACCTCGGCACCGGCACCTGGACCGCGCTGACCCAGATCGCCGCCGACGCGCTCGGCTGCGATACCGCGACGGTCGATCTCCAGATCGGCGACACCGACCTGCCCGCTGCCTCGGTCGCCGGTGGGTCGTCGGGCATCAGCTCATGGGGCACGGCGATCGTCGCCGCGGCGCGCGCCTTTCGCGAGGAACACGGCGAAAAGCCTTCCGCCGGAGCGCAAACCACTACGGAAATGCCGGAGAATCCCGACGCCGACAAGTTCGCCATGCATTCCTTCGGCGCCCACTTCGTCGAAGTCGCCGTCGATCGGGACACCGGCGAAATCCGCGTCCCCCGAATGCTCGGCGTCTTCTCGATCGGCCGCGCCATCAACGCCCGCACCCTGCGCTCCCAGCTGATCGGCGGAATGACCATGGGCTTGTCGATGGCGCTGCACGAGGAAAGCGTGCGCGACCACCGCTTCGGCCACGTCGTCACCCAAGACCTCGCCACCTATCACATCAGCGCCCACGCCGACGTCCGTGACATCGATGCGATCTGGCTCGACGAAGTCGACGAACACGCCAACCCCATGGGGTCCAGGGGCGCCGGTGAGATCGGAATAGTCGGCGCCGCGGCCGCCGTCGCCAACGCCGTCTACCACGCCACCGGCGTGCGGGTCCGCGACCTCCCGATCACCCCCGACAAGCTCTTGGGCTGACCATCATCGAAAGCCCAACTCGGACAACCCAGGCCCTGGGCGCTTGTGCATGCGGCTGTTGGAAGAGATCGAGTGGTGTCGGGGTCAGCGGTGTTGTTGGGAGGCGGCGGCGTCGGCGCTGAGGTCGGAGAGAGACAAGGGGTGGGAGGGGGGACGGTCGAGGATGAGGGTGCGGTGGATCTGGAGGTTGTGGTCGATGTGGAGGAGTTCGCCGGAGGGGAGGAGGTTCCAGTCGGGGTCGTCGTCCATCTCCTCGCTGGCCACGACGACGGTGGGGACGCGGGCCGGGTCGGTCGATCGGACTCGGACGGTGCCCGCGGTGCCGCTGTGTTCGAGGTGTTCGCCGGGTTCGCGGTCCAACACGTAGAGGTCGTGGGTGGCGGGGTAACGGAGCGCCCACAGCTCGGTGGCGGTGGTGAGCAGCATGTTGATCGCGAAGATCGGCAACCGGTCGGCGATCCAGTGCGTCGCCGCGGTGATGCCCGCGGTGACGTCCCCGTTGTGGGCGTCGATGTGTTTGGTGATCAGGGCGAAGAAACGTTCCGAATCGGTGTCGCCCTCGACCAGTTCGCGGTATCGGCCGAGTTCCTCGTCGAGGCGGGGAAGTTCCTCGATGACGCCGTTGTGCGCGAAGATTCGCCCGTCCTGGGTGAAGGGGTGGGTGTTCTTCGTGCTGAGGTCGCCGGTAGAGGCGTGCCGGATGTGGGCGAGGAATGTGGCCGACTCGCGGTGCTTGGCTTCCACGGCGAACTGCCGGTCCTCGTAGGCGGCAAGCGGCTGTTTCTCGACCAGCGGCCGCCCCGCGGTGTCGAAGGTGCCGAGCCCGGTTCCGTCGGGATTCGCCTCGCTCTGGCGGTCCAGGCTGTCGGCCGCGTCCAGTAGCCAGAAGCTTGCTTTGACTCGTCGCGGAG
The DNA here is from genome assembly GCF_040654315.1 of Nocardia sp. NPDC050713. Classification (NCBI taxonomy): domain Bacteria; kingdom Bacillati; phylum Actinomycetota; class Actinomycetes; order Mycobacteriales; family Nocardiaceae; genus Nocardia; species Nocardia sp. NPDC050713. The sequence continues at coordinate 119,580 of NZ_JBFAHS010000016.1, read as the reverse complement.
CGGCGGTCAGTCCGAAGAGTCGACACATAGTGGCATCACCCCTGCGCCGGTCGCACCGAATGATCTTGCCCGGTCCGAGCCTATCGCGCGTTCACTCCGCGGACCGGTGACTCGGCAAAGGTCCGCGGAAACGCCGACGCGCGCCGGAATCCTATCGATTCCGGCGCGCGTCGCCGCTATACCGGTCCGCCGAAAATCGGCGGGACGCCTCCCCGAATCTGGCGATTCAGCACTCGAGCCCGACGGTTACCGCGAGCGCCGATCAACGCTGAGCGAGTCCGACCAGTCGTTGACGCAACCAGGTGAGCGGGGTCGCGCCCCCGGCGATCCGGTAGGACGGGTAGCTCTGGTGGGCGCCGGAGGCCAGGAAGTCATCGATCTGCTTCTTGCGCTCCTCGTAGGCGGAATTGTTGAGCTGGTCGTGCAGGAGTCCGAAGCCTCCCGCGGCCATGGCGTCGTTGATGAGTTCGCCCGCCTGCTGCTGATACTTGTCGAACAGGGCGGGGTCCGGGTTGGAGACCTGCGCGAAGAATCCGGCGATCCGGGCGGCGTAGTCACCGTCCGGGGTAGCGCAGTACAGGTCGCCGGGGACGCAGAACGTGAAGGTGTGCGGGCTCAGCCAGCCGAATCCACCCAGGCGCGGGCCGCCCGCTCCCGCGCCCGGCACCGGCGGGCCGATCAGGGTGTCGGTGGGGGAGCGGCGCGGGTCGGCGATCAGACCGACCAGTCCGACCCGGTCGGGCGAGACCACGCCCAGCCCGGTGCCGATCTCGGCGGCGAGATCGCCCGCGGCGTCCGCGCCTTGGCTGTAGCCGAGCAACGCGAATCGCGTCGTCGCGCAGCGCTGGGCCGTGTCCGCGATGAGCGCGCGGGCGGTGTCGATGGCTTCGCGCTTGGACCGGCCGTACACCTCGCCTTCCCAAGGGAACGCGGTCGCGGTGTAGGCGACGTAGTCGGTCCAGACGTCGCCGGGCAGGTCGTCGGCGACGGCGGCCAACATCCCCTTGCCCGGTTCGGTTTTCGAGGTCTCCCAGGTCCCCGGAACCGCCACGACGTGGACGTCGGGGCAGTGCGGTGGACTGGCGTGTGCGGGGGTGGAAGCGGCGGCGGGTGACAGGACTGCGGCGAGGGTCGCCACCGCGCAGGCGGCTGTGTTCGTCCATCGAGTAAACATCGCGTACTCCGTGTGTTCGCTGTGGGCGAGGACGACGGCTCTCGGGCGAGCGCCGGTGTCGATGTCTTTCAGGTAGGCACGAGTGCGTCGGAAATCGTCCGGGGGGACAGACAATATTGTGGCGGAAAGTTTCGTTTGTGCACGGTGATGCTCGAGGATTGCTCCACCCGTGTCGGTTCGAGCGCCTGAGCGGCGGTGCCCACCGGCGGTCGGCGGTGCTCCGGCACGGTGAGGTTTCGGGCAGACTGGGCGCGGGGATCCACCACAGCGATCCTCGGACCACGCCCGGCAGAACACGATCGCGAACAGGAGTGCCCGCGATGACCGACGTGCGTATCGGCGAGCGTCCGGCGCCGGTCGTCTCCGCGCGCGGCTTGCCGCCGGTCGGCGGGTGGTCGCGGCGGGCACGCGCGGTGCTGACCTCGTCCACTCCGCGCGCCGTTGTCCTCTTGGCCTGCTGTCTCGTCGTTGCGCAGGTGGCGCTGCGCGGTTGGATCGCCGGTCGCGGCTATTTCTATTGGGACGACCTCGTTCTGGTCGGGCGCGCCGGTCGCTACGAGTTGTTGTCCACGGACCTGCTGCTCTACGACCACGACGGTCATTTCATGCCGCTGGCCTTCGGCGCGGCGTGGCTCGTGACCAGGGCGGCACCGCTGGACTGGGCGGGTCCGGTGATCTCGCTGGTCCTGCTGCAACTCGCGGCCTCGCTCGCGGTGCTGCGCATGCTGATCGTCGTGCTGGGCAGCCGCCGGGCGATGCTGGTGCCGCTCGTGCTCTACCTGGTGTGTCCGCTGACGCTGCCCGCGTTCGCGTGGTGGGCGGCGGCGTTGAACGCGCTGCCGTTGCAGTTCGCCCTCGCCTGGGTGATCGGTGACGCGGTGTTGCTGGTGCGGACCGGGCGGCGCCGGTACGCGGTGTCCGGGATCGTCGTCTTGGTCCTGGCGCTGCTGTCCTTCGAGAAGTCGGTGGTCGTTCCGTTCGTGGCGTTCGCGGCCGCCGCCTCGACGCACCACGTGGACGGTCACACCGGTGTCATCCGGACGGTCGCCCGTCGCGGGGCGATGCTGTGGGTGGGTTGCGGTGTGGCTCTGGTGGCGTGGCTCGGCGTCTATCTCAGCGTCGTCGACGTCGCCGCCGTGCACGGCAACGGGCACGATGTCGGGGAGCTGCTGCGCACCGCCACGTCGCTGGGTGTCGTGCCCGCGTTGTCGGGCGGGCCGTGGGTGTGGGAACGGTGGTTGCCCGCCACGCCGTGGGCAGCGCCGCCGGACTGGGCGGTCGCTTTCGCTTGGGTGGTGCTCGGTCTGCTCGCTGTGGCCGCCGTCTTCCTGCGTCGGCGGGTGACGGCGGTCTTGGTGACGGTCGCGGTCTACGTCGTGGTGGCGCAGCTGCCGCTCGCGCTGATTCGCAGTGGACCGCACACCGCCACCGAGATCATGCAATCCCTCCGGTACCTGGCCGACGTCGCGGTGCTGATGGCGCTCGCCGGTGCGCTGGTGCTTCGGGCACGTCCCCGCGAATCCGAGCTGTGGGCGCGGCTGGGCAGGCGGCGGTTCGTCGCGCCCGCCCTGGTGGGGCTCACGGCGGCGTTCGTGGTGAGCAGCCTGTGGTCCTCGTGGACCTTCGCGCGCGCGTGGGCGATCGGCCCGACCCGCACCTACCTCACCAACGTCACGGCCGCGCTCGGCGAACAGGACGCGCCGCTGCTGGAACAGGAAGTGCCGTGGGCGGTCCTGGCACCCTACGCCTATCCGCAAAACCTCGCCGAGAACGTGCTCGCACCGGTCGCGCCGCCCAGCGCGTTCGCCGACTCGACGCCACGGTTGCGCATGATCACCGACACGGGCGAGATCGTGGACGCCGTCGTCTGGTGGAACCGGCACATCCGCCCGGGTCCCGATCCCGGCTGCGACCACCGGATCGCGGGCCCGACACCGGTCGCGGTTCCGCTGGACGGGCCGATGCTCGACAACAACTGGACCGCCCAGCTGAACTACGTCGCCGATCGGGACGGGCAGCTCACGGTCGGCCTCGAGCGCGGGCGGCCGGTCGTCGTCCCGGTCCGCTCCGGGACGCACACGGTGTACGTGCGGGTGGTCGGTGGCGGATCTTTCCTTCGAATCGGTTCCTACACAACGGGTCTCACGTTGTGTGTCGGTGTGGGTCCGGTCGGCGTCGCCTCCTACGACCGCTGAGTACTCGGGTGGTGACTCGCACGAAGTTGCTTGAACTTTTAGCTTGCTTCGGCCATTCGACAGGAAGAATCCGCTGCGAATCTCCGAAGTTCTGTCGATCGCGCCGATGGCCAGCGGTAAACTGAGCGGGACGCTTGCCGCGGCGCCGAAGGGGTCTGTCCTCGTTCGTCCGCGCGCGCGTTCGGACCCGTTCGAAAAGCCGTGCCGCGGACGGAAGTCGACGCCTGATGATCTCGCACCGGTCAGTTGCCGTTCCGGCACGGTGATTCGCCGCGTGGTCGTAGTGGCCAAGGGTCGCAGCGCCGTGGCCCCCCGGGATTCCGCAGATTTGTGAAAACGCGTGGCGGGCAACCACATAAGGGCTCGTGTGTCCCCGGATCGGTCACCGGCCACGGGCGGACGGGCCATTCAACAGCTCTGTCGTGGAGGTGGCCGATGGCCGAAAAGTTCGAGGGACGCGTCGAATTCGATATCCGCGATTCGGTGCCCGACTGGGGACCGTACGCGGAGCCGACGGCCCCGAAAAACGCGCCGAACGTGCTGTACTTGGTGTGGGACGACATCGGCATCGGGACCTGGGACTGCTACGGCGGTCTGGTCGAGATGCCGACCATGTCCCGCATCGCCGAGCGCGGCGTGCGGCTGACGCAGTTCCACACCACCGCCCTGTGCTCACCCACCCGCGCCGCGCTGTTGACCGGACGGAACGCGACCTCGGTCGGCATGGCGACCATCGAGGAGATCAGCGACGGCTTCCCCAATATGTGCGGACGGATACCCGCCGACACCGCCCTGCTGTCGGAGGCGCTGTCCGAGCGCGGGTGGAATACGTACGCGGTCGGCAAGTGGCATATGACGCCGCTGGAGGAAGAGAATTTGGCCGCGTCGAAACGGCATTGGCCGCTGGGACGTGGGTTCGAGCGGTTCTACGGATTCCTCGGCGGGGAGGCGGATCAGTGGTATCCGAATCTGGTGTACGACAATCACCAAGTCGCGCCGCCGTATTCACCCGAGGACGGGTATCACCTGTCGAAAGACCTGGCGGACAAGTCGATCGAGTTCATCCGGGACGCGAAAGTGATCGCCCCCGACAAGCCGTGGTTCCTTTATCTGTGTCCCGGCTGCGGGCATGCGCCGCATCACGTGCCGCGGGAGTGGGCCGACAGATACCGCGGACGTTTCGACATGGGCTACGAGAAGTACCGCGAGGTCGTGCTGGAAAATCAGAAGCGCATGGGTCTGCTGCCGGAAGGCACCGAGCTCTCGCCCGTCAATCCCTACGCGCACGCCACCAGCGCGGACGGCAAGCCGTGGCCCATGCTGGACACGGTACGGCCGTGGGATTCGTTGTCGGAGGACGAGAAGCGGCTGTTCCGTCGGCAGGCGGAGGTGTTCGCCGGATTCCTGTCCTACACCGACGCGCAAATCGGCAGGCTGCTGGACTATCTCGAGGAGAGCGGCCAATTGGACAACACGATCATCGTCGCGTTCTCGGACAACGGCGCCAGCGGCGAAGGCGGTCCGAACGGCACGTCCAACGAGATGAAATTCTTCAACGGCTACCTCGACGCGATCGAGGAGAACTTGGCCAAGCTCGACGAGCTCGGTTCGCCGAGCACCTACAACCACTACAGCATCGGTTGGGCGATGGCGTTCAACACCCCGTACAAGCTGTACAAGCGGTATGCCTCGCACGAAGGCGGCATCGCCGATCCGTGCGTGGTGTCGTGGCCCGCCGGGATGTCGGCCCGTGGTGACTTGCGCCACCAGTACGTCAACGTCTGTGACGTCACCCCGACCATCTACGACCTGATCGGCATCGCGCCGCCGGACATCGTGAAGCATGTGCCGCAGCGACCGTTGGAGGGCAGCACTTTTCGCGCACTGCTCGACGACGCGAACGCGGATACCGGCAAACACACGCAGTTCTATTCGATGTTGGGGACGCGCGGGATCTGGCATCGCGGGTGGTTCGCCGACGCCATCCACGCGGCATGCCCCTCCGGCTGGGGACATTTCGACCAGGACCGCTGGGAACTGTTCGATCTCGATCACGACCGCAGCCAGGTGCACGATCTCGCCGACAGTTATCCCGAGAAGCTGGAAGAGCTGAAGGCGCTGTGGTTCTCGGAGGCGGAGAAGTACCAGGGATTGCCGCTCAACGACCTCGACATCGTCTCGGCCATGACCCGATACCGCCCGACGTACGCCGCCATGCGCGACAGGTCGGTCTACTATCCCGGCGGCGCCGAAGTGGGACCCGGTGCGGCACTGGAGATTCGGGGCCGATCCTTCGCCCTGCTCGCCGAGACGACGATCGAAAGGCCGGACGCGAAGGGCGTGTTGTTCGCCCACGGTGGACGGCTCGGCGGGCACACCCTGTTCATCGAAGACGAGCACCTGTACTACATCTACAACTTCCTCGGCGAGGAGGAACAGATGATCGTCTCCGATCGTCCGGTACCACTCGGCGACCACATCCTCGGAATCCGCTACGAACGCCACGGAACCCGCCCCGACAACTTCACCCCCACCGGCGAGGCCGTGCTGTACATCGACGAGACCCCGGTCGGCTCCCTCGGCGACATGCGCACCCAGCCGGTGACGTTCTCCGGTGTGGGCGAAGGAGTTTGCGTCGGTCGCGACAACGGCCAATCCGTCTCCACCCGCTACCCCGCACCGTTCCCCCTCACCGGCGGAACCGCACACCAGGTGGTCGCCGACGTGAGCGGAAAGCCATACCAGGATTTGGCAATCGCCGCGGCAGCGGCGTTCTCACGGGATTGAGGGGCCGAGTTGCGTTGGCATCTGGGGCTCGGTGAACTACCGGAATCGGGCTTCGGATCGAGAGCGGTAGCCGCTGGCTGATCGAGAACGAGTAGGGTCATTTGGTCGAGCTGGATCCGCAACCGCTGCTCGAGCAGCGCGGGCCAGGGTGTGAAACCGGCGGAATGCTGACCGCGAGCCTCGAGCGAACGCCGACCGGTTGGCGTCTCGAGGCACGGCAGGAAGTGCATCCTGAAATGTTTCCGGAGATCGGCGAGCTGATGCGCTGGCTGTACCGGCGGGTGGACTTCGGCATGGTCCGACTCGATGGTTCCGTCGAGCTCGGTCGGCTGCGCGGGTATGAGGACGAGAACTCGGAACCGCTCGTCGTGCGAGATGATCACGTCTTCTGGCCGAGGTAGGCGAAGCATTCGGCGTGGTCGGCGGCGTAATCGGGGTGGAGCGAGGATGATGGGGAATCGTGTCCGAGAATCAGAAGGTCTCCGATCTCAAGCCGCGTAGCCGCGACGTCACCGATGGACTGGAGAGGGCCGCCGCGCGCGGGATGTTGCGTGCGGTCGGCATGGGGGATGCGGACTGGGAGAAGCCGCAGATCGGCGTGGCCTCGTCGTGGAACGAGATCACGCCGTGCAATCTGTCGCTGGACCGGCTCGCCCAGGGGTGCAAAGACGGTGTCTTCTCCGGTGGCGGTTACCCGATGCAGTTCGGCACCATCTCGGTGTCCGACGGCATTTCCATGGGACACGAGGGAATGCATTTCTCCCTGGTCTCCCGGGAGGTGATCGCCGACAGCGTCGAGACGGTGATGCAAGCCGAGCGGCTCGACGGCTCGGTGCTGCTCGCGGGCTGCGACAAGTCGCTGCCGGGGATGCTGATGGCGGCGGCCAGGCTGAATCTGTCCAGCGTGTTCCTGTACGCCGGTTCGATCCTGCCCGGCATCGCGAAACTCTCCGACGGCAGCGAGCGCGAGGTGACGATCATCGACGCGTTCGAAGCGGTCGGCGCCTGCGCGCGCGGGCTGATGAGCCGCGAGGACGTCGACGCCATCGAGCGGGCCATCTGTCCGGGTGAAGGCGCCTGCGGCGGTATGTACACCGCCAACACCATGGCCAGCGCGGCCGAGGCGCTCGGCATGTCGCTGCCGGGGAGTGCCGCGCCGCCCGCGACAGACCGCCGCCGCGACGGTTACGCCCGGCGCAGCGGCGAGGCGGTCGTGGAGTTGATCCGCCAAGGCATCACCGCCTCCGACATCCTGACCAAACCCGCGTTCGAGAACGCGATCGCGGTCGTCATGGCTTTCGGCGGTTCGACCAACGCCGTGCTGCACCTGCTCGCCATCGCGCACGAGGCGAACGTCGACCTGTCGCTGGACGATTTCGCGCGCATCGGTCGCCGGGTGCCGCACCTGGCCGACGTCAAACCCTTCGGCAAGCACGTGATGACCGACGTGGACCGCATCGGTGGCGTGCCGGTGATGATGAAGGCGCTGCTCGACGCCGGTTTGCTGAACGGCGACTGCCTGACCGTGACGGGCCGGACGGTGGCCGAGAACCTGGCCGAGATCACCCCACCCGACCCCGACGGCAAGGTGATCCGCGCGATGGCCTCGCCGATCCATCCCACCGGCGGTATCACCATCCTCACCGGGACCCTCGCGCCGGAGGGCGCCGTGGTCAAGTCGGCGGGCTTCGACTCCGATGTATTCACCGGCACGGCAAGGGTTTTCGACCGCGAGCGCGCCGCGATGGACGCACTCGAGGACGGCACGATCACCGCGGGCGACGTGGTCGTCATCCGGTACGAGGGCCCGAAGGGCGGTCCGGGGATGCGCGAGATGCTGGCCATCACCGCGGCCATCAAGGGCGCGGGCCTGGGCAAGGACGTGCTGCTGCTCACCGACGGACGGTTCTCCGGCGGCACCACCGGATTGTGCGTCGGGCACGTCGCCCCGGAAGCCGTCGACGGCGGCCCGATCGCGTTCGTGCGCGACGGCGACCGCATCCGCCTCGACGTCGCCGCGGGCAAGCTCGATGTGATGGTCGACGAAAGCGAACTCGTGCAACGCCGCGAGGGCTGGAAACCCTTGCCGCCCCGCTACACCCGCGGTGTGCTTGCCAAGTACACGAAGCTGGTCGGCTCGGCGTCCGGCGGCGCTGTCTGCGATTGACAACGCGCGCTACGAACGAGTCGCCGTCCGTAGCGCGGAGATCATCGCCTCCGTGCCCGACCTGTCGGCGACGCACCCCCTGCCCGAGGCGCCGTGGCACGAGCCGGGCGCCACGCGGAGCGTGCGCCGGGTGCTTCTGCACGTCATCGTCGAGACCGCCCAGCATGCCGGGCACGCGGACATCTTGCGCGAAACGCTGGACGGGCAGAAGTCGAGCTAGAAGAAAACGGGCGGTCGCGGGTCAGCCCGCGGCCGCCTCCCGGCGACATACCACGCTCGGCTCGTCCACCCGGCGAACAGTTCGGACCGCCAAGGCGCCGGTGCGTGAGTCCGTCACCTGGCGCAGCGAACGAGTCCACGCCGAATTCGTTGGCCCCGGCCCACTTCGGCATGCCACAGTGCCTCCTCATGGGACACAACGATGCCGATGCGCTCCGTCGCATGGCGAGTCTGGCGACGCCGATGGCTCTGCGGGTCGCGGTGACCCTGGGGCTGCCGGACCGGCTCGTCGGCAACGGCGCCGACGCCGCTGAACTCGCGGTCGAACTCGACGTCGCACCGGTCGCGCTCGATCTGCTGCTGGGCCACCTCACCACACTCGGGGTCGTGGAACGGACAGCCACCGGCTACCGCACCACCGAGTTCGGAGCGAACCTGTGCGCCGACGCGGGCAACGGCTTCACCAACATCCTGCTGCGCTTGGATTCCGCTGCCGGTCGCGCCGAACTGGCCATCGTCGAACTCGCCCACAGCATCACCACCGGCCAAGCGGCCTACCCGCGCCGCTACGGACAGGACTTCTGGGCCGACCTAGCCGAAAACCACTCTCTCCGTGCGTCGTTCGATCGGCAGATGACCCTGCGCTTCCGAGAGCAGATCCCGCGACTCGTCGCCGGTTTCGATTGGTCCCGATTCACCACGATCGTCGATGTCGGTGGCGGCCGGGGAACCCTGCTCGCCGCGATCCTGAAAGCCCATTCCCGGATGCACGGCCATCTCGTCGATCTCACACCCACCGCGACCGAGGCCCGCCAAACCTTCCGCGCTCACGACCTCGATGATCGAACCGAAGTGACCGCGGGCAGCTTCTTCGACACTCTTCCGGCAGCGGCGGACGCGTACTTGCTGTCCGACATCCTCCACGACTGGGACGACGAGCACGCCCACCGCATTCTCGCCCGTTGCGTCGAAGCTGCCCACCCGACCGGCCGCATCCTCGTCATAGAACCAGTAGGAGGACGGCGAGCCAGCACCGAGATGGACCTGTCCATGCTCGCGATCTACGGCGGTCGCGAACGGCGCATCGACGAGTTCCGCACGCTCGCCGCCCCGCACGGACTGGTCCTCGACACCGTGACCGACCTGACCGACCAACGCTGCCTTCTCGAATTCCGGTTCGGGCCCGAGCTATTCGTACCGTCGCATCAGTTTCCATAAGCCACGCTCGTCTGCAGCGCCACCTTTTCGCCTGCCCGGCTACGACAATGTGATGGCGTCACTCGAAGGCACGCTGCCAGCGGTAAGCCTATCGATGCTGTGGGTGCGGGAGGATGGGCTCATGGGTATTTCGCTGCATCAGGCCGGGGCGGTGATCTCGGCCGCTCGTAAGGTGGCAGCCGAGTTGGGGGAGGTCGTCTCGCTTGCGGTCGTGGAGGCCGGGGGCGAACTGGTGGCCTTCACGCGTATGGACGGTGCGGCCTCGTATACGGCCGAACTCGCAAAACGCAAGGCAGATATTGCCGTTGCTCTGGGATTCGACACCGTGCACATGACCACTGCCGCGTCTCAGGGACAGCCGATCGTTGGCGGACCGCGGCAATCGGGTGCACACTCGCTGGTACCCAATGGTGGTGGCGTGATCATCCGGGTCGGCGGCGCGATCATCGGCGCGCTGGGTGTATCCGGTGCGGCCTCCTCGATCACAGACCACAAGATCGGCACAGCTGCCGCCGCCCAGGTGGATTGACCGTTCACTGACACACCACGTCGAGCGGTGTTGCCGTCCCATCTGTGCGGCAACGCCATAACCGACCTACCGGACCGGTCTCGGGGGTGGTCGTTGTCGGGGCTATTGGCGACGGGGCGCTGACGGCGATTCGACGGTCGGGCGGGTGGCCTCCGAGGTAGTGGCGGTATCGGTGGAGACCGAAGCCGGTGCGCGCCAGCGGAACAGCCGGGATACGGGGGCCAGGACCAAAGCATCGGGTACCGCGCGGGCACTGACGTCGCGCACGGCTGCGCGCCACCGGGAGTTGGGCATGTTGTTGCCGGTGGCTTGGCGCGACATCCACGACACTGTCCGCACCCGTCGCCGCCGCGCCTTCGAATACGCGCGCAGATCGGGCGCGTGGGCCGCGAGCGTCACCGCGTCCTCGAGGGCCATGGCGGCGCCCAGTCCGAGTTCCGGACGCATCGCGTGCGCCGAGTCACCCACCAACGCGACCTTTCCGAGGGCGAGTGTCGCGGGCACCGGCACCTCGAGGAACTCTCCCCGCAGAATCCGTGCCGGATCGGCCGCCGCGAGGATTTCGGGCACCGGAGACGCCCACTCGGCGAAATGGTCGAGACTGTCGAAGCCGGGTTGGGCGGCCGCGAAGAAGTAAGTGCGTCCACCCGGCATCGGTAGCACGCCGAATTCCGCGTGCACGCCCAATATGCCACCGGCGAAAGGTGCGGGGGTGTCGAGCACGCCTCGCCAGGCGGTGATCCCGGTGTGGCGCACGGCGGTGTCGCCCGGCCACAGGCCCTGTCGGATCGCGCTGTGCACTCCGTCGGCGCCGACGATCAGATCGTGGCGCACCGTCTCGCCGCCGACACGCAGGGTGCCGTCGAGTGCGACGTCCTCGACCGTGCTGCCCGGCCGCAGGCAGTCGCTCGGCACTGCTTGGACGAGAAGCGCGATCAGGTCCGCGCGGTGCAGCACCGTGAATCCGCCTGGCAGCGGTTTCGCCCAGCGGGTGAACAGAACCCGCCCCGCGGCATTACGAATTTCACCGGGCCCCTCGCCGATCCCCGTGGCCCGGATGGCGGCGCCCAGACCGAGCGCATCCAATGCGGTGATCGCATTGGGGAACAACGAGATTCCCGCGCCTACTTCGGTGAACTCCGGCGCCTGCTCGTAGACGGTGACCTGCCATCCGGCGCTACGCAGCGCGATCGCGGCGGCGAGCCCGCCGATCCCGCCACCCACGATTCCCGCGCTGCGTGCCTGCGAATGTGGCATGCTCTGCCCCCCTTGGCATCTCGATCGGACGATCCGAACCCGTTGTTACTGGACAGTAACAACGGTTCGGTAAGGTTGTCCAGAGTCGATATCGGGCACCGGATTCGGCGTGCGAACCCGACCGGTGCCGCTGTGTCCGGCCTGCTACGCCGAGTGAGACACGTTGCCGCACAACCCATCGAGGCGGAATTGATGTCACACTCGACCCGCCGGAGCAGAGCTGGTTGCACGAGCCGGTCGTCTCTGTGCTCGCATCCCCGACGGGCGTTCCCTGCTGCCTGCACGCCCTGCTATTCCTCTCCGGAGTCGGAGTCGGAGTCGGAGCCGGAGCCGGAGCCGGAGCCGGAGCCGGAGCCGGAGCCGGAGCCGGAGCCGGTCGTGAAGAGTTCGACGAAGGCGGGGTCGTCGTGCAGACCACGCAGGTCCCCGTCCTCGCGGATCGACGCGAAATCGACGTACCCGTGCTGCTTCGCGGCGCGTACGAATTCCAAGGCGCGCTTGTGGTCGCCGGTGCGGGCCGCGACGCAGGCGGCGTTGTGGAAGATGTGCGGGGCGCGCGGGGCGTGTTCGAGGGCGGTCGGCAGCAGAGCCTCGGCGCGGTCGAGGTGGTCGTGCCGCAGGTAGGCGTAGATCAGCCGGTTGTACGCCTCGGCGGGCGCGTCGCCCGGGAAGCCGGTGACGAACTCCAGGGCGGTGACACTCTCCGAACTCGCCGCGGGATGGGCGGCGTTGGTGAGCAGACCGAGCAGCCACGCGAAGTCGTCGGGATCGGCGCGCCACTGGTCGGCCCAGTCGCCGCCGTGTCGGCGGCTGAGCTGATCGAGAAGTTCCTCGGCCTGCTCGCGGGCGGTGGGGCCGAGGAAGCGTTGCGGGTCAACGAGACGGGTCAGCCAGGCCGATGTGGCGCGGTGGTCGGTGAAACCGCCGGGAAGCTCGTCGTAGGTCAGCTGCCAGACCTGGCCGGGTGTGGGCCACCAGGTCGACGTGTGATGCCAGCCGCCGGTCTCGAGCGGCAGCAGGTACCGGCCGATCTCGGCCAGGGCAGAAGGAAACTCACCGCGGTGCACATCGCCGAGGGAAGGGCGCTCGCCCGCCCGGATGACGACCCCGCCACCTTGCGCGCGGGTCACGGTGATGCCGGGGGTGGTGAAGGTCGGCAGTGCGGTACCTGCGAGGTGCGTGACGAATGCGGGGCCGAGGACGGTCAGCCAGCCGGCGCCCACCACGCGTTCGGTCGCCGCTTCGAGCCAGCCGTCGACCTGTCCGACGTCGAGGGCGAAAAAGCGACGGCACCAGGAGAACACGCGCTGGTACGGGTCCTCGGCGGAGTCGCGGTCCCAGACGTACGCGCTGTATCCGCCGTGGCCCGACCGTACCGGCAGCAGCTCGGTCAACTCGGTCGCCAGCCGTGCGAGCCGCTCCGGGTCCTCGTCGACAGGGACGATGACCTCGCAGAACGAGGCGCGCGGGCGGCCGTCGTCGGTGGGCGGGATGCCGCGGACGTTGAGGGTGTAGGAGCGCTCGGCGGTGGCCCCGGCCCGCACCGAGATGCGGATGCCGAAGTGACCGCCGACATCGACGCGCATCTGCCCGGCCCACGACTCGTCATCGGGGTGTTCGGCGTCCTCGGGAAAGCCGCCGAACGCGTTCGGCACGGCCCAGACCATGGCGCCGTCGACGGGGAAATGGCGACGGAAGGCCCGGAAGCAGCCGATCACCTCATCCGGTGCGGGATAGGAGCCGAGGTACAGCACCAGCGCGAGCATCACCGACGCCTTGGGATTCTTCTTGCCTACCCTCAGCTCGCCGGGCTCGACGGCAGCAGGCATCGGGTCGTGCGCCGGTGGCACCGCGGCAGCCGGGACCGCCGCGCGAGGTGAGGTCGCGGCACGGCGCAGTTCCTCGACGAGCCGCGCTTCCTTGGCGGCGCGATGTGCCGGGGTCCAGTCGGCGCGCGCGGCCTCCTCGCACTGCGACAGCTGCTCCAGATAGGACTCCACCGCGGCGAGCCTGTCGGCCAGGAAAGCCGCGAAGCCGGGATACCGGGCTCGCTCCTCGTACAGAAAGTCGACCACCTCGCCGGTGCCGAGCAGCAGGACCAGGGAAGGATCGTTGCCGGAGGCGCCCACGATCGCGGCGTCCATCAGTTCCTCCGGCGCCTCGCAGTCCTCCAGCGTCTCCTCGTAGTACGGGTAGGTCTCGTCATCGGTCAGCTCGCTCGTGCCGAAGAGTGTGATGCCCCAAGGGAATTCCGGCCAGCCGTCGTGCAGATGAAGGAAGTTCAGATACTCCGGCGAGAAATTTCCGCCCCGCGCCCGGCGGGCCTCGGCGACGGCGGGCGCCGACGCGGGCGGGCGCGGTCCCGGATCCGGCTCGTCCCCCTCGCGCTCGGCGATCTCGGACAGCACGGTCAGGATGCGAGAGATCGTTGCCTCGAGCATCAGCCGCGACCCCGGCCGAACCGCAGACAGCCGTGCTCCCGCAGCTCGTCTGGCCCGTTCGCGGTATCGGAAAGCTGCACGTCGTTCTCCAGGTCGTTGTCGACACGGCCCCAATGGATTCGGGTGTCAACGGCATCGTAGAGGCGGCCTCCGACTGAAGAAGCGCGCCGGGCGTCGCGATGCCTGCGGGACGATCACGGTGAAGCCGGGCCAGCGGCTCAGCTATCAGCGGCATCAGCGCAGGGCCGAGCGCTGGTTCATCGTGGCCGGCGAGGGCATCGTCACCCTCGACGGCATCGAGCACAAGGTTCAGGCCGTTGGTGAGGACGACATCGAGCGTCTCGCCGACGACTACGGACGCGCCGGCTGAGGCGACATGACGTCACCGGGCGGGGACTCAGGCTCGGCAGAAGGGGATAGCTGGATGACCGAAGGTTTGCGAGGGCCGCTCGCTAGCGGGACATGCGGTGTTCCCGGGCGAGGGACTCGAGCAGTTCGACCGGGGCGGGCAGCGGGATCGCGCCCTCTTCGCCGGGGGCGGTGAGCCGGGATTGCGCGACTCGCTCGTGCAGGTGCTCCATGCGCATGTCGAGGCGGTTCGCGGCGTCCGCGGCGTCGGTCAGTTCGGCGAGCAACTCGTCCGGGATCTCGCCGCCGTACTTGTAGTAGATCTTGTGTTCCAGGCTCGCCCAGAAGTCCATGGCGATGGTGCGGATCTGCAGTTCGGCGGGCACGTGCTCGACGCGGTCGCTCATGAAGACCGGCAGCTCGAGCAGAATGTGCAGGCTCTTGTAGCCGTTGGGCTTGGGGTTGGCGATGTAGTCGCGCACCTCGTTGACGGTGACGTCGGACTGGCTGGTCAGCATGTCCGCGATCCGGTAGGTGTCCTGGATGAAGCTGCAGGTGATGCGCACACCCGCGATGTCGACGATGTTCTTCCTGATGTCGGGCAGTGTGACCGGGATGTTCTTGCGCCGCAGCTTGTGCAGAATGCTTTCCGGCGACTTCAGGCGGGATCGGACGTGCTCGATCGGGCTGTACTTGTGGATGTAGGTGAACTCGTCCTTCAGGATGTTGATCTTGGTCATCAACTCCGAGGTGACGAACTGGTACGACATCATGAATCGGGCGAATTCGGTGCGAAAGTGTGCCAGGTCGTCGTCGCGCACGGTGTTCGGTGAATCCATCAATCTCGCTATCCCGCCAATCCGGATCTGCCGTGTCCAGCCAGTCTGCCACCGCGGGCTGAGACGTTGCTGAGGCGTCAGGCCGCGGTGCTGTCCTGGGGCGCCGCGTCGAGCGACGGCAGCGGTCGGCGGCAGATCTCGGTGGCCTCGTCGGCGGGCAGACCGAACATGCGCAGCAGGTCCTCGGCCACCTGATCGGCGGCCTCGGCGTCGTCGCGCTCGGGGTGGTCGTGCAGGAGTCTGCCGAGGCACAACGCGGCGCCCGCGACGATGGTCATCGCCAGTTCCGAGTCGCGGACCTGGAACCGTCCCGCGCGGGCCGCCGCTTCGATATCGCGACGGGCGCGGGGTGCGAGTCCTCGCTCGGAGCTCACGAGACCGAGGCCGTCGGCGAGCAGGACCTTGCTGAGCGTGGGGCTGCGGCGGTGCAGGCGGCCGGTGAGGCGGAAGCTCTGGGCGAACACCTGGGCGGGGTCGTCCAGGTCCTCGCACAGCAAATCTAGGACCGCGCCGTGTCGGTCGAGCGCTTCTTCGACCGCGGCTTGGAACAGTTCCTCCCGGCTCTGGAAGTGGTTGTAGAACGAGCCCATGCCGACGTCCGCGGCCTGGGTGATCTCCAGGATCGGCACGTTGAGCCTGCCCTCGGCCAGCAGCGACTGGGCCGCGCCCACCAGTGCGGCGCGCGTGCGCGCCTTGCGGCGCTCCAAGCGGTTGGGTTCCGAACCGGTCATCGCAGTCCACCTCTCCTGACGTCTTCGCACGTCATAGTAGCGCGCGGGTCAGTAGTGACGAATTTGTCAGAAACACTTGACTGAATACTTGGTCGTGAGTGACGATATCGTCAGTACTTGGAAAGGGAGTGGTCGATGAGCGGCCAGCACGATGTGCACAGCGGTCTGCACAGCGAGCGCGGCGCGTTGGCGGGTGAACATCCGGGCCGAGCGCGCAATCCGGTGGTGAAGGTGCTCGATCTGGCGTGGCTGGAGTTCGAGAAGCCGGATCTCGAGCGTGCCGAGACCTTCGCGCATGCTTTCGGGTTCACGACGGCGCACCGCACGGCCGACGAGGTGCGGTTGCGCGGAACCGACGTGGGCTCGCCGTGCGTGCTGATCCGCCGCGGCGCGCGGTCGCGCTTCGTCGGTCCGGCGTTCCAGGCCACCGACGCCGCCGATCTACTGAGATTGGCGTCCGCGACGGACTCGAAGGTGGTGCCGCTGCCGGAATCGCTCGGCGGGTCGACCGTCGATCTGGTCGATCCGAGCGGACTGCGCGTCCGGGTCGTCGCCGAGACGCACCGGCTTCCCGCCCTGCCCGTGCAGCAGCCGCATGTGCTGAATCTCGGACATGACGTGGTGCGCGTGAACGCTACGCAGCGGCCGCCTCGGGTGCCCGCGCGGGTGCAGCGGCTCGGGCACGTCGTGGTCCAGTCGACCAGGTATCGGGAGACGCTGGATTGGTACCTGAGCAATCTCGGCATGATCGTCAGCGACTTCCTGTACTACCCGGGCCAGCGCGAGCGCGGGCCGGTGATGAGCTTCATCCGTTGCGATCTGGGTTCGACTCCGGCCGATCACCACACGCTCGCGCTGACCTTGGGGCCGTCCAACCGGTATGTGCACTCGGCGTATCAGGTCGCCGATCTGGACGCGCTGGCCGCAGGTGGTGAGTATCTGCGCGAGCGCGGTTACCACCGGTCGTGGGGGATCGGCCGCCATATCCAAGGCAGCCAGATCTTCGACTACTGGCGTGATCCGGACGGTTTCATGGTCGAGCATTTCAGCGACGGCGACGTGTTCGACTGCAGTTTGGAGCCGGGCTGGGCGCCGATGAGCGCGTCGGGTCTGGCGCAGTGGGGTCCGCCCGCCACCAAGGATTTCCTCGGCATCTCGCCGGGCGCTGAGTCGCTGCGGGAGTTGCGCGCGGTCGTCGACGCGCTGCGTGAGGACAACGAATTCGATCTCCGCCGTTTGGGCGGCCTGTTGAAAGTAGCCAAGTCATGAGTGTTTCCGTTCTCCGTACCGCCGACGCTTGGTGGGTGCGCACGCCCGCCGGTGCGGCCCGTATCGATACCGCCGCGACGACGACGCGGGAACTGCTGGCCGACCGTGCGGCGATCGCCGCGGCCGCTGTCAGCGCGGATGTGGTTGCGGTGGAGAGCCTTTCGCTTGTCTCGCCGGTAACCGCGCCGTGCCGGGTGGTGGCGCAGATGACGAACTTCGCCTCGCACGTGAAGGACTCGGGCATGGATCCGGAGACCGTGCCGCTGACGTTCTTCCGCAAGGCTTCCGGCTCGATCAGCGGCCCGCACGACGATGTCGTCCGGCCCGCCCACGTGAATCTGCTCGATTACGAAGTGGAGATCGGTCTGGTCTTCGGCCGCGAGATGCCGGTCGGTTCGGAGATCGACGCGGAGAACCTGGCCGACTACATCGCGGGTCTCGTCGTCACCAACGACATCTCCGCACGAGATGTGCAGTTGCCGAAAACGCAGTTCTACGAGGCGAAGTCGTATCCGACGTTCACCCCGGTCGGTCCGGCGCTGGTGCTGCTGGAGGCCGACGAGTTGAAGCGGTTCACCGATCTGCGGTTGCGGTTGTGGGTCAACGGCGAGGTGCGCCAGGACATGACGGTGGCGGACATGATCTACCGGCCGGTGCAGGCGCTGCGTGAGTTGACCCGGTTCCAGCGGATGGACGCCGGTGATCTGCTGCTCACCGGGACACCGGTGGGTACCGCGATCAGCGCCCCGCCCAAGCCGGTGGAGATCATCGGGTCGCTGTTGCCGCCGAAGGTCAAGTGGAAGATGTTCTTCAAGGGCCAGGCCAAGAATCCGAAGTACCTGAAAGACGGCGACGTGGTCGAGGCGGCGATCGGCACCGATGACGGCGTCCTGGACCTGGGTCGCCAGCGCACGGTCGTGAGGTACGCCCGGTGACCGAGACGACGCTCGCGGCCTCCGCCGAAGATCTGCTCTGGCCTCGCTACGCCGAGCCGGAGGATTTGGCCGCCATCGAATCTGTGCCCCTGGCGGCGCGCGGTCTGCCCGAATCCACCTACGCGCTGCTCGTTCGTGCCGCGGCGCGGTGGCCGCGACGCGAGGCGATCACCGTGCTGCCCGAGGCCGCGCGCTGGCGAGAACCGTTGCGCCGCAGCTACGCCGAACTGCTCGCCGATGTGCACCGGTACGCGAATCTGCTGCACGAACTCGGGGTTCGCCGCGGCGACGCGGTCGCGCTCATCGCACCCAATTGCGCCGAGTTGATCCCCGCCACCCTCGCGGCCCAGCTCGCCGGGATCGCCGCACCGATCAACGGCGGTCTCTCGCGTGATCACATCGCCAAGCTGCTGGGCCGATCCGGGGCTCGAATCCTGATCGTCGCCGGGCCCGAATTCGGCGCCGAGAGTTTGGCGTGCGCAGGTGAGCTGGCCGCGCGGGGTCTCGTGGACGCCCTGCTCGTGCTGCGCCCCACCGCCGCGGTGGAGCAAGCGCCCGAGCTGCCCGCGATCGACGGTGTGCACGTCGGCTATCTCGATGACCTTGCGGCCGCGCAGGATTCGTCGCGCTTCGTCGGAGTGCCGCCCGCGGCCTCGGATCTGGCGGCCCTGTTCCACACCGGCGGCACCACCGGTGTGCCGAAGCTGGCCGCGCACCGGCATTCCGGTGAAGTGGCCAACGCGTGGATGATCGCCGCCAACTCCCTGCTCGACGAGGACGCGGTCGTCTTCGCCGCGCTGCCGCTGTTCCACGTCAACGCGCTCGTCGTCACCCTGCTCGCGCCGTTGTTCCGCGGCCAATCGGTGGTGTGGGCCGGACCGCTGGGCTACCGCGACTTCACCCTGTACGCGGAGTTCTGGAACATCGTGGCGCACTACGAGATCGCCGCGATGAGCGCGGTGCCGACCGTGTACGCCGTGCTCGCGCAAAGCCCGATCAACGCCGACATCTCCAGCCTGCGCTACGCGATGGTCGGCGCGTCACCGCTGCCGCCCGCCGTGCGCGAGAACTTCCAGACACATACCGGCGTGACCCTGGTGGAGGGCTACGGCCTCACCGAAGCGACCTGCGCGACGGCGCGCAGCTTCCCGGATCGGCCTCGACCGGGTGCGGTCGGGCAGCGCATGCCCTACCAGCGCGTCGCGGTCGTCCGCCTCGCCGGAGACGGTACGTGGGAGAGGTTGCCGGTGGGCGAGACCGGCGTCCTGATCATCAGCGGCCCAACGGTTTTCGCGGGATATGTGACCGGCCGCGAGGGCCGCGGTCACCTCGTCGACGGTCTCGGCACACTGGTCGACGGCTGGCTGAACACCGGCGACCTGGCCCACATCGACGACGACGGCTTCATCCACCTGCACGGCCGAGCCAAGGACCTGATCATCCGCGGCGGCCACAACATCGACCCGGCCACCATCGAAGACGCCCTGCTGGAGCACCCACGGGTCAGTGCGGCGGGCGCGGTCGGTCGCCCGGACGCGCACTCCGGCGAGGTGCCCGTGGCCTATGTCGCTTTGACCGCGGGCGCGGACATCTCCGAGGACGAGCTGGTCGCCTGGGCCGCCGAGCGGGTGCAGGAGCGCGCCGCTGCCCCGAAGACGGTCACCGTGCTCGACGCGCTGCCGGTCACCGACGTCGGCAAGCCGTACAAGCTGGGACTGCGCGCCGACGCGACCCGCCGCGAATTGCTAGAGGCCCTTGGCGGCAATGCCGGAGTGTGCGCCATCACGGTGGTGGTCGAAGACGGTGCGGTCGTCGCGACGGTCGAACTCGATCCCGCCACCGACGAGCGGGAAGTCGAGGCGATCCTCGGCCGCTACGCGATCGCCTGGAAAGTCGTGGTGGCGCAATGACAATCGTCTCGACTGTGCTCGGCGGCGTGCTGGCGGCCGTGACCGGCCTCGCCACCGCCGCGTACGTGCTCACACTGGGCGGAGCCTTCCCGTGACCACGCGCACGATCCCGGTCGTGCTCGTCGGAGCGGGCCCGGCCGGACTCACCGCGGCGACCTTGCTGGCGCAATACGGTATCGAATGCCTCGTACTGGAACGGTGGGACAGCGTCTATCCGCAGCCGCGAGCCGTCCACCTGGACGGCGAAATTCGCCGCATCCTCGGGCATCTCGGCGTCGGTGACGAGTTCGACGCCATCTCTCGCCCGGTGCTCGGTCTGCGCTTGCTCGATCCCGGCCTGCGGGTGCTCGCGCAATTCGATCGCGACCCGGTAGGCACGCGCAGCGGGCATCCGGAGGCGAACCTGTTCGACCAGCCGGAGCTGGAAGCGATCCTGCGCGCGAACCTCGCGCGACATCCCGCCGCGACCCTGCGCGGCAACGCCGAAGTCACGGCCGTGACCGAGGAGAGCGGTTGCGTCCGTGTCGATTTCACCGACCGGACGACAGGCCGCGCGGAATGCGTCCGCGCGCGATATGTCCTCGGCTGCGACGGCGCCAACAGCCTCGTCCGCAGTGCGGTGGGCGCGCGCATGCGCGAGCTACGGTTCGAGCAGCGCTGGCTGGTCGTGGACATCGCCACGACCGCCGACCTCGGACACTGGGACGGGGTGCACCAGGTCTGCGATCCGGCCCGGGCCGCGACCTACATGCGCATCGGAAAGACGCGGTACCGCTGGGAGTTCCGGCTTCGCTCCGGCGAGACCGCCGACGACTACCCGGATATCGCTATGCTGCGTCCACTGATCGCCCCGTGGACGGCGGACCTCCCCGACGAAGACCTCGAACTCGTGCGGGTCGCCGCGTACACCTTCCGCGCCCAGCTCGCCGACCGCTGGCGCGTCGGCCGGATCTTCCTGCTCGGGGACGCCGCTCACCTCACACCGCCGTTCATCGGTCAGGGCATGGGCGCGGGGTTGCGCGACGCCGCCAACCTCTCCTGGAAATTGGCCGGTGTGTTGCGCGGCGAGCTGCCCGAGCGTGTGCTCGACACTTACGAGACCGAGCGAAAGCCGCACGCGCAAGCCATGATTCGACTGGCCAAGCTCACCGGCGTGATGATGACCCAGGGTGGCGAGCTGGGCAATCGCCTGCGCGGCCTTGTCGCACCGCGGCTCCATCGCCTCCCCGGCTTCACCCGCATGCTCACCAGTGGTGAATCCCCGCCCCTGCGCCGCTCCGGTCTGGTCGACGCTTCGCTGTTTCGACGCGGTCCGGTCGGTCGGCTGACGCCGAACGATCGCCTCCCTGATGGGCGAGCGATCGACGAGATCGTCGGCGGACGGTTCGCGATCGTCACCACGGTAGACCTGGCGCCCGAGGACCGGGCGCGGGTCGAAGAACGCGGTGGTGTCGTGCTCGCCGCGGCGCCGGGAACGGACCTGCACCGCTGGCTGCGCCGCGGTCGCGTGGCCGCCGCCCTCGTCCGACCGGACGGCGCCGTGCGACGCTGCGGAAGAAACCCGTCGGCCCTCTGCGCGGCGCTGCCACGGTTCGCGGCCAGCGCCCGGCCCTCCCGCGTCGCCGAATGATTGCTGACCATTGGTGCGTTTATGAGGAAATCATCACTTGGCGTGCTATCGTACGGGCATTTCGCGTTGCGTGTCGTCGCTGTGTGCTCTGGTGACTCCGTGAGAGGACCCGCATGTCTCGGTATCTGTTTGCCCTAGGCCAGGTCGTAGCCCGTCGCCGCTGGTGGGTCCTGGCGATCTGGATCGTGTTGCTCGGCGCCGCGATCGCGTTCGCCGCGGGAACCGGTGGGAAGACGAACGACAACTTCACGGTCCCCGGCACCGAATCGCAGGATGCCGTGTCATTGCTGCAACAGCGGATGCCCGCGTTCAGCGGCGCGCAGATGCAGGTCGTCTTCGCGACGCCCGGCATGGCCGAGGTGACCGATCCGCAGGTGACCGGTGAGATCGAGCAGGTGATGGCCGGGTTGAAAGGGCTGCCGCAGGTCGCCGCGGTCGTCGACCCGTTCCAAGCCAAGGCGGTGTCGCCGGATCAGCGCGTCGCACTCGGCAGCGTGCAGTTCTCGGTGTCGGCGGGGGAGGTCGAGGAGCACACCCTCGACGAGGTGAACCGCGTCGCCGACCCGGCGCGGGATGCGGGCCTCGATGTGGAGTTCTCCGGCGCGGTGTATCCGGGTTTCACGGCCGAGATTTCGCACACCCCTGAGCTTCTCGGCGTCGTCGTGGCATTGATCATCCTGTTGATCACCTTCGGCGCGGCGGTCGCCGCGGGCCTGCCCATCGTCACGGCATTGGTCGGTATCGGTATCGGTATCACCGGAATCCTCGGTGTCGCAGCGTTCGTCGATGTGCCGTCGGCGGCGACGTCACTGGCATTGATGCTCGGACTGTCCTGCGGCATCGACTACGCGCTGTTCGTCCTGTCCCGGCATCGGCACAACATCGTGCTGGGAATGACGGCGGCGGAATCGATTCCGCTCGCGGTCGGGACCGCGGGCAGTTCGGTGGTGTTCGCGGCGGTCACCGTGATCATCGCGTTGTGCGGCTTGGCGGTGGCGGGCATTCCGTTCCTCACCGTCATGGGTCTGACCGCGGCGGGCGCGGTGCTGGTCGCCATGCTCGTCGCGCTGACCTTGCTGCCCGCGCTGCTGGGGTTCGCCGGTGATCTGGTCGCCAAGTTCATCTCGCCGCCGCTGCACCCCGGACGCCCGCAGGAGGTGGCGCGCATCGCCGCCTACGAGCCCGAACGCACCTTCGGGCACGCGTGGGGACGCTTCGTCACCCGGTTCCGGATTCCGCTGCTGATCCTCGGTATCGCGATCCTCGCGGTGCTGGCGATTCCGGCCACGCGTATGGAGCTCGGACTGCCCAGCGGGGCGACGCAGCCGGATTCGAGCACCGCCCACAAGGCCTACGACCTGGTGGAGGAGTCGTTCGGTCCCGGTTTCAACGGGCCGCTGCTCGTCGTGACCGACCTGTCCGGTGCCACCGGCCCGGACGTGGCGCAGACGGTGATGGGTCGGCTGCAACAGGAACCGGACGTCGTCGCCGTGCAGCCCGCGGGCACGGGAAACGGACTGCTGCTGATTCAGGTCGTGCCCAAGACCGGACCCGACGATCCCGCGACCGCCGACCTCGTCAACCGACTGCGGGACGACCGTGAGCGCATCGTGAACGGCACCGGCGCAACGTATCTGGTCGGCGGCACCACCGCGGCCAATATCGACACCTCGCGGCGGCTCGCCGAGGCGCTGCCGATCTTCCTCGCGGTCGTCGTCGGGTTGGCGCTGGTGCTGCTGACCATCGCCTTCCGCACCATCCTGGTCCCGCTGTCGTCGATCGTCGGATTCATCCTGTCGGTCTTCGCCGCGCTCGGGGCGCAGGTCGCGGTGTTCCAATGGGGTTGGGGCGCCGAGCTTTTCGACGTCACGAAGGCCCAGACGCTGAGCTTCCTTCCGATCATCACCTTGGCCATCATCTTCGGCCTATCCAGTGACTACCAGATCTTCGTCGTCTCCCGGATCAAGGAGGAGCACACCCGCACCGCCGACGCGACGGTCTCGGTGCAGAACGGTGTCGGCCACTCCGCGCGCGTCGTCACCGCCGCCGCGCTGATCATGTTCGGTGTCTTCGTCGCCTTCACCACCGTCGACAATCCGATCGTCAAACCCTTGGCGTTCACCCTCGCCGTCGGTGTCCTGCTCGACGCGTTCATCGTCCGCTTGACCTTGGTGCCCGCCGTCATGGCTCTCGTCGGCAACCGCATGTGGTACCACCCGCGCTGGTTCGCCCGCTACGTCCCCGACCTCGACATCGAGGGCGCCGAACTCGAACGCCGAGTCATCCACGAGACCGAAAAAGAGGTGTCACCGGGCACCGCTCGGCCTCGAGTCGAACACGAAATCTGATGCTGGACAACGGCGTATCACCGCCAGTCCGCGAAGGCGGTCAAGGTTCGTTCGCCGCCCGGGTCGCCGTCGGTCGCGGGGACCAGCACCACCTCGTCGAGACCTGCTGCGGTGTAGGCCTTCAGCTTCTCGCGCACGAGTGCGGCGTCGCCGACCAAGCCGACCTGGTCCTCGGCGAACAGCGCACGCACCGCCGCCGCGCTCTCGGCCATCGCGCTCACGGGCCTGCTGCGCGAACGCCCGTGCACCCCTTCGACCATTCGCACGCTCGAGGTGCCCAGTGCCACCCCGACCGGTCTGCCGACCAGCGCCGCCGTCGACGCGGCCGCGCGTGCGATCGAGGCGGGGTCGCGCACCGAAACGGGAATCGGTCCCACAGTCAGCGCGGCCCGGGTGGTTCGCAGGCCGATCGCCGTGGCAAGGGCGAACGCGTCCCAGATCCACCCTTCCCCGACCCAGATGTCGCGATACCCGAGCCGGTCGGCCGCGATGCCGGTCGCCACGTCCTGCTCGGGCGAGACATTGGGGCGCGAAGCGACGACGACGCTGAGTTCCATACCTGTCCTCTCCGGGGTGGCGGGCCGAATGTCGCGGTCAACGCCTCCAATCGCGCGTGGATTCCTCGGCGGATGTCGGACGCGGAGTGGCTATCGAATTAGCCATGCGATAGCGACTTCGCTGCTCAGAGAAACAAGCCTGAGCAGTGCGGCCGCCTGTGCTCGCCTTCCACGACCGATCCGCTGTTGCCGCCCGTGCGCTGGTCTGCGGGCGATACCCTGGATCGGGGAGGTTTCGCGGAAAGGAGTCACCGTGGGGCAACTACCGCAAGGCCGCATCGCGCACATTCGCGCGATCGCCCGAGGCTGATTTCGGACCACCGATGCACGAGCCGCTCGACGTGGTCGACTCCGCCGAACGAACCCGCACGGCACTGGCCACGGCCGTCGCGTTGTTCTCCGAGGCTTGGGAGTCCGGTTCACCACCCGACCTGGCGACGTACCTACCGAGCGAACCCGCCGCGCGGCGCATGGTGCTGATCGAACTGATCAAGATCGATCTCGAATACCGGTTCCTGCGCCATCGCATCCCGAAACGACTGACCGAATACCGCGCGGAGTTCCCCGAGCTGCGCGACGGACCGATGCCCGACGAGCTCGTCTACGAGGAATTCCACGCCCTGCGCCGCAGCGCGCTCGCGGCCGGTGCGACTCCACGCACGGTCGCCGCCGACACGGCGGTCACCCCCGAGACCGCCCAGGCGAGCGACTACCACAGCACGATGGTCGCCCGCCCGAACGCGCAAGTGCGGCTCGACGCCTTCGACGTCGGCGACCACGTCGACGACTTCGACCTGCTGATGCGGATCGGCGCGGGCGCGTTCGCCCAGGTGTATCTGGCGCGGCAGCAATCGATGCAGCGCCTGGTCGCGGTCAAGATCTCGCACAACCACGGCAGCGAGCCGCAGACCCTGGCCCAGTTGGACCACGAGTACATCGTGCGGATCTTCGACCAGCGACTCATCGCCGACGGCGAGCTGAAGCTGCTCTACATGCAGTACCTCCCCGGCGGAACGCTGCTCGACGTGCTGCGCTTGCGGCGCTCGACGCCCGAGGGACAGCACAGCGGGCAACTCCTGCTCGACGCGGTCGACACCGTGCTCGCCGAGAAGGGCGAGGTGCGGCCCGCCGAATCGGCGATCCGAGAACGGACCGCCGCGCTGACCTGGCCGGAGACGGTCGCCTGGCTGGGCCGCCGACTCGCGGACGCACTGCAGCACGCGTCCGAACGCGGGGTGTTGCACCGCGACATCAAACCGGCGAACGTGCTGCTCAGTGCGGAGGGAATTCCGAAGCTGGCCGATTTCAACGTCAGCTTCAGCAAGCGCGTGAAGGGCACGAGTCCGCTGGCGTACTTCGGCGGATCGCTGTCGTACATGTCGCCCGAACAGCTCGCGGCCTGTCATCCCGAGCTGCCCGCGACCGCCGCCGACCTGGACACGCGCAGCGACATCTTCGCGCTGGCCGTCATGCTGTGGGAACTGCTGACCGGGCGGCGTCCCTTCGAGGACGAGTCCTTCGCGGGCGAGTCGGAGACGTCGCTGGCCCGCATGCTCGAACTGCGCCGCCGACCCGTCGACTCGAAGTTCCTGTCCGATCTACCGCCGGACTGCCCGCCCGCCCTGTGCCGGGTCCTGCTGAAGTGCCTGTCGCCCGACCCCGCGGACCGCTACTCGAACGGTTCGGAATTGGCGCAGCAGCTCGATCTGTGCCTCGAGGCTCGGGCCCGCGACCTCGTCTATCCGCCGCCGAACAGCTGGCGGGCGCGTCTTTCGCGGTGGCCGACCCCGATCCTCTGGTTGTCGTCGCTGTTCGGCATCGGCCTTGCGACGGCCTACCTGGCTGTACACG
The DNA here is from genome assembly GCF_040654315.1 of Nocardia sp. NPDC050713. Taxonomy (NCBI): domain Bacteria; kingdom Bacillati; phylum Actinomycetota; class Actinomycetes; order Mycobacteriales; family Nocardiaceae; genus Nocardia; species Nocardia sp. NPDC050713. Next base: position 93,175 of record NZ_JBFAHS010000016.1, on the reverse strand, counting down.
CCCAGAAACTGATCAGGGAGCGCGTGCCCGACGCCGTCAACGCGCAGATGGACCGGGGCGTGATCGCTTGCGTCCTCGGTGTCTTGCCGTTGGCAGTCGCCATCTACGTCTACATCTCGCGCGAGATGCTCGCGGTCCTGCGCGGCTTGCGCGAGGGCAGGCGCTACGACGAGGCCACGCTCGCGCGAGTACGGTCGCGAACGCTGCTGTGGGGCGACCTGTGCGCGCTGAACACTTTGCTCGGCGCGCTGATCGCCACGGTGACGGGCGTGCTGATGGTGCGCTGGATGACCGACCTGCCGTTGCGGTTGCAGATCCATGCCGCGATGACGGTGCTGGTGGCGGGCACCATCTCCGTCGCCTACACGTTCTTTCTCTCCACTTTCTACATCGTCCGCTGCGTCTATCCGCTCCACCTGCGCCACGGCCGGAGCACCGCGCGCGACTCCGCCGGTCTGCACTCGTTGCGCCGCAGGACCACGGTCTACCTCGCGATAACGGCGTCGGTCCCGGTGCTCGGCGTCCTGGCCGGATTCAGCGCCCTCGAATCCGACGAGCTCTACCTCGTCCGCGACTCGGTCCTCGGCTTGTGCGCGGGCGGCGGCCTCGCGTTCGTCGCCGCCTATTGGCTCTACCGAAAACTGGACGCCGACCTCCGCGCGCTGGACCGGGTGATCTGACGAGGCCCGTACGTCCGGATGTTCGTGCGGCTCAGTGCAATATGTATCGGCTGGTGGGGACGACGTCGATGTCGCGGTCGGCGCCGAAGGTGGCCACGCTGGCCATCATGCGATGGATGCGCCGGTTGAGTTCGGCGGGGTCGCCGCCGCTGCCGTAGAAGGCGTGCGGGTCGCGCAGGGCGGCCGGGGGGAACAGTTCCTCGACGACCGCGGCGATGTCCGGCGCCGTGTCGGTGACCGGCTCGAGGACGCGGTTCTGCACGTAACCGAAGGTGGCCTGGGTGGTGATGGCGACCTCGGTGTGGTGGGTGCGCCACCGGTCGAGCCATTCGTCGTACGGCAGGTCCGGCGGCCTGCGCAGGAATGCGACGTTGGCCAGGGCGGGGGTGCGCTCGCCGATCGCGACCGGTGGCGGCGTGAGCGGCGTCCTGACCTCGACTCGCCAGCCCTCGTGGCGCCCGGAAACGTGGCCGAGTGCGTCGAGCACGGCGCCGAGGTCGCAGCCGGACGGGGACGAGAGGGCGAGCACGGCTTCGATTGGTGTGTCGAAGGTCGTCAACCGCAGCATCGCGTCGGCCACGTCGGCGTCGGAGACGTTCAGCCGCACGCTTTCGGCGCCCGCCGCGACCATCCGCTGGGCCAGTCGCGAGTCGTGCAGGTCGCCGACTCCCCAGAGCGCGAAGATCAGCTCGTCCGCCACACCGCCTCCTAGAACAGGTTCTAATACGGCGAGTCTAACCAGGGAACCGGCTGTGCGGAGGGGTCAGCGGCGCCGAAGGGTGATTCGGGCGTTGTCCGCCGGGCTGAGCCCGGTGTGGTACCGGCGCGGCGGTTCGACGGGTCCGGGGACGACGTCGATGCGGCGCTGTTCGAGGACGGTGCGGAACAGGATGCGGGCCTCGACCAAAGCGAACTGGGCGCCGAGGCAGCGGTGCGCACCCGCGCCGAAGGTCAGCCAGGTGTGGCTGTTCGGTCGCTCGTCGAGGAAGCGTTCAGGGCGGAAGACCATCGGATCCGGGTAGTGCCGCGGTGATTCGTGGATGAGCAGGATCGGGACGATGACGATGGCCCCCTTCGGAATTCGGACTCCGTTGACCACGGTGTCGCGGATCGCGAGCCGCCCGGTGAACGGGGACACCGGGCGCAGCCGCATCGTCTCGGCGACCACGGCGTCCAGGTAGGCGTCGAGCCGGGCGCCGTCGCCCGCGTCGGCGGCGGCATCCAGTTCGGCCATGGCCTCCGGGTGGGCCACCAGCATGGCGGCGATCCAGCCGAGCGTGATCGCGGTGGTCTCGTACGCGCCCAACAGGACCCCGCGCATGTTGCGGGCGAGCGCCGCGTCGTCGTGCTGATCGAGGTCGGTGTCCACGTACCGGGACAGCACGTCTTTCCGCTGGCCTTCGCCCGGCGCGGCGCGGCGCGCGGCGATTTCCTCGCGGATGACGGCGTCGACCTCGGCCTGGCGGCGGGTGAGCGGCGGATAGGGCAGCGTGAGCCCGCCGACCAGCGGCGTGAGCAGCGTGACGGCGAGGAAACCGCGACTCTCGATCTCACCGAACCACGCGCTGATCGCCTGCTTCAGCCGTCCCCGCCGCGGCTCCGCCACATCACCGAAGACGACGCCGAGCAGCACGCCGATCGCCAAATCGTAACCGGCCTTCAGGAATTCGAACGGTTCACCGACCGGCCAGGTGGGCAGTTCGCGCTGCACCACCTCCACCATGAGCTCCTCGTAGGAACGCAGCGCCTTGCTCTGGAAGGGCGGAGCGAACAGCTTGCGCTCGCGACGGTGCTCCTCGCCGTCGAGGAAGATCAACGTCTGCTTGCCGAACATCACGTCGTGGCTGGAGAACCGGCTCAGCACCTGGCCGATCGAGAAGTCGTCGTGATTGGCGAAAAGCGCCCGCACGTCGTCCATCTCGTGGGTGACCAGCATGGTCGGAAAGCCCGGCGGCGACACGACGAATCGTTCCCCGAGTCCCAGCAGGGGCGAACGATGGGTGCCGGGGCGCATCAGTCCACCGATCTGCCCGAGGTGGCGGTTGCGGAGCCGGGGGAGTTCGCGCAGTGATATCGGGGCTTGTGACACGTGGCAATCCTCACCGCTGTCTCGACGACTCGCAAGCACGAAATGGCTGCGGCAGCAGCGTACTTCGCACGACGGCTGCCCCTATTTTTCGGGGCGCGGGACGGTTGCTCGCGTCCCGGCGAGAGGCGCGGTGGCGGCTATATTGTGGAGCGCTGTCAGTCACAACGCACGGCCTGCCACTCCTCGTGCCGCGGGGGAACCAGACCGGCTGAATCTCGGTTACCGGCAAGAGGAAGTAGTTCGTGCTCAAGTCTTTCGTCGACACACTGTTCGCTCAGGTCGAGAACCGACCCGCCGAGTTGGTGTATCGATTCTTGGCCAGTGGTGACGTCGACGGCGTCGTCCGCGAAATGTCCTACGCGGACCTGGGCGTTCGCGCCAGGGCGATCGCTGCGGCCTTGCAAGACGCGACGCCGGAACGGGCACTGTTGCTGTACCCGGCGGGACCCGAGTTCGCCGAGGCGTTCTTCGGTTGTCTGGCCGCGGGCGTGGTCGCCGTCCCGGCGCCACTGCCAGAATGGGAGAACCGGTCGCTGCGCAGGCTGCGGCGGATGGTGGCGCACGCGGAAGTCGGTGTGGTGCTGGCTCCGAGCCGGGTCGTCGCGGAGTCCGCCGCCCTGTGCGCCGAGATCCCGGAGCTGGCGGGTGTGCGCTGGCTGGCGACCGACGAGATGCCCGGCGATCTCGCCTCGTCGTGGCGGGAGCCGGATCTCGGACCGGATTCGGTCGCGTTCATCCAGTACACCTCCGGTTCGACGAGCGCGCCGCGAGGCGTGCTGCTCACGCACGGGAATCTGCTGCACAACCAGGACGCCATCGCCGCGGGCCTCGGTCACGACCGCGCGCTGGTCGAGTCGTGGGACGGCGCGCTGTTCGCCAGTTGGCTGCCGATGTACCACGACATGGGACTAATCGCGCCGCTGCTGCACACGGTCTACCTCGGCGCGCATTCGGTGCTGATGTCGCCGCTGCATTTCCTGCAGCGGCCCGAGCGCTGGCTGCAAGCGATCTCGACCTATCGCGCCCACACCAGCGGCGGCCCCAATTTCGCGTACGAGCTCTGTACCCGCCGTATCGCGCCGGAGCAGATCGATCGGTTCGATCTGAGCCACTGGCGGGTGGCGTTCAACGGCTCCGAACCGGTGCGGGCCGCGACGGTACGGCGGTTCACCGAGACCTTCGGCCGGGCCGGGTTTCGCGCCGAATCCCACCACCCGGTCTACGGTTTGGCCGAAGCGACCCTGATCGTGACCGCACCACCCGTCGCCGCGCCGCCGACCCTTCTGGACGTGCCGGGACGAGACGCCGTCGGAAACCGCGCTCGCGGCGCGGAGTTGGTCGGTGTCGGCGGTGCGGCCGAAGGAATGTCGATCGCGGTCGTCGATCCCGAGACCGGCGTCGAACGCGGCGACGGGGACGAAGGTGAAATCTGGATCGCCGGAAACAGCGTGGCCGCAGGCTATTTCCGAGACGAGCGGGCTACCGCCGAGATCTTCGGTGCGGCATTGCCCGACGACGATCGCCGTTTCCTTCGTACCGGTGACCTCGGATTCGTCGCCGACGGGGAGCTTTTCGTCACCGGCAGGCGCAAGGATCTGTTGATCGTCGACGGACGCAATCACTATCCACAGGACATCGAGCAGACCGTCGAGGCCGCGCACGACGGGATCCGGCCCGGATGTGTCGCGGCGTTCTCCGTGGACGTCGGGGCGGATGGCGAGCAGCCGGTCGTGGTGGCCGAGGTGCGCGGCGAGGAGCCCGGCGAGCTGGCCGAGATCGAGGGCGCGGTGCGCGCCGCGGTGGCGACCGACCACGGCCTCACGCTCGCGGCGGTGCTGCTGATCCGGCCCGGCGCCATCTTCAAGACCAGCAGCGGGAAGATCCAGCGTTCGGCCTGCCGGGCGGCGTATCTGTCCGGCGAGCTGCTCGCCCTGTCGGCGGGGCCGGTTCGCTCGCCCGAAGACGAGCTGGACGACTACGAAACCGACTCGGAGAGCGCCGAATCCGCGGAGCATACCGGCGCGGAGCCGTCCGCCGCCGCGATCCGATCCTGGCTGGTGACGGCGATCGCACGGCAGGCGGCGCTGGATCCGGAACGCATCGACGTGCACCGGCCGATGGTCGAATTCGGTTTGGGCTCCGCGGATCTGGTCGAGATGGTGATCGACCTGTCGGATTTCGTCGGCCGTTTCCTCGACACCAATCTGCTGTTCGACCATCCCACGATCGACGGGGTGGCCACCGCGCTGGCCCCGACCGAAGCCGACGAGCCGGCGGTGTCCGGTGCCGAGGTTCTGGACTCGGCTCAGGACGACGAGGCCGACGACGACGCGATCGCCATCCTTTCGATGTCCTGCCGATTCCCCGGTGCGGTGGATTCACCCGAGGCGCTGTGGCGCCTCCTGGACAGCAACCGCGACGCCCTGACCGAGGTGCCCGCGGGCCGCTGGGATATCGAGGGCCTGTACGACCCCGATACCTCCGCGACCGGCAAGGCGTACACCTTCCGCGGCGGCTACGTCGACGGCATCGACCGTTTCGACGCCGCGTTCTTCGGCATCGGCCCGCGCGAGGCCGCGGTGATGGACCCGCAGCAGCGAATGATGTTGCAGCTCAGCTGGGAAGCGATCGAACGGTCGGGTCGCGATCCGCGCGCCCTGCACGGCAGCGCGACCGGTGTCTATCTCGGCGTCTACAGCACCGGCTATCTGGCCGATCCCGCGCCGGAGCAGTTGAACGGCCAGGTCGGCACCGGGTTGTCGCCGAGCGTCGCGTCCGGCCGGGTCGCCTACACGCTCGGATTGCACGGTCCGGCAGTCACTGTGGACACGGCGTGCTCCTCGTCGATCGTCGCGGTGCATCTGGCTACGCAGGCGCTGCGCGCGGGGGAGTGCGACCTCGCCTTGGCGGGCGGCGCGACGCTGCTGATGTCGCCGACCGCCCATATCGAGCTGTGCCGGTTGGGCGTGCTGTCGCCGACGGGCCGGTGCGCGCCGTTCTCGGCCGACGCCGACGGGACCGTGTGGGCCGAGGGCGCCGGTCTGCTGCTGCTGAAGCGACTCGGGGACGCGCGCCGCGATGGCGACAAGGTCCTCGCCGTCATTCGTGGTTCGGCCGTCAACCAGGACGGCCGCAGTCAGGGACTGAGTGCGCCGAACGGAGCGGCCCAGGAGCAGGTGCTGCGGTCGGCGCTGCGCGTCTCGGGTCTGGCGCCGCACGATATCGACTACGTCGAGGCGCACGGCACCGGCACGGCGCTCGGCGATCCGATCGAGGCACGCGCGCTGGGCCGGGTGTTCGGGCCCGACCGTGATCCGCGCCGGCCGCTCGGCATCGGATCGTTGAAATCCAACGTGGGCCACACCCAGGCCGCGGCGGGCGTGGGCAGCATCGTCAAGCTGGTGCTCGCGCTGCAACACGAGCGAATCCCCGCCACCCTCGGCACGAGTGAGCCGTCACCGCAGATCGACTGGGAGCGAAGCGGTTTGGTCGTGCGCTCCGAGCCGATGCCGTGGCCGAAGGGCGATCGGCCGCGCCGCGCGGGTGTGAGCGCCTTCGGTCTCAGCGGCACGAACGCGCACCTTGTCCTCGAGGAGGCCCCGGCCGAACCGACGGTGGCGCCGGACCCGACGGTCGAGGACCCGAGCGTGGCGCTGCTGCCGATCTCGGCCCGCAGCCGGGAATCGCTGCACGGTCAGGCTCGACGGCTGCTGGACTTGGTGGTCGCCGATCCGCGATTGCGGCCCGGCCCGGTCTCGCGCGCGCTGGCATTGCAGCGCACCCAGTTCGAGCGTCGCGCGGTCGTGGTAGCGAGCGATCGAGACGAGATGATCGGCGCCCTGCGCGATCTGGTGGACGGACGGTCCTCGGCGAACGCCGTCGTCGGCGCCGGCCCGGTGCTCACCAACGCCAAGACCGCGTTCGTCTTCCCGGGGCAGGGCATGCAGTGGGTCGGCATGGCCCGCGACATGCTCGCCTCCTCGGCCGAGTTCCGGGCCGAATTCGCGCAGTGCGACAAGGCTTTCGGCGCGCACATCGAATGGTCGCTGGTGGACAGGCTGGCGACCATGACCGACGCCGATCTCGCCGACTTCCCGGTCGTGCAGCCGCTGCTTTTCGCGACCATGGCCGCGCTCGCGGCCACCTGGCGGGCGGCGGGCGTCACCCCGGACGCGGTCATCGGCCACAGTCAGGGCGAGATCGCCGCCGCCTACTGCGCCGGTGTCATCGAATTGGGTGACGCCGCACGGATCGTCCTCACGCGTAGCCGCCTGATGCAGGGCATCACCGAACCCGGGTCGATGGCCATGATCGGCCTGCCCGAGGCCGAGGTGAGCCAGCGGCTGGCGAAGTTCGAGGACCGGGTGTCGATCGCGGCGGTCAATGTGCGCCGCTCGACGATCGTGGCGGGCGAGCAGGCCGCGGTGGCGGAACTGCTCGCCGAGATGGAGCGAGCGGGAATCTACACGCGGCTCGGCGCCACCGGTCCGGGCTTCGCCGGGCACTGCCGGTTGATCGAATCCATCCGCGATCCGCTGCTGGCCGAATTGGCGGACATGGCGGCGGATTCGCCGGTGACACAGTGGTATTCGACCGTCTCGGGCGAGCCGATGACCGACGAAACGATCGAGCCCGACTACTGGTGCCGGAACGCACGCGAGACCGTGCGATTCGCCGCCACGATCGAACGCATGATCGCCGACGGGTTCCGGTACTTCGTCGAACTCGGCGTGCACCCGTCGCTGACCGCGGCCGTCAAGACGGTGTCGGAGGAACTCGCGCGCGAGGTCGTGGCCGTCGGATCGCTGGTCAGGGACCAGGACGGACCGACCTGCTTGGCCAGGGCGCAGGCCGAACTGTACGTCTCGGGGCACGAACTCGACTGGACCAGGCTGGTTCCCGAATACGGCCGGGTGGATCTGCCCACCTACGCCTTCGACGAGCGGCGGTTCTGGACCGACTCCGCGAGCCGGAACACCGCCTCGCTCGGACTGACGGATGTCGCGCACCCCATCCTGGGCACCGCTGTGTCGCAGCCGGATTCGGGCGGCGTGACACTGACCGGCCGGCTGTCGCGCGGGCAACAGCCGTGGGTGACCGATCACGCGGGACCGAACGCGGTGCTGTTGCCCGGTGCGGCGCTGGTCGACCTGGCGATTCGGGCCGGTGACGAGGTGGACGCTCCGGTGCTGCGCGAGCTCGTGCTGCGCGCTCCGCTGCTCGTCCCCGAGCGCGGATCCGCGCAGATCCAGACGGTGGTCGGCGGCCCGGACGCCGAGGACCGCCGGACGGTGCGCGTCTACGCTCGCGACGAACACGATCCGGATGCCCAGTGGACACTGCACGCCGAGGGTGTACTGGCCGAGGAGCCCGAACCGGCTCCCCCGCAATCGGATTCGACGGCGTGGCCGCCCGCCGGAGTGGTGCGCGTCGACGTCGACGACCTGTACGCGAAGCTGTTCGCCCGCGGGCACCACTACGGTCCGCTGTTCCGGGCGATGCGGGCGGCATGGCGACGTGAGGACGAGATCTTCGCCGAGGTCGAGCTCCCCGAAGCCGCTCACGGTGACGCCGCGCGGTTCGGTATCCACCCGGCCTTGCTGGACGCCGCGTTGCACGCCACCGCGCTGTTCGCCGCCGACGGTGGGAACGCCCTGCTGCCCTTCGTGTGGACGGATGTCGCGCTGTGGGCCTCCGGCGCGACCGCGTTGCGCGTCCGGCTCACCAGGTCGGGCTCCGATGCCGTCACCATGTCCGCGACCGATCGGACCGGGCAGCCGGTGGTGTCCGTGGGTTCGGTCCTGTCGCGCCCGGTAGCCGCCGCGCAGTGGGACGCCGCCTCGCTCGCGCCCGCGTACCGTCGGCTGTTCCGGATGGAGTGGTCGCGGATATCGCTGTCCGTGCCGAACCGGACGATCACAGTGAGCGAGTGGAATCTCGGTGAGCCGGAGGTCGCCGACGCGATCGTTCTGCCGGTGCCCGAGGGTGATTCGCCGAGTGAGGTACACGACACGGCCCAGCGGACGCTCGCCGCGCTACAAAAACTGTTGGCGGACAACCGCTTCGAGCAAGCCACGCTAGTGGTGCGTACCCGTGGGGCGGTGGCGCTTCCCGGTGTGGACAGCCCGAATCCGGCGGGCGCGGTCGTGTGGGGACTGGTCCGTTCGGCACAGTCGGAGAATCCGGGCCGGATTGTGCTGCTCGATACGGCCGACTCCGAAGTGGATGTCGCCGCGCTCCTGGCCGCGGGCGAACAACAGCTCGCGGTGCGCGACGGCGTGGCGTTCGTGCCGCGGCTGGTTCGGCTGCCGGAGACGGCAGGGCGCGCGCCGGAGGGCCGGGTGCCGCTGGGGGACGGAACGGTGTTGATCACCGGGGCCCCTGGTCGGCTGGGTTCGGCGCTGGCCCGTCATCTGGCCGACGCCTACGGCGCCCGAGACCTGGTGCTGGTCAGCCGTCGCGGTATCGACGGACCCGGCGGCGCGGAGTTGCGCGACGACCTGGAAAGCCGTGGCGTGCGTGTGCGTTTCGCGCGTTGCGATATCACCGACCGATCCGCTCTGGCGCGATTGCTCGACGGTATGCCGCTCGCCGGCGTGGTCCACGCGGCGACGGTGCTCGAAGACAGCACACTTGGCGCGTTGACGCCCGACCGGCTCGCCGCCGCGCTGCGCCCGAAAGTCGATGCGGCACATCACCTGCACGAGCTGACGGCGGACCGGAACCTGTCGATGTTCGTGCTGTTCTCCGCGGCGGGCGGCCTGTTCGGCACACCGGGCCAAGCCAACTACGCGGCGGCCAACGCCTACCTCGATGCCCTGGCGCTGCATCGCCGGTCGCTCGGTCTGCCCGCGCAGTCGCTGGCCTGGGGCGCGTGGGAGGTCGACATGCACGACCACATGGCGCAGGCCGACATCCGGCGTATCACGCGAGCGGGCATCCGCGCGTTCTCGGTGTCCGAGGGCATGGCCTGTTTCGACGCCGCGCTGCGGCTGCGGCTCGGCGATCCGATGCTGGTTCCCCTGCTGCTCGACACCGACGTGCTGCGCCGCGCGTCGGCCGTCCCGCCGCTGCTGCGCGGGCTCGTGCGCCGCGCGCCCCGGCGAGCCGCAGCCGACCGCGCACCCGTCCACGCGGCGGCGGGATCACGCTTCGCCGAACAACTTCGGGCGCTGCCGCGCGCGGAGGCGACCACCCTGGCGACGGCCGCGGTCACCGAGTGGACCGGGCAGGTGCTCGGCCACAGCGCCGCCGAAACGGTCGCGCCCGAGCAGACGTTCCAAAGCCTGGGCCTCGACTCCTTGATGGCGGTGGAACTGCGCAACAAGGTGCGCGAGCACACCGGAATCGCCGTGCCGCTCGGCACCATTCTCGCCGAGCGGAGCCTCGCCGACCTCGCCGACTATCTCGTCGAAGAAATGCTGAGCCAAGCCGATTCCGCCGGAACGGACGCGACCGCCGAGGTGCCCGAGGTCGAAGTGCTACCGGTGACCAGGGACATGATGCGGCTGCTGCGGACCGAGCAACTCGGTATCCCGAGCGCCGCGCAGACCGGCGGCGTCGCCGTGCGACTGGCCACGCCGGTCACCCGGCAGGAGCTGGAGGAAGCGCTGGCGCGGCTGGCCCGCCGGCATGCCGCGCTGCGCACCACCATCCGGCCCAGCGCCGAGCACGGGCGCCAGCTCGAGGTTCATCGCGAGCCAGGGGAGCTGGCGGCGTGGCGCGATCTCGATCGACTCGACGACGCCGTACTGGAGCGGTGTTTTCGAGAACTGATGGCGCGGCCGTTCGACCTGGAGACGGGTCCGCTGTGGCGCTTCGAACTGCTGAACGCTGAAAATAGCGGCCAGGCAGTGCTTTTCGGCGCCCATCACAGCATGAGCGATGTGCAGTCGATGCTGCTGGTCGCCGGTGAGCTCGCCGCGGAACTATCCGGCGTCGACCTCGGCGGCGCCGTGACGAACCGCGACATGCACCAGCTGCTGGCCGCACAGACGAGCGGACGCGCCGACGCGGACCCCGCGATCGCTCGGTGGCGCGACGCGTTCTCCGGATCTCGCAGGCTCGAACTGACTTTCGCGCATCCGCGTTCGGCCCGGCGCAGCTACGGCGCGGAGTCGGTCGCGCTCGACATACCCGCCGGACTGCACGACCGGGTCGCGGACCGGGCCCGAGACCTCGGCATCACCCCGGCCGCGGTCTTCCTCGGCGCGCTGACCATTCTGCTGGCACGTCGGCAGCAGGTGGATCGATTCGCGTTGGCGGTGCCGGTGGACACTCGCATGCACGCCGACGCGACCGATGCCGTCGGATATTTCGGTGTGCCCGTGCCCTTCCCGGCCTCCGCACCAGCGGGTGACCTCGTCACCGATGTGCTGCGGCGCACCGGCGAGCGGCTGCGGAACCTGCTCGCGCCCGGCGCGGGCTTCGCCGAAGTGCTCGCCGCGCTGGCCGCCGAGGGGCTGCACCGCGACAACGCGCCGATGATCGAGGTGTACTTCAACTACCTGCGCGCCAACTCGGCTGTCGCCCCCGCCGCGATCGTTCCGGTGAGCACGGGATACTCCGATCTCGATCTCATGGTCGCGGTGCTGCCCGACACCGGCCAGGTGTGGTTCACCTACAACAGCGACATCATCGACGCGCGGACCTGCGCCGAATTCGGCACGGACTATCTGGCGACGGTCGCGGCGGTCGTCACCGACCCCGGTGCGGCGGCTCGGCCGGAAATCGCTGGACAGCAGTCTGTTTCCGGCGTCCGTGCGGCGCTGGGCGCGACCTTCGCGCTCGGCAGGTTGCCCGAGCTGGTTCCCGCGGCCTCCGATGCCACGGCGATCACCGTCGTGGAGGCGCCGTATCACCATGTGCTGTCCTGCCTGCGGGACCCCTCCGGCGTTTTCGCGCAGCCGTCGACGGACTTGGGCATCGTGCTGCTACGCGCGGCCGACCTGGAACGTTTCGGCGAGATCTCCGACGACCTGCTGGCCGAACTGGCCGCCGAATACCCGGCGGCAGTCCTCGAGGTAGTCGAACGCACGCGTCGGCCGATCATCGTCGGCATCCTGCCTTCCGCCGGTTCGGCGGAGCGGTTGCTCGAATGGGAGCGGTCGGTCGCCGAACGCCTGCGCGATCGTCCCGGTGTCGCGGTGCTGGAAGCGGGCGAGTGGACGCGCCGCCACCCGGTGGACAACCCCTTCGACGGCCGGACCGAGATCCTGGCACACCTGCCGTTCACGCCCGAATTCCAGGCGGCGGTCGCGCTCACCCTGGTCGCCACCGCGACCGCCGTGACGGAGCCCGTGCCGAAGGTCATAGCCGTGGACGGTGACGACACCCTGTGGAGCGGTACGGCTGGCGAGATAGGCTCCGACGCAGTCGTTTTCGATGAACCGCGCCAAGCGCTGGCGCAGCGGTTGCTGCAATGGCGCGCCGCGGGAACACTGCTGGCGCTGGTGTCCAACAACGACGAGGACGTCGTCCGCGCGATCCTGGACCGGCCCGACAGCCCGCTGCGCCGCGAGCATTTCGCCGCCGTGTCCGCGGGCTGGGACGGCAAGCCAGAGCGGCTGGAGCGGATCGCACGCACACTGCGGCTCGGGCTCGACAGCTTCTGCTACCTCGACGACAACCCGGTCGAGGTGGCGCGGATGCGCGCGTCGCTGCCCGAGGTGCTGTCGGTGACGTGCCCGCCCGCCGCGGAACTGGAGTCGTTCCTGTCGCGACTGTGGCCGATGGTTCCGGTCGCGGCGACGGCCGAGGATCGGGCACGGGCCGACTTCTATCGGCAAGAGAACGAACGCGACAGCGCTCGCGCCGCAACGGAATTCGCGGAATTCCTCGCGGGGTTGACCCTCGAGGTCGATATCGAGCCGCTGAGCGACGCCACCCTGGCGCGTGCTCGGCAACTCGTCCTGCGGACCAATCAGTTCACCCTCGCCGAGGTGACCACCGACGATCTCGACACATGGCGCGCCGAGGGCGAGGTGTGGACGGCGTCGGCGCGTGACCGCTTCGGCGACTACGGCCTGATCTCGGTGCTCGCACTGCGGGCGGACACGGACGAGCTGCGGATTCGCGGCTGGCAGCTCAGCTGCCGCGCCCTCGGTCGCGGCGTCGAGGAGCGGCTGCTGGCTTGGGTGGCGGATCGGGCCGACGCCCTCGGCCGCTCGACGGTACGGATGTCCGTCGAGCACACCGCCCGGAACGAACCCGCTCGGCGGTTGGCCGCACGGCTGGTCGGAGGATCCGCCGACCAGCGGCTGGATGTGTCGGTGACTTCCCAGCGCCTGCGGGCGTTCCGGTCCTGGGAGACCGAGGCGCAAGGAGAGGACGTGGCCCGGTGACCGATTCCGACGAGCCGACGACGGTCCGCAATCCAGCTGTCGATCGTCGCGTGCGCGGCGAAGCACTCGAACGGGGCGCTGGCGGGCTCGATGTCGCCGCTTTGCTAGCGCGTACCGGTGCTGCATCGGTTGCCGAAACATCGAGCAACGCAGCATCTTCGATAGTCCGAAAGTCAGGCAGCAGTCGCACCACCGAAGCTCTCGGCCACTCGGTCGGAGGGATCGGTGACGTACCGACGGTCGACTCCGGATCCACCGCCGCGGCTCTCGGCGACTCGGCCCAGCGGATCGGTGGTGCGCCACCGGTCGAACCTGGACCCGCCACGCCGCCCACCGACTCCGCCGCGCCGCCGGCTCGTGCCGACGCGGTGATCGCGGCGGTGACCGCCCTGGCGAACCGGTTCACCGCGACAACCATGGACGCCGACACCGACTTCTTCGACGCGGGCGGCACCTCCATCGCGGCGGTGGAATTCGTCGCCGCGCTGGCACGTGAGCTGGACATCCACCTCGACCTCGACACGGTGTTCTTCGACGCGCGCCCGCGCAGGCTGACCAACCGCTGGCTGGCCGACCACCCGGAAACCGCTGTACCGCAGCGGGATACCGAAGACGAGGCCGATACCGACGATCTGGCCCAGCTCTTCGCCGATCTCGCGGGCGCCGACCGACTGCCGCTGGTGGCGCCACCGGAGCGGGTCGCGCCGCGCCACATCCTGCTGACCGGCGCGACCGGCTTCCTCGGCAGTCACTTGCTGCTGGATCTGTTGCGGCACAGCGAGGCCCACGTGGTGTGTTTGGTTCGCGCCGCCGACGATCAGGCCGCCGCCGAACGGCTGGAGCACGCCTTGCGGCGCTTCATGCTGCCGTGGTCGCGGGAAGTGCTACGCCGCGTGACACCACTCGCCGGGGATTTGCGCGAACCACGGCTCGGTCTCTCCGACGAGCGCTGGGCAACTCTCGCCGCCGAGGTGGATTCGATCGTCAACGCCGGGGCCGCGGTGGACTTCCTGCGCGGCTACCCGTCGCTGCGCCGGACCAACGTCCTCGGCCCGCTGACCCTCGCCGAACTGGCCTGCACCGGCAAGCCCAAACCGGTGCATCACATCTCCTCGCTGGCGGTGTTCAACGGAACCGACGCCACCGCGTTGGGCGAGGACGATCCGACCGCCAACGTCGCCGCGTTGCCCATCGGCTACGACCGGTCGAAATGGGCCGCCGAGGCCGTGCTGCGCCGGGCGGGCGAACACGGACTCGTGGTGACCGTCCTCCGGCCGGGCGGCATCGGTAGCCACCCCGAGACCGGTGCGCACAACCCGCGCGATCTCAATGCCGGAATCACCGCGGCGCTGATGCGTTTCCGCACCGCACCCGGATTCCGGTACCTCAACGCCGCACCGGTGGATTGGGTCAGCCGGGTGGCCGCCGAGATCGTCGGTACGCCGAGCGCCTGGGGGCACAACTATCATCTCACGGGCGCCCCCACCTCACTCGATCGGATCGTCGCCGAAACGACGTTGGGCGGCATCGGCATTCGTGTGCAGCACTGGGAGCAGTGGTGCGACGACGTGGTCCGCCGGATCAGGGAGGAACCGGTGCCGGAGCTGGAATCGCTCGCGCAGGTGTTGCAGAGTCCGGTCGCCCGTCGGCAGCTGGCGGCTATGGTCACCGCGCCGCCCGCATCGGCCACACGCACCGAGGCCTTCGTCTCCGCGAACGGCTTGCCCGCACCCGCCACACCCGGTCCGGCGGCGCGCGGCCGGATGCTCGCGGCCATGACCGGCCTCGGGCCGCAGGCGAGCGAACAGCCCTACCTGCGGTTCAACGAGACACTCGCCGGGATGGTCGGCCCGATCGGCGAGCCCGCCGAAATGCCCTGCGACCTACGCCTGACCCTGTCCGTCGCGAGTGGCGCGCAGGTGTTCACCGCGCGAACACTCGACGTCACCGGCGAACTCACCTGCACCGGTCTGCACGACGAGCCGCTCACCGTCGAGGGCGTCGCGACGGTGCGTCCGCACGACGGACTGCCGCTGCGCCACGAAGTGCGGCACCCGATCATGCATTACCGCCTCACGCTGCGCGACGCCTCCGGCGGCGAGTGGTGGCTGGAGGGATACAAGTTCGCCGCGGCGCGCAGACGCCTCGTGCGGCAGCTCGGAACACAGGTGATCGAGCTCGGCCGCGCCGGAGAGCCCGCGTCCTACACCGGCGAGGTCGCCGTGCCGATGCACACCTACCTACCCGACCAGATCGACGGCATCCAGATCGATCCCCGGCTGCCCGAACGGCAACGGCGCCTGGCGAAAATGCTGTGGCTCAGCTGGTTCGGCGGTCAGCTCGGCAAGAGCCTGGTGGAACCGATTCTGCGGGTCGGAACCGATCTGCTCGATCTGCGCCGAGCCATGCGGAAGGAACATCGCCGATGACAGACCTACGCGCGACACCGGAACTACCTGCCGTAGAGATGTTTTCCTTTCGTACGGCAGACGGCGTCGATCTGACGTTGCGCCGCGTGGGACCGGCCGACGCGCCCGCGGTGCTGCTGGTGCACGGGCACGGAGTGTCCTCGGAGATGTTCGCGCTGCCCGAGATTCGCGATATCACCGATGTGCTGGCCGATGCGGGCTACCAGTCGTGGCTGCTCGACTGGCGTGGCAGTTGCCGCCTGCCCTACAACGAATCCGGTCCCGCCTACACCTTCGACGACGTCGCGCTCTACGACATCCCGGAGGCGGTCGCGCGGATCAGGGAGCGGATCGGGGACCGTCCGCTGTACGTCGTCGCGCACTGCATCGGCGCCTTGGCGCTCTCGCTGAGTATGACGGCGGGACTGCTACCGGGACTGGCGGGCGTCGTCGCGCAGGGTGTCTTTCTGACGCCGAAGGTCAGCACGTCCGCGCGGGTGCGTGTGTTGCTCGGCAGTGAATTGCTCGGTTCACGCGTCGGCCACATCGAATCCGACTTCCGCAAGGTCGGGCTCTGGTCCAAGCGCACCCTGCTGTACGCGGCATTGTCGCGCAAAGGCGACTGCCCCGACCCCACCTGCCGCATGGTGCACCACGGGTGGGGGATGGGCGCCAAACTGTTCGAGCACGACCACCTGGACCCGCGCACCCACGACAGACTGGCCGAATTGTTCGGTGCGATACCGCTTTCGGTCCTGCCGCACCTGCGGCAGATGGAGTTGGCGCACGCCGCGGTCCGATGGAACGTCGACGACGACCGTTACGGCGCGCTGCCGGAGAACGCCCTCGACCACGCCGACCGCATCGACTGTCCGGTGCTGTTGCTGTCCGGCAGCCGCAACGAGGCGTGGCTCGATTCGAACAAGTTGTGCTACGAGGTGCTGTCGGCACGGAATCCGGGAATCGATGTCCGCTACACCGAGATTCCCTCCTACGGGCACCTGGACACGTTCATCGGCCGCGGCGCCGCGCTGGACGTGTTCGGGCACATCGTCGACTTTCTCGACGAGACCTCAGCTCGGCTGGCGTAGCGGCAGACCTGCGGAGCGGTAGATGGCATCGATGACGGTCATGGTCTGCACGGCGTCGTCCGGTGCTGTCGGCACCGGCTCGCCGCGCAGCACGGCGGACGCGAAGGCGTCGAGTTGATAGTCGTAGGAAGTCCGATTGCCGAAGCGCCGCATCCGCCTGCCGCTTTCCGAGCGGACCGTGAGCAGATGCCCGAGGTGCGGCAGCACCGGATTGACGAGCCGCATCCGGCCGCGTTCGCCGATGACGGTGGCGCCGACGCGCAGCACGTCGGCCGACCATATCGAGCACCGGATGCGGCCGGTGTGTCCGGACGGGAAGCGCAGTTCGGCGGCAATGGCCCGATCGATGTAATCGTCGCGCCGCTTCGCCTGCGCCGCTACGACTTCCGGGTTCTCGCCGCCGAGGACGCGGGCCATGTGCACGGCGTAGCAGCCAGCGTCCATCAGCGCGCCGCCCGCGAGGGCGTAGTCGTAGCGGAAGTCGGAGAACTTCGGCAGGGGAAAGCAGAACGCGGCCTCCACGCGCAGCGGCGTTCCCAATTCGCCGGAGGCGATGATCTTCTCGGCTGCCGCGATCAGCGGGTGGTAGCGGTAGTGAAACGCTTCCATGACGACACGATCGGAAGCGCTTGCCAGATCGGCGATCTCGCGTGCTTCGGCGGCGTTGGCCGTGAACGGTTTCTCGCACAGCACATGCTTTCCGGCTTGGACGGCGGCGCGGGTCC
The DNA here is from genome assembly GCF_040654315.1 of Nocardia sp. NPDC050713. NCBI lineage: Bacteria > Bacillati > Actinomycetota > Actinomycetes > Mycobacteriales > Nocardiaceae > Nocardia > Nocardia sp. NPDC050713. The sequence goes on along the minus strand of NZ_JBFAHS010000016.1, from coordinate 75,839 downwards.
AGCGGCCGTGCAAGCCGTTGGGCAGCGGGATGTAGACCGCGTCGAGATCGGGGTCGTCGATCAGCGCCTGGTAGCTGTCGTAGCTCCTCGGTATGCCGTGCTTGCGGGCGAACAGCTCCGCTCGCGACCCATCCCGGGCGGCCACCGCCGTGACGACGACCTCCGGATTGCGCCCGGCCGGTTGGATCACGGCCGCGGGCGCGATGCGGGCAGCCCCGAGAATCCCGATCCGGAGCCGCGTGTCTTCGGTCATCAGCAGACACTAACATCGGCACCGCGCCGCGGCCGGGCCGCTTCGAGGGCCGGACGAACACTCAGCGCGGGCGTATCTCGCCTGTGGACGAACAAGGAACGGAAGTCGAGAGTATGCGAATCGCGTTGCTGACGGCGGGAACCCGGGGCGATCATCAGCCGTATCTCGCACTGGCCGACGAATTCGGTTCGCGCGGCCACCATGTCGAGATGACCGCCACCGAGAACTACGCCGACGTGGTGCGGCGCGCGGGGCTCGACCCGCACGTCATCCCGTTCAACTCCGCGGAACTGCTGGAATCGCCCGCGGCCAAGCGCGCGCTCTCCTCGGGGAAGACGCTGCCGTTCGTCCGGATCATGCTCGACACGGTCAAGATCATGGCGGGCGAGCGCGGCGATCGGATGCACGAAGTGCTGAGCGGCGCTTGCGAATCGGCCGACGTGATCGTCTCGTGCGCGTCGACGCTGCCCTGGGCGATGGAGCGCGCGGAGAAGACGGGTCAGACCGTCGTGGGCTGTCTGCCGTATCCGCTGGAGCGTACCGGCGAATTCCCGTCGTCGTTCATGGTCAAGCGGATGATCTCCGCGCGGCGACTACGGCTGGCCAGCTACTCGGCCTTCGAAATGGCGTACGGCCTGGCGTATCACCGGGTGGACCGGCGGGTGCGCGAGCTGATGGAGTTGCCGGGGAAGCCGCGAAACCCGTTCCGGCGCATACGTGAGGACGGTATCCCGCTGGTGCACATGGTGAGTCCGGTGCTGCTGCCGAAACCGGCCGACTGGCCCGACCGCTCGACTGTCGTCGGCGCGCCGATCATGCCCGCGCGGATGCGCGAGGCATGGGGCGAGGCGGTGGTCGATCCGGCGCTGACCGAATGGCTCGACGAGGGCGAGCCGCCGATCTACTTCTGCATGACCGGAATGCCGATCCTCGATCCCGCCGGTTGCTGCGAACTCATCGCCGCCGTCTGCCGCAGGCTGGGCGCTCGCGCCCTGGTGACCGTGCGCGGCGACGGGTTCCCCCGTGGGGTCGGGTACGACCGAAAGCTGTTCGTCCTGGATTCGTTCGATTACGACCGGGTCCTGCCGCGGTGTCGCGCGGTCGTCCATCACGGCGGCAGCGGCAACACCCACGACGTGCTGCGCGCCGGTCTGCCCGCGGTGGTCATCGGCGTGCACAGCGACCAGTTCTTCTACGGCTGGCGGATATCGGAGCTGGGCATCGGGGCCGACTTCCCGTATCCGTCGCTGACCGAGGACCGGCTGCACGACGCCTTGGTTCGGACGCTGACACCCGAGGCGAGCAGGCGGGCGGAGGAACTCGGCCGCGCCGTCTCCGCCGAGAACGGCGTCCGTGCCACGGCCGACGCGGTGGAGCGTCTCGTCGTCTCGGCGTCGGCCTGAGCCGTGGTCGATTCCGTGCACGTCGCGATCTTCACCGACTTCCACCCGGACACCCTGGGCGGCGTCCAGACCGCGATGCGGTCGCTGTGTGACGGCCTGCGGCGGCTCGGCCATCGGGTGACCGTATTCTGCGCTCCCGCACCGGGAGACACGACGCCCGACGCCGATACGGTGATTCTGCGCGCGGTGCCGGTCTCGATGTCCAACGGGCTGCCCGTCGTGCTGCCGACCCGCGCCAACCGGCGCCTGATCGACGCCGCGTTCGCCGAGCGCGGCCCGATCGACATCGTGCACGCGCTGACCACCTACGGCTGCGGGATCTCCGGCGCGCGCGCCGCTCGCAGGCACGGCATCCCCGTGGTCCAAACCATGCAGAGCCGCGACGACACCGTCATCGAAAAGTACTCGCCAGCACCGTATCTGTCCGCGTTGACCATGCGGCTGATGCACGGCTGGTTCGTACCGTTGTGCGGACGCCCAGCGCACGACGGCGACAGCCGTATCGCCCGGCTGGCCTGGCGGCCGCTGATCGCTCAGGCCCAGGCGGCCGACCGGGTGATAGTCCCGACCCAGCACTTCGCCCGCCGCCTTGCCCAACACGGCGTGGCTCGTCCGATTCACGCGGTGTCCAACGGAATCGATGACGAACTGCTCGACCGCGTCCGAGTCGCGGAGAGCACGACGGCGGATCCGGACGCGCCGTTGCGGGCGCTGTGGTGTGGTCGCCTGTCGGCGGAGAAACGTCCGCTCGAGGCGATCGAGGTGGCGCGCCGCGTCGAAGACTGCACCCTGACCGTCTACGGCAGTGGACCGCTCGCCGATCAGGCCCGCTCGGCGGTCGCCGAGGCGAACCTCGGCCACCGAGTGCACCTGCACGGCGAGGTCGACCAGACAGACTGCCTGCGCGCGATGCGCACCCACGACCTGCTGCTGCTCACTTCCGACTGCGACACCCAGGGCATGGTGCTCCTGGAAGCGATGGCGATGGGCCTCCCGGTGCTGTACTGCGATCCCGAACTCTCCGAAACCGTCCCGGACGGGGGCGGCATCCGCACCCCGGACCCATCGGTGGAATCGCTTGCCGCAGTGTTGAACTCCCTCACCCGAGACCGCGCCCGACTGCACGACATGCGCCGCGCGCTCGCGGCACACACCGACGTACCACGCCAATCGAGGCACACCAGCGGAATCCTGTCGGTCTACGCCGACGCCCTGGCTGCCTCGGTCGTGCGCGAATAGCACCGCCGCCCGAGGTCTACGGAGCGTGTAGTAGACACTGGGGTGTGACTACGAGGTTCATTTCCAAGCGTGCGGTCCTGCTGCTCGTCCTCACCGCGGTGGTGTGTGCCGTTCTGGGGGCGTGGCACTGGTCTCGGACGGAATCGGCGCTGGGCATCGATCAGAACATCGGCTACGTTCTGCTGTGGCCGCTGTTCGCGGGTTTCCTGATCTTCGCGGCGGTCCGGGCCCGGCGACTGGAACGGGAATCGATGCTCGCGCGCGACGAGAACCGCTGGGCCGCAGCGACTGTGCATCAGCCGCCGCTGCCATGGTCACGGCCGCCGAGCGCCGACGACATCGAGCTGGCCGCCTACAACCGGTACTTGGCTGACCTGAACGCCCGGGAACTGCGGCACAAGCTGCGTGCCGCGGGACTCGACATCAGCACCGATGTCGACCGCGCACCCTAGCCTCGTCGAGGGATCGATGAAGACGCCTCCGGTCAGCGGCGGACGTAGGTCGGTTGCGCTTCGATCCAGGCGGCCATCATTCGGGCGGTCATGTCGATCGCTTCCCTGCGTTGACGGCTGTCGAGTTCGATGGTCGATGCGCGCAGCACCGCAGCGAAACCGGTGTTGATCACCACGAAGGTCATGACGTCGTATTCGTGGTCGTTCCCGGGGCCCAGCAGCTGGATGATCATGACCTTGACCAGCAGCCGCAGCCGCGGTTCGAACTCGGGAATTCCGCTGCTGTAGAACTGCACACCCGCCACCAGTGCGCGCACCAGATCGGCTCGAGTGACCAGCTCGTCGGTGATCACCCCCAACACACCGCTCACCAACTGCTCCGCCGACGTCTGACTGACATCGAAAACCTGCTGGGTGAAGCGACGTTCGATGCTCACCAGCAACCGCTCGAGCAGCTCTTCCACGATTTCGGTGCGGTCGGAGAAGTACCGATACAAGGTGCCGATACTCAGCCCTGCCTCGGCAGCGATCCGATTCGTCGAGGTGTCGGCGATTCCCCGGTCCCCGAACAACCGCGCCGCGGTGTCGAGAATGTGCTCCCTGGTCGCCTTCGCCCGCTCCTGCGTCGGACGGCGCCGCTGGCCGACAACTCTCGACGGCATCACGCACTCCTGCCTTGCGAGTCTCGAAAATGAGCTTTGCTCACCTTAACCCGGCCGACGCGTGCGGGTACCCGGTCTTCGACGAGTGGGCACACCGGGGCGACCACGGGCGGTGCGTTCGGAAGCGGGCGCGTCCAAGAAATGAGCACCCGAGCATATTCGGCAGCGGAAAGGCTCCGCCGACCGACGGAGCGGGCAGTCGTTTCCGCAGGCAGACGCACCGAACCGGCTCGTGTCTCGCCGAGCGCGAAGCGAAGTAGAAGGTGAGCACGAACTCGGCTTACCGTGCAGTGGCGGCTCTTCTACGACAGGGAGGTCACCAGTGACAAGCGAAACAATCGGCCGCCCCGAAGTGGTTTCCGGTGAGCGGCCTTCGCCGAACGAGGTGGCCAGGATGGCCCGAGACCTCATCGCCTACCTGCTGGACTCGGTCATGCCGTGCAAGACGTCGGGCGCGACGGCAGGCAGCGAGCTCACTTTCGTGGTGCGCACCTGCATGGAGTGGGTGATCGACCGGCTGAACGGACACCCTTCGCCCGAAGGCGTCGAGCGTATCCGGGTGGCCGCGGCGGGGTGGGCCCACGAGGGAATCCCGATCGACACCGTCTTGCACATCGTCCACGAGGGCTTCAAAGCCGGTATCGAAATGCTGCTTTCGAGGTCGCTCCCGCGGACGAACAGTGACGCCGTCGCGGCAGCCTTCACCGCTTTGGAGTTGTTGCGGTCGGTGACGGCCACCATCGGCAAAGCCTATGTGCGCGAATGCAAATCCGTCGCGGCACAACACCACAGTGCGATCCACACCCTGACCTCGGCGCTTCTGGGCGGTCACGCCACCTCCGCGATGGCGCGCGAATGCGGGATACGGATCGCGGAGGAGTACTTCGTGCTCGCGGTGTCGGTGCCCGCCCATCCCGATGAGAGCCGGCCTGCCGTCGACGGGCGGGTCGTCGCGCGACGCAAACTCCGTCGGCTGCAGGCAGCCCTCGCGCACCTGTTCGGTGACCAGGCACTGGCGCTGCTGTCGGTGGATGGCGGCACCGTTCTCGTCGCCACCACGCTGTGCCGCGACGACGAGCTCCTCGGCGTCGTGGAAACCTTGTCCGAAGCCGCGCGGGTACCGATCACCGCGGCCGTTGTCGTCGCCGGGCCCGACGAGGTGTCCGCGGCGGCCGATCGAGCACACGAATTGCTCGACACCGCAGCACATCTCGGCCTCGAACCCGGGCTCTATCGGTTCACCGACCTCGCTCTGCAACACCAGCTGAATCGCCCCGGCCTCGGCCGCGATGTCCTCGCCGACAAGCTCGCCGTCTTGGACGAACACCCGGATCTGCTGGAGACCTTGGAAATCTTCATCGCCAACGATCTCAGCCGCCAGAAGGCGGCTCGACGACTGCGAGTGCATGCCAACACCGTCGACTATCGGCTACGGCGTATCGGGCAGCTCACCGGATTCGATCCCGGCGATGCCCGCGGGTTGTGGCAATTGCGCTCGGCGTTGGTCGCCCGCGCCGACGGGGTTCGGCCGCCGCGCACGGCGGCTTCGGTCGGCATTCGCACACCGGCCTGATTTCAATTCCGCTGGCGCGTCCTGTTTCGCCACCGCGCCGTCTCCCGGCCGATGTCCGTGCTCGCTGGTTCGTCGTAGAGCCATTCCCGTGCGATCCGATGCCAATTGTTGGTCGCGTCGAGCTGGCCGATGGCGGCGAAGGTGAACAGGTCCGCACGCCGCGAGAAAACGTGCTCCGGCGGCAGGGATTGGCGTCGCATACCCCGAAACTCGGCGGCGCGGGGATCCATGGCGAGTACCACTGCTCCGGTCGCGAGCTCGGGGGTGATCGTGAGCTCCTCGTCGACCAAGTGCCAGCCCGCGGCTGCCCAGACGTAGTCGAGGCATTCCCGCGCGGTGACGCCCGCGTCCGGGTCGATGATGCCGCGACCTACCCACGCCTGGTAGAGGTCGTCGGCTCGGTGCTCGCCCGCGGCGCGGAGGCAGTCGCGCTCGAAGGCGACATGCGCCGGGTCCATGGTGTGGTACAGGCCGAAATCGACGAACGCGACGCGGCCGTCGGTGGTGAGCAGGATGTTGCCGGGGTGCGGATCGCCGCAGAATTCGTGATCGGAGAACAGGGAATTGATGTAGAAGCGGTAGACGAGTTCGCCGATCCGATCGCGCTCGCTGTCCGGCAGCGTTCGCAATCGCCGAAACGCCAGCCCGTCGACGAACTCCGTCACCAGCACGTGGTGTCCACAGTATTCGGCGATGCTGTCGGGGACCGCGATGAAGGGATGGTCGCGGAAGCGCAGGGCGACTCGGTGCTGGGTTCGCGCTTCCCGCAGGTAGTCGAGCTCACCGGCGATATTGCGCGCGATCTCGTCGAGCACCGCCTCGTCGGCGGCGCTGGGCAGCATCGATTTCCACAGCCTGCTCAGCATCGCGAGATTACGCATATCGGATTCGACGGCGTCGTCCACGCCGGGGTACTTCACTTTGACCGCGACCGCACGCCCATCGTGTAGCCGCGCGCGATACACCTGGCCGATCGACGCGGCGGCAACCGGAGTCTCGTCGAAATCGCCGAAGATCCGCGCCAACGGTCCCAGGTCGTTCTCGATCACCTTCCGCATGTCGGAGAATTCGACCGCGGGCGCCTTGTCGCGCAATTCGGCAAGCTTGACTCGGAACATTTCCCGATGCGGTTCGGGAACGAGATCCACGTCGAGGACGGACAACATCTGCCCGAGTTTCATCGCCGCGCCCTTCATACCGCCCAGCACCGTGACGATCTGCTGCGCGGTTTGCAGCGTGGACCGTTCGGCCAGAATTCGCCGGGCTTCCTCGGTCCTGCCCACCATCGACAGCCGGGTTCCCACTCCACGCACGGCTTGCTCGGCCGCCAACCGGCCCAGCCGGCTCCCTCGCGCGAAGCGACCCTGCGGTACCCGACCGGCCACCATGTACCTCCCTCGGCACGTCACAGCGAGTGCCGCAGGCCACATTACCGTCGCGATCGCCTCGGCAGTCGGCTCCGCGGTGCCGCACTGCAGGTTTCGCGCCGACGCCGAAGGGCTACAACAGTTCCGCGTACATACCCCCGTCCAAGACGCCGAATTCGATCTGGCGCGGGAACATTGGCGTCTCCCCGGCGGAGAGGCAGGCGTGGTGCTGGGCGATCACGTCGATCGCCCAGTCGTGCAATGCCGTCGGGAGCAGGAAGACGCGCGCGTCGGTGCACTGTATATAGGGGCGTATGGGTTCCTCGCCGATTGCCAGCGGGTTGACCAGTCCGACGGCAGCTACGTCGAGAACGAGTCCGGTTCGATTCGGTGCAGCCACAACCGGCGGATCCAGCTCCACGTTGTCCATGCCTGGGTACGGTAGCTCGGAATGTGCCGTGGCGTGACCGAGATCGCGAACTCCGCTCGAAGATCGCTGACAGCGGTCAGCTCGTGGCCGCGGTGGTGGCCGATGCGCGGGGCCGCACCGTCGATCCGGACATGACGTCGGCCCACCAGGAGCTGAGGGGGCTGGGGTCGGGCCAGACGACCGGATCGAAGTCCTGGTCGTCGCCGCTTCGCACAGTGGGATTGTCCATCACGATGTCGTTCCTCCGCGATACAACGGCCATGCGAAGGGGCGCTCGCGGCGTGTGCTTATCGCCGAACATGCGTGTGCCCCTTCGCGGTTGGTCTCAGGTCCGACCGCGCTGTCGGTCCGATACGCCGGGCGGGTACCACCGCGCGGGCGAATCAAACGCGGTGGCGGAAGCACTGATCGGGCTCCCGCCGAGCAGCGGCCCGCCGCCTATGACGGCGTGCGCACCATGACCGCGGTGAGCCTGCGGACCAGCGGGAGCATCAGCAGGAGGGTGGGGAAGGCGATCGGCCAGGACACCGCCCACGCGCGCAGCCATTGGCCGACCGCGAGGCCGTCGCTGATCACTGTGCTGATGAGCGAGACCACGCAGGTCATCAGAATCGACAGCAGCATGGGCAGCAGCACCGCGGCGTAGCGTGCGGGGAGCTTGCGGACTGGGCGAGGGGCGGTTGTCGTCTCGGACATGGGACGCTCCGTAAGGTCGTCAAGGGCAACGATCCACCGGTCGGCGAGATCGGTGCGTTGATTGACGTGAACGCTTACGGCGACGAGTCGCGGCGTCGAGCATAGAGACGACGGTATCCGCGGCGCAAGCCCGGCCATCCAACTCGGCCGCGCTCGAAGAGGTCGGACGAGTCAGGCCCGACGATAGCGCCGGGCCTGACTCTCGATACGAAAGTCTGCCCATTCCGGTGCGGAGCTTCCGATCGAATTGCTTTGTCGTGCCGGGAAATTACTTCGCGGGAGCGGCCTGGTTCGGCATCGGGGAGTTGATGGTGCTGAAGTACTGGACGGCGGCCAGGATGGCGACCGGCGCGGTGATGAAGATCTGGCCAGCCAGGGTGCCGAGGAAGCCGACGGCGGCGGCGCCCGCGATGCAGCCCGCGATCGGGCCCGCGCCGAAGAGCGTCAGCAGCGCACCGGTCAGTGCGGCGCCGGCGACGGCGCCCGCGGCGCAGCCGAGCGCCGCGCCACCGATGCCGCCCGCCAGGGTGGCGATGGAGGCGCCGAGGGAGATGGTGCTGGTCATGCGGCTCCAGGCCGCGACCTCACGGTCGTACTCGGACTTCCACGGCGCCTTGTCCTCGTACGGCAGGCCGACCGGCTTGTAGGTGGCGTGCGCGATGTCGAACAGCGGGGTCAGGACGGCCTTGCGGTCGGAGATCTCCGCGGCGATCGGGAACTCGAATTCGTCTACGCGGAACTTCAATTCGGCGCCCGCGACGGTGGCGCCGTTGTCGGCCTTGATCTTGAAGACGCCGTCCTCGACAACCATGGCGCCCGCGTCGGTCTCGATGGCCAGGTTCTTGTCGGTGCGGTCGGCGGTGTAGTTGATCGCGGCCGGTTCGGCTTGCGGTTCGGCATGACTCGCGCCCGCGGTGACGCCCAGTGCGGTGCTGAGTCCGGCGGCCAACAGAGCGACCTTGGTGAGTTTCACGGGTGGTGACCTTTCTCTGTTCCCTCATACGGCATGCGCCGTCCACCCCGCCACGTCGCTGATGAATAGCTGTGCGGGGCAACTGGATACGGCTCTCGTCCGGGTGGCATCCAAGGGATGCCGATGTCCTCGCCGCAGCTGAGTGCTAGCTGAGAAACCGGACAGCACGACACGCTAGGCTAGGCAAACCTAAGTTTCAAGACCTACGCATAGCTAAGCTTCTCGGACCCCGGCGAGCGTGCCCGTCGGACGAGCCGAAACGGCGCGAGACACCGTGGAGGAAACGAATCTGATGGATAGCAAGCCCAAGCGGCTAAAACCCTGGTCGGGGTGGTTATCGATAGTGGTACTGCTGGCCGTGGCCGGCCTGCTCAGCCTGATTGTCGGCACCAAATCGATTCCGGTCGCCGAGGTCTGGTCCGCGTTGTGGAACAGTGACGGTTCGCCCGACGATATGGTCGTCACCGAGTACCGGGTGCCTCGAACTTTGCTGGGCCTGCTCGCGGGTATCGCGCTCGGCGTGGCGGGTTGCCTCATGCAGGGACTCACCCGCAACCCGCTGGCAGATCCCGGCCTGCTCGGAATCAACGCCGGAGCGGCCTTCGCCATCACCTTGGCGGTCGCCTTCCTCGGTGCGACCGAGATCACTTCGTATGTGTGGTTCGGCTTCGCGGGCGCAGCCGTGGTCTCCCTCGTGGTCTATCGACTGGGTACCGCGGGCAGGCAAGGCGCCGACCCGATTCGGCTGACCTTGGCCGGTGTCGCGGTGACCGCCGTGCTGACCGGCGCCACCAAAGGCCTGATCCTGTTGCACGCCAGCGCCTTCGACGCCATGCGCCAGTGGGACTCGGGTTCGCTGACCGGTCGCGGCTACGACATAATCGGCGGGGCAGCGCCTTTCATCGCCGTGGGGCTGGTCGCCGCCGTGATCGCCGCGCGCTCGTTGAACGCCGTCGCACTCGGCGACGACATGGCGCATGCGCTCGGGGTGAATGTCGGCCGCACCCGGCTGCTCACCGCGGGGGCGCTCACCTTGCTGTGCGGCACCGCGACCGCGGCGGTCGGCCCGATCACTTTCGTCGGCCTCGCGGTGCCGCATATCGCCAAATGGATCGTCGGCCCGGACCAGCGCTGGATCGTCGCCTATTCGATGGTGCTCGCGCCCGCTCTAGTGCTGAGCTCGGATGTGCTCGGCCGCGTGATACTGCCCGGCGACGAGGTTCCGGCCGGTCTGGTGACCGCCTTCCTCGGCGCGCCGGTGCTGATCTGGCTGGCCCGCCGCGCGAAGGCGAGTGCCGCGTGACCGCCGGGATCGACTTCGGCCGCCGCACGCTGGTCGTGCGCCATCGCGTTCTCACCGCGCGGATCGGCCTCCGCGCGGCCGTGGTGTGCGCGGTGCTGCTGACGCTGGCCCTCGCGGTGGCCGTCTTGGCGCTCGGCACCGGCGATTACGCGATTCCGCCGGATCGGGTGGTGCGTGCGCTGTTCGTCGGCGATCAGCGATTCGACCGACTCGTGGTGTGGGAGTGGCGTTTCCCGCGCGTGGTGCTGGCACTGGCACTCGGCGCGGCGCTCGGGGTGAGCGGCGCGATCTTGCAGTCGGTGACGCGAAACCCGCTGGGCAGTCCGGATATCGTCGGCTTCAACACCGGCGCCTACACTGGCGCGCTGATCGTCATCCTGACCCTCGGCGGCGGTGGCCACTTCCCGACCGCGGCGGGCGCGCTGGTCGGCGGTCTCGCCACGGCGCTGGCCATCCAGCTGCTGGCGTTCCGTCACCAGGTCAGCGGATACCGGCTGATCATCGTCGGTATCGGCGTGAGCGCGATGCTGGCCTCGGTCAACACCTGGCTGGTCCTGCGTGCCGATCTGCACGCGGCCATGTCGGCCGCCGCGTGGGGCGCGGGTTCGCTCAACGGTCTGTCCTGGCCGCAGGTCGCACCCGCGCTCGTCGTGCTGGCGATCCTGGGCATCCTGGTGATCCCGTTCGCGCTCGAGCTGCACATCCTGGAACTGGGCGACGATCTGGCGCACGCCTTCGGCCTTCGCGTCGGCCGCAGCCGGACGGTGCTCATCGTGCTGAGCGTGGCCCTCACGGCGGCGGCCACCGCGGTCGCCGGACCGATCGCCTTCATCGCGCTCGCCGCACCACAATTGGGCCGTCGACTGGCTCGCAGCCCGTCCATCGCCCTGGTGCCCGCCGCGGCCATGGGCGCGCTACTGCTGGTGTCCTGCGACTGGATCGCCCAGCGCGCATTCGCCCCGACCACCCTCCCGGTCGGCGTGGTCACCGTTTCGATCGGCGGGCTGTACCTGGCCTATCTGCTGGTCGTCGAGGCCCGAAGGAGCTAGAGGAAGCGATGAACGACAACGACGCGCCCGTCCCGGTGACGGCGAAAAGCGCACGGCTGCGCGCGGATTCGGTACGCCTCGGCTACCGCGGCCGAACCATCAGTGAACAGCTGTCGGTGGATGTGCCCGACGGGGCCTTCACGGTGATCATCGGCCCGAACGCCTGCGGCAAATCCACCCTGCTGCGCGCGCTGGCCCGCCTGCTGACCCCCGAGTCCGGTGCGGTGCTGCTGGACGGCAAGGCGATCGGCTCGTATCCGGCCAAGGAGGCGGCACGCCGAATCGGGTTGCTGCCACAGACTTCCACCGCCCCGGACGGTATCCGGGTCGCGGATCTGGTGGCACGCGGCCGTTTTCCGCACCAGTCGCTGCTGCGGCAGTGGTCGCGGGCCGACGCCGACGCGGTGGCTGCCGCCATGGCCGCCACCGGCGTCGCGGAACTGTCGGCCCGCTTGGTGGACGAGCTCTCTGGCGGCCAGCGCCAGCGAGTGTGGATCGCCATGGTGCTCGCCCAGGACACCCCGGTGATTCTGCTCGATGAGCCGACCACCTATCTCGATATCGCCCACCAGATCCAGTTGCTGGATCTCTGCCGATCCTTGCAGCGAGACTCGGGCCGCACCGTGGTCGCGGTACTGCACGACCTGAATCACGCGTTCCGCTACGCCGATCACCTCATCGCCATGCGGGACGGCCGGGTGGTAGCGGCGGGTTCGCCGAAGGCGATCGTCACCGCCGAACTCGTGCGCGAGGTCTTCTCGCTCGGCGCGCGGATCATCGACGACCCGGAAACCGGGGCGCCGATGGTCGTTCCGCTGGCCGAACAGACCGTGCCGGCGCACTGAAAGCGCAGGTAGCGGCGGGTGGCGAAGGTAGCTCCCCACAAATCAGCGCGCTTAGGCTAGCCTACCCTTGCTGCTCTTTCGCGGGAGTCTCGCGGAGTCCTCAGGGGCGGAAGAGGGGCCGAATGTCGTTGCGGTGAGAGGAGTTGCGGTGGTTTCGGTGGAGCGGGACAAGCCTAGGACCGACAATTCCGAGCTACCTCTCACCGGAGCGCAACTCGGTATCTGGAACGCCCAGCGGCTCGATCCCGAATCGCTGAGCTACCTGGTCGGCGAGGTGCTGGAGATCTCGGGGCCGGAGCCCATCGATGTGGCGCTGCTGGACAACGCGATTCGGCGCACCATCGCCGAAACCGACACCATGCGACTGCGTTTCATCGAAACGCCGGACGGCCCGCGCCAGCGGATGACCGACGCAGCCCCGGAAGTGCGCCCGCTGGTCGACCTGCGGAACGAAGCCGACCCGGTCGCCGCCGCGCATCGGCTGGTCACCGCGGAACGCGAACGGGCGGCGCGCTTTTGCCGGGGCATGGTGGACCGGCAGCTGTTCACCTACACGCTGCTGCGACTATCCGATCGCGATGTGTGGTGCGTCCAGCTCTACCACCACCTGATCATCGACGGCTACAGCGCCGCGTTGGTGTCGCGCCGGGTCGCCGCGCACTACACAGCACTGCGCACCGGCGGCGCGGTTCCTCCGCTGCGGTGGGGGTCGGTGGCGACGCTGGTCACCGAGGACATCGAGTACCGCGCGAGCGAGGCGTACACCCGCGACCGGGACTACTGGCGCGACCTGCTCACACCGCTGCCGCCGCTGGACGGGCGCGGTCGCGCGCACGAGGGACCGGCGGCGCACACCCATGAAGCGCGCGCTGTCCTCGACGCCGACCTGGTGGTGCGGATCAAAGCGGCGGCGGAAGCGGCGGGCACCACCTGGGCGGACGTAATCGTCGGCTGCTACGCGGGATTCGTGCACCGGCTGCTCGGTGAGACCGATGTGGTCATCGCGTTGCCGGTGATGGCGCGCGTCGGCAAGACCGCCCTCACCACGCCCTCCATGGCGGTCAACGTGCTGCCGCTGCGGATCTCGGTGTGCAGTCACGACCGGCTCGGTGAGCTGAGCAAGCGGGTCGCCGACGCGCTGCGGGATGTCCGCGCCCACCAGCGCTTTCGCGGTGAGGAGCTGGCGCGCGCCTTCGGTGGCGCGCAGACCGGAGCGCTGCTGCACGGTATCGGCATCAACCTCAAGGCATTCGACTTCGCACTCGATTTCGCCGGTGCGACAGGGACTTTGCGCAATGTCGCCGGTGGACCACCGGAAGACCTCGGCCTGACCGTCACTCCGCTGGCGCAGGACCGGATCCAGCTCGGTTTCGAGGTCGATACGCGTTCGCTCGACGCCGAGACGGTGCGGCGGCGGCTGGACGCACTGGTCCGGATGATCACCGAACTGGTCGACGGAGAGGACCGGTCTATCGGCCGAGTCGCGCCTTATCCGCCGGAAATCGGTGCGCGTATCACCGCGGAGCGGGCGAGCGCGGCCCTTCCTGGTCATCCCGAGGACCCGACGGCGGTATTCGACCGTCTCGTCGCGACACAGCCGGACGCCGTGCTGCTCGTCAGCGGCGCGGACCGCCTCACCGCTGCCGAGCTGGGGGCGCGGGTCCACCGCTTGGCCAGGTATCTGCGCGGCAAGGGCGTCGGACCCGAAGACATCGTCGGCATCGCGCTGCCGCGCACCGCGGACATCGTGATCGCGATCCTCGCCGTCCAGCACGCGGGCGCGGCCTACCTGGTGCTCGATACCGAGCACCCCGCACAGCGACTGAACGACATCGTCGACGACGCGGCGCCGGTGGCGATCCTGACATCCGGCGTGGCGGGGGACGAGCTCTTCGCCGACCGCACGGACAAGCTGATCCGATTGTCCTCCAGAGCTATTCGTGAGGCGATCGACGGGCTCGCGAGCGGACCGTTGGACGCGACCGAACTCGCCGCGCCGCGTTCGCCCGGCCAGCTCGCCTATGTGGTGTACACCTCGGGCTCCACCGGACGGCCGAAGGGCGTGCAGGTGTCCTGCGGTGCGGCGGCGCAACTGCTGCACCACCACCGGTCGACCATCTACGCCGAGGCCGCCGAGCGCGCGGGCCACCGGCAACTGCACACCGCGCACACCGCGTCGTTCGCCTTCGACGCCGCGCTGGACCAGCTGCTGTGGCTGCTGTGCGGCCACCGGGTGCACCTCTACGACACCGACGTGCAGAAGGACGCCGCGGCACAGGTCGCCGCGTTCGTTGCCGACGGCATCGACGTCGTCGACACCACCCCGTCGATGGCCGCGGCGCTGATCGACAACGGCCTGCTCGGCGCGCGGCACCGGCCCGAACTGCTGCTCATCGGCGGCGAGGCCACCCCGCCCGCGCTGTGGTCGGCGATCGTCGGCTCCGGTGTGCCCGCCCGGAACATGTACGGCCCGACCGAAGCGACCGTCGACGCGCTGAGCGCGCCGGTGACGGGCGCGGTCCCGCACGTGGGCGGTCCGCTGGCCGGTACCCGCGCCTATCTGCTCGACAGCGCGCTGCAACCGGTCCCCGACGGCGAGATCGGGGAGTTGTATTTGGCCGGACCGCAATTGGCGCGCGGCTACCTGGGCCGCGTGGCGGTGACGGCCGAGCGATTCGTCGCCGATCCGTTCGGCGCGGGGGAGCGGATGTACCGCACCGGCGACCGCGCCCGCTGGCTGCCCGGTCACGGCTACGAATTCCTCGGTCGCGGCGACCAGCAGATCAAGGTGCGTGGTTACCGCGTGGAACTCGGCGAGGTCGAGGCCGTGCTCGGCGCCCTGCCCGGTGTCGCCGCGGCGGCCGCGGTGATCAGGAAGGTCGCCGACAGCACCCAGTTGGTGGGCTATCTGGTGCCCGCGGCGGGCGTCGCGCTCGCCTCCGCCGACGAGCTGCGGCACCGGCTCGCGAAAACCGTTCCGGACCACCTGGTTCCGTCGGCGATCGTGGTGCTGGACGCGTTGCCCACCACGGTGAACGGCAAACTCGATCGCGCGGCACTGCCCGCGCCCCAGCTCGTTTCGACCGGACGACCGCCGCGCACCGAGCCGGAGCGGGCGCTGTGCGCCGTGGTCGCCGAGGTGCTCGGCGTGTCGCGAGTGAGCGCGACGGACGACTTCTTCGGACTCGGCGGCGACAGCATCACCGCGATCAGCGTCACCAGCAGGCTGCGCGCACACGGTCTGCTCGTCCAGCCGAAAGCGCTACTGGGACAGCGCGATCTGGCCACCATCGCGGCTGCTGCCGAGCGGGTGGACGACGCGGCGGGCAGCGTGGCGCCGGACGAGGCGACCGGTGTCGTTCCCATCCCGCCGCTCGTCGCCGCGCTGCTCGAAGCGAATCCGAGCCCGACGGCGATCGCCGGGTACGCCCAGTGGACCGCGCTCGAACTGCACGAGGATCTCGCCCTCGACCACCTGGTCGCGGGCATGCAGACGCTGCTCGACCGACACGACGCACTGCGGCTGGTACTCGACGGTGCGGACGCCGAGCCCCGGCTCGTGGTGGCCGAAGCGGGCGCGGTGCGCGCGGGCGAGTTGGTCGTCGAGACGGTACTGCCGACAGCGAACAATAGTGATCAGCAAGCGGATTCCGTGGTGGCGTCGGTTCCGATCGGGTTGGAGGTCGAACGGACAGCGGCCGCGCTGGCTGCCGAGTTGGACCCCGCCCGAGGCGTCGAGATCCGCGGCGCGCTGGTCCGTACCGCGCCGGGTACGGCCGATCGTTTGGTCCTGGTCGCCAACCACCTTGTCGTGGACGGTGTTTCGTGGCGCATCCTGGTTCCCGAGCTCTACGAGGCGTGTGCGGCGGCGCGCGACGAACGCCCGGCTCGGTTGCCCGCGAAGGGCAGCTCGTGGCGTCGGTACGCCACCATGCTCGCCGATGCCGGCGCAGCGGGCGGCTATCGATCGGAACTGGAGTCCTGGCAGCGCGCACTCGGCGACGGCACCGTGGCTCCGGTGGGGGAGCGGCCGCTCGACCGTGCTCGTGATGTCGTCGAAACCGGCTCCCGCAGTCGGACTCTCGCTGGCCCCGAGGTTTCCGAGGCGGTTCTGTCCACCCTGCCCGCCGCCTACCGCGCGCGCACCGACGAGGTGTTGCTCGCGGCCCTGATGCTCGCGGTCAACGGGTGGCGGCACGACCGCGGCGAGGCGCTGGAGTCGGGACGTCCGGTGACTGTCGAGGGACACGGGCGCGACCCGCTGTCGCCGGATACCGACTTCGCGGGCACCATCGGCTGGTTCACCAGCGAGTACCCGGTCTGGACGCCCGCGACAGGTATCGACCACATCGATGGTCTGGCCGATGCGCTGGCGGGCGGAGCCGCCGCCGGACGGCTGCTGCGCGCGGTCAAGGAGGCCAAGCGCGCGGTCCCCGGCAACGGCGTCGGATACGGCGTGCTCCGCAGGCTCGATCCCGACATCGCACCGGTGCTCGCGGCACAGCGTTCGCCGGAGTTGCTGATCAACTACCTCGGCCGCTTCAACGGTGGGACCGATATCGGCTGGCGGTTGCCGGAACAGGACGCGTTCTCGGTGTTGGAGCCGCCGGAAAAGGCGCTGACGGAGGTACTTTCGCTCAACGTCTTCGTCCACGAAGCCAGCCCCGCGGCTGGTCCGCGTATCGCGGTGGAGTGGACGGCGGCGAGCCGGATCCTCGGCGCGGCCACCGTCGCGCAACTACAGCGGCACTGGGAACTCGCGCTGGAGGCTTTCGCGGCGCACGGGGTGCTGTTCCCCGGCGGCCTCACCCCGTCGGACTGCCAGGGCGTGTCCGTACCCCAGGATGCGATCGACGCGCTCGAGGCCGCGCACGGTCCGCTCGCCGAACTGCTGCCGCTCTCGCCATTGCAGGAGGGGTTGCTGTTCCACGCGATTCGCGACGGCGCCGCGGACGTGTACACCTTGACCGCCCGTGTCGATCTGACCGGACCGCTCGACGAGCGGCGGTTGTCGGCGGCCTTCGACACGGTGGTCGCCCGGCATCCCAATATGTGTGCCGCCTTCCACTACGAGGGGCTGGATCAGCCACTGCAAGCGGTGCCGCGCTCGGTCCGGATGCCGTGGCGACAGGTCGACCTCTCCGGCTTGCCTGTGCGCGCCGCGGTCACCGCCGCCGACCGGCTGGAAGCCGAAGCGGCCGAGCACCGCTTCTCGGTGGATGAGTCGCCGATGTTGCGCGCCACGCTGATTCGAATGCCGGGCCAGCAGTACCGGCTCGTGCTCAACGCACACCATCTGATCATCGACGGCTGGTCGACGCCGATCGTCCTGCGGGAACTCCTCGTGACCTATCACGGCGACGAACTGCCGACACCCGCCCGGTACAGCGACTACCTGACCTGGATCGCGGCTCGCGATCACGACACCGTCCGCGCGGCGTGGGCGCGGCGGTTGGCGGGGGTCACCGCGCCGACACTGCTCCGTGCGGATACCGGGCGCGAACGCGAGTTCCTGCGGCGGCAGGTGCCGCTGACCGATTCGCTCGCAGCGGCGCTCACCGAACTCGGCCGCCGCCGCGGCCTGACGATGAACACCCTGGTACAGGGCGCGTGGGCGACGGTGCTCGCCGCACTCACCGGACGCCGGGATGTGGTGTTCGGCGCGACCGTCTCCGGCAGGCCTGCCGAACTGCCCGGCGTCGAGGGGATGGTCGGCCTGTTCACCAATACCGTTCCGGTGCGCTGCCTCCTCGACCCCGACCGCGCACTGCTCGATCAGCTGGCCGAACTGCAAGAGGACCAGTTCGCCATGCAGGAATTCGACCACGCCGGGCTGGCCGAGATCGAGCGGATCGCCGGTATCGGGCAGCTGTTCGACACCCTGGTCGTCTTCGAGAACTTCCCGAATTCCGCTGCTCGGCAACCGGACTCGCACGAACTCCGCGTCGGCGCCTTCCACAATCACGGAGCGACGCACTATCCGCTGACTCTGGTCGCGCCGCCGGGCGACCGGCTGGAACTGCTGATCGGCTACGACCGCAGCGCCGTCGCCGACACCACACTCGACTGGATCGCCGACCGGCTCCGCGCCATCCTGTCCGCGGTCACCGGCACCGAGGATGTGCACGCCGCCGCGCTGCTGAATCCTCCCGGACCGCTGACGGAGCCGGTAACGAGCACACGCTCCATCGAACGCACCGCGAACAGCGCACAGCCGATCGACGTGCCGGACCTGTACGGTGAAACTCTCGCCGACTGGGGAACAACGGTCGACCCCGACTCACCCGCCATCACGGCCGACGGGCTGACGATTACCTACCGAGAGTTCGATGCGCGCGCGAACAGACTTGCCCGCTGGTTGATTACGCAGGGCATCGGTCCCGAGACGGTGGTGGCGGTCGGCATGCCCCGCACCATCGACTCGGTGATCACCGCGCACGCGATCAGCCGCAGCGGCGGTGTCTACCTGCCGGTGGATCTCGACCAGCCCGCCCAGCGGATCGAGCGCATCTTCGAAATAGCCGCTCCGGCACTGGTTCTGCGCACCCTCGACGACGTGGATACCGGCGGCTTCGCCGACACCGAGATCACCGACGCCGAACGGCTAGCGCCGCTGCGGCCAGGCAATTCCGCCTATCTGCTGTTCACCTCCGGCTCCACCGGTGTGCCGAAGGGCGTGACGGTCTCGCACGCGGCGATCGTGAACACCTTCGAAACCCTCTGGCGGATGCAGCGATTCGGCCCGGACGACACGGTGCTGTACCGCACGCCACCCGTCTTCGACGCCTCGTTGCTCGAGCTCTACCTGCCGCTGCATGTCGGCGCGCGCATCGTGCTGACCAGGGCGAACGGGCATCGCGACCCCTACTACCAGGCTCAGCTCATGCGCGAGGAGCGGGTGACCACCATCCAGATGACGACCTCCATGCTCACCGTGCTCGCCGAGGAGGCCGATCTGTCCGGGTGCACGAATCTGCGTTGCGTCATCACCGGCGGTGAAGCGCTGCCACCGGCGACCGCGCATCGGGTGCGCGCACTCACCGGAGCGAAGGTGAACAACCTGTACGGCCCCACCGAGGCCGCGGTGTCGATCACCTACCACGAGACCGTCGATGCCGACGTCGTGATCGTTCCGATCGGCAGACCCGCCGACGGTTCCGGTGTGCGCGTCCTCGACGACAGCCTGCGGCCGGTCGCCGCCGGGGTCATCGGTGATCTGTACTTGACCGGGACGCAGCTGGCCCGCGGCTATCTGGCCCGTCCCGATCTGACCGCCGCCGCCTTCGTGGCCGATCCGCACGGGCACGGCGAACGGATGTATCGGACCGGCGATCTGGTGAAGTGGAATCCGGACGGCGAACTCGAATACGTCGGCCGCGGTGACAGCCAGGTGAAGTTGCGCGGACAGCGCATCGAACTCGGTGACATCGAATCCGCGCTGCTCACCTGCGCGGGTGTCGCCCAAGCGGTCGTCCTGCTGCGCGAGGACGAGCCGGGCGACCAGCGTCTGGCCGCCTACCTGATCGCACGGTCGGGCACCGAGCTGGACACCGCCGTGGTGCGCGCGCACCTGCGAAAGGCGCTGCCCGCGCACATGATTCCCGCGGCCTTCGTGGTGCTGGACCGAATTCCACGAACGGCCAGCGAGAAGATCGACCGCCGAGCGCTGCCGGTGCCGGAGTACGAGTCGGGACCGGCCGCGCCCCAGCGGACATCGACCGAGAGCCGCGGCAACGGACCGGTCGACACCATTCGGGAAGCCATGGCGGCGGTGCTCTCGGCACCCGAAATCGGTTCGGACGACGACTTCTTCGCGGCGGGCGGCCATTCGCTCACCGCGGTCCGGCTGATCGGCCGACTCGGGCGCGCGGGCATCATGGCCGTCCTCGACGACGTGTTCGCGGCCCCCACACCGCTGGGGCTCGCGGCGCGCCTCGGTACGGCGGAAGCGGCGCCGATCGCCGTCGACGGTCTCGCCCTGCTGGGTCGACGCCTCGATCACGTCTTGGAGCTGCGCACCGGCGGGTCCGCCGCGCCGCTGTTCTGCGTCCACCCGGTGGGCGGCACGGCATGGCAGTTCGGGCCACTGGCCCGCCTGCTGCGCGCGGACCGGCCGATCATCGGCTTGCAGCTGCCCGCGTTGAGCGACAACGCTTTCCACGCGCGAACCCTCGACGACTTGGCGCGCCACTACTTGGCCACCATCCGCCGCATCCAGCCGCAGGGTCCGTACCACCTACTCGGCTATTCGCTGGGCGGCAATATCGTGCACGCCGTGGCGGCCGCGTTGGAAGCGGCCGGGGAGCCGGTCGCCTACGTGGGTCTCGTCGATTCCCACCCCCTGGTGAATCTCACCGAACGGGCCGCTCGGAGTCTCGCGGAGCCCGCCGAACTCGACCGGCTGCTGCCCGAAATCCCCGAGGACGCACCGGAACTCGCGGCGGCCATCCGCGACGCCGCGACCGCGCTGCTGCGCATGGTCACCGACTCCGACTCACCGCGCTACCACGGCGTCATGTCCCTGTTCGCCGGTGACACCGGAACCGAACCCGAACGCGCCGAGGCCCAGCTGACCGGCTGGCGGTCCGTGGGCGCGCGGCTGGTGGTCCGCCGACTTCCCTACTCGCACTTCGACATCGTGTCCCCGAGGGGCTGGACCGAGGTCGCGGCGCTGCTCGACGCGGATCCCGTCATCCGCGCGTGAATCTTTGCCCAACAAGAAGAAAGAACGCCTGTCCATGTCGCTGTACCGAATGCCGGCGCGCCTGCGCGCCGCCGTCGCCCTACTGATCCTCGCGCTGGTCGCGGTGGTGGCCGGTTGTAGTAGCTCGTCCTCGGACGAGACGAGCAAGTCCGGCACCCGCGAGGTGCAGACCGCCCGCGGCGCCGTCACCGTGCCCGCCGATCCGCAGCGCATCGTGGTCGTGAACGGCTCGCTCGCCGGGTACCTCTACGACCTCGGCGCGAAAGTCGAGGCGGCCGATCCGCGGGTGCTCGGCGTCGCGCTGAAGCCCGGTGAGTTCCCCGCCGCCTGGGCCGAGGACGCCAAGAAACAGGGCACCGAGGTGCTGCCCTCCGGCGACAACATCAATTTCGAGTTCATCGCCGCCCAGCAGCCGGATCTGATCATCGGCGGCGGACAGGGCTTCCCCGGCCAGCAGTCCCTCGACAACTACGACAAGCTCGCCGCCATCGCCCCCACCGCCCTGGTGCCCTCCAACAGCCCGAACTGGCAGGACCAGCTGAAGGCGGTGGCGGAGTTCGTGAACCAGTCCGCGAAGGTGGACGGCCTGATCGCCGCGTACGACCAGAAGGTCGCGAAGGTCCGGAGCGGCATCGAGCTGCCGCAGGGCGCTGTGTCGGTCTTCCAGTCGCGCAAGGATCTGAAGCCCTCGGTGATCGCGCCGGGCACCCCGCTGGCCACGCTGCTTACCGCGGTCGGGTTCACCATCGACGACAAGGTCGAGGCCAAGGCGGGTAACCCGACGCGCGCGGCGGCCGCCGACTGGGTCGCCTTCAGTCCCGAACTGCTGAACACCGTCGTCGACGCCCCGGCGCTGTTCGTCGTGCAGCTCGAGGGTGGGCGCACCATCGCGCAGCTGAAGGACGATCCGGTGATCGGTCAGCTCCCGGCCTTCAGGGCGGGCCAGGTCTACGAGCTGCCCGCCACCAGCCAGCGGCCTGACTACCGCAATGTCATGGCCACCCTCGACCTGCTGGGGGAGCGCTTCAAGTGACAGCCGTCGGCGGCCTGCTCATCGATACCTCGCCGCTGCGCGCCAGCCGGGAGTTCCGCAATGCCTTCGCGGCCCGGCTGGTATCGGTGCTGGGGATCGGCCTGCTCATGGTGGCCCTGCCCGTGCAGGTCTACCAGCTCACCGGATCCTCGCTGCATGTCGCCGGCGTGACCACCGTCACCGCGGTCGCCCTGTTCGTCGGAAGCCTGGCGGGCGGGGTGATCGCGGACCGGTACGACCGGCGCGATGTCATCCAATGGTCGCGTAGCGCGGCGGGTTTCGGCTTCCTCGTGCTTGGATTGAACGCGCTGCTGTCCGACCCCTTCCTGGCGGTGATCTACGCCGCGGGTGTGCTGGACGGCCTGGCCGGAGGCGTCAGCAGTTCGGCGCTCATGGCGCTGATCCCCATGCTCGTCGGACGGGACAAGGTGGCGGCGGCCGGTGCGCTGACCTCGCTCACCACCGATCTGGGCACCATGATCACACCGGCGCTGGCCGGTCTGCTCATCGCCGAAACCGGTGTGGAGCTGGCCTTTTTCCTTTCGGCGGGCGCCACCGCGGCCACCGTGGGGCTGATCCGGTCGATCGGACCGCAGCCGCCGCCGAAACGCGATGTCGGGCATCCACTGCGTGAACTGGCGATCGGGATCGAGTTCGCCGCGCGGCACAGGATCATTCGCGCCGCACTGGTGACCGGCCTGATCGCCATGCTGGTCAGCGGGCCGCTGGTGCTGTTGCCCGCCCTCGCCGAACACGAACTCCGCGCCGGGGCAACGACTCTCGGCGTGCTCTACGCGGCTCCCGGCGCCGGTGCGGTGCTCGGGTCGCTGACCAGCGGCTGGATCGGCCGCAGCCGCCGCAACGGCCGCGCGTTGCTGATCTCGCTGGCCGCCATGCCGCTCGGTGTGATCGTGGCGGGACTCTTCCCGCACACCGCTCCGGTGTTCCTCGGCTTGGCCGGATTCGGCCTGGCTCGCGCGGTGAACATGGTGCTGCGCTACACGATTCTGCAACAGCAGGCCCCCGAGGAGCTGCGCGGCCGGATCTCCGGCCTGCTCATGGTGCAGTCCGTCACGGGGACGGCGGTCGGTTCCATGGTGGCCGGTGTGGTCGGTCAATTCTTCGCGCCCGGAAACGCTCTCGTGGTTTACGGGCTGTCCGTACTGGTACTCGGCGCGCTGACGGCACTGGCCGCCGCGCCGCTCTTGGGAAAGGAGAAGCTCTGATGGATCGTGCCGCCTACGCCGAACGCATCGTCGAGGTGCTGTCGGGTGAGCACGGAGCCAAGGTCGGCTATCCGATCGGACTGTGCGAGGTGGAGGTGATCCGCACCGAGCAGGTGGGCTCCGGGCTGCTGCGCATCACCTTCGGCGGAGCGGATCTCGCCGGATTCCACAGCTACGTGCCGGACGAGCATGTGCGCCTGATCTTTCCGGACGAGGAAGGGGTGCTGCGGCTGCCGGAGAAGGACGGACTGTCCCTGTCGTGGGGCAAGCCGCGACCGGTCTCGCGGGAGTACACGGTGCGCCACTTCAGCGCCGAGGACCGCGAACTGAGCATCGACTTCGCCATCCACCCCGGCGGCCTGGCCTCGGAGTGGGCACTGAAGGTGGTGCCGGGCACCAAGATTCACATCGCGGGCCCGCCCGGCGGTGTCGTGGTGCCCAAGACCTACGACAAGTACCTGCTCGCCGGTGACATCACCGCCCTGCCCGCCATCGCCCGCTGGCTGGAATGGCTGCCGCGCGAGGCATCCGGTTGGGCGTTCATCGAGGTGAGCGGACCCGACGAGGAGATTCCGCTCGATCCGCCCGCCGGTGTCGAGGTGCGCTGGGTGCATCGCGGTGCGGCCGAACCCGGGACGAGCGACCGCTTCGAAAAGGCGGTGCGCACCGTCGAAGTGTCCGCCGGAGAGCGCGTGTACGTCTGGCTGGCCGGTGAGGCGGGCGTGCTGAAGCCGCTGCGCCGCTGGGTGCGCACGGACCTCGGGGTGGAACCGAAGGACTACCTGATCGCCGGGTACTGGAAGCGCGGCGTCGCCGACTACGACCGAGACGAGTGAGGAACCATGACCAACGAGAACACCGCGGTGGCCGACCGCGAGCGCGTAATCGGCGACGTGGCAGCGGCTCTGGGCGTGCGCCCGGACGAGCTGACCCACGAGACCAACCTCCTCGACGCCGGACTGGATTCGGTGCGCATCATGTCGCTGGTGGAGAAGTGGCGAGCGGCTGGGCATGCGCACATCGACTTTCCCACTCTCGCAGCGGATCCCGTGCTCGGGTCCTGGCTCGAAGCCCTGTCGTGAGGACCGGTGGCGCGGCTCGCACCGCGCCACCGTCGGCGTCACTTCGCGTGCGTGCCCTCGGCGAGCAACTGTCGCAGCTCCTTGCGGCTGGTCTTACCCACCCCCGTCTCCGGGAACCGGTCGACCACCACCACGGAGTCCGGCATCTTCCACGCCGCCACCCCGCGCTCGCGCACGAAGGCGCGGACGGTGGCGAGGGTCGGCTGGTGCGCCGGATCGGCGGCCCGCACGAACGCGGAAATGCGCTGTCCGAGTACGCGGTCCGGGGTGCCGACCACGACGGCGTCACGGATGCCGGGATGGGCGAGCAGATGCTCCTCCAACTCCTCGGCCGACACCTTCTCGCCGCCGCGGTTGACCCAGTCACCGGCGCGGCCGAGCACCACCAGGTTGCCGTCGGGTCGCACCCGCACCATGTCGCCGGTGCGATACCAGCCCTCGGCGGTGAAGCTGCGGGCGTTGGCCTCGGGATTGTCGTAGTAGCCGCGAATCGTGTACGGCCCCTGCGTGATCAGGTTGCCGTCACCGCCCGGCGGCACCTCGGCGCCGTCGTCGTCCACGACCTCGAGTCGGTCGTGCTCCGACATCGGCCGACCCTGGGTGGCGATCACCGCGTCGATCGGATCGTCGAGGCGGGTGTAGCAGACCAACCCCTCGGCCATGCCGAACACCTGTTGCAGGGTGACCCCCAGCGCCGGTCCGATGCGCCGCGCCAATTCCTCCTGACAGCGCGCGCCACCCACCTGCACCACCCGGAGAGTGGACAGGTCCGGCGTCGAACCGGCCTCGGCTCGCTCCGCCCAGAGCCGGGCCAGCGGCGGCACCAGACCGGTGATGGTCACACCGAACTTCTCGATCGCCGAAAACGCCGTCGCCGGAGTGGGATCCGGAGTCATGGCCACAGTGCCGCCCGCCCACAGCGCGCCGAGGATGCCCGGCGAACTCATCGGGAAGTTGTGCGCGATGGGCAGCGTCGCCAGGTACACGGTGTCGCTGTCGAGTTCGCAGATCTCCGCGCTGCGCCGCACGCTGTACAGGTAGTCGTCGTGGGTGCGTGGGATGAGTTTCGGGATGCCCGTACTGCCGCCGGAGAGTTGCAGGAAGGCAACGTCACTCGCGTCCACGGGCGGCAGTTCGCGCGGCTCGTCGCGGAATTCGTCGATACGGCGCGCACCCTGGGGCAGCCGCTGTTCCGGATCGTCGGCCACGACGAGGACGTGCCGCAGCGTCGGCGACTGTGCACGAATCGAATCGGCGAGCGCCGCATAGTCGAAACGCTGATGTACACCGGTGGTGATCATGGCCGTCGCGGCGCTCGCCGTGGCGATCGGGACGAGTTCCGCCTGCCGGTGGGCGGGCAGACAGAAGACCGGCAGCGCGCCGAGGCGGACCAGGGCGAAGATCACTTCGACGAATTCCGCGCGATTGGGCAGTTGCACCAGCACGCGGTCGTGGCGGCCGATACCCAGTCGCGCCAGGCCGGTCGCCAGCGACCGGGAGCGATGGTCGAGTTCGGCGTAGGTCCAGCGGTGCGCGTCGTCCACGACGGCGACCGCCTCCGGGGTGGCCGCGGCGCGCGCGTCCAGCAGGTCGCCGAACGTTTCTCCGGTCCAGCAACCGAGCTCGCGATACCGTCTCGCCTCCTCCGACGGCCACGGCGTGAAGCTCGGTGGAACGGTCAATGCCATTGTGGGACTCCTCATTTCGCAGGACATTCGGGTCGCTCCGCGATCGTGTGGAAAGCGGAGCCACCACATTCTTATCAGGTTAGGCTAACCTCATGTTCATGATCGATTCTGGTGCGCGGGTGGTCGTCGTCACCGGGGCGGCCGCGGGTATCGGCGCGGCGGTCGCGGCCGAACTCGCCGACGGCGCGCGGGCGGTGGCGCTGTGGGACCGAGACCCGCGAGTGCACGACGTGGCACGGGAAATCGACGCCCACACAGCCGGAGCGGTGCACGCCGCCGAGGTGGACGTCGCCGACCGCGAGTTGGTGTCCGAGGCATTCGACCGTTTCGGCGCCGCGCACGGCACCCCCGACGTGGTGGTGCACGCCGCGGGGGTGATGGACCCCGGCGCGGCACTGGACATCACACCGGAGGCGTGGGAGCGCAGCTTCGCCGTCAACGCCACCGGCACCATGCACGTCACCCAGCGCGCCGCCCGCGACATGGTCGCCGCCGGACGCGGGGCCATCGTGGTAATTACCTCGAACGCGGCGAGCACGCCGCGGCTTGGCATGGCCGCCTACTGCGCCTCCAAGGCGGCGGCCACCGCCTTCGCGCGCGCCCTTGCCCTACAGGTCGCCCCGCACGGCGTGCGCGTCAACCTGGTGTCGCCGGGCTCCACGAACACGTCCATGCTGAGCGGCCTGTACGCCGACGGTCTCGACGAGGCCACCCGCGCCGGTCTGCTCGATGGCGACCCCGAGGCCTACCGCCTCGGTATTCCCCTGCGGCGCATAGCCGAACCCGCGGATATCGCCGCGGCCATCCGCTTCCTGGTATCCGACGACGCTCGCCACATCACCATGCACGATCTCCGGGTGGACGGCGGCGCGACCCTCGATATGTGAACCGAGAGGATGATCCCCATTTCCGACACTTCAGCCGATACTTCGGACCCCGCTTTTGTGCTGTCGCGCCCTTATCGCACCGTGGTCGCGCACGGCAGCGGTCGCACCTTCCGTTCCGCGCGGGACGCGGTGACCGCGCTGCGCCGCGGTGAGGTCAGCCATATCGTCGGGGCGCTGCCGTTCCTGCCCGACGCTCCCGCGGCGCTGTGGGCCCCGGAATCGTTGTCCACCAGCGACAGCGGATACCGGCCCGCCGCGGCGCGGACGCCGCGCTTCGACTTCCAGGCCGCCGTTCCCGAGCCCGAAACCCATATGCGCCGGGTGGCCACCGCCGTCCGGATGCTGGCCGATTCCGCTCATCCGATCCAAAAGGTAGTGCTGGCCAGGGCGATTCGCGCGCGCAGCGCTGAATCCGTTCGGCCGCACGCCGTTCTGGATCGCCTTGTCTCCACCGACCCGATGGGCAACGGCTTCCTGGTCGATCTGTCCGCCGCGGGCGCAGCGTACGCCGGAAAGCATCTGATCGGTTCCAGTCCAGAGGTACTGGTCCGACGGGACGGGCCGGAGGTGCTCAGCCATCCACTCGCCGGATCGGCGCGCCGCGTGCTCGACGACGAGGCGGCCGATCGCGAGGTCGCTCGGAGGCTGCTCGGATCCGCCAAGGATCAGCACGAACACCGGTATGTGGTCGATCAGGTGAGCGGCGTGCTGCGCGACCGGTGTGTCGAAGTCAACGCTCCCGCACCGGAACTCACCAGCACACCGGAGATGTGGCACCTCGGTACGCCCATCACCGCCGCGGTGCGCGCGGACGGACCCTCGGCGCTGGAGTTGGCCGCGGCGCTGCATCCGACGCCCGCCGTCTGCGGGACGCCCACCGCGGCGGCCGCGCGGCTGATCGCCGCACTCGAGGGTGATCGCGGCTTCTACGCGGGTGCCGTCGGCTGGTGCGATGCCGAGGGCAACGGCGAGTGGATGGTGAGCATCCGCTGTGCCGAGCTGTCCGCCGATGGTCGCAGCCTGCTCGCGCACGCGGGCGGCGGCATCGTGGCGGAATCCGATCCGGCGGCCGAATTGGCCGAGACCACCGGCAAATTCCAGCGCATCCTCGCTCCGCTCGGTATCGCGGATCTTCCCCTCACGGTGGCCTGACCCGCACACCGCGACCGCTCTTCCGGCCCTCGGCCGTTCTCGCACAACGCACACGAAAACCGGAGATTCACATGCCCATTCCCCCGATCGCGCCCTACGACATGCCGACCGCGGCGGAAGTCACCGACAACCAGGTGCCATGGACAGTCGAGCCGTCCCGTACCGCGCTGCTGATCCACGACATGCAGCGGTACTTCCTCGCGGCCTACGACCTCGAGCAGGAACCGGCGCACACTCTCGTCGCCAATATCTCCCGGCTCCGAAACCGCTGCCACGAGTTGGGAATTCCGGTCGTCTACACCATGCAGCCCGGAAACCAGCACCCCTCGCGGCGCGGCATTCTCGCCGACTTCTGGGGCAGCGGGATGTCCACCGGCGCCGATACCGAGGTCATCGCCGAACTGCGCCCCGACGAGCGCGACATCCAGGTCACCAAGTGGCGCTACTCCGCGTTCCAGCGCACCGACCTACGCGAGCTGCTGGGCTACTACAACCGCGACCACCTCATGGTCACCGGCGTCTACACGCACATGGGCTGCATGCTCAGCGCCGCGGAGGCATTCATGAGCGACGTGCGCCCGTTCCTGGCACTGGACGCCACGGCCGACTTCAGCCGTGACGAACACCTCATGGCGCTGAACTACACGGCACGCCGCTGCGGTGCGGTGGTGACCACCGACGAGCTGCTCCGACAGCTCGACGAGGCCTCGGTACCCGCCGCGAAACGCGCCTCTTGACGCTGTGAGCCGCCCGGGAACGCGGCGACTTCGCGCCGTCGCTCATATCCGGTGGGGAAGCTGGCGTCGGGAGGTGACGCCGAGTTTGCGGAAGGTCTTGCGCAGGTGGTACTCCACGGTGGCGGTGCTGAGAAACAGTTCGGCGGCGATCTGCTGGTTGGTGGTGCCCGCGGCGGCGAGGTGGGCGACCTGGAGTTCCCTGGGCGTCAGGTCGTAGGCGGTGCTCGGGGTGCGTTCGCGTGCGCGTTCTCCCGCGCCTTCCAGTTCGGTCCGTGCTCGTTCGGCGAAGGCGGCGGCGCCCATGTCGAGGAAAAGTTCATGGGCGGTGTGCAATTGGTTGCGTGCGTCGCGTCGACGGCGTCGACGGCGCAGCCATTCACCGTAGAGCAGGCGGGTGCGTGCGACCTCGGTGGTCAGCGGTGTTCGCTCGAGCAGTGACAGGGCCTCGAGATAGAACTCTTCGGCCGCGTCGTCGTGGGCCAACAGCGCGCGGCTGCGAGCCAGTACGCCCAGGGCCCAGGGTGTTTCGCTCGCGCCAGCCCGGTCGGCCAGTCGCTTCAGAGCTTGTTCGGCGGCGCTGGCGTCGCCGTCGCGGACGGCGGCTTCGATCAGGTCCGGCAGCACGATATTGCCGAAATGCGGTGGGTCCTCGTCGAAGACGATCGCGGCTGTCTCTCGGGCTTCGGCATATCGGCATTGACCGAGACGCAGCACGACGAGCGCGGCGCGCGCGAGCTGGACCTGTAATCCACCGGGTCGCTCGGCGTCGGGCTCGGCCTGGATCGCGACCGCGGCCAGCGTGCGGGCCTCGTCGCCGCGCCAGCCGTGGAGCAGGGCGTCGCTGCTGTCGGCGTAGCGCAGGTCCGCGCCGATGGCCGCTGCGACATCCTTGAACTCGGCGAAATGCGCTGTGGATGCGGTGAAGCGACCACACAGCAGCTCGTAGGTCCAAGGCCGGTGAAGTCGCGGACTTCGTGCGAGCCGCGGCGGGATGAGCGGGACGGTGGTAACGCGGTTGTTCGGTCGTGAGCCTCGGGTGTAGCGTGCTCGGCATGCAGCGCGCTCAGTCCACGACGACGCCGGACGACGTCCCGGCGCGCTGAACCCTGTTCTGATCGAAGCCCCGGGCGAATGCCCGGGGCTTTCTCGCGTGGTCATTCGCCCTCGACTGGGAGGAGACCCACATGCACGACCACCGAAAACTCGGCCGCGAACTCGACCTGTTCGACACCGACCCGCTGATCGGAGCGGGCTTGCCGTACTGGCTGCCCGACGGGGCGATCGTGCGCCACACCCTCGAGGAGTACATCCGCGCCGCGGAACGACGGGCGGGCTACCGGCACGTGTACTCGCCGGTGCTCGGCAAGCGTGAGCTGTACGAGATCTCGGGGCACTGGGCGCATTACAACGACGACATGTACCCGCCGATGGATATCGGCGGTGAGCAGGTGGTGCTGCGTCCCAGCCTGTGTCCTGGCCACGCGGTGATCTACCGATCCCGCTCACACAGCTACCGCGAACTGCCGCTGCGGATCGCCGAGCTCGGTGCGATGTACCGCTCCGAATTATCCGGGGTGCTGGGCGGTCTGACCCGTGTGCGCGCCATTCAGCTCAACGACGCGCACATCTTCTGCACCCTGGATCAGGTCGCCGACGAGGTCGCCGCCGCATTGGCCCTGATCTGCTCCGCGTACCGTGCCATGGGGATCACCGCCGCCCGCTACCGGCTGTCGCTGCCCGGAGCGAGCGGGAAATATGTTGCGGCACCGGATATGTGGCCGCGTGCGAGCAAGCTGTTGAGCGAGGCGCTCGACGGGGCCGGATTGTCGTACGAGGCAGTCGAGGGAGAAGCCGCGTTCTACGGTCCCAAGATCGACGTTCAGGTAGCCGATCACGCGGGACGCGAATCCACCCTGTCCACCGTGCAGGTCGACTTCTACCAGCCCGAGCGATTCGATCTGCACTACATCGGCCCCGACGGCGGCAAGCATCGACCGGTCATGGTGCACCGCAGCATTATCGGCAGCGTCGAACGCGCGGTCGCCCACCTGATCGAACAACACGGCGGCGCATTCCCGGCGTGGCTGGCACCTGTTCAGGTCGCGGTGCTGCCGATATCCGACGCCGAGGAAGCCGCGGCTGCCGAGCTTCGTGACCGGTGCGTCGATGCCGGGCTGCGCGCCCGCGTCGCCGGTCACGAAGCGGGCAGTCTCGCGGCGCGTGTACGCGAGAACCATTTGGCGCCATACCAGTTCATTCTCGGACCCGCCGAGATCGCACAGGCCGAGGTATCCGTGCGGCTGCGAGACGGACGCCGCCTCCCCGCCCAGTCGATGGATGCCGCCGTCGCGCGTATCCGCGCTTCGATCGAGCGCCACGACACCCGCTTGTGGACCGGCTGACGGCTGCGTCGCTCAGATCGTGCGGACGTCCTGTGCATGTCTGCCTTTTGGCCCTGACCGCTTACGAACTCCACGCGCTGTCCCTATTCCAGGGATTCGAATCCCGAGCCGGAGGCGGCGGAGTAGTGAACGTAGGCGTCAGGGCCGCCATCAATCGACAACGGCGGCCAGATCTCCGCTGGCTTCGGCCTGTGGTCGATCTTGTAGGCTGTGGAACCGAGGGCCGCTCGACCTGGGGAGTTGTCATAGCGCGCAAGGGTTTACGGCGGTTCGTGTTTGCCGTCGCAACAGCATTGATGGTCGCCGCAAGCACCGTGGGCGCGGCGGGAGCGTCACCCGAGACGTCACCGAGCCACTCTGTGACTCTCTCGTTTCCTGCTCCGACAGGCCCATATTCCGTCGGCGTCACCGAACTACATCTGATCGACCCAGACCGCGCCGACCCATGGGACGCCGGTCGACGCCGCGAACTGATGATCCAAATCTGGTATCCGGCCGAGGACAGCACCTCACCGCCCGCACCGTGGATGCCGCTCGGCGGACAAGAGGCGCAGCACGTCTACCTCACCGAACTCGGTGTACCACAAGGCAGTTGGACACTCGGGCTCAGCCACAGTCACGAGGATCTGCCCGCCCGCACCGATATCGGCCGGTTCCCGATCCTGCTGAATTCTCCCGGGATGGGCGACACCACTGGCTGGAGCACCGCCCAAGCCGAGGATTTGGCCAGCCATGGCTACGTCGTGGTCGCGATGAACCACACGCATGAAGCGTTCGCCGTCCATTTCCCAGATGGCCGGATCGAACGCACGGTGGTTCCGCTGGATTCGCCCCAGGAAGTGCTGCGGGATCTCCTGCTGCCGACACGGGTCGCCGATACCAGATTCGTGCTGGATCGGCTCGCCGCCTACGTTGCGGGCCAGCCTTCGGATCTCGGCAATACGCTGCCTGCGCATCTTGCTGAAAACATGGACTTGTCACACGTCGGAATGTTCGGACATTCGCTCGGCGGTTCGACCACGACCCAGGCTCTGCACGACGACCCAAGGATTCGCGCGGGTGTCAATCTGGACGGACCCATCCTGGGGTCGGTCGCCGACGACGGAATAGATCGTCCGCTGCTGATGCTCGCGAGTGAATCGTCGCCATGGTTCGGTAAGCCCGGCTGGGAACCCTACTGGCGGAACAACACCGGATCGAAACTGCCGCTGCGGGTGTCGGGCACCGAGCACATGTCCTTCTGCGACCAGCAGGCGATCCTGCCGCAACTCGCTACGGCCGGACTCCTCCTCGCGGACACGAGAACCAAGGCGGTCGGCTCCATCGACGCGGATCGGTCGATAGAACTCCAGCGCGGGTATCTGCGCGTCTATTTCGACGTGGTCTTCGGTCGTGTCGATGCCGATATCGTCGAGGCGATCGAGCACTTGCCCGAGGTCATTCCGCATCCGTAGCAATGCCGCCGGCGGGGGAGCGGGTGGTGGCGGGTAGCACTGTGCCCAGCCAGATCTTCTTGCCGTGGCGGTACGCGGTGGCGACGAGTTCCTCGTACCTGGCGATCGTCGGCGTCGGTGTCGGGGGTGGGCGGTAGTCCGAGGTCGTTGATGCTATCCAGGACCAGCACCCCACTGACGCCTGCCTGCCGCATCGCGTCGCGTTCGAATCGTGTTCGATGCGCCAGAGAGTAGCGTTGTTACTGGCATCGGTATATCTCTTGGTCAGTGCGGGCGGTGCGAGCCCTGCTCGGTCTCTGCGGGCCTGCCGTCGATGAAGTTCGGTCAGTGGCGCGATGACGCCTTCCGCTACCTCGTTGACCGGCCCGAAGGCCAATCCCATCGGTGGCTGCACTGTCTACGGAACACTGCACCGCCGCGAGGGGAGCCGAGATCCAGCTACGGTGTCGCGACCGTACACGACTTCCTTCGGTACGAAGCCGCACACGCGGATATCGTCCTCGTTCGGTAGTCGATACCGGAGTGCGCGCGAGGCGCTTGTCGAGTAGCCGTATTCGATCTCGCTTTCATACGGTAAAATCGGGAGCGGCAGAGATCGGTACAGCGTTCGAGACGTAAAGGCGCACAACGGTACTTGATCCGTACCTCGGGTTCGATTCTGTGTGGGCACTACGAGCAGGGGGCGCGGCATGGTCATCGACAGGTCTCTCGTGATAGTGGACGCAGTTCGTACGGTTCGATTCCTCGAATAGTCACCGCCATCTCGCCGTAGTCGTGGAACCCCGGTCGCCAATTTGGCAGGCTGGGTGATGTCGGTCGTCTATTGGCCACGGCGACAGCCGGACGGGGTATTCGGACCGTCGATCAAGCGGGTTGTTCGTCCTGGGTGACCCAGGTCGGCGACCACGAGATGTTCTTCGCTGAACAGTTTCGCGATCAACTCGGCGTTCGCCGGGCGCGATCGAAGACAATTCTGACCGGTGCGGCGAATCCGCCTCCCCGTCTGCAGGATCGACACTATTCGCGATTCCGATACCTACTCGCGCCTCGAAACCAGCGGCGCGGCTTCAGGAAACCCTCTCGCACGGAACAGGAAAGGAATGCAATGACCCAGCCTCGCCAGGACCGACTGCGACTACTTTCCCCCGATCAGGACCACGACGTCGACGCGGTCGTGCACGATCTGCTCACCGGAGACGCGACCGGTGTCCCCGCGGACCTCGTCGACGATATCGCCGCGGTCCGAGCCCAGTGTCGCCTCGGCGCCGAGCAGATTCCCGGTGCGGAAGGCGTGCTGCTCGACGCCTTCGCCGCATGGCCGAACACCGGCGGCCCGCACCCGCTCGTCATTCTTCCCGCCGGACTGGACCCCAAGGGCTGGAAGATGTACGGCGGCGCCATCATCCGATTGCTGATGCGCCGATACGCAGTCGTCGCGTACACCGAACGGGGGCTGCCGGGTTCCGACGGGAAGCTGACGGTGGCAGGTCCCGAGGACATCACGGACGGACGCAAGGTCATCGACTGGGCGCTCGCCAACAGCGGACTCGACGCCGACCCGGACCGCATCGGCATGCTCGGCATCTCCTACGGTTCCGGCATCAGCCAGCTGGTCGCCAACGAGGACCAGCGGGTCAAGGCGGTGGTCGCGCTGAGCACCTGGGCGGACCTCGGCCAAGCGCTCTACGACAACCGGACCCGGCACATCGCGGCCGCGGAAGCCCTCGCCGCGATCAGCGACCGGCCGAGCGACGAACTGGTGCAGGTCCTCGAAGACTTCCGCGAGAACACCAACATCGACGAGGTGCTGGAGTGGGCGAAGCCGCGCTCGCCCGCACACGCGAGTAAAAAGCGTTCCGTGCCAACATTCTTCACCAGCTACTGGCACGAAACGATCTTCCCGCAGAATCAGCTGCTCGACTACTTCGATCGCTACCCCGGCCCGAAGCGCCTCGACCTCGCCGTCGGTGACCACGGTGCGGTGGAGATTCCCGGCATCCTCCTGGGCGTCTACACCCGGACCACCGAAGCCGCCTACGACTGGCTGGACCACCACCTGCTCGGTGTGGACAACGGCATCGACCGAGACGGCGTCGTGCACACCGAGACCATGTACAACTTCGCCACAGAAGCCGCCGCGGACCTGAAATCCTGGTCGAACTCGATGCTGCGCTACTACCTGAACGCGCCGAGCGGCGGGTCCACCGACGGTGCGCTGACGACATCTCCGGCGCAGACCTACAGCCAGAGCATTCAGGCGGGCACCGAACAGGTCAGGGCGGCCAGCACGCTGGTGTTCGACGGTTTCCTCGAACGACTGCTGATGCCCAAGCGGCAGCTGCTCGACGACGTCGACCGTGGCGCCGCCGCGGTCTGGACCACCGAGCCGTTCCCCGAGCCCCGGCGCATCGCGGGCGCCCCTGAAATGCAGGTCACCGTCACTCCCTCCGACAAGACGGTCACCGTTTTCGCCTACCTGTTCGACCACAATCCCTTCACCGGCAAAATGCAGATCATCACCCATGCTGCCGTCACCGTGCAGAATGCGGAGGCCGGTCGCCCGACCGTGGTGAACGCTCGATTGCAGGCGGCCGACTACCGGATCCCCGCCGGTCACCATCTGACGATGATCGTCGACACCAAGGATCACCTGTACGGCGACGAAACCATCGCGGGTACGACCGTCACGCTCTCCAACCAGAACGGTCCGGCCTACGTGGACCTGCCCATGTCGTCCTGACCGCCCCGCGACCGAGTACACGGATTCCGCGAGCCGCCGAGCCTCTTCGGCTCGGCGGCTCTCGGAACGGGGGCGCCGCCGAGTTCTGGCGCTCTTGTCAGCTGGCCGGACCCAGCGCGCGGATGTCTCCGGTCTCGACGGCGCACTCCTGCCGATCGCGCCCGCGCGATCTCACCGCAGAGTATTTTGTGGTACGCGCTCCTCCTGTTCGACGCATCTTTCATCCAGCTGGCGAGGAGGACTATGTCTCCGGAGAACGGAACGAGCACGGAGGGATTGGTCCCGTTCTATTCGGACGTCCAGTCGCATTACGACCTGTCCGACGATTTCTTCGCGCTGTTCCTGGATCCGACTCGCACCTACAGTTGCGCGTATTTCGAACGCGAGGGGATGAGCCTCGAGGAAGCGCAACTGGCCAAAATCGACCTGGCGCTGGGCAAATGCGATCTGCGGCCCGGCATGACATTGCTCGACGTGGGGTGCGGCTGGGGCTCGACGATGATGCGCGCGATGGAGCGCTACGACGTCGACGTGATCGGGCTGACGCTGAGCCGCAACCAATACGAGCACGTCAACAGCCTGTTCGAGGCGCATCGCGGACCCAGGCGCGGCCGTGTGCTGCTGCAGGGTTGGGAAGAATTCGACGAGCCGGTGGATCGTATCGTCAGCATCGGCGCGTTCGAACATTTCCGGCGTGAGCGGTACGAATG
Source organism: Nocardia sp. NPDC050713 (assembly GCF_040654315.1). NCBI lineage: Bacteria > Bacillati > Actinomycetota > Actinomycetes > Mycobacteriales > Nocardiaceae > Nocardia > Nocardia sp. NPDC050713. The sequence goes on along the minus strand of NZ_JBFAHS010000016.1, from coordinate 39,779 downwards.
GTTCTTCGGCAAGTGTCACCGCATGCTGCCCGCCGACGGACGGATGCTGCTGCATACGATCGTGCAGTTCGACCGGCACGAGTGGCGCGCGAAAGGACTGCCGATCAATCGCGAGATACTCGAATTCGGCAAGTTCATCGCCAGCGAGATCTTCCCGGGCGGCCAGCTGCCGGAGCCGCAATGGGTGATCGATTACGCCCGCGCGGCGCACTTCGACGTCCAGCGCGTGCATCCGCTCGGCCCGAATTACACCGTCACGCTCGAGCATTGGGCCCGTGCGCTGAGAGAACATCGCGACGAGGCGATCGCGCTGACCTCAGAGGAAACCTACGACACCTATTCGAAGTACCTGAGCGGCTGCGGCAGGTTCTTCCGCGATGGCTACATCGACGTCGTGCAGTTCAGCCTGGTCAAGAAGTAGTACCCGTGGGCGAGCGCGGTCAGCGCGGCGCGGTGAACTCGTCCGCGAGACCCGGTGGCGAAAGCGGATGCCGCACACCGATCGCCGGATCCTCGCCTACCGCCGAACCGGCTGTCGCGTGTCGGATTCCGTCGACACAGCCGTGTGTGTGTCGGATTCCGGCGATCGCACGGCGGGACGGGGCGTTGTGCGCGGATGCCGCCTGACACTCGGTTCGTCCGTTCCGAGAAGGAGGTAAAGAGATGTTGACTGTGCTGCCGATCAGGTATGTGTCGGATGTGCAGGCGTGCCGGAGGTTCTACGCCGGTCTGGGGCTCGCGTTCGACGCGGACGCGAGTGTCAATGTGTGGGCGCAACTTTCGGCCGGCGCCGGGGCCGTCGGGTTGCACGACTTCAGGGTCTCGAAAGGGCGCCCGGCAGGCTCGGTCGAACTCGGGTTCGCGACCGACGAGAAGCTCGAGGTGGTCGCGAACCGGCTGCGCGAGCAGGGCTACGAGTACGAGATCTTCGACGAGGACTTCGGTCGCAGCCTGCGGGTCGTCGATCCGGACGGTGTGACGATCCAGATCCAGGAGATCGACATGGAGGTCGCCAAGGCGTCCGAATCCGCCTTGGCGGCGCCGGAAGGTCACTGACCAGTTGCCGAACCCGAGGGCGGAACGCACGACGACTCGCTCTCGGGTGGCAGTCCGTCACCCCGATGTGGGCTGCGGTCGAATCGTTCGACCAATTTCCCCTCGGTTGACACATCGCGCATGCTTCGCGCTTACATCGGCTGGCATATCACGAACTGGCTCGCGCTCGACTTGGCGGCACCTGACTGATCGATGGTGCGTCCGAACGCTTTTCGGTGTGGTCGCCCGAGGCCGTGGTGCAGGCGCCGTGGCGGGTGAAGGGTTCGGCGAGCTGAGCCAGGTAGCCCACCGGGTAGTCGGGTTTGGCGGCCATGCCGAGGTCGGCGCTGGTGAAGCGGCGGGCGGGGTCGTAGCTGAAGGTGCGCAGCAGGTGATCCCAGACGAGGGTGAACAACCCGAAGTTGACGTCGCCGATGCCCGCCCATTTGAGGTGGTGGAAGCGGTGGCCTTCGTTGAGCGCCAGGACGTATTCGAGTGGGCCGACGCGGTAGTCGGCGTTGGAGTGCTGCAGCAGCAGCTGCACCGCGACCGCCAGCGACAACGCCGCCGCGACCGGCACCGGAATCCCGGCCACCAGCAGCGGGGTGACGCCCGCGGTCATCTCGAGTGTCTGGTGCAGGGGGTGCTTCATCAGGCCGTTGAGGCCGTAGAACCGCGTAACGCTGTGGTGCACAGCGTGAAACCGCCAGAGCAGCCCGATCTTGTGGCTGGCGTAGTGCGTCAGGGTGATGCCGAAGTCGGCGACCAGAATCGCGATCAGTACTTGAACGACGAAAGGCCACTCGGTGGGCCAGATCCCGTCGCCGGGGACGAGCGCGGCCAAGGCCGGGATGGCGGCGACACTGCTGAGAATGAGCGTTTCGTTGACGAAGGTGTGCGCGGTGTCGCGCCCGACGTCGCCGTGGGAGCTGTTCCAGACACCTTGATACGGCAGCAGGCGTTCGGCGCCGAACGACAATGCGATAGCGGCAACCAGCAGGGCCAGCAGCCAGGCTTTGTTCGCTCCGCTTGCGGCCAAGGCGATTCCGGCGCCGTTGATGCCCAGCAGCAAGAGCGGTGCGTAGCCGTAGCGGACCAGGGGGCGAATGATTGTGGACATGGGTTCAGCGTCGCTGTCGCGGCCCGGTCGAGGCTTGTAGAAATCAGCTGAGCCGCGCGGGTGGTGGTCGCCAGCCGGTGGCGATGAGAGCTTCGGTGGGGGTGATGCCGAACAGGTCGCGGCAGGTCTTGGTGAGGTGAGCGCTGTCGGTGAAACCCGCGGCGTGCGCGGCTTCGGTCAGCGAGCCGCCCGCGCGCACGGTGCCGACGGCCAGCTGAAGCCGAGTCCAACGCCGCCACGCCGCGTACGGCAGACCGACGTGCTCGGTGAACAGATGCGACAGGCGGCTCGGCGACATCGCGACGGCGGCCGCGAGATCGCCCAGCGACGGTGGGCCGCCCGCGGAGACCGCTGCCACGCGCAGCGCCTCGGTCACCACCGGGTGCGCGGACCGGCGCGGCATCGAATGCGGTTGCGGTGCTTCCACTCTGGTGCGCGGCGTTGCCGAAGTGATCCAGCTGATGGCCGCATCGGCTGGCAGGCCACGCAGTCGAGTGAGGGCGGCACGGCCGACGAGATCGGCGGAGTCGAGGTAGGCGATGAAGCCTTTGGCTCCGGGGGTGGCGCGCACTTCGTGGCGTACACCGGGCGGGATGATCGCCACCTCGGCGGTCGTGGAGCGTCCGGCGGCGTCGATCAGCGTCACGTCGCCCGCGGTGACGAGCAAGATCTGCACGGCGGCATGGGAATGAGCCGCGGTGTCGCCGATGTCGCCCGTGAAGGCCATCAGGCCCGGCGTGAACAGGACCCCGCCGAGCCAGCGCGGCGTCACCGCGGTGCGCTTCCGGCTGAGCGAAGCGGAACGAATACAGCCGGGGTCGCGCTGATCGCTGCACTGACCGAAAACGCCGACGACATCGCGTGAGCGTACCCGGGGAGCCGACAGCCTCAACTTCCACGAGCACCATTTCTTCCGTATGGAATACGCGCCGGACGATGTCGACCAGCGCCGGTTGGCGCTGCGTCTGCAGTCCTCGACGCTCGATTGGGCGATCGTGTGCCCGAACTGGTTCCACCAGAACGTCACCGAGGGGCCGCTCCGCGATATCGCCCTCGCGGGCGCGGGAACGCTGCGGCTCCCGGTCGCCGAGGCGGCGGTGAGTTTCGTGGACACCCGGGATATCGCCGCGGTGGTGACCGAGGCGCTCGTTGGGGAACGCCACGCGATGTAGCCGACGTGCTCGGGGCATCGCCGCGCTCGTTCGCCGGTTCGCTCGAGAATCTCGGCCTGACCCGTAGCTTGGCGACGGGGTACGAGATCGCACCGCGTGGCGCGGCCTACCTGCGGGCCATCGAGGCCGAACAGCCGCACCGGTTCCGGGCGGCGACGTGGGTAGGGTCGGTGTCGGCTGTCTGTCGTGACGGAGTTAGCTAGGTCGTGGCCGCCGCGAGCTCGATCAGGCGGGCGCGGACCAGGTCGGGGCGTTCGTCGGCGATGAAATGTCCACAGCCGGTGACGGTTTCGAGGGTGTAGTCGTCGGCGCGGGCGGTTTCGGGGGCGGCCAGGGAAGGATGAAGAGCGACGTCGTCCAAGCCGAACAGTGCGCGAATGGGGATGGTGACGCGCCGACGCTCGGGATGCCGTGCGGCACTCGGGATTTCGCGCAGCCAGAACGTGCGGTAGGTGTCGGTGGCGGCGCGGGCGCAGACCGGATCGCGGAAGCGGTCGGCGAAGATTCGCACCACCTCGGGGTCGACCGCGCTGCGGTCGGTGATCGCGGCGGTGATGAGCCGTTCGAGGAGGCGAGTGCGCTGTTGCAGCGGCACGCCCGCGATGGCGAGCAGCGGTTGGTAGGCGAGGAAGCGCCAGAGATGTCGCGTCACCGTTGCCGCGGGTACCCAGGGATGCGCCATGTTCAGTGCGAGGTAGCCGTCGAAACGTTCGGGCTCGCGCAGCACCATCAGGTATCCGACGTAACCGCCCCAGTCGTGTCCGACGAGCAGTACGCGCTTCAGGTTCAGCGCATCGAGGAGCGCGAGCACATCGGAGGCGACGTCGTCCTTCGCCCATCGATGCGGCGCCGGGCCCGACCAGCCGTAGCCCGGCAGATCGGGCGCGATGATCCGGAGTCCCTCGGGCGGGTCGGCGAGGAGATCCCGGTAGGCGTAGTGGTGCTGCGGCCAGCCGTGCAGCAGCACGACCGGTCGGCCGTCGACCGGCCCGGCTTCGGTGACGTGGAATCGAACGCCGCGGGCGGTGCTGAACGATCGGCGCACCCCGGGGATGACTGGCGGTTCGGTAGCGGTACCGGCGGTAACAGGCATGACGCCACGATAGTTCGCCGGGTGGCCACCGAACCACCGTCCGCAGGTGGAGACGGCGATCCGACCGTGGGTGGAGAGCGAACCGTTCGGCGTCGTCGAATGGGAGCGGGGTCGGCGGATTCGGCTACACGGGCGCCTCCGCTGCCTCGGCTTCCGGAGTGGCGAGAATGCGCTGGAATTCCGGGCAGTCGACCAGCGGTCGGTGGGTGCAGGTCGCGGTGTGGCGGAGGCCGTCGCGCATTCTGGTGAGGCGAGCGATGTCCTCGTCGAGCTGGTTCGCTCTCTTGGCCAAGTGGGCGCGGAGTTCGGCGTCGTCGGGGGTGGCTGTCAGGAACCTGGCGATCTGCGTGAGGGTGAAACCGGCCGAGCGCGCGCAGGTCACCAGGGCCAGTCGGGCGAGCACATCGGGGCGGTAGGTGCGGCGTAAACCGTTGCGGCCGTCCGGCTCGATGAGGCCGCGCTTCTCGTAGAACCGCAACGCGGAGGGAGCCAACCCGGCCCGCTCGGCGACTTCGGCGATATCCAGCGACGTCATGCCCGATCACTCCTTGACTTGAACTGTGCTTCAAGTTGCACCATAGGCGCATGACCGAAGAAACAGAAGGCCAGATCTCGTTGCACCCGCAGGTCGAGGCATATTTGGAGCGGCTCGCCCAGTTCAATTTCGGTGAGCTGCACACGTTTCCCCTCGAGCTGGCGCGCGAAGGGGTGCGCAGGGGTGTCGCTCTTTTGGGGGAGCCCGAAGCTGTCGCCGCCGTCGAAGACCGCGTGATCCCCGTGGCGGATGGGGAGCTCGGAGTCCGGATCTACACTCCGGCGGGCGATGGCCCCTTCCCGGTGTTGGTGTTCTTCCACGGTGGCGGGTTCGTGCTCGGCGATCTGGACACCCACGATGGCCTGTGCCGGAGTCTCGCGAACGGCGCCGAGTCCATCGTGGTCTCCGTCGACTACCCGCGGGCGCCGGAGCACAAATATCCGGCGGCGCCCGATGCCTGCTACGCCGCGACGCGATGGGTCGCCGCGCACGCGGCCGAAATAGGCGGGGATCCCACCCGGATCGCTGTCGGCGGCGACAGCGCCGGAGGCAACTTGGCGGCGGTTGTCGCGCTGATGGCGCGGGAGCACGGCGGGCCTGCTCTGGCCTTCCAGCTCCTGATCTATCCCGACCTCGATTTCCGGAGGTCGAATTACTCCATCCGCGAGTACGCGGGTAAGTACGGCAATATCAGCAGGGCCACCCAGTACTGGTTCATGGACCACTACCTGACCACCGAAGCGGAAAAGCTCGATCCCCGAGTCTCACCCCTGCTCGCCCCCGACTTGGCCGGGCTTCCACCGGCACTCGTCATCACCGCCGAATACGACGCACTGCGAGACGAGGGTGAACAGTACGGTCGGCGTCTCGAGGAGGCCGGCGTCCCGGTCACCGTCAGCCGCTATCCCGGAATGATCCACGAATTCGTCCGGCACCCCTTCGACGACAGCGCGAAAGCCCGATCCGAAGCAGCGACAGCACTGCGAAAGGCGTTCGTCCGCTGAGCTTTGTCCCCCGGATCCTGAGATAGCGGAGAGGCATCTTCCTCGTGGCGGCCGCCGTTCACCTGTCGGTGGCCTGCCGCGTTGTCTCTGGACGCACACTCCCATCGGCTTCAAGCCAGGCTGGGGCCGCGGGCGACTTCAAATTGCCGACTGCTCAGGAGCCGGTCACCTCGGGCGGAAGCGATCGGTTCTTTGTGTCGATGTCAGGGGCTGCGGGGCGGTTGTTCGGTGTCGGCGCCTCGCTGCTTCTCGCGTAACTTCGTGTCCGGATCGACCTTGTCGGCGCGTTCCCACTCCTTGTCCAATTCGGTTCGCGAATCCGCCGCCGCGCTGCGATCCATGTGCGCTTGCTGGGCAAGCTGGTCGGCTTGCGCCACCTTGGCCTCGCCTTCCGCCTTCGCCGCCCGGCTCCTGGCGGCGATCTCCTCGGCCCGCGCCTCCCGCTGAGCGACCTCGACGTCGCGTTCGGCCGCGCGGTCACGGAGAGCCCGAGCCTCGACCCGCTGGTGTTCGCGCCGTTTGCGCATCAGCACCCAGGCGGCGACCAGCAGGATGACCAAGGCGATGACAATGATCACGATCAGAACAGTGGTGCTCATCTTTCGACTCCTCGCACTCACCCCCCTTCACCCTAACGCCACTCGACCACCTCCGAACTGCGAAAACGCACGGCGGTCGGGCAGCGCAGGAGGACGGCGAGGCAAGGGGGCGGTGCGAAGATGCGCCTGCACAACGCCCACCGCCCAGGCCTCGGACGACGCTCAGGCCGCGACGAGCCGTCCGGCGGTGTATCCGTGTGCGGCGGCGACGGATTCGGACAGCAGCGTGCCCTGGTGAGTGCTCAGTCCGGCGGCCAGGCCGGGATCCGCGGCGACGGCGTCGCGCCAGCCGCGCTCCGCCAAGGCGATGACGTAGGGGAGGGTGGCGTTGGTGAGAGCCACCGTGGAGGTGTTGGGGACCGCGCCGGGCATGTTCGCGACGCAGTAGAACACCGAGTCGTGGACCCGGTAGGTGGGTTCGGCGTGCGTGGTCGGCCGGGAATCGGCGAAGCAGCCGCCCTGGTCGATGGCGATGTCGACCAGCACCGAGCCGGGCTTGAGCTGTTCGACGAGATCGTGGGAGATGAGTTCGGGGGCTTTGGCGCCGGGCACCAGGACCGCGCCGATCACCAGATCCGCCTCGCGCACGGAGTTCTCGACCTCGAACGCGTTGGAGACGACGGTGCGGACCTGCCCCCGGTACAGGTCGTCCACCTCGCGCAACCGGGCGACGTTCAGATCCAGCACGGTGACGTCGGCGCGCATTCCGACCGCGACGGCGATGGCGTTACGTCCGGAAACGCCCGCGCCGAGTACGACCACTTTGGCGGGTCGCACGCCGGGAATCCCGCCCATGAGCACGCCGCGGCCGCCTTCGCTGCGCATCAGGTGGTAGGCGCCCGCCTGGGGTGCGAGCCTGCCCGCGACCTCGCTCATCGGCGCCAGCAGCGGCAGGCTGCCGTCGCGTCCGGTCACCGTCTCGTAGGCCACGGAGGTGATGCCGGAGCTCAGCAGCGCGTCGGTGCACTCCTTGGAGGCGGCCAGGTGCAGGTAGGTGAACAGCAGCTGCCCGGCGCGCATCCGCGAATACTCCTCGGCCACCGGCTCTTTCACCTTGAGCACCATATCCGCGACGCCCCAGACCTCGTCCGCCGTCGGCAGGACGTGGGCGCCGACACAGCTGTAGGCGGCGTCGTCGAACGCCGATCCGGCGCCGGCATCCGCCTCGAGGAACACTTCGTGTCCGCGAGAGACAAGCTCACGGACACCGGCGGGCGTGCACGCCACTCGGTATTCGTGATTCTTGACCTCGCGGGGGATCCCGATTTTCATCAGCACTCCTGATCGTCTCGTCGCTGTTCGAGCTGGAGCGAGTCCCTATCGGTCGGGTCGCTTCAGGATCTAGTGTGAAGATTCTGCGATATCAGATCCAGATGTCTGAAGATGATTCTCGAAAGAGGTGAATCACACGCGGATCTACCGGATCGATTGGTTACCGCGGCCGCCTGGTCGAATCATCTTCGCCGTTTCCGGGAGACCTCCGCGGTGTGGTGCCGGCGCGATCCCCTGATGGGTTCAGGTCGGGTTGACGGCGAGGACGGTCGCGGCGTTGAGAGTTATGCCGATGCCGATCCCGCCCACGGTCCACCCGAGGGCCTTCGCGCTGTTCCGGGTGAACCAGTCGTTGATTCGTTGCAGGAACGGATCGACCCGCTGGTGCGCGGCGAGGCGGGCCAGTGCCAAGGCGATGGCGGGCAGGGTCATGACGACGCAGTAGGCGGCCAGGGTGAAGCCGGTCAGCTGCCAGGGGAGATCGGCATTGGCGATCAGTCCGACGGCGGCGAGGTAGGGGAGCATGGTGGCGACTTCCAGGGCGGCGGCCACGAGTGCGAGCTTCATCAGGCTCCCCGCGCTGCCGTCGCCCGCCATCGTTCTGGACCGCCAGCGCTGGATCCTGCCTGGCGTCCCGGCCCGCCGTTCGGCCCTGGCCTCCAGCCGGTAGCTCAGCGCGATGATGAGGATGCCGAGGATCAGTTGCCCGATTCGCAGCGGAACCGGTGGGACTTCGATCGCGCCCACCGCTGAAAGCGCGGCGTCCGCGCCGAGGACCAACAGTATTCCGACCCCGAAGTAGAACACCGCGACGGTCCCGAGGTAGACCGCGATCCGCCCGGCCCGCAACCGCCCCGGAGTCAGCAACAACCAGATGGGGATCAGCAGCGTGCCGAAGCTGGTGCTGTCGATGAGCGCGAGCCCGATCAACGCCGCGACGAGAGTGAAAGTCATGCAATTCCTTTCGGACCGGCAGGACTCTCATCGTCGAGCAGCTGAACTCCCACCGACATCCGACAAAAGAAGGACACCGGGTCGTACATCGACGTGCGCCTCGTAGGCTGCATTGCCGGCGGCTCCGGCCTGTTGTTCCGTGGTGTTCAGCATGGGACAGGCCGTTGCGGGTCTTTGTTCGGTGAGGAGTTGGTTGGTGTGCATCCCGATGTGGCCGAGGCGAGGCTTCTTCTCGACTCGCTGGGTTTGGAGTTCGCGGCGGCGCTTCCCGAGACGGAGAACGCCGAGTACGGGGCGTTCGTTTCCCGCGTGGGTCACGGGTCGATCAGGTTTCGAGTCGGCAAGCTGACGCCGACCAAGGTGGGCATGTTCGTCACGGTGTGGAGGCGTGCGGCGGATGGGTCGACGGAGCCGTTGGCGGCCGAGGACGGCGTCGATCTGCTGGTGATCACCGCCCGAGAAGGGCAGCGTTTCGGTCAGTTCGTGTTCCCGAAGGCGGCACTGGTCGAGCACGGCGTCGTTTCCGTGGCCGGCCGCGGCGGGAAGCGCGGGTTTCGGGTGTATCCGCCGTGGTCCGCGACCCAGAACCGGCAAGCGATGCGGACCCAGAAGTGGCAGTGCGACTACTTTCTCGAACTCGACGACGGCGAAAAGGTAGATCTGCGGCGGGCCCAGCGGCTCTACGACCCGGTGTGTCCCGGTCTCGATGATCGGTCCCGCTGATAGCGGTCAGCCGACGGTCCGGTGCGGGACGTGCCGGGTGGCGATGCGGTGGAGCAGCCGTGCCGCGGTGCGCGCGGTCCGGTTGTCGATATCCAGGCTGGGATTCAGCTCGGCCACGTCGACGACGGCCAGTTTGCCGCTCATGGTCACCCGGTCACAGACGGATTGGATCGTCGAAAGGGGGATCCCGAACGCCGCGGGCGCGCTGACGCCCGGCGCGACGGCGGCGGGCAGGACGTCGAGATCGATGGTCAGATGCACCAAGTCGACTTCGGCGAGGAAGTTCTCGACGAAGGTGAGCGACGTGGTGGGGTCACAGTCGTCGTCGAGGAGGTAGCGGACGTCGAACTTCGCGGCGGTGTCGAACAGCGCGGCGGTGTTGCTCGGCTGGCTGATGCCGAGCACGGCGTAGCGCACGGCGTCGCCCTCGGCTTCGAGGATCTGCCGGAACGGGGTGCCGGAGCTGGGGACCGGATCGGCGCGGAGGTCGAAATGCGCGTCGAGATTGAGGATTCCGACACGGGTGGTCGAGGTACGCCGCGCGGATCCGGCGACGCCGAGGTAGGTGCCGTAGGCGATTTCGTGCCCGCCGCCGAGAACGATAGGGAAGTGACCGGCGTCGAGCAGGGCGCTGACGGTGGCGCCGAGGTCACGCTGGCCTTCCTCCAGCTTCTCGTCGGTCACCGCGACGGTGCCCGCGTCGAACGCGCGATGCGGTTCGGCCAGCGCCATGGGTGCGAGTGCCTGCCGCAGGGCATCGGGTCCGGCCGCCGCACCTACGCGGCCCTTGTTGCGCCGCACCCCTTCCTCGCTGGCGAAGCCGACGAACACGCAGGCGCCCGGCTCGGCGCCAGGTGCGTACGGTTCGACGACCTGATGCCAGCGCAGATGCTCGGGCGTGGTGCCGTCGGTGCGGCCGGTCCAGCGGGGCGCGGGGTGCATCGTGGTGGCCTCCTCACTTCGAGTAGGCGAGCGTGCCTTCGCGCCACACTCGGCTGATCAGGGGAACACCGGGACGGTAGGCCAGGTGCAGGTGGGTAGGTGCGTCGAGCGCCAGGGCGTCGGCGCGGGCGCCTGGAGTGAGGGCGCCGATATCGGTGCGGCGCAGCGCCCTCGCGCCACCGGCGGTGGCGGCCCAGACGGCTTCGTCGGGAGTCATGCGCATATCGCGCACCGCGATCGCGATGCAGAACGGCAGGCTGGTCGTGTAGCTGGTGCCGGGATTGCAGTCCGCGCCGAGTGCCACCGTGATCCCGGCGTCGAGCAGTGCGCGAGCGTCGGGATAGCTGCCGCGGGTGCAGAAGTCGGCGCCGGGCAACATAGTGGCGACGGTGTCGCTGTGGGCAAGCGCGTCGATATCGGCCGAGTTCACGTGCGTGACATGGTCGACCGACGCCGCGCCCAGCTCCACCGCCAGCTGCACACCGGGCCCCTGCCGCAGCTGGTTTCCGTGCACCCGTGGAATCAGCCCGTGCGCCACACCGGCGCTGAGGACGGCATGTGCTTGATCTCGGTCGAAAGCGCCCTGCTCACAGAACACATCGATCCATTTCGCGTGCGGCGCGCATTTCGGGATCATCTCCGCGCACGCCATGGCTACGTAGTCGTCGGCGCGCCCGGCGTACTCCGGCGGCGGGACGTGCGCGGCCAACAGCGTCACCTCGTCGGTGTAGCGTCCCGCCACCTGAACGCTGCGCAATTCGTGCTCGACCGACTGCCCGTACCCGGACTTGCACTCGACGGTCGTGCTGCCCGTCCGCAGTGATTCGTCCATCAACCGCCGGACATTTGCCTCGAGCTGCCGATCGGTGGCGGCCCGGGTGGCCTCGATGGTGGTTCGGATACCGCCCGCGGCGTACTGCTGCCCGGACATCCGGGCCGCGAACTCCTCGGCCCGATCCCCCGCGAACACCAGATGCGAATGCGATTCCACGAATCCGGGTAGCACGGCGCGCCCGCCCAGCTCGTGGCCGGTATCCGCCGCGGGCGCGTCGGCGGAATCGCCGACCCACGCGACGATGCCGTCCTCGAAGACGACCGCCGCGTTCCGGCGCAGGCCGAGGACGCCGTCGCCCAAGGCGGGATCGTTGGTGACTAGCAGTCCGATGTCGGTGAGTGCGGTGGTCGGCATGGATGACTCCTAGATCCGGGTATCGACCATCTCGGTCTGCGAGGGATAGATCATCTGCGCGGGCGGGTTGTTGGTGCGCTTGGCGACGGGGTAATAGATCGCGCCGGTGAACACGATGCCGACGATCCACGAGATATCGGCGCCGCCGAGCATGTCGGTGATGGGTCCGGTGTACATCTTCTGCGCCAGGAACGGGATCTGTGCGACGACACCCAGGGCGTAGCAGACCAGCGCGGGAACGTTCCAGGATCCGTAGCGGCCCTTCGGGTCGTAGAGCGCGGGCAGGTCGATGCGTTCCTTGGAGATCAGGTAGTAGTCGATGAGGTTGATCGCGCTCCACGGGGTGAACACCATCAGCAGCACGAGCACGAAGTTCTTGAAGTTGTTCAGGAAGTCCGCGCTCGCGGCGATGGCGATCAGCATCGATACCGCGACGAAGCCGAGAATGTAGACAGCGCGCGCGGCGGTGGAGATGTGGGACCGGCCGTTGAACGCGGTGACGGTGGTCAGGATCGACATGAACCCGCCGTAGGCGTTGAGCACGTTGACCGTCAGCTTGCCGACCACGATCACCAGGTAGATCAGGAACGCGAGGACGGCAGGACCGGCGAGCTCACCCAGGAAACCGACCTGATTGCCGAGGAAGGCGTCACCCGCGACGGCGGCGACCAGCGCACCGAAGGTCATCGACCACTGCGAGCCGATCACGCTACCGAGGAAGGTGGACCAGAAGGTGGTGCGTTCACTGGTGCCGCGCGGCAGATAGCGGGAGTAGTCGGCGACGTAGGGGCCGAAGGTCAGTTGCCAACCGGCGCCGAGGGAGATCGCGAGCAGGAAGGTGACCGTGTCGAAACCGACGATGCCGACGAAATCGCCCACGTTGTATTCGGCGAACAGCCGGATCGCCAGATAGGTGAAGCCGATGATGCCGATGATAGTGGCGATGCGCCCGACGATGTGGATCAGGCGATAGCCGGTGATCGCGACGAAGGCGGTGAGACCACCGAAGATCAGAATGCCGACCGTCGGACTGTCGATGTCGAGCATCTTGTTCACGGCCTGGCCTGCCAGCACGGTTCCGGTCGCGGCGAATCCGAGATACATGAGGATCACCATGATCAGTGGCACCACCGCGCCTTTGACGCCGAACTGGGCGCGACTGGAGATCATCTGCGGCAGCCCCATACGCGGACCCTGGGCCGAATGCAGCGCCATCACCGCGCCGCCGACGACGTTGCCGATGAGCAGACCGAGGATCGCCCAGAGCGCGTCGGCACCGAACACCACCGCGAGTGCGCCGTCGACGATGGCGGTGATCTGCATGTTCGCCCCGAACCACAGGGTGAACTGACTGCGCGGGGTGCCGTGGCGTTCGTCGTCGGGCACGACGTCGATGGTGCGACGTTCGAGGGTGAGGAGATCCTCTTGGTTGCCGTCGTTCTTCATTGGCGGGCCTGGCTTTCTGCAGTGAATCCGGCGTATATACAAGCTGTCAAGAGTTCATCGGAATGCGCACGCCGCGCTCGCGGGCCACCTCGGCGGCATGGTCGTAGCCGGCGTCGACATGCCGGATGACGCCCATGCCCGGGTCGTTGGTGAGTACGCGCTCCAGCTTCTGGGCGGCCAGTTCGGTGCCGTCGGCGATGCACACCTGCCCGGCGTGGATGGAGCGGCCCATGCCGACGCCGCCACCGTGGTGGATCGACACCCACGAGGCGCCGGAGGCGGTGTTGACCAGGGCATTGAGCAGCGGCCAGTCGGCAATGGCGTCGGAGCCGTCGGCCATCGCCTCGGTTTCCCGATACGGCGAGGCCACTGAGCCGGAATCGAGGTGATCGCGGCCGATGGCGATGGGCGCGGAGAGCTCGCCCGAGGCGACCATCTCGTTGAACTTCAGCCCGGCACGGTGTCGTTCGCCGTAACCGAGCCAGCAGATCCGCGCGGGCAGACCCTCGAACTTCACCTTCTCGCCTGCCAGCTCGATCCACCGCCGGAGGTGCTCGTTCTCCGGGAACAGCTCCAGGATCGCCCGGTCGGTGGCGGCGATGTCTTTCGGGTCGCCGGACAGCGCGGCCCAGCGGAACGGGCCGAGCCCCTCCTCGAACAGCGGCCGGATGTAGGCCGGGACGAAGCCGGGGAACTCGAAAGCGCGGTCGTAGCCGCCCTTTCGGGCCTCGTCGCGGATGGAGTTGCCGTAGTCGAAGACCTCCGCGCCCTTGTCCATGAAGCCGACCATGGCTTCGACGTGCTTGGCCATCGATGCCTGCGACTCCGTGGTGAACCAGGCCGGATCCTTGTCGGCGAGGGTGTGCCAATCCTCGAGCGCGACGCCGATCGGCAGGTAGGACAGCGGGTCGTGTGCCGAGGTCTGATCGGTGACGATGTCGATCGGCGCTGCCATGGCCAGCAGCTGCGGGAAGACCTCGGCGGCATTGCCGAGCACGCCGATGGACAGCGGCCTGCGCTCGTCGCGGGCGCGGATCGCCAGGTCGAGCGCCTCCTGCACCGTCTCGGCCTTGGTGTCGAGATAACCGTGATCGATGCGGCGGTCGATGCGCGCCGGGTCGCATTCCACGCAGATCGCCACGCCCTCGTTCATCGTCACCGCCAGCGGCTGGGCGCCGCCCATGCCGCCGAGGCCCGCGGTGAGCGTGATGGTGCCCGCCAGGGATCCGCCGAATCGCTTGCGCGCCACCGCGCCGAAGGTTTCGTAGGTTCCCTGCAGGATGCCCTGGCTACCGATGTAGATCCAGGAACCGGCGGTCATCTGGCCGTACATGATCAGGCCGAGCTGCTCCAGCTTGCGGAACTCTTCCCAGTTGGCCCAATCGCCGACGAGGTTGGAGTTCGCCAGCAGAACGCGGGGCGCCCACTCGTGGGTGCGGAAGACGCCGACCGGCTTGCCCGACTGGACCAGCAGCGTCTCATCGGATTTCAGGGTCTGCAAAGTGCGCACGATCGCGTCGAACGCGGCCCAGCTGCGCGCGGCCCGGCCGGTGCCGCCGTAGACGAGGAGATCGTCGGGGCGTTCGGCGACTTCGGGGTCGAGGTTGTTCATCAGCATCCGCAGCGCGCCTTCTTGCTGCCAGCCGAGGGTGCTCAGTTCGGTGCCGCGGTCCGCGGAGACGGGACGTGGGCCGGGTTCGGGCGTGGATGCGTCGGTCATGTTCTCTCCTCTGGCGGGTGTGCGCGGGGTCACTCGATGGGTGTATAGTCCTGTATATACAACCGGCTGTCAAGCGTGCTCCGAGGTTCTCCATCTGCTCGCGCCACTACGCATCGGCCATTACGGAAAGCTATGAGCGACATGTCGATCCGAACAGCGCGCGGCGCGAGCGTCCCGCGTCGGACGCGGTCGAGCTGCGCCGAGTGGTCGAAGCGAACGCAGTGTCGCTGGCGTGGGGGCGGGTGTTCGGCGACGTCGAGTGCGGTGCCGACCGCGGCGTGGCCCGACCGGTCCGTCCGCGACGTATCCTCGGGGCGATATCGGAATCGGGCGACCGAGACTCGGCGGCGCTGTCGGTCGTCGCCCGGCGGCTACGGGTGTCGGCGCGGAGCGTGTCGGTGCGAAGCCCCGTGAGGCAAGGGAACGGATGTCGGTGGTGGCGATCGAAATAGTCGACGCGGACCTGGCCGCGCTCTACGACGGACTCGGTACCGAGTTCGCCGCGTACGAGCGCGTCAAGCAGCTGATCGCTTCGCAGATCAAGGGCGGCCGGTGGCGGCCGGGCGATCAGATCCCCTCCGAGAACCAACTCGTCAACGCGTTGGGCCTGTCCCGGATGACGATCAACCGGGCTCTGCGCGACCTCACCGCCGACGGCATGCTGAACCGGGTGATGGGCGTCGGCACCTTCGTGGCGCAGGCCAAAACGGCCTCACCGCTGTTCGAGGTGAAGAACATCGCCGACGAGATCCAGCAGCGCGGGCATCGGCACCGCACCGAGGTGGTGTTCGTCCGGGCCGAAGACGTCGAGATGGGTCACCCGGTGCTGGGTAACGCACTGGGCGGCAAGGTGTTCCATTCGCTGATCGTGCATTTCGAGGACGACGTGCCGATTCAGGTGGAGGACCGCTACGTCAACCCGGCCGAGGCGCCGGAGTATCTCCAGCAGGATTTCACCACGCTGACCCCGAACACCTATCTCAGCAAGGTGGCCCCGCTGGAGCGTGGTGAGCACGTCGTCGAGGCGGTCCTGGCCAGCGCCGAGGAATGCAGATTGCTCGGTATACCACGCTCGGAACCGTGCCTGTTGATCCGGCGGCGTACCTGGTCGTCGACCGGCCTGGTCAGCGCGGCCCGACTGATCCACCCGGGTTCGCGGAACCGGCTCGAGGGTAGTTTCGGCAGCTCTCCGATCTGACGCACCCGCGCGACGGCAGGAGTGTCGCCGTACCTCGGCCTGATTCCGGAACTGGCGGCTACGTCCGAGCTCGAATTCCCATCCATCCCAATGGCAATTGAAGACGCCGTGCTCGAATCTCCTCCACCATTTCCGCGTAGCCCTCTCGGGCTTCGCTCAGGTGACACCATGCCTCGTGGCGCGTTTCGCCATCCGCCGAATGCAGCACTGTCCACCACGTCTCCGCATACAACTTGGCAATGTGGCTCAACACCTCGCCCAGCGAATGCGTGTGCTTGCGTGCGCCTTTCGTACGTGGAAGGTTGCGCGCCGCCCACGAATCGATCTCGCGCACGACTCGGTCGATCCTTAAGCGAAGCCGCTCACGAGCAACCGCTTTGTACTGCGGCATCGGGGCGATTTGTGCGGGTATCAGTTCGGCATGCATATCGCCGAGCTCTCGTACCCATTCCACGAGAGGCAGGCTGCCGGTACGGCATCCGGAGATGGCCTGAAGTAGATGCGCGGGTTCCAACAACGGGACTGTCCTGATTCGGTCCATTGTGGGTGTCGATCCGTTCGAATACATCACTTTCTGCCTGTAACTGAGAGACGAGTTGTTCGATCCGCCTTCGGATTTCATTCGGACTTGGCGTGGCGCACACGGCAAGCGAGGTACCCCGCCCCGACGGCCACCGCCCAGACGCGTGACCGCGACGGCGGTGCGCCCGCTGCCGGTGAACAACAGCAGAACGACGACGAGAACGAGGAGTCCGAGTGCGAACCAGGTGGTCACCGGCGCGGCGGGCAGCCGGTAGTCGCTGGCGGGCAGTGCACCGGCCCTGACGCGGGCGCGGTAGATCATGTGGCAGACGAGAATGATTCCCCAGACGAAGATGATGCCGACGGTGGAGACCGAGGTGATGTAGGCGAACGCCCTGTCGGGGGAGATGGCGTTGACGATTACGCCCAGAACCATGACACCGGCGGAGAGGCCGATTCCAGCGAAGGGCACCGAGTAGGAGTTGAGCGGTAGTGCCGCTCGGTGTTCGGAGGTGTTGGATCCAGCCCAGTGCTGGGTCTGAGCGCCTGCGGATCGACGAGGACGCTGCATCAGGTGCCGAGCTGCCCTGGCTCATCGCCCCTGTCCGCCATGCTTGGAGGGTCTCGGCCACCACTACGACCTGTCGCGTGGTCTCCCGCACTCGGAGAGCCCTGGCTCGGTTGTCTCGGCATGCTCGCGCAATACGATTGGCGGGAAGGCGTCGATGAGATACGGAAGGTTTCACAGCGGCTCGGATCGCGGCCACGCTCCACGGTGCGACCGACCGCGCGCGGCCTGGAGCCACCCCGTTTGACCAGCGGATTAGCTCTCCAGACATACACTGTTGTAATCTCTTCAAGCGCCCCAAGCGGGCGCACCACGGGCTGTGGCGCAGTTTGGTAGCGCACTTGACTGGGGGTCAAGTGGTCGCAGGTTCAAATCCTGTCAGCCCGACATAGAAAACCCCTTCCGACCTGGTCGGAAGGGGTTTTCTCATCTCGGCGACACGCCGCCGCATTCGAACCGAGCCAGTCAAAATCTCATACTTTCGGGCTCTGGCGGCCCTGTGCCCAGGCCTCGAGCACGTCCCGGTTGTCGGGGATGTCGATGTAGTGCTTCTTGGCGACCGCCTCGGTGTTGCCCAGCTGGCGCGCCGCCCGTTCCGGGTCGTCGTAGGCGTGGTCGATGGCGGTCGCGGCACCCTTGCGGAAAGTTCGCGGAGTCACCCAGGCGAAGTTCTCCCCGCGTGCCGCCCGCCAGGTGCGCCCGAAGTTGTTCGGGTTGCGTACCGAGCCGTTGCGTGCCGGGAACAACAGCCCCATCGGGTTGGGACGCGCGGTGACCTCGAGGTCCTTGATCGCCTCCCGCACCGCCTCGACCGTGTGCTCGGGCAGATCCCGCTGCTGCACGTCGCGCCGTCCAAGACCGACAACGGCTGCTGGTCATCAATCTCGAACTCGCCGATTCCTATCGTCCGTGATCGCCAGGATCCGCCAACCCGACGGAATGGTGCCGCTGGTCCCCTTCTACGACGGCGCCGAAAAGCTATGGTGTCCACCGGCACCGCTACTGTTCCAGTGGGTCCACGGCGGAATCGAGACCTCACCGATTTCATCCACGGCGATCCGCGCCGCGATCCGAGAAATCCTGACCGACACCGATCTGCTCGACACCGACGGGCAGCCACTGTACTTCGTGCCCCACGACCTGCGCCGCATCTTCGCCACCGAAGCCATCCTCAACGGCATGCCCCCACACATCGCACAGATCCTGCTGGGACACAAGGACATCAACACCACCATGGGCTACAAGGCCGTCTACCCCGACGAAGCGATCAACGGGCACCGCGCCTTCATCGCCCGCCGCCGCGCGCTGCGCCCCCATGAGGAGTATCGGACTCCGACCGACGTCGAATGGGACGAATTTCTTGGGCACTTCGAACGCCGCAAGATCGCTTTGGGCGAGTGCGGGCGCGCCTACGACACCAGTTGCCAGCACGAACACTCCTGCGTCCGCTGCCCAGTCCTGCGCGTCGACCCCGCTCAACGCGGCCGGCTCGAACAGATCCGTGACAATCTCACCGAGCGAATCGCCGAAGCAGAACGTGAAGGATGGCTCGGCGAGGCCGAAGGTCTACGCGTCAGCCTCGCCGCCGCGAGCGACAAATTGACCCAGCTCGACGAACGCGCCCGCCGAGCCTCTACAGTGTTGCTGAGCATCCCCCCATTCCGCGAAATCGCCAGCACGACCGTGACCGCGCCCGCACATCCACTCGCCGAGGGCCGCACCGGCCAAGGCTGACGGTGGCGGGCGACGCCGATTCGGGCGTCGCTTGTCGCCCGAGTACCTACAACCCCGACGAAGATGCCCGTATGGGAAATGTTGTCCACCAATACTTTCGACACGATCATCTACACATGGCCGATTCGGGCGACCTGGGCTTCCGGACCACACCGCGCCGAGATCCCGAGTGTCGGAGAAACGTTTCTCAACACCCCAGCGTCGTGACGGCCCTGGGGGTCCGGGAACATTGACGAGAAGGAGTTACCATATATTGCCGCAGCTATGTGCGGTAACTCGAACAGCGATCTGGGCATATGCACCCGGCAGGTGGTACCGACTCGCGAAACTATCTGCGGTGGCGTCTTACCGCCGGATCCAGCGGAGGTGGACCCCACGCGCCGTGGATACGCCCGCAGGTGCCCGCTGGCGACCGGCCGCACCAGGGGGCCCGGTCAGTCCGGGACCCCTGGCTCACGGCTAGGTGAACCAGCTCAGGTTGTTCACCTGGTTGCCTCGCAGATTCCCGCTGAAGTGGTAGCCGACATCGCCGTTGGAGCAGTTGTATATCTGGCCCGTCCTGTTGCCCAGCCAGCAATAGATGGTGCTTCCGTCGTCGTACTCCTCGCTGGTGACGCCGGGGGATACGCAGACCACCCCCAGTCGGGTCCCGCCCGGGCCGGCGGTTCGCACAACCCCGACGGGGACGTCCAAATCGTTGTGCAGCTTGTACCAGCCGACCGAGGTACGTTCGTCCGACTTCGAGGCTTCGGACAGAGCATCCTGCTTCACCTCGAGATCTTGCTTCGCTTTGGTCATTGCCTTCTCCTTCGATTGGGCGTTCGTCCCACAAGGAAGCGGTGGCGCGAACCCGCACAGGCACACTCGAGCCCACGCCGAGCTGTCGGTATCACCCAACGATCTGACTCCACCCGTCCTCGACTTGACGGATCAAGTCGCTGAAAAATCCGTTCACCTGATTTTCCTGCTGGGGCGTGTTCGTCTTCAGCAATGTGAGGAAGCCGAATTCCTTGTTCAGCACATCGATTAGAAGGTCACTGACCTCCTGGAATACGTAGAAGATCATCTGCTGCCAGTCGGGGTGCTGCTGGCCGAGGCTTTTGAGTGCTGCGTTGGTCACGCCCTGCAGCTTGTTGAACTGGGTTGTGGCGCTGTCCACCAGTTGATTGATCAGGTCCTCGAACTGTTCGCGTGAGATGTCACCGGCGAGGACGCGCCAAGCGTACGTGTGCGCGGCGGTGCCGGTCCCGTCGAGCTGCTCCCGCATGTCGATCTCGGAGGGTTGAAGGATGTCTTTGACCTCCTGCGGGATATCCGCCGCTCTGACCTCGGGGATGTGAGTGGAGGCCTCCGCCGAAACTGTGCCGTCGCTGGCGCTGCGGCGCTGGGCGATGGTGTCGAGCAGAGTGGTGAAGTTCTGTGAATCGATCCTGGTCATTGCCCCTCCAACAAGGTCGTGTACTGGGCCTTGCCTTCGACGACACCAACCCGGCCAGATCACCCGAGACTCCCGAGCCGTGTCGCGCTGAGCCGGTCGAACGGGTCAGCGCACACCGCAGACCCGCACAGTGGCTCCCACCTCTACGCGGCGCTCGACCACAGGTTATGAGCACCTCCCAGCGCAGGGATCACCCATTACGGGTGAAACCCGCAGGATGTCGAGAACCGATCGATTCTTGGACACCGCGGCGCCGTGGGTGTTCACCGGCGGCCGGTAAACAGGCGTTCTCGGTCCCGTGTGGACGGCATGGTCGACGAGGTCTTTACAGCATGTCGCGCTTCAGGTAGCGGGATGTCGGCGCAAGCCTGCGCCATGGGAATGGGGAGGTTGAGGTGGCCTCCACTCGCGAGTGCGGCCAGTATCGTGGCGGCGGGCCCGCTGTGCGGCAGAGGATGGTCTTCTCAACCCCCTGGTGCGCTGCCACAACCTAGTTCAGAGAACGGACGCCCCTCTGCCGACGCAGGCCAGTGGGCGATCGAGATGAAATGGGACGGCATGCGCACTATTTGCCGAACCAGGGCGGGCGCGTCGGCTTCTACAGCCGCAACCGCAACAACGTCACCGCGTGCTTCCCCGAACTCGTCCCCGCCCTGACCGAGCTGACCGACACTCGGGACCTGATCCTGGACGGGGAGATCATCGCCGCCGACCCGGCGACCGGAGCGCCCTCGTTCGCCCGACTCCAGCAGCGCATGCACCTGCAACGCCCCAGCGTCGAGTTGCGCCGCGCTCTGCCGGTGCAGTTGTTCGTCTTCGACAGCAGCCCACGGACTGGAAGGCATCGTCAGCAAGCGTTTCGACTCCACGTACCGGCCTGGTACCCGGTCCCGGCTGTGGCTGAAGACTCCACTGCGGCGAAGTGCCGACGAGTAACAACCTCGGTCCGAGCTAGGAGTTGAACGTCGGAGCGCTATGCGTTGTTGTCTCCACCGGCGTTGTCGGACCCCGCGATCAAGATGATGCCGGTGCTGGAGGGCCGAGTAGATCCCATCGGTTGCCCGAGACGTCGTTGAAGACGGCGACTCGGCCGTACGTCTCGGTGCGCGGCTCGGTGACGAATTGCACTCCCGCAGAACTCATTCTGTGATAACTGGCGTCGAAGTCGTCGACTCGGAGGAAGAACCCGACGCGACCCGCGACCTGGTTCCCGATCGCGGGTAGCTGCCGGTCGCCATCGGCGCGTGCGAGCAGGATTCCAGTAGCCGAGGCTGGTGGACGGACGACAACCCACCGCTTCGGCCGACCGTCGTTGGTCAGCGAAGGCGAGTCCTCTATCAGGTCGAAGTCGAGGATGTTCACGAAGAAATCGATGGCTGGGTCGTACTCGGCTACAACGATCGTGACCAGTTCCAAGTGCACGGCTCGAGCTTAGGCGCGCGGGTGGCCCTCTCATCGTGATCCTCGGGTGATCGCGGTGGTGATGGCGAAGCCGGCGATCCATTCGGGAATGGGCACGTAGAACCGTGATGTCATCCGATAGGGCCCGCTCGCGGCCAGCGAGGCGTATGCCGCGACCCACGTGCGCACCTCGTGCGCGGAGCCGCCACCCTCGGCGCCCATCCACTCGGGCGTCCAGTCGTCGATATCGGTGAGTTCGCCGTGTTCGAAGGTATCGAGGACGAGGTTGTCCCACCGGGGATTGATCGGGATCATCGTGGTCGACCCCGCCGCGTAGGAATGCCCCGCCTGCAACACTCGATGCTCGCTGCGGGCGCGCTGTTCGGGCGTCGGCGGATGGCCCTCGATGAGCGCGTCGGCGACACGTCGCGGCGCGCTCTCCAGAACGGGCACCGGCGGGTCGTGGGACAAACCGCCGGATGCCACGAACAGAACCCGCGTGCCGAGTTCCCGCGCGGCCGCGCCGAGAGCGGTTCCGAGAGCGCGGATTCGGTGCAGGGGACCGAACGGCGCGGCGACGCCGTTGACGAAGACGGGGACGACCGGAACGCGGTCCATCCCGCCGAACAGTATCTCCAGCGGCTGGACGAACCCGTGATCCACCGCCATACGCGCGGAGATGGGCAGGTCGACGCCGCGTGCCAGCACGCCCCGCGCCAGTTGCTTCGCCGCGGCCGAGTCGACCGACAGCGAGCCGACTCTGGAGCCGAAGTCGCCGACCGAATACGCCTCGGTTCCGAGACAGAACGGCGGCATCTGGCGATAGAAGAACCCGTTGTAATGATCCGGTGCGTACAGGACAACCAGATCGGGCGCGAACTCGGCGACGAAGGCGCGCGCGGCCGAGATTTCCGCGTAGACGCTCTGCAGGATCTCCGGGGCCGGATCGTTCTTCCCGACAAGGGGTGAGTGCGACAGTCCCACGAGCGCGGCGGTCATGAACCCGCTCCTTTCCGGTCCGGACGGACGACGAGTTTCCCAGTCAGCGCGCCGTCGATCATGAGCTGAAAACCCTTGTGGATCTCGGTGAGTGGCAGCGTCCGGTCGATGACCGGTCGAACACCGGTGGCGTCCATCATTCGCAGCATCGAGACCAGCTCACCACGCGTGCATCCGGTCGAACCGAGGATCCGCTGCTGCAAGTAGAAGACGCGGTTGAGTTCCGCCGGTGGATTCGCTCCACTGGTGGCTCCCGCGACGACGACGGCTCCGCCCGGCCGAAGCGCTTTCATCGAATGCGACCAGGTCGCCGCACCCACCGTCTCGATCACGACATCCACTCGTTCGGGCAGGCGCGCGCCGGGTTCGACCGCGGCGCGCGCGCCCCAGGACAGCGCCATACGGCGTTTGTCCTCGCTGCGACTGGTCGCGTAGACGACGGCGCCCGCCGCGGCGGCCAGCATGATCGCGGCCGAGGCGACGCCACCGCCCGCGCCTTGCACGAGGACACGATCGCCCGCCCGGATTCGCGCTTGGGTGAACAACATTCGGTAAGCGGTGGTCCACGCGACCGGAAGGCAGGCCGCCTCGTCGAAGGACAGCCAGCCGGGCTTCGGAATCAGGTTGCGAGTGGGGACCGTCAGGTACTCCGCGAACGCACCGTTGTGCCGTTCCGACAACAGGGCGCGATTCGGGTCGAGCGTCTCGTCACCCATTCCGGCGTCCGGGTCGGCGATCACCGGAAAGACCAGGACTTCGTTGCCGGACTCGTCGTAACCCGCGGCATCGCAGCCGAGCACGATCGGCAGATGTTCGGGCGGATGACCGATCCCGCGCAGGGTCCACACATCGTGCATGTTCAATGTGGAAGCGACGACGCGGACAACGGACCATCCGGGTGGGGCTTCGGGTTCGGGGATTTCGCCGAGAACGAGGCCGGACAGTGGGTCGTCGGCGCTCTGCGAGATTGCGGTAGCAGCGAGCATGGTCGTCACCATGCCCGGTGAGCCGAGCTGGACCACAGCACGCGTTACCTACAGCGGAACGCGCTATGGATCGGCGCGCTCGCAGGCGCTTGTCTGACACCATGACCTCCACCATCCGGCCCGCCGCCGCGTCCGGTGCCTGCGGCGGAGCGGGCGAACCCCCACGCACCGCCCTCGGGCGAGCGCCCCGCGGCGCGCTGAGTCGTCCGGCCCCGATGTTCCGCAACCTGGACGTATCCGGGCTCGTCGACGTCGAGACCGGCTTGCTCGACCGCGCGATCTTCACGCACGAGGATCTGTACCAGCAGGAGATGCGGCGGGTATTCGCGCCGAGCTGGTTGTTCCTCGCCCATACCGATCAGTTCCACAAGCCGGGTGACTTCTTCGCCACCTATATGGGTGCGGATCCGGTCGTCGTCACACGCGACAAGGGCGGAAAGATCCGCGCGTTTCTGAACTCCTGCCGGCACCGAGGGGCACGGGTGTGCCGCGCGGATTCCGGCACGACGCGCAGTTTCACCTGTAGCTACCACGGGTGGTCCTACGATCTCGAGGGCCGTCTGATCAGCGTTCCGAACCGGGACGGATATCCGGATTCGTTCCACCCGGACGACTGGGGGCTGGTCGAGGTGCCGCACGTGCAGACCTATCACGGCCTGATCTTCGGCACCTGGAATCCCGATGCGGTCGCGCTGGTCGACTACCTCGGCGATATGGCCTGGTATCTGGACGCGATGCTCGACCACGACGCCGAGGGCACCGTGGTGGTCGGTGGGGTTCACAAATGGGTGCTCGACGGGAACTGGAAGCTCGCGGCCGAGCAGTTCGCCACCGACTGGTATCACGTCAACATGAGCCACGCGTCGGCTCTGATGGTGCTCTCGCCAGAAGGCAAGGCGCCCAAGGACGAGATCATCCATCGCACCGGACGCCAATACGTCGATCCGAACGGTCACGGTGCCGGATTCCCGGTGCACCCGAAGAATCGGTTCGACGCGCGCACCGTGCACGAATGGACGGACTATTCCGCATTGCGCGACCGGCTCGGTGACGCGCGTGTCGAAGGGCCGCTCACGAACGGGCATGCCACCGTCTTTCCCAACTTCTCCTACCTGCCGGTGAACGGGTCGATTCGGGTCTGGCACCCGAAAGGGCCGGACAAGATGGAGGTCTGGTCGTGGACCATCGTGGACAAATCCATGCCCGTTCACGTGCGCGAGGCGCAGCGACTCTACAACTTGCGCACCTTCGGGCCGAGCGGCATCTTCGAGCAGGACGACGGCGAGAACTGGAGTGAAGTCCAAAGCATTTCACGCGGCTTCGTCACCAACGGCGTCGCGCTCAACTACCAGATGGGCATGGGCTCCGAGCGTCACGACGGTCGTTACCCGGGGCGGACGAGCGAACTCTACAGCGATGCCGCCGGTCGCGCCTTCTACGCGCGGTGGCAGGAATTGATGAATACACCGGCCTGGCACGAGGTGTCCGAATGAGCACGGGAATTCGAGTGGCGGCCCTCGCGGACATCGACGTCGGGACCGGCATCGCGGTCGGCAAGTCCGTGACCGGCACCGCCGACGACATCGCGTTGCTGCGTGACGAGCACGGCGCGGTCTGGGCGCTGGACGACACCTGCTCCCATGCCGACGCATCGCTGGCCGAGGGGTGGATCGAGGACGGGCACGTCGAGTGCCCGTTGCACGCGAGCAGGTTCTGTCTGGAAACCGGTGCGGTCGACGGACTTCCGGCCACCAAGGGGGTGTGCCCGCACCGGGTCGAGGTGCGCGATGGCGAGGTCTTCCTGTTTCCGAACGAGGCGCCTCGATCATGACCGGCTCGATCGATCGTGTGGTCGTCGTCGGTGGCGGCATCGCCGGTGTGAGTACCGTCGGCGCCTTGCGCTCCGGGGGGTTCGATGGCGAACTCACCCTCGTCGAGGCGGGCGAGTTCCCCTACGACCGACCGCCGCTGTCCAAGAAATACCTCTGTGGCGAAAGAACTTTCGAACAGATCGCGCTGCGCTCCCCGCAGTGGTATCAGGACGAGGAGGTGCGGCTGATCAACCGGTCCACGGTGACCGCGCTGCGGCCCGCCGAGGGCAAGGTCGAGTTGGGCGACGGCCGCTTGCTGGCCGCCGACCGGGTCGTGCTCGCGACCGGCGGGCAGGCGGCGCGTCCGCCGATCGCCGGAGTCGACAGCCGACGCGTCCACGTATTGCGGACCGCTGGCGACGCCGACCGCCTTCGCCGGGTGCTTGTCTCGGGCTCCAGGGTTCTCATCGTGGGCGCCGGCCTCATCGGCGCCGAAGTAGCCTCTACCGCTGTAGAACTCGGCTGCGAGGTGGTTCTGGTCGAGCCAACGTCACCGCCGCTCGCCGCGGCCCTCGGCGCGGAGGTCGCCGCGTGGCTGCACGCGATGCACGCGGACCGTGGCATCACCACGGTCGCGGGCCCGGTGGTGTCCTGCACCGAAGTCTCCTCGGGGATCGAGGTCCGGATCGGTGGGCATGCGCGGGCCCGTGTCGTCGATGCCGTGGTGCTCGGCGTGGGGATGGTTCCCGAGACGAGTCTCGCCCTCGGTGCCGGGATCGAGGTGGACCGCGGGATTTTGGTCGACTCCGGTCAGGTCACCTCGAATCCGGCGGTGTTCGCGGTCGGCGACCCGGCCCGCTGCCGCGACCAGCCGCGGGCCGAGCACTGGGAAGCGGCCCAACTGGACGGGCAGCGTGCCGCCGCGACAATTCTCGGCGCGGCGCCTCCGGCTTCGACGGCCGCGTGGTTCTGGACCGATCGTCATCACCGTCATGTCGAAGTAGTAGGACTGATGTCGGACGCAGAGCGAACAGTGTCCCGCGGCGAATTCGGCGGAAAAGCCTTTTCGGTCTTCGGTCTTCGTGGCGAATCGATCGTGGCCGCGGTCGCGATCGACGACTCGATCGCCGTCCGTGCCGCCCGGCGGATGATCGACCGCTCGATGATCGTCGATTCCGCATCGCTCGCCGACCCTGCCGTCGACCTGCGCAAGCTCTTGCGCGGCTGAAGCGCACACGGCGCCTGCCACCACTCGCCTCCAAAGGATCGAATCACCGTGAGCCCTATCGAATCCCCGCAGTCGACCGCATCGCCGTCGGAGCGGCCCGCGGACCGCGACACACATTTCGAAGTCGAGCAGTTCTACTACCGGGAAGCCGGATTGCTCGACGACGGCCGGTACGCGGACTGGCTGGAGCTGTTCGCCGACGACCTCGAGTACTGGATGCCCACCCGGACCAATCGGCTGCGACGCCAGCAGGCGCTGTCCATCGCCGCGCGGGGCGAGGCCGCGTACTACGACGAAACCAAGGAGAGCCTCGCCTGGCGTATCCGTCGTTTCGATTCCGGGATGGCGTGGGCGGAGGACCCGCCATCCCGAACCCGGCATGTGGTATCCAATGTCGTTGTCCACCACGTCGATACGGCTCGAACCCCCGGTTTCGCCGAGCGCGATCTGGTGGCGCGGTCGGCATTCCTGGTGTACCGCAACCGCCTCGAACGGGATGAGAACGTCTTCGTCGGCTCCCGCACGGATCTGTTGCGCCGTACCGAGCGACGACTCCTGGTCGCCCGGCGCACGATCCTCCTCGACCAGAGCGTCTTGCAGTCGAAGAACATCTCGACCTTCTTCTGACTCGGCTACCCCGCACCAAGGAAAGACGATGATCACGAAAACTTTCGACACCGACATCCGGCACCATCGTGTGCCCACCTCACTCGGTGAACTCGCCGTGGCCGAAGTGGGCAGCAGCGGACCGTGTTTGGTCATGTTGCACGGAGGCGGACCGGGTGCGTCCGGCCTGGCCAACTACCACCAGAACCTGCCCGCGCTGGCGCGGCACTTTCGCATCCTGCTGCCTGATCAGCCGGGATTCGGCGGCAGCTACCGGCCGACGCAGGACGACCTCGACTATCGATCCATCACCGAGATCACGATGGATGCGCTGTTCCAAGCGCTCGACGCGCTCGGTGTCGGCACCTTCCATCTGCTCGGCAACAGCCTGGGCGGCGCGGCGGCCATCGCCATGGCGCAGACACAGCGCGAGCGCGTCACGGGCCTGGTGCTGATGGCGCCGGGCGGGGGCTGGTTGCCTTTCGGTCCCACACCGACGGAAGGCCAGAAGGAGATGTTCCGGTACTTCAACGGCGGCGGCCCGAGCGAGAAGAAGATGGCCGCCTTCATCCGGGCAATGGTGTTCGACCACAAGCAGTTCGGCGCCGAAGTCGTCCGCGAGCGCTACGAAGCGTCCCTGGATCCCAGCCACATCGAGTTCTACCACCGGTACAACGCCGCTTTCGCCGCCCGCGACGGCATGGACCCGCTGTGGAAGAATCTGCACAAGATCAAGGCGCCGACCCTGCTGCTGTGGGGACGCGACGACCGCACGATCACACTCGACGGCGCCCAGATCATGCTCAAACAGATCCCGGATGTGCGACTGCACGTGTTCGGCCGATGCGGCCATTGGGTGCAACTCGAACGCCGACAGCAGTTCGAACGCCTGGTCGTCGACTTTCTGCGGGAACTGGCATGAGTGGCTGGCTCGAGGGATACGCGGCGCTTGTCACCGGCGGCGGTTCGGGGATCGGGCGGGCGGTCGCGGAGCGCTACCTCGCCGAGGGCGCCTCGGTGACGATCGTCGGACGTACCGCCGAGCAACTGGCCCGGGTGGTCGCCGAGTCGGCGGACCCGGGACGGATGCATGCGGTCGTCGCCGATACTCGCGACTCCGAGCAGTTGCGGAACGCGGTCGCCGAGACGGTGGAGCGGTTCGGGAAGCTCGATACTCTCGTCGCCAATGCCGGTGTGTGGGACTATCAGCGGCATCTCACCCGGCTGACGGCGCGGGAGCTCGGCGACACGTTCGACGAGATCTTCTCGATCAACGTCAAGGGCTACTTCCTCGCGGCCGAAGCGGCTTGGCGTGAACTCATGCGGACCAGAGGCAGCATCGTGATGACGCTGTCGAATGCCTCCTTCGATGTCAACGGCGGAGGCGTCGTCTACACCGCGAGCAAACACGCGTGTCTCGGTCTGATGCGTGAGCTCGCCTACGAACTCGCACCGAAGGTGCGCGTGAACGGGGTCGCCTGCGGCGGAATGAACACCGACCTACGCGGGCCCGAATCGCTCGCCATGCAGGACCGATCCCTGTCGGCGTCGTTCGCGAAGCGTAGTGCGAGTAGTCCACCGCCGCCGATTCCGCTGCACGACTCCAGCACCGACCCGCGTGACTTCACCGCGGCCTATGTCCTGCTGGCGTCGCGCGAGCAGAGCGGACCGATCACCGGCGAAGCGATCCGCGTCGACGGCGGCATCGGTGTGCGTGGCTTTCACACCTCCGCCGGTGGAGACCATCTCTGATCAGAGGCGACAGTGACACAGAGACGAGGGAGGACATACCAATTGTCGGCGGGTCCGGAGAACGTGCCGGTGATCATCGATGTCGAGCGTTGTGCCGACGGGAGGCTGCGGTCCGCCTATCCGGCCGGCGCCCATGATGTGGAGATTCGCATCACCGGGGCGCCGAGCGCGGAGGTTCTCACCGAGGCGCTCGCTGCGGCGGCATCCGCGGTCCTGGATGCCGATCCACAGTGTCGCCGTGTGGTTTTCGCGGTGACGGCGGGCGACGAATCCGGACTGGCCGCGGCGAAGCTCGCCGGTTTCCGGCATGTGGTCGACGTCGATGTTCCAGGGCGGACACTGGGGTTGCTGGTCGTGGAACCGGCGTGGGTCACGATGGTCGATATCGACATCGAGCGCGTACCGGGCACCTGATCGTACGGCCCAGACGATGTTGCCGACCGCGGCATTCAGAGCCGCGTGTTCTTGTTGATCGACTCCGTGAACATGTGTCCTGCGGCGGCAGCGACGCGGCGCAAGGTCGGAACATGCCGGCGGGTATCGATGCGTCCGGTCGCGCCCGCGATCGACAGCGCGGCGACCGGACGGCCCGCAGGCCCGAAGATCGGTACCGCCACACAACTGAGCCCGCGTTGAATTTCCTCGTCGTCGAACGCGATTCCGTCGCGACGCACGCGTGCGAGCTGCAACGACAGCGCGGCCGCGTCGGTCACGGTCCGCGAGGTGAAGGGCCGCAACGTGGCGGCCGCAGTCGCCGCGGCGTCGCTGTCGTAGGCCAGCAAGATCTTGCCGACGGCCGTGCAGTAGGCGGGCGCGCGGCCACCGATTCGGGAAGGCGACCGTATTCTGCGGTAGCCATACAGCTTCGCCAGATACAGCACGTCGGCGCCGACGAGTACCGCCAGATGCGTGGTCTCATGGGTGTGTTCGTAGACGTCTGCGACGAACGGAATCAACATGTCTCGCAGCGCTTCGTGATCCGGCGTGTAGGCGCCCCGGCTGAGTTCGTGCAGCCGCGGCCCCAGTCGATAGCTCGTCCCGACCCGCTCCACCACGCCGTTGCGCTCGAGGATGCCGAGCACGCGGAACGCGGTCGACTTGTTGAGGTCGGCGCGTCGAGCGAGTTCGCTGACGCCGACCCCGGTGTTCGCCTGGTCGCGAAACGAGACGAGCAGGCTGATCGCCTTGTCGATCGCGGCTCGATCGTCGCGGACGGCGTGGGTGAGCGGCTCTGTGGTCATACGATCTCGTGCGCGAAGGGGTAGGCGTTCAAGCGTGCGCGGAGTTCGCCGAGGCGGTCCGGGGCGGCATGGTTGTCCAGGTCGATCAGCGCGTGCGCGCGGCCGCCGCGATCGGTCACCCGCACCGCGCCGGACAGGCTCGCCTCCCGGAGTTCGCGCAGCACAATACGATCGACCGAATCATGCGCCAGGGCGAGCTTGTTCACCTTGCCGACCTCGGTGACCGGGATGGCCGGGATGATGTGGATGAACTTCGGGACAGCGGCCGGTTCGGGCGCGTGCTGCGCCGCCCAGGCGCCCAGCGCCCCAAGATCTGGATCGGCGCCAGGCCGCAACACGAGGTAAGCGGCTGGGACTTCGCCCGAATGCGCATCGGGACACGGAACCACCGCGGCCCCAACGATATCGGGATGAGCCAGCATCGCCTCCTCGACCATGCGCGGGTCGATGTTGTGGCCGCCGCGGATGATGATGTCCTTGGCGCGCCCGGTGAGATAGACGAAGCCGTCGGCGTCGACCCTGCCGAGATCGCCGGTGATCAACCAGCCGTCGACGATCACACCCGTGGGATCAGGGGCAGGACCGTCCGGCCCCGGCCGGAGATATCCCGGAAAGACGCTGGGGCCCTTGATCGCCAATACGCCGACCTCGCCGGGCCCGCAGTCGCCGAACGGAAGTCCGTCCGTTCCGATTCGGAGGGCTTTGATCTGCTGATAGGGCAGCGGAAGCCCGATCGACCCTGGCTTGCCGCCGGTCATGGGTCCGATGGTGTTCGCGCAGGTCGCCTCGGTGAGTCCGTATCCCTCGATCATCGAAACACCAGTGGCGGACTCGAATTCGGCTCGTACCAGGCTCGGTAGCGGTGCGGCGCCGACGATTCCGGCACGCAGGCTGGAAAGGTCGACATCGTCGGACACCGGCGGCAGGGAGGCGTACACCGTCGGAACCGCCGAAAAGGTCGTGACCCGGTAGCGTTCCACGATTCGCCAGAAGTCGGCCACCGCCTCGCGATCCCGGAACCCGAGGCTGCCCAGCGATACCACCGTTCCACCCTTCAGGAAGGGCGCGAGGGTCGAGATGAGGATGGCGTTGACGTGGAACAGCGGCAGCCCGGTCAGAACCACCGTGTCACCGCCGAATGCGCCGTGCTGCCCGAGCGCCCAGGCGACGTAGACCTCGCTCGCGTGGGTATGCGGGGCCACTTTGGGCATTCCGGTCGTGCCGCCGGTATGGAAGTATGCGGCGATGTCGGATGCCTCCGGCCGGTTCTCGAGGGTGAGTTCGTGCGCGGGCCGGGAGGCAGCCAACTGTTCGAAATCGCCGACCCAGATACCCGGCGCGGTGCGCACTGGCCCGCCGACGGAGACCAGCGCGCGCAGCGAGGGCACCGCCTCGGCGACCGCGCACGCCTTGTCCCAGCCGTCGGGATCGAGTGCGGGTGCGGGCGCGACGAGTATCCGTGCCTCGGTGAGACGGAGAATCTCGACGATGTGTTCGGTGGCGAGCATCGGATTCACCGGGTTCGCGATGCCGATGGCCTGGGCCCCGAGCAGCGCCGCGTAAGTGGTCCTGGTGTTCGGGAGCATGAGGCCGACGACACCACCGGGCCCCAGGCCCAGTGCCGCATAGAGATTCGCGGCCTGCGTCGTCCGCCGAAGCAGTTCGGCGTAGCTCCAGGTCTCCGGTTCGTCCCAGCGGTTCCCGCCGGGGAGCAGGTGGAGAGCGGGCTTCTCGCCGTGTTGTCGCGCGGATCGTTCGAGCAGGTCGTAGGTGGTGGCGGGCAGATCGCGATCGGACAGCGGCACATCGGTGAGCCGCTCGATGTCGTGGCGGGCGGTGTGCACGTTCGTTTCGGCGTTCACTCGGACACCACCGGATTGCTCAGGACGCCGATCCGCTCGACTTCGACCTCCACGATGTCGCCGTGGCGCAGGAAGCGGCCGGAGAACAGTCCGGCGCCGCGTGGGGTCCCGGTGCAGATCACGTCACCGGGCAGCAGCGTCTGGTACTTCGACAGGTGCGAGACGATCTCGGGAATCGAGTGGATGAAGCTGCTCGTCCGATCGTCTTGGCGCACTTCGCCGTTCACGCGGGTGCGGATACGGAGGTCGACTCGGTCGGTGAACTCGTCCGCGGTGACCAGGCACGGGCCGAGCGGTTTGAAGGTGTCGAAGCTCTTGGCCACACCGATCGAGGCGACGGGGTCGCCGATCATCGCGCGGCGCTGGATGTCGCGTGCCGAGACATCGTTCGCGATAGTCAGGCCCGCCACGTGATCCCAGGCGGTCTCGACCGGCACTCCGGTGGCCGCCCGTCCGATGACGACGGCGAGTTCGCCCTCGTAGTCCACTTCCCCGGCGGCGACCCCGGGCAGGACGACGGTGTTTCCCGATCCGGTCACGGCCGAGCCCGCGACTATTTGGAGGTTGGGTTCGGTGGGCATCTCGATGTCGGTGCGACCGATGGCGGCGAACGCCGCCAAGGCCTCCTCGGCGTGGCTGGGGTAGTTGAGTCCGACGATGACGACCTTCCCCGGTCTGCGCACGGGAGCATGCAGCATCGCCCCGTCCAAGGGGATCTCGCGGACCGTTCCCGCTGTCCGCGCGGCGTCCAGACCGGGGCCGTCGAGCAATTCCCCGAGATCCCGCTGCGGCAGGTCCAGCACGGAGAGTACGTCCGCCCGGTCCTCGCGGGCGATTCCCTCGTTGGTTGTGTACAGACGCATCTCGGTACCTCCGCGATCGATGGCGGCAACCTCGCCGCTCTTGTCCGACAGTTAAGAGCAGTCATGACGCGCAGTCAAGAGGTGATCGCGGGGCAGTAAGCTCACCTCATGCCCAGGAATCGACAGCAGATCCCGAAGGCCGAGCGTGAAGCGGCGGTCGTCGAACACGCTGTGGAACTGTTCGCCGCCAACGGCTATCGGGGGACGAGCGTGGCCGCGGTCGGTCGCGCCGCCGGTATCGCGCCCGCGGCGGTGCACTGGTACTTCCCGACCAAGGACGATCTGTTCGCCGCGGCATTGACCTCGATCTTCGCCACGGCGCGCCACAGCGTGGAGGCCGATCCCGAGCTCGGCGGGGATCCACGCAACGAGCTCGTCGGGCTGCTGGTCGCGGTGCAGCCGTACCGGGCGCTGCATCGCGAGGCGTATGAGCGGATGGCGGACTCGGAGTCGGTCCGCGTCGCTTATGAGCAGATCCAGCGATGGCTCGAGGGCCGCCTGTTCGCCGCGATCGCGAACAGGCTGCCCGAGGGCGCCGATGTGGCGCTGATCGCCGATGCGGGGCATGTGCTGTTCGAGGGGGTCCTGATCAGCTCGCGCCGCCTGGATCGACCGATCGGCGATCTGATCGATCTGGTGACCGATGCGCTGGTCGCCTCCGCGGCCGCTAAAGCTGCTCGCTGACGTCGTTGCCGCTGGTCGCGGCCATGTAGTTCGGTGATCCACCCGGGCGCGAGGCGTTCGGGGTCTGTGTGACGCCCTTGTTCGTGTCGATTCTGGCGACTGCTCTTGTTCGTCCGGTCGTGCGCTGAGGCGGGTCCGTCCTGTCTCGGCATCGGTTCGCGCTGTCTCTTGACTGTCATTCATGAGGGGGCTACCGTGTCTTGAGTCACATTCAAGAGAACTCTTCTCGCCATACCGTTCGGAGGTGCCAACGATGGCGTCACCCGTCAAACTCGCCCACATCGTGTTGCGAACCAATCGTCTGCAGGAGATGACCGACTGGTATCTGCACGTGCTGGAAGGTCGTGTGGCCTTCGCCAACGACATGTTGGCGTTCATGACCTACGACGACGAGCACCATCGGGTCGCGTTCATCGCGACCGGCGCGTCGGAGCAGCCCACCGACGCGCACACCGGCATGCATCACATGGCCTTCACCTACGCATCGCTCGGGGATCTGCTCGACAACTACAAGCGGTTGAAAGCTGATGGGGTGCAGCCTTTCTGGAGCATCAACCACGGTCCGACGATGTCGATGTACTACCGGGATCCGGACGGCAACCAGATCGAGTTGCAGATCGACAGTTTCGCCACCGAGGAGGAGACACAGGCGTTCTTCGAGTCCGACGCCTTCGTCGCCAATCCGATCGGCGTCGACTTCGTTCCGGAAGAGCTGATCGCCCGATTCGAGGCGGGCGAACCGCTGGCGGAGCTGGTGAAGCGGCCGTGAACGACGGACACATTCCGGTCTTGATCGTCGGCGCGGGCCCGGTCGGGCTCGCGACGGCGTATGTGCTCGGCAGGCACGGCGTGCGCAGTGTCGTCTGTGACCAGTTCGACGACATCAATCCGCATCCACGCGCGCACGTGGTGAATACGAGATCGATGGAGCTGCTGCGCCTTTGGGGCGTCTACGACGAGATCATCGCGGACGCGGTCGATCTGAACTGCGGGCTCAGCTTCGTCTGGAAGCACACGGTCGCGGGTGAGGAGTTCGGGCGGATCGACCTCGCGGACGCGCCCGTGGAGCACCTGGCGAGACGGCTCGGGGCGTCGCCGGTGACCGTCGGCTCGTGCGCGCAGGATCGGGTGCAGCGTCGGCTGCTGGAAGCGGTGTACCGGCAGGGAATGGCCGAGGTCCGCTACGGCACACGCGTCACCGCGGTGCAAGATCTCGGGGATTCGGTCGACGTGCGCGTCGAAACACGCGAGGGCGAAGAACGATTCGGCGCCGGTTACGTCGTGGCCGCGGACGGAGCGTCCGGACGGATCCGGCGCGGCCTCGGCATCGAGATCGAGGGCGTTCCGGAGTTCGGGCACTTGATCAACGTGTACTTCCACGCGGATCTGTCGCGCTGGTCGGACAAGGATCCCGCCTTGCTGTTCTGGGTACTGAACACCGCCTGTCCAGGCGTGTTCATCCGAATGGGCGGCGATCGCTGGACATTCCACCTCGAATACGACCCGACTCGGGAGTCGGTCGCCGACTACACCGCGCAGCGCTGTGCCGACCTGATCCGGAGCGGCATCGGAGCGCCCGACCTCGACGTCGACGTCCGGTCCGTCGGCACCTGGACGCTCGGGGCGAGCACGGCGCGGCAGTATCGCAAAGGGCGAATCTTCCTCGCCGGCGATGCGGCGCATCGGTTTCCGCCGACCGGAGGTCTCGGCATGAACACGGGACTGGTCGACGCGGACAACCTCGG
This sequence comes from Nocardia sp. NPDC050713, assembly GCF_040654315.1. Taxonomy (NCBI): domain Bacteria; kingdom Bacillati; phylum Actinomycetota; class Actinomycetes; order Mycobacteriales; family Nocardiaceae; genus Nocardia; species Nocardia sp. NPDC050713. Next base: position 4,337 of record NZ_JBFAHS010000016.1, on the reverse strand, counting down.
GTGGAAGCTGGCGGCGGTGATCGACGGCTGGGCGTCCGAAACGTTGCTCGACACTTATGAATCCGAGCGCAGGCCGATCGCCGTCGCCAATGCCGAAAGCAGCATCACCAACGCGGTGAAAATGGCCGACGCCGGGATCGGGCCCAACACCCTCGACATGGCCGCCCGGCTCGAAAGCGGGGACGCGGCGGTGGCGGCGGCCGAGCGAAAGCGATTGGCCGAGTCCGTCCCCGCACAGCGCCCCCACTTCGACTATCTCGAACTCGAGATCGGCTACGTGTACGGCGTCGGTTGCCCCTCGGAGACGCAGGCGGACCCGCTCACCGTGGCGGTGCCCGGTGGCAGGCTCCCGCACGCGTGGATCGACAGGGGCGGCGTCACGATCTCGACGCACGATCTCCTGATACCAGGATTCACGCTCATCACGGGGCCCGACGGTGCGGTCTGGGCCGCCGCTTTGGCGGAGATCGATACGGATGTCCCGATCCACGCGTGCGTTCCGGGACGTGACTTCGAGGTCACCGCGCCTGGCTTGTGCGGGATCCCCCATGACGGCGCGATCCTGGTTCGTCCCGATGGGCACATCGCCTGGCGGGCAGAGGGGTTGTCCACCAAGCCCGTACGAGACCTGTGGGCCGCGCTCGACGCCGCGTGCCGCGGGGCCGACCACTCCGTCTCCTGACCATCTCCTTCGTTAGGAAATCCTCTGTCGTGACGAATCAATCAGCGCCGGTGGCGTCACCTCGTGACCGATATACCGTGCAACACGGGCGCGTCCATCTCACCGGAATCCAAGCCCTGGCCAGGATTCCCCTGGATCAGCGCCGGGCGGACGACCGAGCAGGACGCCGCACCGCCTGTTTCATCTCCGGATACGAGGGCTCACCGCTCGCCGGATACGACACCGAACTCGAACGCAATGCGGCGTTGCTCGACCAGCACGACATCGTGTTCCGACCGGGCGTGAACGAGGAGCTCGCGGCGACAGCCGTGCAGGGAACGCAGCTCGCCGCAAGGCAATCCGACAAGCGCGTCGACGGGGTCAGTGCGATCTGGTACGGGAAATCCCCCGGGCTGGACCGTGCGGCCGACGCGGTTCGGCACGGCAATCTGATGGGCGCCCATTCCGAGGGCGGGGTGCTCGCCCTGGTCGGCGACGATCCGGCGGCGAAGTCGTCGTCCGTGCCGGGAGCCTCCGAACTGCTCTTGGCCGACCTGGGGCTCCCGGTGCTCTATCCCGCCGATCCCCAGGAGGCGCTGGACTTCGGCCTGCACGGGATCGCCATGTCGCGTGCCTGCGGGTTGTGGGTGGCCATGAAGGTGGTGACCAACGTCGCGGACGGGTCGGGAACGGTGGATGTGGACCCGGAGCGGGTCCGTCCGGTCGTTCCCGATCTGACCGTGGACGGCGCCGAATACCGGCACGAGGTGACCGGCCAGGTCCTGCAACCGGCGTTGGGCGCGCTGGAACGGAGCCGGGACGGCGCGCGCCTGGAGATCGCCCGCCGATACGCCGCGGCGAACGGGCTCAATCGCATCGCGCGTTCCAGTTCGTCGGACCGGGTCGGCATCGTCGCCGCGGGAAAGACATTCCTGGATCTACGGCAAGCCCTGCGCGCTTTGGGATTCGACGACGACGAGCTGGCGCGGCGCGGCGTGCGGCTGCTTCAGCTCGGCATGATCCACCCGCTCGAGCCGGGCGTGGTCGACGAGTTCGCCGAGGGGCTGTCCGAGATCATCGTCGTCGAGGAGAAACGGGCACTCATCGAGTCGGCGGTCAAGAGTCTGCTCTACGGCAGGCCCGACGCGCCCGCTGTCTCGGGCAAACGGACGCCCGGCGGCGCCGCGTTGTTCCCGGCCGACGGCGAATTCGACCCCGATATCGTCGCGACCCATGTGGCCGCGCGGCTGTCCGAACTCGGCGGTTTTCCCTCGGTCGACGACTGGTCGGGGAAGTCACGCCGCCGGCGTGGTCCGATCGCGCTGCCCCTCGTCACCCGGACGCCGTATTTCTGCTCGGGCTGTCCGCACAATGTCTCGACCAAGGTCCCCGCGGGAGCCACCGTGGGCGCGGGAATCGGGTGCCACGCCATGGTGACGCTGATGGACGCCAAACAGGTGGGCGAGGTGGCCGGGATGACGCAGATGGGCGGCGAAGGCGCCCAATGGATCGGTATGGCGCCGTTTCTGGAGCGCGACCACCTCATCCAGAACCTCGGCGACGGTACCTTCCACCACTCCGGCAGCCTGGCGATCCGGGCCGCGATCGCGGCGGGAGTCGACATCACCTACAAACTGCTCTACAACTCGGCCGTGGCCATGACCGGCGGGCAGCAGGCCGTCGGGCTGATGACGGTGCCTGCCATCTGCGAGGCGATGGTCGCCGAAGGCGTCGCCCGCATCATCGTCACCACCGACGACCTCAGGAGCTACCGCAAGACGAAACTCCCTCGCGGAGTGGAAGTCTGGCGTCGGGACCGGCTGATCGAAGCCCAAGAGGTCCTCGCGCGCACGCGCGGTGTCACGCTGCTCGTTCACGACCAGGAATGCGCGACCGAACTACGGCGCAAACGCAAGCGCGGGCTCGCGCCGGAGCCCGCACAGCGGGTGGTGATCAACGAACGGGTCTGTGAGGGCTGCGGTGACTGCGGCGAGAAGTCCAACTGCCTGTCGGTCCAGCCGGTCGCCACCGAGTTCGGGCGCAAGACGCGCATCGACCAGTCCTCGTGCAACAAGGACCTCTCCTGCCTGTCGGGCGATTGCCCGTCGTTCATCACCGTGGCGCCCGCGGGGAAGCGCACCAGCGGTACCCGGGCGTCGCTGCTCTACGCCGACGCCCTCCCGGAGCCGGTATTCGCGCTCGACGGAACCCACACCACGCGCATCACCGGCGTGGGCGGGACCGGTGTGGTCACGCTGGCGCAGGTGCTCAGCACCGCCGCGGCGCTGGCCGGTCGCCATGTCCGCACCTTGGACCAGACCGGTCTCGCGCAGAAGGGGGGAGCGGTCGTCTCGGACCTCAAGATCTCCGTCGAGCCGACCGACCAGGCTGGGAAGGCGGCGGCCGGGGAGTGCGATCTGTATCTCGGATGCGACATCCTGGTGGCCGCCGACGAACGGTACCTGGCGGCGGCGAGCGCCGAACGGACCACGGCGGTGATCTCCACCAGTGAAGTTCCGACGGGTCAGATGGTCATCGATACCACCGTAGGGTTCCCCGACGTCGGACCCATCCGGGACGCCTTGCGCTCGACGACGCGCGAGGCGATCTTCCTCGACGCCCGTCACGCGGCGAACGCCTTGCTCGGCGAGGACCAGTACGCCAACTTCCTGCTGGTCGGCGCGGCAGTGCAATCCGGTTCGTTGCCGCTGTCGCCCGCGGAGGTCGAGCACGCCATCACGCTCAACGGCGTGCAGGTCGAGGCCAACGTTCAAGCGTTCCGTTACGGCCGCCTGTCCGTCGCGGACGCCGCGGCTTTCGAGGTCGCGGTGGCGGAGAAGTCACCGGCCGAGCGCGCGAATCGTGCACTGTCACAGGCGGTTCGGAAGTTGATTGCTCGGGTGGCATCCGGTCGGGAGACCGAGTTGACGCGGCTGGTCACCGTCCGTATCCCCGATCTCGTCGGCTACCAGAGCCTCTCGTACGCACGGGAATACAGCCGGTTCGTCGAGCACGTACGGCAGCGTGAGGACGAGCGGATTCCCGGTGCGACCGCGCTCACCGAGTCGGTCGCCAGATACCTCTACAAGCTCATGGCCTACAAGGACGAGTACGAGGTCGCCCGGCTGTCGGTCGACCCCGCCTTGCGCACCGCCATCGAGGCGGAGTTCGGGCCCGGCGCCCGCATGTCCTACCGCCTGCACCCGCCGATCCTGCGGGCGCTCGGCATGCGGAACAAGATCGAACTCGGTCCGTGGTTCCAGCCCGTGTACCGGCTGCTGACGGCCATGCGCCGGGTCCGGGGCACTCGCTTCGATCCGTTCGGAATGGCCGAGGTGCGCAGGCAGGAACGCGCGCTGATCGTCGAGTACCGTGCGCTGGTCGAGGAACTGCTGGCGGATCTACGACCCGACAACCACGCTCTGGCTGTCGAAATCGCTGATCTGCCGGACATGATTCGCGGGTACGAATCCATCAAGCTGGCGAATGTCGACCGCTACCGCACCCGAGTAGCCGCGCTGTTGGACACCTATCGCGCCGCGCAACCGGTGGTTGGTGTGGCGTAATGCCTCGTCCGGAGTCGACCTGGCCGCGGTGGGGGGGGGGGGCCCCCGGGGGGGGGGGGTGTTTGGGGGGCAACGCGGGGTGGTAGGGGGGGTGGGGGGGGCGGGGGGCG